>CAZOTY010000005.1:67979-85702 GCA_964582905.1 uncultured Spirochaetaceae bacterium | reverse complement strand
TACAAGCTTCTTTTTCCTTTTCCTTCCCTTCGCTTAATGTGTAAAAAAATCTGCCGCCCCTTTTAAGCGGCTCTGTTAGATTACTAAATTTCCTGTTTTTTAGTCAATCGTTAAGCTGCATTTTTGCAACCTTATGCATATTGCTCTTATTGAAATATTTTGTAAAGAGCTTTTATGAAAATTATTGTAAATTCTTTACACCATTTCTATAACTTATTATATTCAAATAACTTAACAGATAAAACCTTTCATAATATTAAGGATAGCATCCACATATGACAAGTTTTCTGTTAGTATTTTGGTGTGAAAGAAATTATCAGAGTTGATAAATTGAGTCTGGAAAGAAAGGATAAGAGAATCCTTTCATCAGTTACATTTTCCCTTGAGGAAGGAAAATCCTATGCCCTCATCGGGGAATCCGGGGAAGGAAAAACAACTCTGCTACTTTTTCTTTCAGGACTCCTCAGAGGGGAATACAAAACAGAGGGTTCATATTATTTCAAAGATAAGCTTATCCTTTCCCCTGTTATGCTCAGAAGTTTTGCAGGAAACGGGATTTCAACAGTACTGCAGGACGCTGAAAGTGCCCTGAACCCTGTATATAAGATAAAGGACCTGTTAAAAAGAGATATAAGGCTCAGAGGTAAAGCATATGACCATAGCCTTATAAAAAAAGCACTCGAATTTTCCTCACTTTCTGAAACTGTTCTTGATAAGTACCCCTTCTCCCTTTCCGGTGGTATGAAGGAAAGGGTCCTTCTTTCTCTTTTATACCTTAAAAACTCCTCATTAATACTTCTTGATGAACCTACTTCATCTTTGGACAGTGAAACTGAAAAAAGCGTTATTTCCGGTTTGAAAAGGCTCCGGGATGAGAGAGGATCGACAATACTTTTTGTAACTCACTCAAAACGCCTGCTTGATGAACTTGGGGAAAAGAGGCTCCTTTTAAAAAACGGTAAGATTGAAAACCTTGATGATAAGAAAGAACTATCAGAATACGCAAAGGTGTTTCTCTCCTCCCCGCTATTCGGAGAAAGTTATGTTTGAAGCAAGAAATCTCAGTTTTGCATATAAAGACAGGAATGTTATCTCTGACTTCTCCATCAGAATTGATAAAGGGGAAATCCTTTCAGTTCTTGCCCCGTCAGGAAAAGGTAAAACCACACTTGCACTTCTTTTATCGACACTTTTAAAAGCAGATAGCGGAACCCTGTACCTTGATGGAATCAATTTATACTCATTAAAGGGAAAGAGACTGAACGCAATGAGAAGAAAAATAGCATTTGTACCTCAGAATCCGCTTTCCTCCTTTGATAACCTTCTGACTATCAGAAAGGGAATCGAAATCCTTTCTCCGTCATCAGATTGGAAGGAATATGTTTCCGTATTCTTCAATGACGGGGATAAGTTACTTGATAAGTATCCCTCACAGTTATCTGGAGGAGAGATTCAGCGCTTTGCAATAATTAGATCGCTCTCCCTTAAGCCAGAGGTACTGATAATGGATGAAATCACATCTTCCCTTGACCCACTAAACTCATCCCTGATTCTGAGTACAATAAGTGCCCTGACAGAAAAAAACAGCCTTTCATCAGTTTTTTTTACAAATGATGAAAGGGCTGCGTCATACCTTGGAGGCCGAATCATAAATCTTCCTTAAGGCTCTTTTTTCTCTTTTTTACTGCCTGAGTGAGAATGTATTCAATCTGTCCGTTAAGAGACCTGAAATCACTCTCAGCCCAACCTGATAATTCATCGAATAAGTCTTTTGAGATTCTGAGAGGTACCTGCTTTCTTTTATCCTCTCCGCTTTTTTTATCTTCCATCAGTAAATTGATCCGCTGTTAAGTACAGGCTGTGGGTCTTTATTTCCACAAAGCACAACCAAAAGATTTGATACCATCTGCGCTTTTCTCTCTTCATCAAAATCAACTATATTCTCATCTTTAAGCTGATTGAGAGCCATCTTAACCATTGAGACAGCCCCTTCAACTATCTTGCTTCTTGCAGCGATGATTGCAACTGCCTGCTGCCTCTGAAGCATTGCCGCAGCTATTTCCGGTGCGTAGTAAATCTGGTTGATTCTTACATCAATAATCTTCAGCCCTGCTTCATTAACAGCCTCATCAAGTTCTTTCTGCATCTGATCTGCAATTTCCTTGGAAGCACCTTTAAGTGTAAGCTCATTCTGGTCATCCTGACTGTCATTTGTAGAGTCATACGGATAAAGACGAGCAACGTTCCTTATAATTGAGTCAGCCTGACTGGAAAGAAATGAATTGTAATCGTTTACTTCAAAAACTGCCTTAGTAGGGTTTTCTACCTTCCATACGACAATAGCACCGAGCATAATCGGATTACCAAGTTTATCATTAACTTTCTGCACTTCATTATCCAATGTTGATATTTTGGTACTAATCCTATAAACGCCCTTTTTTGAAGCAACATTCATATGTACACCGGAAGCACCAATTCTTACTGCTCCTCCGTCATCCTTGCTTCCCGCCCCAACAGATGAACAGAATGGATTTACATAGAAAAAGCCTGACTTTTCTAATGTACCTGCATATTTTCCAAAAACAGTGAATACAATTGCCTCATTCGGTCTGACAATTTTAAAGCCGTTGAACATTATCATCACAAAAGTGAATGCAATTACTGACAAGGTCATATAAACTCCTGCTTGCGCTTCACTCACATGTGAAAATGCAATTGAAGAGAGAACCATAGCAGCTGAGGTAAGGATTGTAAGAACAATAACCAGAAACAGCATTAAATAACCGTTAGCTGTTTTTATACTTTTTTCCTCTACTTTCATAATGCCTCCTAATTTGATATCTTTTTGATATCATATTAATTTCAATGGCCCATACTGTCAATAAAAAAAGACTCCCGAGGGAGCCTTATTGTCTGCACTGGCTTTTAGGCCTGTGCCTTTGAGTAAGCAATGACGTTTGAAACATTGGAGAATACGTTTACTCTTCCGTTTTTGATTTCAACCAGTGTAGGAGCCTGCATTACGTTATACTTTTTGCAAAGTTCTGCATTCTCTTCTGCATCCACAGTTCTGTAAGAGATTCCGCTCTTTTCCAAAGCCTGCTTTGCCATGCGGCAGTTAGGGCAGGTCTTTGTTGTAAAAAGGAGAACTTCATTAACATTATCTTCAAGGTGATCAATATTGCTTGCATTTACCTTGCATGTAAAACTGTCTCTTTTCAAAACCGAAGTAGCAATTTCATACTCCTTTCTTTCCTTGAACTCCTGACTCTTTCCGACATTCCAGTTCTGGACCGGACGGTAGTAACCGGTGATTCTTGAATAAACCTCAGTATCCTTATGGCAGTGAGGACACTCATATACCTCACCTGATATATAGCCGTGCTCAGGACATACAGAATAAGTCGGGCTGATTGTGTAGTAAGGGAGCTGATAGTTTTCAGCAATCTTCCTTACCAGCTCTGCAGCTGCCTTCCATGAAGGTAACTTCTCACCGAGGAAGGTGTGGAATACTGTTCCTGATGTATAAAGAGTCTGAAGTCTGTCCTGCACATCAAGGGCTGTAAAAATATCGTCGGTGTATCCTACAGGAAGGTGCGAGCTGTTTGTATAGTATGGTGCACCCTGGGAACTGTCAGTTGCTGTGATGATATCCGGGTACTCTTCCACATCATGCTTGGCAAAGCGATATGCTGTTGACTCTGCAGGTGTTGCTTCCAGGTTATACAAGTCTCCGTATTTTTCCTGATAATCTGAAAGGCGTTCCCTCATATGATTAAGTACTTCAACTGCAAAATCCTGTGCTTCCTTGTTTGTAAGGTCTGCTCTGAGCCATGATGCATTGAGACATGCCTCATTCATACCGACAAGTCCTATTGTAGAAAAATGGTTGTCGAATGTTCCGAGGTATCGCTTTGTATATGGATAGAGTCCTTCATTGAGAAGCTTTGTTACAACCGTTCTTTTTACCTTGAGGCTTCTGGCTGCTACGTCCATAAGTTTATCAAGTCTCTTGTAGAAATCTTCCTTGTCTTTTGCAAGGTATGCCATTCTCGGAAGGTTTATTGTAACAACTCCGATTGATCCGGTGGATTCTCCTGAACCGAAGAAACCTCCGGACTTTTTCCTAAGCTCTCTTAAATCGAGTCTCAGACGGCAACACATACTTCTGACATCACTCGGTTCCATATCCGAATTGATGTAGTTTGAGAAATAAGGTGTTCCGTATTTGCTTGTCATCTCGAAAAGAAGTCTGTTGTTCTCTGTATCTGACCAGTCAAAATTCTTTGTAATTGAATATGTAGGAATCGGATACTGGAAACCTCTGCCCTCTGCGTCTCCGTCAATCATAACTTCGATAAAGGCTTTATTAACCATATCGATTTCCCTCTGGCAATCCCCGTAAGTAAAATCCATAGGCTTTCCACCGACAATTGCCGGAACATTCTTCATATCATTCGGGCAGACCCAGTCAAGTGTTATATTTGAGAACGGAGCCTGTGTTCCCCAGCGCGAGGGTGTATTAACACCATATACAAATGACTCGATGCACTTCTTGACTGTGTCATAATCAAGATTATCAACTTTGACAAACGGAGCAAGATATGTATCAAATGAGCTGAAAGCCTGAGCTCCTGCCCATTCATTCTGCATTATACCCAGGAAGTTGACCATCTGGTTACATAGCGTTGCAAGGTGTTTTGCCGGAGATGAAGTTATTTTACCAGGGATTCCACCAAGACCTTCCTGGATAAGTTGCTTGATAGACCATCCTGCACAGTATCCTGTAAGCATTGAAAGGTCATGTATATGCATCTGGCATGTGCGATGTGCGTTTGCAACTTCTTCATCATATATTTCACTGAGCCAGTAGTTTGCAGTGATAGCACCACTGTTTGACAAGATAAGACCGCCTACTGAGTACGTTACGGTACTGTTTTCCTTAACACGCCAGTCATTGAGCTTGAGATAGTTATCCACAACACTCTTATAGTCGAGTGTTGCACTCTTCATGTTTCTGACTTTTTCCCTGTTTTTTCGGTAGAGGATATAAGCTTTTGCAACGTCAGCATAACCAGCTTCAGAAAGAACTTTTTCAACAGAATCCTGAATTTCCTCCACTGTAATCTTGTTTTCCTTCACTTTTGAGGCAAAGTCTGCAGTTACCTTCAAGCCAATGAAATCGATAATATTCTCATCGAAGTTCTTCTCTATTGCTATAAAAGCCTTCTTGATAGCTTCAGTGATTTTCTTAATGTCAAAGGACGCACTCTGTCCGTCACGTTTAATAACTGTGTACATTTTGATTAAACTCCCAATCAAGCGGAGACCCGCTAAGGGAAAGTTTAATTGAAAAGGTCCAATAAGACAACTCTTTAAAACACATTATTTGATGTTATTTCTATAACACTACACTATATATAGTGTTCAAAAGGAGCCGCTGTTTATTATCTTATTTGTATGTTTTTTATATAACTGGAAAGCAAATTGCGCCATAATAAGAGTTCTTCTTTTTCAACCGGAGTAAAATGTCCAAAAAGGATATTTCTTGAATCCACATAGTTTTGTATAAAATAATTTTGGCTTCCTTCCAGCCATTCCCCAATTGATAAAATTGTGGCTCTAGTGTGCTTTTCCTTCATCACTGTAGTACGGAACTCGTACTCTATCCTTCCTTCTTTAAGCAAGTCAACGCTCCTCTCGATACGTGCTATATCAAGGTTTTTGACCCCGGCTGTCTCAGCATAATGTTTTTTGTCATTTTTTATATCCATGGCTATATAATCGACAAGATTCTTATCAATAAGGGAAGAAAGCACATCTGGCATATAACCATTGCTGTCCAGTTTTACAAGAAGACCTGTATCTTTGATTCTTTTTATAAAATCCTCAAGGTCTTTACTGACAGTTGGCTCCCCTCCTGTTATCACAACACCGTCAATAAAACCCTTTCTCTTCCTGAGAAAAGAAAAAATTTCGTTTTCATCAATTACCGGTTCACTCTCAGGATTAAGAACCAGTGTTGAATTCTGGCAGAAAGGACAGCGGAAATTACAGTTGCCTGTAAACAGTATTGAAGAAAGCCTGTTGGGAAAATCTGTTAAAGTAAGCTTATTGATCCCATGTATAACCATATTTCACAGTATATTACTTTTTCAGAAACTGTTAATTTGGTATTTTACTTAATATGCAATACGATCCACCAGTGATTATATGTGGCTTCCCGAGTCCTGCAGAGGACTACAAGGAGGACATGCTCAATTTCAATGAATTCCTTGAGACAGATAAACCAAGTGTATATGTACTTCGTGCCAAAGGGTACAGCATGACTGAGGCAGGAATATTCCCGGAGGATCTGATTGTTGTTGACAGGGCAAAGGAAGCAAAGCATAACTCCCTTATAATTGCATCTGTTGATGGTTGCTTTACCTTAAAGCGCCTCTTACTGAAACCCCGTCTTGTCCTGCATGCAGAGAATCCTGAGTACAGTGACATTGTTCTCCATAACATGGAAGAACTTCAGGTCTTCGGGGTCGTCACTGCCATAGTAAGGAAACTATGATAGGACTTTGTGACTGTAACAGCTTCTTTGCCTCATGTGAACGCCTGATGCGTCCTGACCTGGAGAAGAAACCTATCGTTGTCCTATCAAACAACGACGGAATAATAGTAGCAGCTGACCAGGTGGCAAAGAGCCTTGGGTTCTCAAGGGGAAAGGCGTGGCATGAAGTAAAAGAGGAAGCAGAAAAAAAAGGAGTTGTTGCATTCTCGAGTAACTACACACTCTATCAGGACCTTTCAAACCGCGTAATGAAAACGCTCTCCTCATATACACCGGAGATTGAACAGTATTCGATTGATGAAGCATTTTTCACCCCTCCTGACAGACTTTCCCTCAAATTGCTTGCCTCACGTATATTCAAGGAAACAGGAATTCCTGTGTCTGTCGGATACGGGAGAACAAGGACGCTCGTGAAAATAGCTTCAAAAATAGCGAAGAAAAAACCAGACAGGACTTTTTTCCTTGAGGAAAAAGATGAAGATGAAGTACTAAGGTCTTTTGATGTAGCTGATGTATGGGGAGTCGGTCACTCATGGAAAAAGGAACTGCCAAGTCGTGGCATACATAGTGCCTATGACTTGAAAATGACTGATCCCGAATGGGCCACAAAGAATTATAACTTAACACTTGCCAGAACGATTATGGAGCTGAACGGAAATGAGTGTCAGACTCAGGGGCAGACAGATACGAGTATGTGCTCGGGAGTATCATTTAAGGATCCTGTCGAAAATATGGAAAACCTGATTGAAAACCTTATTGTAATGGCTGAATCCCTCTCTAGGCACCTTGCTGAAAAGAATCTTATTGCAAGTTCTTTCGGAATAAACTTTTTTTCAAACAGATTCCGGAGTGACTACCTGTCTGTCTATCACACGGTAAAGCTTTTAATCCCGACAAACTATGCCCCGAACTTTGCTTCCATCATTGAAAGGCTTGTTCCGTCCCTTTTCAAAAGCGGCTACAAGTATAAAGGAGGGCGTGTCTTCGCCTTTGATCTAATAAAAGAAAGGGACAGGACACCGGATCTATTTACTGACAACGAAAGGCTTTTGAAGGAAGAAAAGCTTTCCCATGTTTTTTCGGATATCTCACGTCAATACGGTAAAAAAAGCCTCCTTCTTGGCAGTGCAATCAATCTGAGCAAGGAGGATATTATAAGGCGTGATATGAAAAGCAGAAACTATACAACGCGCTTTGATGAGTTATGTGAAGTCTACTGACAATGAACTCTATCATTACTGAATTTTACCTACCATGCTCTCGTACTATGTAAACACACCACTTTCTATTATCTTTTCCAGTGCCCTAATTGCTTCGTCATACTCAACAGGTTTTGAAAGCAATTTTGACGTAACGCTTTCGTAATCAGATTTAAAGTACTGCGTGTCTATTACTTTCTGTAAAAGTTCAGAAACATTTACTCCATCTCTGGCAGACAAACAAGTTTTGTTGGATTTTCTGTCATCTCGGACCTTTTTGATGAGTTCTTTCAAACTGACATCCAGATTAATTTTTTTCAACAGCCTTGAAATATCATAAATATGCCTTGACTGTCGCCAACTCACATCGCTTTCCATATAGTCACATAGGGCAAATACCTTATCTACCAATGTACGCTCCAATGTTTGTACCTGGATTTCAAAAGGATACATTTCATACTGCCTTATTGCATCTGATTTATCAGTTGAACGCAACCATTCACCTATGAGAGCATCAACTGTCTTCACCTCAACAGGGTAAGCTTTCTGAATAAACACGGTTTCAACTAGTAATTGCGGATGCACGGATGTAGACGAAAACTGCACTGGATATTCTATATGATAACTGTTATACGAGCGACGGCTCCTTACTTCTTCTTTGTTACGCAAAATAAGACCAAGGTCTTTGCACACATCTACGATTATGGGTTTTAGTTTTTTTCGTTGTCCTTGAGGAAAATGTTCTTCGTCCAAAGTCAAATCTATATCTTCCGAAAACCTGTCAATTATCTTATGACATTTGGAAAGTTAAGTACCTCCCTTGAATACTAAACCTGAGGCACGTTCATTAATCTCCCCACCCCAAGACCAATGTAACAAAGTAATCCGTTTCCACTATCCCGGGCTCAATATTGAAATATCTGCTCGCGCTTCTTACTGCTTGCTCAAACGCTACTCGATCATTATGCAGTTTCATTTAATATCCCATTTACAATCAAGTTCTTTGTAGTTTTAGCTGGAAACACTCTTGCCAAGTTCACAATGTCACTTGTAGAGACATTGTTTTTCCTGATAAATCCTATTATCTTTTCTTTTGCAAAATTATCTAACTTTATTTGTGTTCCCAAGTCGTTAAACAGTTGCAATACCATATAGGCATCTGAATTTTCTTTCGATATATGGCAACGTGATTTTCTCAATATAAAACTTCTGCCATCTATCTCGATTTTTCTGCATCTTGTTGTTTCATTGTTCGTAACGACTTCCACCGTGTTTGGCATCTGTGTGGTTACTGAGAAAATATTCTGAAGCTTCAAGCCACTATATACTCCAAAAATGTCTTTTCCATCTTGAATATACTTTTTGTTTATCACATCATCTGACGTTATTGTGGACAAGCCAAAAACAGTTTTTTCCGGAATATAGTATACACCGTTATCAAATTGTATAAGTTCGCCCATATCTTTTGCCTTACTTATAAGACGAAAAACATAAACATATGTAAACTCGTCAAACAACTTCAGAATTTCATTTGTAAATATCGGCTCGTTATTACCAAATTTTTCTCTTAACTTCTCGATGAACATATTATACACCTACACTTAACAGTCTTATTATATAAGTATATTATTTTCAACATTTTTTGTAGAAATTTATAACCTGAAAACAAAAAAAGGTATCGTTCTTAAACTTTCAATTGCCACTTTTGATATTTTGATATAATAAAAAAGAGCATTCAGCTTTCTTTAAAATCTAAACACTCTTTAAACATAACAGAAAATAATTTCTTAATAGCTGCAATCAATCTTAACAAGGAAAAATATAAGGCGTGATATGAAAAGCAGAAACTATACAACGCGCTTTACAAGTTATGTGAAGTCTACTGAGAGCAGAAAACCATAAGAGCCTGACTGACCTGGTCAGGAAGCTTTGACGGACGCCCTGTTCCGAAGTTTATAAAGCCTACTTTTATCTTTACTGATGCAAGCGTCTCATCTCCCTTTTTTATCTTCTGGAGGAGAATAGCTGAAACTTTCCCGAGTTCCTCAATTGATGTGCTTACAGTCAACTCATCATCAAGCTCAGCTCCCTTATGATACTCAACAGAAGCCGATTTCACGACAAAGCCGTAGCCAAGGTCTTTCAGGGAAGACTGCTTCAAATCAGGCAGGATTGAGCGGAGCATTTCTGTGCGGGCATGCTCCGCCCAGTCAAGATATCGGGCATGGTAGGCCCGGTTTGATGCATCAGTATCTGAGTAATAGACACGGGTTTTATAAATATGATCCATCAGATTTCTTCTTTCTGAAGTGTCTGCGTCCTTACATAATCAGAGTACTCCTCAGCTCTTCTGATTCTGTAAACCTTCCCTTTTAAAAGAAGGTACTCCGCGTGACGCATTTTCCCGTTATAATTAAAACCCATGGAAAATCCATGCGCACCTGTGTCGTGTATGACAAGAACATCTCCCCTTTCAATTTCAGGAAGTTTTCTGTCGATTGCAAACTTGTCATTATTCTCGCAAAGGGAACCTGTGACATCGTAGATATGGTCTTTTTCCTTATCTTCCTTTCCAACAACAGTTATATGGTGATAAGAACCATATAAAGCAGGTCTCATCAAATCCGCCATACATGCATCAAGACCCACATAGTCCTTATACTTATGCGTGACATGACGTACTTTTGTAACCAGATATCCATAAGGACCAGTAATTGCCCTGCCACATTCAAATGAAAGCCTTAACGGGGCTAGTCCTTCTTTTTCAATCATTGCACAATAGAGACTTCTGATTTCTTCTCCAAGATAGGACCATTCGATTCTGCTATCTTCCTCCCTGTAAGGAATACCCACACCACCGCCAAGATCAATTTGCTCAATCCTGATGCCGGTCTTCTCCTTTATCTCCTTTACGAGGGAAAAGAGCATTCTGGCTGTCTCTACAATATAATCTCCGTTAAGCTCGTTTGAAGCTACCATTGTATGAAGATAAAAGTGTTCAACCCCTTTCTCCTTACAGATTCTGTAAGCCTCAAAAAGCTGATTACGTGTAAGTCCGTATTTGGCTTCAACGGGATTGCCTATAATCGCATTCCCTGTTCTTTCCTTTCCTGGATTGAAACGGAATGAAATGGTTTTCGGCATTTTTCCCAGAACTCTTTCAACATCTTCAATAAAGGAAATATCATCCAGATTAAGAACTGCTCCAAGACTGTTGGCAAGTTCAAACTCCTCGTCCGGAGTATCATTTGAAGAGAACATGATTCTCTTTCCCGTAATGCCTGCCTCCTTGGAAATCAGAAGTTCAGGGAGGGACGAGCAGTCAGTACCGAATCCAATATCTCCGAGAAGCCTTACTATATGCCAGTTAGGCAGGGCCTTGACTGCAAAGAAGTTAATAAACTCCGGTGACCATGAAAATGCTTTTTTCATCTCTTCTGCATTTTTTATAATTGCATCCCCGTCATAAAGATGAAACGGGGTCGGAAGCTTTTCAACAAGCTTGAGCAGATCTTTATCATTTAAAGGCAAACTCTTATTAGTCATTGATATGCTCCTTGATTGACTGACACGCTTTGAGTATGTTCTCCCTGTGCCCGAATGCCGAGATTCTGACATACCCCTCACCCTTAGGTCCGAAACCGGAGCCCGGAGTGACAACAACATGACACTTATCTAAAAGGAAATCGAAGAATTCCCAGCTGGTTTTTCCCTCCGGGCATTCCATCCAGACATAAGGGCTGTCAACGCCACCATAACATGTAAAGCCAAGGGCCTCCATTGTATCTTTTATTATCTTTGCGTTTTCCTTGTAGTAGCGTATAGTTTCCCTGTTTTCTTTCAGACCTTCATCTGTAAGGGATGCAACTCCTCCGGCCTGGGCAATGTTTGAAGCTCCGTTGAAGAATGTTGTCTGCCTTCTCAGCCAAAGACGGTGAAGTGTACCCTCAGGTGCATTCTGACACTTAAGGGCAGAAGGAACGATTGTCCAGCCAAGACGGACACCTGTAAATCCGGCCTGCTTACTGAAAGAGTTCAGTTCGATAGCACACTTCTCAGCTCCCTCGATTTCGTAAATTGTCCTTGGGATTCCATCGCTCTCAATGAATTCTGCGTAAGCTGCATCGAAGATAATTATCGCATCGTTCTCAATGGCCCAGTCCACGAACCTCTTCAAATCCTCTTTGGTAGCCACTGTTCCGGTAGGGTTATTCGGGAAACAGAGGTATATCAAATCAACATGGCGCTCAGGAAGAGCTGGCACAAAGTTATTCTCCTTGGTGCTGTCCATATAGTAAATTCCATCATAACCATCGATTTTTTTGTTAAAGGGTCCTGTTTTTCCGGCAGCTACGTTGCTGTCAACATACACAGGGTATGCCGGATTCTGTATTGCAACAACAGATGAGGAAGAAAAGATTTCCTGAATATTTGCAGCATCACTTTTTGCTCCGTCAGAAATGAAGAACTCGAGTGGGGCGATATCCACATTATAGCTTTTCTTATAGAACTCGGAGAGCGCTTCTCTGAGATCCTTATTACCCTGTTCGTCCCCATAGCCTGAATAGGTTTCCACCTTTCCAAGTTCCAGAGCGCGCTTTACCATTGCATCCACAACGGTTTTCGACAAAGGTTCTGTAGTATTTCCTATCCCCAGACGGAGAACCTCAACACCTGGATTCTTATCCTGCCAGGCCCTGGTTCTCCTTGCAATTTCAGGAAAAAGATATCCCTCTGAGAGCTTCAAAAAATTTTCATTACAGTTAGCCATTGATTTTACCTGCCTTTATGTCTTCCATCATCGAATCAATTGTTTCAAAAAGAAGCTTTCTGTGCTCTTCTTTTTCAAGGGAGCATAGCGGCAGACGGAATATTTCATTGACAAAACCGAAGTGTGCCATGGCAGTCTTTATAGGAATCGGATTGGTTTCTATAAAACACACCTTGAAAAACTGACTGAACCACGAATTGATTTTCTCTGCTTCCTCAAAGTGACCATCTAGCGCAAGGTGGATCATTCTGCTCATTTCACGTGGAAACAGGTTTGATGCAACTGAAATTACCCCGTCTCCACCCTTTTTTATCAATGGAAGAGACAGGTTATCATCTCCCGAGAGAACAGAAAAATCCTTTTTCTTGGATGATATTACCCTTTCCATCTGCTCCAAATCCCCGCTTGCTTCCTTTACTGCAATTATATTCTTGCAGCTGGACTCAAGCTCATTAAGAGTCTCAGTATCAAGGTTCACCCCAGTCCTTCCTTTTATATTGTAAAGGATACACGGAATTGAAACTGAATCAGCAATTGCCTTGAAGTGAAGGAAAAGTCCTTTCTGTGTCGGCTTGTTATAGTATGGATTGACCAGAAGAACCGCATCTGCACCGGCATCTTCTGCATGCTGACTGAGCCTGATAGCCTCACTGGTGGCATTGCTTCCGGTTCCGGCAATAACAGGAACACGACCTTTGGCAAGCTTGATTGTCTGGGCAATGACTCTGTCATGTTCCTCATGTGACAGTGTCGGACTTTCACCTGTTGTCCCGCAGGGCACCAAGCCATCAATACCCGACTGGATCTGGTTTTCTATAATGCGCTCAAGAGCTGCATAGTCCACAGTATTATACTCTGAGAAAGGTGTGATTAATGCAGTGAACACACCTCTGAACCTGTTTTTCTCCATTTATCTCCTACCTAATAATTCATTTATAAAATCATCCATTTCCAATAAACCTGATTTATCTGTCTGACAGAGCCAGAAGGCTGCTTTGACCGCTCCGGTAGCAAAACCTTTTCTGCTTCTTGCGTGGTGTGTAAGCTTTATTGTATCTGCTTCAGAGTCAAAGACAACTTCATGCAAACCCGGCTCATATCCTACACGTAGGCTTATTACCTGCAACTCATCTTTTTCTATTTTCTTCTCACTGTTTCCTATAAGGAGCCTTTTTTTCTCAGGACTGTTCTTTAGAACCGCATTGGCAAGCATCAATGCAGTGCCGGAGGGGCTGTCAGCCTTGGCATTATGATGAGACTCAAAAAGAGCTTCATCATAAAGTCCTGTTTTTCCTATCAGGGAAGAGGCCTCATCTACTATCTTCAAAAAAAGAGCAACTCCGATAGAATAGTTTCCGCTGTATAAGACTTTGGCCTTGCTCTTTTCCATTTTTGCCCTGATTTCAGGGATGCTGCTGTTCCATCCTGTTGTTCCAATTACAGCCCTGAGGTTATTTGAAATATAAAAATCAATATTCTCGAGAATAGTTGAAGGGGAAGAAAAATCAATAACCACATCAGCACAATTGAGATTCTCAGTGCTCAGTTTCTTTCCCGTCACCCTGTTGTCCTGGGAAAAAGGATCTATAATGGAAACAACTGTGGCATCCTTATTTTCAAGAACCCCAAGTATTTCCTTTCCCATCTTACCGAAACCTACAATAGCAACATTCATAATAGCTCCTTAAAAACCATAACAAAGTAACAGTTTTTTGTAAATATAATAACGAAATGTTATTATAATAACAGATATTATCTTCTGTTCTTCCTTTTCTCTTCCCTCTCTTTTGAAAGGCGGAAAAAGTCTGCCATAGTGCCACCAGAGTCACTGCCACTTGAAAAGTACGGCTTCTCCCTGCTGATATAGCTGTGTTTCTCCCTGTATGAGGAGGATGAGGGTTTACCGGCTTTGTACTTTCTTTTTGATTCGCGGACAACCTCTGTCTTCGTTTCATACACGGCCTTTGGAATTCGGAGCGCATTTTTATTTATAACAACCCTGACTTTACCGTTTTCATCTGTTGTTATCCTTTTTCTCGCTTCTTCAGGAACACCGACTCGGACTTTGACTTCTTTTTCTTCGTATGAGCAACTCATCCTCTGACAGATATAGTGCACTGCCCCGTCACTTTCTATTGCCTTCATCATGGGGCCGTCACAGTAAGGACACGTCTTTCCTTCCTTGAAAATGGGAGAGAATTTCTCCCGGCTTGTCTTTACATCACTTACCAGTGCCGAGGCAAGGCTCTTTATATCATGGATGAATTTTTCCGGATTCTCCTTGCCTTTGCTGATTTTCTCAAGTCTTCCTTCCCATACACCTGTAAGCTCAGGAGATTTCAGAACCGAGGGGGCAAGACGTACGACTTCCCTCCCCTTTTCTGTTGCCTTGAGATACTTTCCCTCTCTCTCCACATATTTATTCTGAATAAGTTTTTCAATCATATCGGCCCTGGTTGCCGGGGTTCCTAGTCCGTTTGTAAGATTTGTTTTTGCTTCCTCATTTTCAACAAAGCGTCCTGCATGCTCCATAGCACTTAAAAGGGTTGCATCAGTATATCTTTCCGGAGGTGTCGTACTGGTCTTTCTGACCCTTACCGAAATGAGGTCCAGTTCACTTCCTTCCTGCAGTGATGAAAGGAGAATCCCATCTCCTCCTTCCTCCGATACAGGTGATGCGCTTTTTATCCTTGCGGAGACAGAAGCTGAACGGTAGCCTAGCTTCAGAGGTTCCACAGAACGTGTCATAAATGAAAACCCTTCAACGTCTATATTGACCTGTGTTGAAACATATCTGTAATCTTCCCCGAGTACTTCCAGGAAACGGAGTGCGATCAGGCGCCATAGCTTTTCTTCCTTTTCATTCAGGTCAGAAAGCCTTACCTTCTGCTCGGTTGGAATTATTGCATGGTGATCACTGACCAAGGCAGAGTTAACAAAACGTGGGTTATTGGCATTAAAACCATTTTCCAGATATTCATCAACCTGATATGAGAATACTGTATCCCTTATTGCACGTAGCCGCTCTGGAATCGTTGGAACTATGTCCTCTGTTATATAACGGGAATCTGTCCTTGGGTATGTTACTATTTTATGGACTTCATAAAGCCTCTGAAGCACATCCAGTGTTTCCTTTGCAGAAAAACCCAGGCTCAGGTTTGCATCCCTCTGAAGTTCAGTCAGATCATATGCAAGTGGAACAGGCTCTGATTTCTCCTCTTTCCTTATAGATACCACTTTGCCCTTTCTGTGTTTCAGACCCTCAAGGGTTTTTGCTCTCTCATCATCCTTGAAACGTATCGAATTCTCCTCCGGATAATAGGAAGCAGAAAAGAGTCCGAAGTTTCCGCGGGCTGTGTAGTAGTATTCTCCGACAAAAGAGTCAATCTCATCCTCCCTTTCTGTCATCAAAGCCAGTGTAGGAGTCTGCACACGCCCTGCAGAAAGCTTTGCATCATAAAAACAGGTAAGGGCTCTTGTGACATTCATTCCAACATACCAGTCTGCAGCTGCACGGCACTCGGCAGCACAAAAAAGATTATCATAATCACTTGCCGGCTTCAGAGCGGAAAAGCCTTCCTTTATAGCCTTTTCCGTCTGACTCGATATCCAAAGCCGCTCTGTCTTTCCTTTCCACCCGGCAAGCTTGAGAATCCAGCGGGCAACAAGCTCTCCTTCACGCCCTGCATCTGTTGCTATAATTACTGACTCTATATCTTTTCTGTTTAACAGGGATGAAACTACTTCGAATTGTTCCTTGCTCTCTTGTATAACGCTCTGCGTCAGCTCTTCAGGTAACATAGGCAGGGATGAGAGTGTCCATCTTTTGTACTCCTCAGAGTAGGAGGCCGGCTCTGAAAGTTCAACAAGATGCCCAAGAGCCCATGTAACGATATACTCATTTCCTTCTATGTACCCCTGTTCCCTGTTAAAGGCATTCAGGGCTTTCCCGATTTCCCTTCCAACTGACGGTTTTTCAGCTATAACGAGTTTTTTCATGGCCTTAGTATTAAGGTCTTTTCAATTTTTTTCAACGCCCATTTTATGTGCGTTTTCCTGATTATCCAGATAACAGCACATGGCTTTATTTCTTTTTTGCCAACTCGTAACTTACTCTGATTCTTTCTTTTAAGTCCGAAGTAGAAACACTTCCATCAAGAAAGACCGAATACCATGTACTCTTATTCATATGCCACCCAGGATAAAAATTCCTGTTGTCCACAAGAGAGTCCTTTTCTCCTTTCTCCATCCTGAGATTCATTACTTCCCTCACGTCCTTGCTGCCGTTTTTGCGTATTTTGTCCTCTTCAACAGCCATCAGTAACAGGAACCACTTCTGGTTATCCTTCCTGCGTACAATGGAAGAAGTTGGAGAATCGGGCCATAGGTATTCAATATCACTTTTATATGTTTCCCTGACGTAGGAGATTATCTCCAGAGTCTGTTTCTCCCTGTAATGCTCATTTTCAAAGCATTTATAGCTGATCTCTTCAAGAACAGCTTCAACAGCATCTTTTACTCGCCTTGCGAACTCCCCTTTGGGACCGGAGGTTTTATAGAGTGTATACTCATCACCAAAGCTGTTATCGGTGACAGAGGATGTTACAGATTCTTTTTCGTTCCACACTACAGTAAGGGAAAACCTTCCACCCATTATTTCTTTTTTGAAAACATAAAAACCGTCTTTTTCTTCAGTAAAACCGTACGATTTAAGTTTATTTATATTTGCATTTTCTGAAAGAAAAAACTGGTCTTCGAATCTCATTTAAATTAAACTCCGACTATGGAAGAAAAAAGACTGCCTTCATCCCCTATCACATATTATACTGAAAACAACGGTAAAGATACCTACTGCCTCTTTCTTCATGCAGCTTTTGCTGATAGTACCATGTTTAGTTCACAACTCAATTACTTCCGAGATAAATACAACATAATCCTTGTTGATTTACTCGGACATGGCAAATCCAAAAACGGAAGTAAAAATGATTCAATAGACAGGATGGCGGAATGGATAGAGGAAATCCTGAAAGCCGAGGGTGTTGAAAAGTCACATATTGTTGGCGTTTCGCTTGGAGGTGTTTTGGCCCAGGATTTTGCAAACAGGTATCCTCTTAATGTTCTCTCACTTTCATGCTTTGGCTCCTATGATATAAACAATTTCAACCCGAAACTGCAAAAGGGAAACACAATA
>CAZOTY010000005.1:0-67969 GCA_964582905.1 uncultured Spirochaetaceae bacterium | reverse complement strand
AACACAATAAAGCAGGTTGGAATGATAGTAAAAGCACTTTTTTCAATAAAATGGTTCAGTAAGGAAAACAGGAAAATTTCTGCTGTCACAGAAAAGGCACAGGAGGAGTTTTATAATATGAATCTCCGTTTTCCGAAAAAATCGTTTATTTACCTGAGAGGAATCGGAAAAATGGTGAATACAAAAAATGATTACAAGAGGACATACCCGATTCTGATAGGATGTGGTGACCATGACGTTGATGAGGAGAAAGAAGCCCTCAGGGAATGGAAGGAAAGCGATAATGAAATAAAAACTGCAATAATCAGTGGCGCCGGGCATCTTGTGAATATGGATAACCCACTTTTATTCAACAAAACGCTTGAAAAGTTCTGGCTTCAGGCAGAAAGGAAAAACCCATAGCCTACTTTTGGGTCCTCTTTTTCTTCGCTTCCGGCAAAGTGTCATACATTGCATTCAAAAGTCCTTCAAGGTACGAAGGGGAATCAACGTTATCAATCTGAATCATTTTTCCCTTGGCCCCTTCATAAGGTAAAACAAGCTCAGCATTCCCTACATAATCAAAGGCGGCTGGAACTGCTTTTACAAGAAGCCTGTTATCATAAATGCCACCAATAATCCTGCCTTTGTAATATATAATGTATTCTCCCATCATCGCCCTGAATGCAACATCATCAAGACCTGATAGCTTCTCGGTAATAAAGTTGAGATATTCCTTACTGGTTGACATATAATCCTCCTAAGAACAAACGCATCTTTAAGATAGTATTTTTCAGCAAAAACAAAAACACTATCTTTTTTCACTGCCTTTTTGTTGGCTTTTCAAAGTTGACCAGCTTTTGAGAGGATTCTATAATTACCTTGTTATCTTTTTAAGGAGTGTAATCATGGCTTACAAAATTACAGACGCATGCATTTGCTGTGGAACATGCGCAGGCGAATGTCCTGTAAACGCAATCAGCGAAGGCGATCCAACCTATGTAATTGATCCAGATACATGCATCTCTTGCGGAACATGCGCAAGTGTTTGCCCTCAGGATGCAATTATTGAGGACTAATTGAAGGGGCACTAAGGTGCCCCATTTCTTACTATGAACGAAGCAGCTTTAGGTCCTTTTTCCGTTTCAGAAATAAACATCATCATAAGCACAACCATAAAAGAAGCTTTCCTGCCATGCATCATCAAAGGAGAAGTGTCATCTTTTAAACCTGCTTCCTCCGGACATTGGTATTTTTCACTCAAAGACAAGGACGCTTCATTAAGCTGCAATCTTTTTAAAAGCCATCAGTACAATGTACCTCAAATAAAGAACGGAGATATGGTAGTCGCAACCGGATACCTTGACTTCTGGGTAAAAGGGGGAACACTTTCTTTCAATATCTACCGTCTTGAACTTGCGGGGAAAGGAAGCCTACGTGAAGAAATAGAGAAACGGAGGCAATACTATGCCTCGTTGGGTTACTTTGATGAGAAAACAAAAAAAGATATTCCCGATGATATAAGAACACTCGGTGTGGTAACAAGTCCAAGTGGAGCGGCAATCCAGGATATTCTGAGAATAACAAAGCGGCGTGCCCCTTCATTGGATATCCTCATTTTCCCTACTGCCGTCCAGGGGGAAGGTGCTCCCGAGAACATTGCCTCGAGAATAAGACAGGCAAACAATTTTGCTGAGTGTGACGTCCTTATTGTAGGACGGGGCGGAGGCAGCGAAGAAGATCTTTCTGCTTTCTCATCCCCTGAGGTAATTGAAGCAATCCATAACTCTCAGATCCCTGTAATAAGTGCTGTAGGGCACGAGATCGACTACCCCCTTTCTGACTATGTTGCTGACCTCAGGGCCCCCACTCCATCAGCCGCTGCAGAAATAGTTACCGAACCCATTTTCAGACGCAGGGAAAAACTTGAGTTTGTAATGCACAGGATAAAATCTTCCATGAAAGAGCTTGTCTCAGTTATGGAGCTGCGCCTTAACGAAGCAAAGGTGAGACCTCAGGTACTGAGTTCAGCATTCTCACATATTGCAACTAGGTTCATGATGAGTGACCTGCAAATCTCGTCATCAATGGAAAAAAGGATTCTGGAAGAAAAAAGCAGACTCGTATCCATTCTTTCAATGGCAAAGTCAGGCCTTGTAATGAAAGAGATAAACATTTCAGAAAAAATAAAATCCCTAAAGGAGAAAACAAAGGCAGGTACCTGCAAAAAATATGACTCTTATATTTCACGCGTGACCAGTACTGTTTTCAAAGTACGCCTTGGAATAGCCATGACAACAGGGAGAACAGAGTCTTATCTTGAACTTACAAAAAAAGCGATAGACTTCAATGTGTATAGCAGGTACATAGCTTGTGCTTCACGCTTTGAAACACTTTCCAAAGAAATTGAAGCACTCTCACCACTTAATGTCCTCAAGCGAGGATATTCTGTTGTGACCGATTCAGATGGGAAAATAATAAATGATGCACAAAAAATACAGAAGGGGGAAGTTGTAATGACCCGCTTCTACATAGGAAAAATGAAATCAAAAGCGGAGGAAATATATGAGCTTTGAATCTGATTTGAAAAGAATGGAAGAAATTGCAGACCTTATCAACAACCCGGAGACAGGCATGGAAGATGCCATAAAACTCTATGAAGAAGCAAACAAACTCTCTAAAAAGCTTACAGCAACCCTTGAAGGGATAAAAAGAAGAATCGATGAGGTTACAAGCAGTGATGAAAACGAATTTGCCGTAAAGGAATTTGATGAAATCGATTTTGTCAAAGATGAGAGATGACAGAATTTTGTATAAAGGTCATTTGCGCTTATCTTATGGTTGTATGAAAAAACATAATCTAATACCGGCAATAATACTTTTATTGGTTACGTTAGCTCTTTCATCTTGTAATAAAACAGAGAAAGTCGATTCGTCAAAAATCAACGCGACATACAGGTCCTCTTCAGAGGAAAGCATAAATCCCCTCAGGACAAAGCTTGAAAGAATGTTGCAGGATGTAGGCTATGCACTCAAACGCGGTCTTAAAGGGGTAAAAGAAGAGCGCACTACAGGAAAGGCAACAAAGGGCAAAATTGAGTATAACGGATACTTAATCGAAGGAGATAGAATCAGGACAGTAAACAGCCAGAGTGAAACTGTTACCTACGAGGTTGCAATCACAAAGGACCATAAGCTTTCAACTGTCATTTCAACAACAACTCTCGACAGAGGGGGACATCAGGCATTTATAGGCCAGTTCAATAATGTGGTCTATACAGATCCCGGTGATGCGCCAAATGAATATACAACACTCCTTGCAGTTGCAAAAAATGCTTTCTCAGATCCGAAAGCTGACACAAATGATTTTATAAACTTTGAAAACCGGGTTTACTCTTTTGATAACGTTGATTCACTCTACTCAACAATTAACGGAAACGGAAGAAAAACATACTCGGTGAAAGAGGAAATCTATACAGTTGAACTTAATCTAAACTTAATTGAAGAAACCGGGAACAATCTGAACATTTACCTTGAATATACAGAAAGCCTTGATGGCAAGGTTGAGCCGATTTCCCTGACGGTTGATGGAGTATTATACAATCCATACACATTAAAAAGCACTATTGAGAGTAACCTGATCTGATAGGATCTTTATCCTCTTTCCGCTTTTAAACTCTATAAATGACAATGCAACAGCTCTGAGACCGAACTCAGGGCTGTTTTGTCCTCCATAAAGGTCATCACCCAAAAGGGGGAAACCCATCCATGCAAAATGAGCCCGTATCTGATGCCTAAAGCCATTATCTATGCTTACAAGATACTCTGCCCCACAGTGTGACAGAATCCTCGTTACATAGATTTTATCCGAATCGGCTCTCTTTCCATTGTATACTGGCCTGACTTCTTTTCTTCCCCTGCCATATGAGCGGAAACGTGACGATATCTCATTGGTACCCATTTCAAAAGGAAAAGCTTCAAAACTCGGATTTATGCTTCTTTCTTCTCCGACTCTGACTCTGTAAATCTTGGTTATCCTTCCTTTTCTCTGTTCATTTGAATAATACTCATAGGCCTCCTGCGTCTTTGCCACCATAATAAGACCGGATGTGGGTGTATCCAGACGGTGAAGGACCCCCTTCTCCCATTCATTCTTTCCCTTAACTGAGGCACATTCAGGATAAGAGTTCAGAACATGGGACAAAAAAGAAGTGTCCTCCCCTTTCTTGAGAGGAACACTTGCAATACCTGATGGTTTATCCAGTATGAGAATGTTCTCATCCTCATATACTGCCTTAACGTCTAGAGGAGGATGCATTACCGAAAATCCGGACAAGGTATAAAAATATATTCAGGAAATCCAGATACAGATCCAGAGCCCCGAGAATCGAGATTTTATGGAACTCCTCACTTGTCATTTCATCCCCGTATCTGGAATTGATAGCAAGAATTTTTCGTGTGTCGAATATGGTAAGACCAGTAAAAATAAGGACCCCAAGAAGTGAAATACCGAATTCAAGCACCGTTGATCTGAAAATGAAATTCAGAAGGGACGCAACAATCAACCCGATTAGTCCGATAATAAGAAATGAATACCAGCGTGATACATCTTTTTTGGAAAAAGTTGCGTAGAGAGCTGCAATGGCAAATACAACAGCAGATGAGACAAAGGCCTTTGTAATAATTCCACTTCCCGCATACGCAGCCACAATTGAAGAGAGTGTAAAACCTGTCAGGGCAGAATAAAAGAGAAAGCACCCTATTGCTCCTGCCGTACTCAGCCTTTCAATCCTTCCTGCCAGAATGAAAACCGTAGCAAACTCAGCAATGACGATTATAAAAAGGACAGCAGGATTGGTTGCGA
Organism: uncultured Spirochaetaceae bacterium; assembly: GCA_964582905.1. GTDB lineage: Bacteria > Spirochaetota > Spirochaetia > Sphaerochaetales > Sphaerochaetaceae > Ornithospirochaeta. Next base: position 63,126 of record CAZOTY010000005.1, on the reverse strand, counting down.
CCATGCGTAATAGTGTTCTTGACTGTGCCACAGCAAAACTTACAAGACCAGTCAGGGCAAGGCCGATGAACATCCATAAATAAACATTTCTCAAAAACCTGTTTTCCCTGTGTTTGACGCCTACATAAAGTGAATCATTTTCTTTCATTTCATTTTCCTTATTAAACTTTACCATACTTTGACTTTTAAAGTATGTAGTATTGATGTTTTATTGGAAATGGTCAGATAAATCTTACAGAATCCCAATATTTAACAGAAAATCCAAAAAGATAAGCATAGACTGGAACCTAATATGTTTTGCTGGTGGATCCTTTTCTTTTCCAGTACAATATAAGAGGAGGAAAGCTATGCTTAACACTGGAGAGAAAGCACCGGATTTCACATTGCCTGACCAGAACGGGAATAATGTATCACTAAGTCAGTTCAGAGGGAAAAAAGTTGTACTTTACTTCTATCCCAAAGACAGTACCCCGGGGTGCACAAAAGAAGCATGTTCCTTAAGGGATCATAAAGCTGAACTTGAGGCTAAGAATGCCGTGGTTATCGGAATCAGCCGTGACAGTATCGCATCACACAAGAAGTTTGAGAATAAGGAAAACCTCAACTTCATACTGCTCTCAGACCCTGAACATAAAGTCATTGAGGAATACGGTGCATGGGGAGAAAAGAAACTATATGGAAAAACAAGTATGGGAATAATCAGGTGCACCTATCTGATTGATGAGATGGGAATCATTACTGATGTGATTGGCAAAGTCAGTGTATCAACACACGGAGAGGATGTATTAAACCTAATTGACTAGTTGCCATTCCGGCTTTGGGATATTAATTTCTGTATGTAAAAACAATCCCCCTAAAAAAATAAAGCCCCGTTTTCAAACGGGGTTTTTTCATTCAGGTAGTATCTCTAGATTCTGTTCAAACCAGATGAATAGATGTAATCCATCTCTGTCTGTCTTTCTTTTACTTTAAGGTTTATCCCATACTCCTTGAAGAATATTGAACCTGTTTCATCAATAAATTTCTGGGCTGTTTTGTAGTCTACACCGTCTTCAAGAAGAATCTTTTCATTTCCTTTCAAAGAAGCAAGATAGCTCTGTATACTCTTCCATGAATCTAATAGGAATACTGAAATTCCCCCATCATCCTTGTAGTCAAAATCATAATCAGGATATGCCATTTTGAGTCCGACAATGATAGCACGCTCTGCTGCGCTAGGCTTTATATACCCAAATGAGTCAACGCTGAAAGGAAGTTCGCTCACACTTTCGTCATAGACGTCTGCATTCACATCTTTTCCATCTTTGAATGTAAGCTTCTCTTCATAACTGAATTTCTTACCATCTGTTTCAACTCCGCTTGAAACAAAGGTAACACTTTTAACACCTTTACCAAGTTTGTATAACTGCTCAGCACGTTTTGAAATTCCAAGAGTCAGAGCGTCATATAAACTAGGTTCTGTAAGTGTCATAAACACACTTTTATCAAAACCTTCCACATCCTCTTTTAGTTCTACTTTGATTGTATATTCGTTCATCTTATCTCCTCAGGGTCACCCCTATATCCATAAGATAACTAAATTTTTGCCTCCGGTGGATTTTCCTGGTCATTATTCTGGTTACTAATATTGTCAGATCCACTTTTTGATGAAGCTTTTATTTTTTCTGCAGTTGCGACCAAAGCATCAAGCTCCTCTTCGCTCATGGAGGAAGCAAGTGTTTTCAGCTGATCAAGATCCTTTTGTACATTTGTCTTCTCTTTCCTGAGGTTCGAGAAATATGTTGCAACAGTACCGGTAAGCATGGAAAGCAATCCGATACCTACAATCATAAGAACAACGGCAACAGTACGCCCTGCTATCGTTTTGGGAACATAATCCCCGTACCCTACAGTTGTAACAGTTACGAATGCCCACCATACAGCATCCCCGAATGTCGGGAATGTTATTCCCTTCTCAAGGACATAAACAAGGACTGAACTTATGATTATTGCAAAGAAATTGATATACAGTACATGGACTAACCCATTTGTATAAAGAAAGTTGGATACTTTTGTAAAATGCTTGGATATCTTCTGGTACAACTTTGTTTTTTTTACAAGCTGAGGAAGTCTTGTCAGCTCTATGACACGAGGCAGACGGAAAAAAGTCAGAACCGGATGTATACTGATTAAAGCAATGAAATCAAACATGCTGTGGCGGATGTATGCCCATTTTTTTTCAGCCTGAACCATGCGCGCAACATAATCGAAAATAAAAAACCCCTCAATGACCAAGGCAATTGATAAAAACCACCATTCAGAAACAAAATGAAGTTTACTCATATCAAGCACAGCCCATACCATGTCCAGTATGGCCAGTATGAATACAACAATTGAATAACCTTTGTTTTCGTTTAAGTCTGTCATCTTTATCAATATAACTTAATTGGCGTCAATTTTGAATTCTACTTTTTATTCATTATGAAGTTATCGAAAAAATAGGGCATCTCTTTCTGCCACCATGGCCAATCATGATTCACATCATATCCCCAGTAATCCGAGAAATGAGGGATATCCATCCGCGTAAGAATACTGTCAAGCTCCCTTGTTCCTGCAAGAAGTTCCTCTTCCCATGCACCCTGACCGCAACATGTTATTATGTTGCTTTTCCTGTAAAGTTCGATATATGGATGGTCCTTATCCATATTCGCAAGGAAATGTGCCGGGCTGTTATCGTATACAAGGCTATCCATATATTGGCCAAAAAACATTGATGCATTGAATGTACCGGATAGGCTGAGCATTGTATCAAACAAATCAGGACGGCGGAAAAAGAAAATTCCGGAGTGTACACCTCCCATTGAACATCCTGTTGCTATTGCCTTTCCTTTCCAACCGGAGGCTTTTTTCACCTCCGGATAAAGCTCATCAACTATATAGTGATACCATTTTTCCTGTATTTTTATCCTTTCTCCTCCCGGAGCTCCGGATGACCAGCTTTCACTGTCAACAGAATCAGGAAGGACCAAGAACAGCTCCCCTTTTTCTATATACTTGGAAATTGTATTAACCATGCCGAAATTCTCGAAATCCCAGTATCGTCCGTTCTGAGGGGCAAAAGCAAAACAAAGACGGCTGTTTTCCGAGGGAGTGCCGAAAACTTTATATGTCATATCACGCAAAAGGTTCTCTGAATAGCCTTTGATGATTTTCCCTTCAATCATGCTTTTTCAGTAACAAAGGAAATAAACTCCTCTGCCTCCTTTTCTGTGTTCAGCTGGGCCGTGAACATGTAGTTGCCCATGGCTGCCCACCATAACTGTGGAAGGCGGCCATCCGCTTTAAGCCTGTTTCCGTATCTTTCCCGGATTTCACTGTCTGTATGACGATATGAGTATTTGTCTCTCCTGCTTGCATAGGCAACAAAATAATCATTTCCGTTCTTACCATGCCTTCTTTCATCAAAAGCAACCATATCAGCCCAGATCTGGTAAACGTCAAGGGAATGCGACCAGTTCATCATGTCAGGGGTGTAACCACCTGCAGGGCGCATATTCACCTCAAGTGCAACATAATCCCCTTTCTTGCCGAGTCCCGGTTTTTCCTCTTTCAGACGGAAAAATTCCAAATGAACAAAACGGGACTTTACATCAAAGGCCCTGAGAGTCTCACGTCCGACCTTTCTTAGTTTCTCATCCATCAAAGCAGGTGTGTAATAGGACAGATCCAGTTCGTTATTGACAATATCGGCAATTGAAGGTGGCCACTCTGTCATGGATTCAAAAACCGGCTCGGCTTTACTGTCCGTTATTGCGTCATAGGAAACAATATCCCCGTTGATAAACTCCTCAATGACATAACATCCACAAAGGGATGGGAATATCTCATCCAATTCCTTACTGTTATTGACTTTATATGTATTATTGGCTCCCACTCCGTTTTCCGGTTTCAGAATTACAGGATATCCGACTTTTTTGAGAAAAAGACGTGCATTTTCCAAAGAAGTTACTTTTTCATTTCTTGCAGTAGGCACCAAGCCGGCAGCATAGTATTTTTTCATTTCATACTTGCTTTTGAACTTGTTTATCTGATCGGTTTTCACACCACTTGTAATATTGAAATCTGTCCTCAGTTTTGCATCCGTCTCAAGCCAGTACTCATTATTTGACTCAAGCCAGTCAATCTTCCCATATTTGAACGAAAAGAAGGCAACAGCACGGAACATCTGGGAATAGTCTTCCATATCTGAAACCTTATAATACTCGGTAATGGATGATTTCAGCTCCCACGAAAGCTGTTCATACGGAGTATCCCCAATAGCAAGAACATTGACTCCATTTCTTTTCAGTCTGTCTGTAAAATTCCAATACGTATCAGGAAACTGCGGAGAAATAAATATAAAGTTCATCTTCTGCCCCATTGATAATTATAGTGGATATTTTTTAAGTATCAAACCTAAGACTGTAATTATAAAAGGGTGCATATAAACAAACTATTTCACGATTTACCGTTTTGTTATTACCTTATGTGTGAGGAAGGAACAGATGTTCATTATTTCCTCCACTGATATATATTTCCGTTACACTGGGGAGCTGACTCCCCATTTTTTTTTGCATTTATTCCGGAAAAGACATAAAAAAAATGGCCGGAGCCATTTTGTATAACTGGAATTTATTATCAATGAAAACTAAGAGGCTCTCATTCTCTCCTGTTTTTCCTTGCATTCAATACATAAGACTGCAGAAGGCATGGCTCTGAGCCTCCCCTCCGGAATCTTTTTTCCGCATGCCACGCAGTAGCCATAATGCCCGTTTCTGATACGTTTCAGGGCTGCATCAATACTTTTTAGTTTTCGTGTATCCATAGCATTGAACATTTCCCTTGATGCATGGCTTTCCTCTCCTGAAGCAATATCTGCATCATCTCCGTCAACTGAGCTTTCACTTCTAAACTCGTCTTCTATTGACCTCAGTTTATTCAACAAACCCAGTCTTTCTCCTTCAAGTATCCTTTCCATTTCCCTTGTAAATTCATCCATAGCATTTCCTCCAGAAGTTTAGATCCCTTTCGTTGTACAAAATATCGATATGACGCTAATAATCGTCAAGAAAATAAACAAAAATTTTTCAGAGAACCTGTATAATGGAGAACATGAAAAAAGGAATCCTCCGTTTTGTCCTTATAATTGCCCTTCTTATTCTTGCTTTTTTGACTCTGACCCTTATCTCATATCTTTTATATCTCCTCTTCTCCTACTCAAGAATAGAAAATGTGACATCGCTTGAAATAGAGAATAACCAGAATGGAGCAGTAAGAACCGGAAGTGAGTACACCATACTCACATATAACATTGGTTTCGGTGCATATACTCCAGAGTACTCATTTTTTATGGATACTGGGGAAATGGAAAACGGAAAGGAAACCAAAGGCAAATACGGAAAGGCCATAGACAAAGAGAGTGTTCTTACTACTACACAAGGCGTTATAGAGACCTTGAAGCAATTTGATGCAGACTTTGTTTTCCTGCAGGAAGTGGATAAAAAGGCATCAAGGACATACAAGGTGAATCAGGTTAATATGATTAGATCAGATTTCAGTAACTATGGCTCTGTCTTCGCTGTAAACTTCCACTCGGCATTCCTTTTCTACCCTTTGCTGGATCCTCATGGAAAAACCCTTGCAGGGCTTTTGACACTTTCAAAATACAGAATAGAAAATGCAACAAGAATCAGTTATCCGATTGCAACAGATTTTTCAAAGTTCTTTGATTTGGACAGGTGTTTTTCTGTAATAAGGATTCCTACAGAAAACCAGAAAGAACTGGTCCTTATCAATTCCCACATGTCAGCCTATGACAAGGGAGGAAAAATCAGGGCAAAACAGCTTGAAGTCATACAGGACTTCCTCTCAAAGGAGCGCAACAAGGGAAACTATATTATCCTCGGTGGGGATTTCAATCATATTCTCGGCGAGGAACTGGTCGATGTTTTTCCTTCTAAGCAAAAGACTCCTTCATGGATTTCCGTTCTCAAAGACAGTGATATTCCAGAGGGGTTTTCAATGCTCAGGGCAGAAAATGCTACAAGCGTCCCAACATGCCGCGGTGCCGATATCCCGTACGAGAAAGGAGTCAACTATACTGCAGTGATTGACGGCTTTATTATTTCTGACAATATAGAAGCAAGTGCAGAAAACATCGACAATGATTTCAGATATTCAGATCATATGCCTGTGAGACTTAGTTTTGTTTTGAAATAAACTGCTATTTGACGCTTATTTGGTCATCTATTATTTTCTGTCTAGAAGGAAATATACACAATGAACAAACATACACCCAAATCACCGCTTGTAGCAGTTACAGTGATAATGGCATTACTGATTCCGCTGATTCCCACACTTCCTCAGGTTTTCAATCTATCAGGAAGAGCTCCGGGTATGACAAGTATGTCAGTTTACAAAGAAGCATTTTCAATATGCTTTTTCTATTTAGGACTATTTGCATATTTCATGTCTGCAATATCCATTTCAAAAAACAAAATAAAAGCGACAAATGCGCTTTTGCTTTTATCTGTCTGTATGCTCCTGGTATCAGCAGCAATTGAGATTTTCGGTCTTGCTAATAATGCGACATATAATCCATCACAGGTTTTCATATCTGCACTGCTCCCACTACTTACCGTTGCATATGTCAATAAACGAACGGGGCTCAAAGCATGGACGCCATCTTACACGTGGGCAATAGTACTTATGATTGCACTTTGCATTGCGTTTATATGGCTTGGGACTAAAATCGGATGGAACAAGTACTCTGAAATGTTTGGTGTTAACTTCTCAGAAAAAAGCTATGCTGTAGTTGACAGCGGAACAATACTTACATCCCTCTTGGGGCTTATCGTACTTACTGTAGGAGTCGGTATAGCAAAAAGGCTTACCAAAGGACTGAACATTACGAGCTGGATTGGAATTATCCTCATGGTAGTACTCCCACTGCTATATGCATTCTTCCATAAAGACAGTAAAACAGCGCTCATACAAGTGATGGGATGGTGGCCGTTCTGGACTGCTGCAGCCGCTTTATATGTATTTGCTATAGCCGGTTTTATGACGGGACCATGGAACAAGGATTTTGTTCTTCCAAAGGGTGATGAGCAACACGTGGATGAGGAGAGCGCTGCCCATTCAAACTGGAATAACTATTGATAGCAAAAACCACGCTAAGGACGTGGATTGCATTCTGGCGTAACTTTGAAGCAGGCTGGATGTCTAGGCATCCAGCTTTTACTTTGTTCAGGTCCTGCATAAAGTCCCGCCTGACTTAGGGATATCGGTAACCTTCATGCGCTCTGACAGCACCCATTCATCCCTGATATACTTCCTTGTTACATCTCCATTCAGAAAGACTTTGCTGATGCAGCAGAAATACCTGTGCCACTCAGATTCGAACACCTGTCAGCTACCATAAGAAAACTTCTTCCCTTAAAGTATCCCATGAACTGTAACACGCTGATCTCCGGAGATATAGAGAGAAGATATATACATCATGATCAGATGCCCCGGTTTATGCCCGCAAAGGGCCTGTACGGTGAAAATTCTTTGATACTTGTATGCTATAGGTATGGCTGGACCTGAATCTGGCTTAGAAATCCAATTCAGAAAGGTAGAACTCTACGGACGGAAACACTTTAAAGGTAGGTTATTTTTAGTCCTACTGGCTGTAATAAAAAAAGGCCTCAATGAGGCCATATTGCTTAACAGAATAGAGTCTAAGCACTCTTCAGGTATTCATTAATTTCATCAATCATCCTGTAGCCATCACTAAGTCCTTCAAAATAGAATGAAGCAAGCTTATTCACGTCCTTTGTCAGTGTTGATACTTCCACCGGTCCTTTTGGTTCAATAAGCAATATTCTGCCCTCTTTTTTCAGTCTCTCAAGTTCATCAAGTTCATCGTTATAGTAGACATCCTTGTTGATAATCTTTTCAGCGAGCTCCGGATAATTTTTGTATATAAGATACTCACCCCGTCTTATTATCCTGGAGGATTCCCTGCTTTCCCTGTAACTCGCAGGACGGGATTTGATAACAATAATCTTCTCGTAATTATTCTCCAGTGCCCATTTGTAAGGGATTCTGTCGGCACATCCTCCGTCAAGATATTTTTTTCCATCAAGCTTTACCATCTTAGATAAATAAGGGACCGATGACGAAGCAGCAAGTGCCTTATATAAAGACGAGCAGTTTGTATCCTCAAGATATTCTGCCTCCCCTGTTTCACAGTTTGTTACTGCGGCTACACATCGTCTTGAGTTTTCCATATCGTTGCCAAGGCACATTGTCGAATAGAACATAAAAGGAAATCCGATAATCGATCCGTTTTTGATATAGTTCTTGACACTGACATAGCGTTTGTCATTCCTGAACTTAATATTCATATAGCCCGAGCGTCCGATATTGCCCTGGATATAGTTATAGGCGTTCAATGCACCTGCTGAGGTTCCGACTGCAGCTTCTGTATTGATTCCGTTCAGCATCAATGCATCTAAAACTCCTTCCTGATGCGTTGTCCGGAATGCACCGCCTTCAAGTACTACACATGCGTTTTTTATAGGTTTGGTTTCTGTTACCCCAAGTGGAATATAGTTAAGATAGTCAATGAGTTTATCCATAACCAAAATATAATAATTCTCAGGCTACAGTGAATAAAAAAAGCCAAAAAAAATGGAGGTCTGGACCTCCTTTATGAAGCATTCGCTTTTCTTTCCTTCTTAATACTCCTCAACTTTTCCCTTTCCTCATTCACTATATCAAGGTCTTCGTAATAGTAGTCAAAATCTTCCTCATTTGCCTCAAAATCCCATTCCTCCCCGTCAGAAAAGACAAATGTTGTGTAGTTATCCTTGAAGCTGAGGGAATCAAGATCCTTAAGCTCTTTCTCTCTCATTCCGTTCCCTATTGATAAGTATGTAATTCCAGTTTCCAGGTCAGTTCTGACCTCTACTTCTGTTCCCAGGTTAACAAAATTAAGACCTGTTTCATCATCTCCGACAAGGCTCCATCCGTTTTTCAGTAATCTTGCAGTTAAAGTATCAAATTTCATATATTCTCCTATACAGAAGATAATAAGAAATGGTACAAAAATAAGTTCAAAGCTGAAATTTTTCTATATTGCCGAATGGGTTGCAATACTTGGCAGAATCAATGCGGTCCCCAGACTGTAATAAATCAAATAAGAACAGAACAAAAGATAAATCCCGCTGAAACCCGATTTTAGCGATACTGAAACAAAAGAATAGGAAATAGCTATCAGACTTGATATCAGACTTGTGAGAAAAACAGGAAGACTTACCCTTTTTACCGTAAACTTCCTTTTCAGATATACCGCCAGTGCCGAACAGAAATAGTTAACAATAAAGAAGAACAGGATACCGCAGTCCATGTACTGGAAATCCCCGTATCCCATGTTACCGTTCCAACCGCGCTGCACGACAAACCACAACCAGAAAACAAGGGCTACAAGACCAAAGGCAAGCATCCAGAAACCCGGCATCTTCCAGTCATTGTCATTCTTTCTTTTATAAGCATATGAAAGGGCAATAAGGGAATATCCGATTATCAGCACAGGAATTATCGGAACTATATATGAACTTGTTCTGTAATCATTCAGAATCCATAACGCGCATGCAGCAATTTCAAAGGCAACAGATGCGTAGAGACTGCTCTCCAGCATCTCGAATTTTCCAAGACAAATCATCCCTGCCCCGAAAAGCTCAAAGACAAACCCAAGATAAAACAGCAACATTCCGCACGAGAGGATAATCAGGTCAATTATCTGCATTTCTGCAAAATTTTTAAAAAGAATGAAAGCTTCAAGTACCAAAGGAACGGCACCGATAACAAAACCGGCAAAAAAATTCAGAACACTTAACCTTATACTTCCGCTTGTAACTTTAGCCATAATCTAACCTAACTGTTATATTACTTAAAAAACTTCAATATTAATACTCCAAAATTTTACTTTCGATTTTTTTCAACTTCTAAAATAAACGCACTGAAACACAGAGTACGACATATTATTGCAATTATGAGCGTTTTTAAGTAGACTGACAGCATGCGAAAGTAGCGTAGTGGTTACGCACCACCTTGCCAAGGTGGGTCACGCGGGTCCGATTCCCGTCTTTCGCTCTAGGACTTAACAAAAAGTTAGGTCCTTTTTATTTGTCTATATTTTTTAGTTCCAACTAAAATTTGTATAAAACCAAAGATTTTTCCTCAATAATTCTATCTATATCTTCAAAAGCGTTCTCTAGCCTCTCGGAATGATAGATTTCATACAAATCATATATTAATCCATCTATCTTCAGTTTTTTCCAATTTTCTAAAACTATGTTGGCGGAAGTATTTTATATTCAGCATAGTGTTCCAAAAGATATATAAAAAATTCACCTTCTTTACTCATTAGCATTTTTCACCTAATATACTGCGACTGACGTGGATCTCCGCATATCTTTTCAGCTTCCAACATATCAAAAACTATTAATGGGCTCATTGCATAGATTTCCAAATCTTTATCAATAAGCATCTTGTAAGTTTTAGATTCTAAAAAGGCCCTGATTGCTTCCATTTCATCAAATCCATATTTTTCAATTATCTTATTTACCACTACTGAATCAAAAAAAAGTTAATGTTCTTGGTAGTACTTTATTCATAAAATCTCTTCTCCAATGAAACTTAACTGTTTAAGTGCATCCTCAGTCAAGAGGCATACTGGTCAGTCAGGTTTTGAGGCAGAAGCCTCTTTACTGCTTCTTCCTTGGTATATCTATTTATAGTCATCAGTAACCGGGAGAGTTGAATCATTAGCTACCGGACCTATGACTAAATCATAATCATTATTCTTAATAGTTAAACTTCTATTGGCCACTACAAAATCAAGCCATTGACCGTCATCAGAAGAAAACTTTAACACTCTCAATTTGCCAAATGAATCTTCATTTAAGCTATATACATTAATAGTGGCTTTTCCTCTATTTCTTCTTTTTGTAACAGTTTTTGCCCACTTTCTCGCCTGTTCCTTTGAAGTTGTTAAATAAAAGCCTGGTCCAAAATCCAATGCTCTCAGATTCAAAATTAACTTTGGTTCATCAACTTTTGTATTACTGCCATGAAATAACATCATTTTGATACCTTTCCGTATTTTATAAACAGAACTTTTTAATATTCTACAATTTTTCCAACTCGCGTTGATGATGAGCTCATTTTATTTGCACTTTCCCAAATCTTTGATGCTAGTTGTTGTTTATTCATTAAAAGTTCTCCATTTCATGTATTCTTTTTTCATCTGGTTCAAGCTATCAGATATGCAGGCTAAAACAGCACAGATTTTTCTTAAGGCGTTTGTACTTCCGTCTTCACATCTTCCCATTCTTGCCATTGCTCTTGTTTTTCTCTCAACTGAGTTTTCTCGTATCGTTTTTATCCATAATGGCTTATAGATTTAATCCATCCGGATGCATCATTATATCGTTAATTATTTCATTGTGAAAATTAATTTCCCAACTCAAAATATTTTTCTTTCAATAATCCGAGTAGTCAATCCAAGTTCGTAATCTAAATAGCGATGCAAGTTTAATAAATCCAAAGCTCTACTATGTACTAATAACTTCATCAATTATCACTATCCTGTTTTATTTGAAATACCTTTACCAAACTCAGCCGGATTTATTACAAAAACTTCAATTCCAACCATCTGTGCCACTATTTTAATAGCAGAATAACAATTCTTCACTATCTAAAGGCATTCTGATTCTTTTGTCTTTCTAACTGTAAAAGGTAATCCTTTTTTCCTAATCCACCGGCATAACCGGTCAGATTCCCGTTTTTTCCGATTACTCTGTGGCATGGAACAATAATCGAAACAGGGTTTTTCCCTACAGCCTGTCCAACTGCCTGAGCTGACATTCTCTCCTTCCCCATTTCTTTTGCGATGGAAGAAGCAATTTCTCCATAGGTAATTGTATTGCCATAATCAATTGTCCGAAGAATAGTCCATACCTTTTTCTGAAAAGCAGTACCTTCAAGTCTGATAGGAACTGAAAAAGAAGGGATTTTCCCTGAAAAATATTCATTGAGCCACAAAACAGCAAGGTTTATTTCCTTTCCCGTCGCCTTTTCCATACCGGAAAGGCTCTCGCTGTCATCAATGAATGTAAGCTTTGTGACAGAACTCCCATCGGACACAATAAGTATCTTTCCTATGGGTGAAGCATAGACATTGTAATAAGCCATGCTTTATTCTAGCATGCTTCCTTTAAGCCAAAAAAGCGTAACATTTCCTTGATGGTGAGGCGGTTTAGTCTGTTTGATGGGGTATAGATAATTCCCATGTGTCCTTCTCTTCCCCTTTCGTTTATCATGTATCTGACACCGCTTTTATCCAGTTCACGTACAAAGCTCTCACTCATAGGTCTTAAAGGATCATTTTTATTTGTCAGGACAAAGCATGGCGGAAGAAGTGAATAATACCTGTTATCTTTCATCAAAAGTGCTTTGTACCTTTCGTCTTCTTTGTAACCTTTCGGAAATACAGTAATTCTTACTCCCCAGAATGGCAGTTCTGATCTGTCGAACTGCATGAAGCCACAGTCAAGGAAAACGCCTTTCACATTTAAGGAAAAGTCTTCAGCATCAAAGCTTTTTCTCAGTTCTTCAGACTTTGAAAGAAGAGCCAGTGCAAGAACCAGAACAGCTCCTGCTGAGTGTCCAGAAAGATAAACACCATCAGTATCCCCATTTCTACTTGCAGCATCTTTTTTTATGAAAGCAATAGCTTTGATAAGATCTTTTATCTCATCAAATACATCTATTCCGTCATTTAAAGCTATCTGATAATTCACAGAGTAAACAAGCATCCCCTTACTCGACAGATATGAGGAAAATATCCTGTCCATCTCCTTGTCTCCTGAAATGAAACCGCCACCGTGAACATCTACCATGATAGGAATTTTATGATTCTGTTGACTGTTTTCAGGGATAAAAATATCCGTCTTATGCGCTTCTGTTCCATCTTCCAAATAAGGTACATTCTCAAGATGAATCACACCTTCATCTTTTTTAGCGTTATGAATCTTTTTCTTGTAATCCTCATCCCATCCAAGGGCTACGAGGTTTACCATACTTTTTACAACTTTTCCCATATATCCTTCTATCCATAAGATAGCAATAAAACCGATATATTTAAGAAAACATGCATTCTTTTTTTCAGTTGTGAATTTTAATTATGTGTTGACAATATTTACCATATTAATCAAAATAACCGTTGATTGCAGTTGCATAACTGATTCCAAAATGGTGGAAGTAGTTCAGCGGTAGAGCGGCAGATTGTGGATCTGCTTGTCGAGGGTTCGATCCCCTTCTTCCACCCTTCGATTCCACTGAGGAATTGGATTTGGCGCTCTTAGCTCAATTGGATAGAGCGTCGGACTTCGAATCCGCAGGTTGCAGGTTCGAGTCCTGCAGGGCGCAATAAAACTATGGGCCGCTAGCTCAGCTGGTAGAGCAACAGACTCTTAATCTGTGGGTCAAAGGTTCGATCCCTTTGCGGCTCATGTCACCTAAATGCGAGCGTGGTGAAATTGGTATACACGCTAGACTTAGGATCTAGTGCCTTGGCGTGAGAGTTCGAGTCTCTCCGCTCGCACTTAAAATGCGAAAGTAGCGTAGTGGTTACGCACCACCTTGCCAAGGTGGGTCACGCGGGTCCGATTCCCGTCTTTCGCTTCGCTTAACTACGGTTAGGCTTTTTTTATGTCAAAATATCAGAATTCTGATAAAGTATCAGAGTGGAATACTGGAATCTGAAAGAGGGAAAGTTTGTTAATCCAGAAGTAATTGGCTCAAAAGCTGATGACTCAGATTTGTGGCGTGCTTTACTCTCTGCATTTTCTCCCCAAGTCAGAAGATCAGCAAGTTATAAGTTCGGATTCTTCAAATCTCTTTTAGACAACCTTATGAATGTTGATAAGGACCTGAGGCTCAGTTTTGACCAGGTTTTTGATAAATTTGCAGAAATCTATTGGCACCTTGTCCTGAAATATAAACTCAGGCAGGCATCTATGGGTACAAGAACTTACATAGAGACGATATTACAAAGAATCAATGACGAATACAGACTTCCTCCGGGGATAGAGTATGATTCCCTACCCGATGGCTTAAAGCTCACCTTAATAGATGAAGTAAAAAGATCCTGTAAGAAAAATGTTGTGGGAGCATTTTTTGGTGATACAAATGAAACCATGTATTCTTTCAGTATCAGAGAGGAATACCTGGAGTTTAATCCCAGAATGTACTCTTTCATGAATGAACACAAACTTGTCATTGAAAAACTGAATTATTACGAGTGGGCAAAATATCTGGAATCTGTCAACTCAGAAATTTCTTCTGACCATATACTTACCCATATTGATGCTTCTACGAGGAGAAATAATCTCAGTTATTATAGAAGAATTCTTTACAATGAATTCCATCAGGATACTTGTTTTTACTGTGGTAGGCCTCTCAAAAGCACTGCCATACATGTTGATCACTTTATCCCATGGTCATTTATAAAAGATGACAAAATATGGAACTTTGTTCTCTCCTGTCCGAATTGCAATACGGCCAAAAATGACAATCTCGCAGATCCTTTGTATCTGAATGAACTTGAGATAAGAAACGAGCAGTTTAAACTGAACTCCGACTCATATACATCTTCAACTCTTGAGAATGCTTACCAATGGGCAAAAAAGAACGGGTACTCCAATACATGGAAACCGAAAAATACCAGTTATTATGACTTACTGAATCATATGCATTAATAGGTCTTTATCAAGGCAACCGTATTCTTCCACGAGAGTGTTTTGTTGATAAATGAAGAGAAGAATTCATCCCTGTCAAGGTCAAACCTGCTGTAGGTGTTATCCCACCATAGCCTAAGATTATCCTCCCGGATCAGGCGCTCCTCTTTTTCTTCGATATACTCAATTGTTACATTCTCAAATACTGCTCTGGCCTTTTTTTCAAGTTCTTCCTTTCCCCACGAAGTGAGAGGATTATCACTGTTGTAAATTGACATTTCTGCAGTTCTGAGTTTTTCCCTTAGATCATTATCCCTGGCAAAATCCGAAAGACGAGCTGAAAGTGATGGGATAGCCTGCATAAGGCGCATTGAGCCTCCAGGCTCAAGTCTTTCTCTTATTGTTTCAAGTACGCTTCCATCCTCACTGAGTCTTGAAAGGAT
Source organism: uncultured Spirochaetaceae bacterium (assembly GCA_964582905.1). Lineage (GTDB taxonomy): Bacteria > Spirochaetota > Spirochaetia > Sphaerochaetales > Sphaerochaetaceae > Ornithospirochaeta. The sequence continues at coordinate 47,873 of CAZOTY010000005.1, read as the reverse complement.
GTTCCTCCCTGAGATACAGAAAAACTTCATCCCCTCCTCTACGGAGGACAAAACTGAATCAGGGGAACCGACAATCACCTCTGGCCTTTCCAGTTCATCTATTTCTGAAGAAAAATGTTCTATAATGTTCTTCTCCTCAGGACTTTTTACCTGGCAAAGGGAATACCCCTCTGGATTCTTTTTTACTAATGGCCATAAAAGAAGCCCATGCGAAGCATTCAGAACAAGAACATTGTCGTAACGTTTCACTTCCAGGTTCTCATAAAGCTTTTTTGTCAGTGATAGCAGGATGTGGCTTCTTTTTGAAGTTGCTCTTTCAATCCATTTATTGCGGTTCTTATCCCCGGGAGAAAACGTAATATTTTCCTGAAACAAATCTTCACTGACAGCTTCAAGCTGGGCTTCCCTTTTCAGTTCCACATCATCTTTGATGCTCTTTTCATAACCTATGGGACCTGGTTTATAGAAAACCTTCCCCTGAAGTCCTGTTGGCAAATACTGCTGTGCAACCCAATGCTCCCGGTAGCTATGTGGATAAAGATACCCCTCCCCGTGATTGAAACCTTTACTGTCACGGTTTGCATCCCTCAGGTGGTTCGGTACTTCCCTTGCCTTCTCCTCTTCAACCTCTCTCAGAGCATCAAAGAAGCCCATAGCAGAATTGCTTTTTGGAGCCGTTGCAAGATACAGGCATGCATGAGTCAGATGGTAGCGTCCCTCCGGAAGTCCTATTCTTTCATAAGCTTCTGCATCAGCATTGACAACAACAATCGCGTTTGGATCTGCCATGCCGATATCTTCACATGCCGAAATCAGCATCCTGCGGAAAATAAAACGTGGATCCTCACCTGCTGCAACCATACGGGCAAGCCAGTAAAGGGAAGCATCGGGGTCACTTCCCCTGATTGATTTGATGAAGGCAGAAATAACATCAAAGTGATAATCACCTTCCTTATCATACAGAACCGCTCTTTTCTGTATGGACTCTTCAGCAGTTTCCTTAGTTATATAAATCCGGCTACCTTCTTCGGGAGGAAAATGTTCCGGGGTAGTTTCAATTGCAAGTTCAATTGCATTTAAAAGGCTCCTTGCATCTCCCTGGCTTACTTTGACAAGGTGCTCAAGCGCCCCATCTTCAAACTCCACATTGTATTTTCCGTATCCGCGCTCCCTATCACAGAGAGCCTGACGGGCAATTTTTTCCAGATCCTCATCTGAAAGTTTTTTCAGCTGGAAAATGCGGGAACGGGAAACAAGTGCGGCATTGACTTCAAAAAACGGATTTTCAGTTGTAGCTCCTATGAGAATAAATGTCCCGTTCTCAACCCATGGCAGGAGTGCATCCTGCTGGCTTTTGTTCCAGCGGTGTACTTCGTCGACAAAAAGAATTGTCTTCATACCGTAGTGATCACGCCGCATCTTCGCATTCTCAATTTCCTCCCTGATTTCCTTGACTCCTGAAAGAACAGCGTTCAGGGTAGAAAAATGACTTTTGGTAGAGTTTGCTATAACACGGGCAAGTGTTGTTTTTCCCGTTCCGGGAGGACCATAAAATATTACAGATGAAAGCTGATCAAGCTGAATCGCACGCCTCAATAGCCTTCCTTTTCCCATGATATGATCCTGACCGATATATTCATCAATATTTCTGGGTCTCATCCTGGAGGCCAATGGCTCATTTTTCACACTCGACGAAAACAATGTCTCCTCGTTATTCAAGCCGGGCCTCCCAGAAAATGGAATACGGCCCATCAGAGTGCCTGTTACTCTGCTGGTTCTTTATACTTTTCTCCAGCTCAGCAAAGTTTTCAAACATAAGGTCAATCACGCGGGAGGCCAGACGGTCATAGTTAATCTCTCCGGCCTCCGGAAGAGTGATATCAACCTTTATCTGTGCAAGATTCTCATACACCTCCTTGATTCCGCCCAATTCAAAACGGGACTCCTCAAATGCCTTTTTAAGGGGCTCCGGGTTTTCCAGAAACAAATCCCCGAGGTGCAGTTTCAGATGTTCTGAAAGATCCACAATCATTTTGTCGGTCAAGGAAGTATCGTCAATTATGTACTGGTCTGCCATCCTAGAAAGTGTCGCGGTCTCTGTCGAAACAAGATCATAAACTTCATCCATGTAGGACGGAACGCACTCTGTGACATTTTCCAGATATGAATCCAAGAGTGTTTCGTAGCGTGGCACATAATCTATATAAGCCCGGTATGAAGGTGGTACCAGATCCTCAATATCAGTTTTGGTAAGCCTGATTTCCCTTGAAAGACGGATAAGGTCCTGTCCAAGCAGGAGCACTGCATCTGCGCTTTTACTTCTGTCGTAGTTCACAACACCCTGTGTGGACTGACAGGATACAACTATAAGAAGCAAAAAAAATGAGGGTAAAAGAAGCTTTTTCACGCTCTTATTCTACCCTCAATTTGCCATATTTTAAACCATATTAAAGATGCTTTACCCATAAACCGTGGATATTGCACCATGCATAGATATCTGTAAACTTTCCATGCTTCGGGCAAAAATGAACAACAGGTTCATCTCCCGGCTTCAGATACTTGATTACTGCACTATCCTTATTGACTGCTGCAACGAAACCAATATAATGAGCCTCCAGCATCGGATGCAAAGTCGATCCTACCTGTACCTTTACCCTTCCGTTCTCTTCGATTGTAACATCCGGAATATGCTTTTCCTTGGCAGCCTCAACACTGTCGGGAATAAGCTCAACCATTTTCTTTCCATCGCATTCTAGGGATGTAACATCACCCTCCAGTACCATTACTACTTTATCTGAATCCTGTGCTTTAAAGAATTTTGCCATTTAAAATCTCCTATGGCTTAAAAAATAACAAACTTTCTGTTTTAGTCAAATACCTTTTATTTCTTTTTCCAGGATAATTTTAAATGGGAAAAAACTATCAGATTTTTTACCACGGAAGACTGAATTTTATTATCTTTTGGTTGTAAGGAGATGAACATGGCAAACAAGAATTTTGAAATTGATGAGCTTGAAGGACTGCATCGTCCAATAAGACGCAGACTGGAAAAGGTCATTTCAATTCTAAGGGAGAATCCAAGCGCAAGCTATGAGGACATTGCAAGGATAACCAGAACCAGCAGAAAGACTGCCGAAAGGGATCTTTCAAAATTGAAGGGAACTGGCATCCTTATCAAGAGAGGTAACACAAGAAGTACAGTCTGGCTTATTGATGAGAATAAGGCAGAAGAAGGCAGGCGCTTTCTGGCATAGCGGCTGTTTATTTAATTGAATTATCGGGAGTTAACAACCTTGTTACATGACAGGTTGTTAATTTTTTTTGTCTCTCTACGTCTTCTTTTTATTGTTTGATGGCACATTCCATAGTAAAGTTACTTAGAGGAGATTTAAAGTGAAAAAGCTATTTGCAATATCATTGATCTTATTGATTTCAGCAGCTCTGTTGTTTGCTGGTGGAAAAAGTGAGTCCAAAAAAGACAGTTCAAAATTCCACATCGGTGTGGTAACTGGAACTGTATCACAGTCCGAGGACGACTTAAGAGGAGCTGAGGCCCTTATTGCAGAGTACGGGTCTGTAAGTAATGGTGGAATGATTCAGCATGTTACATATCCGGATAACTTCATGGAGGAGGCCGAGACCACTATTGCAGTCATTGCAAATCTTGCAAATGATCCGCTTATGAAGGCAATTGTTGTCAATCAGGCTGTTCCGGGAACAACTGAAGCTTTCCGACAGATCAAGGAACAGAGACCTGACATAATAACAATCGCAGGTGAACCACATGAAGATCCTGCTGTCATCCAGACAAGTGCTGACCTTGCAGTACAGAATGACTTTGTTGCCCGTGGTTATCTTATTATCAGAACTGCCAAGGAACTCGGATGCGATACATTCGTACATATTTCTTTCCCGAGACACCTTTCTTATGAATCAATGTCAAGGAGAGCTGCAATCATGAAAGCAGCCTGCGATGAGCTGGGTATGAACTTTGTTATGGAAACTGCCCCGGACCCGACAAGTGACGTAGGTGTTGCAGGTGCACAGCAGTACATTCTTGAAAAGGTTCCGGCCTGGGTTGACCAGTATGGAAAGAATACAGCTTATTTCTGTACAAATGATGCTCACACCGAACCTCTTTTGAAGCAGCTACTGGAATACGGTGGTTATTTTATCGAGGCAGACCTTCCATCCCCTCTGATGGGTTATCCAGGCGCTCTCGGAATTGATCTGACAGCCGAAGCGGGAGACTTCCCTGCTATCCTTTCAAAGGTTGAGAAAGCTATCGTGGACAAGGGAGGAAAGGACAGATTCGGAACATGGGCTTACTCTTACGGGTACACAACAACTGCAGGGCTAGGCCAACATGCCATCAATGTTCTTAACGGACAGTCAGAGCTTCTCAAGCTTTCAGATTTGATGAAGGCTTATGGAAAATATACAGGTGATGCTGAGTGGAATGGTTCATTCTACACTGACACAAATACCGGAGTATCAGCTCCTAACCATGTTCTTATCTACCAGGATACATATATCATGGGAGACAAAGGCTATATGGGAAATGCTGATGTTGTCGTTCCTGAAAAGTATTTATCAATGAAATAAAAAAGTTTTTACGGGGGAGGTTTCTCCCCCTCTTTTTTTGTTTAGGGGTTTGTTTTTTTATGATTGAAGTAAAACCGCTACTGGAAATGAAGAACATCAGCAAGGCGTACAATGGAAATGTTGTCCTTACAGATGTTTCATTTTCACTTAAGCCAGGGGAAGTTGTCGGTCTTGTCGGAGAAAACGGTGCCGGAAAATCAACTTTGATGAATATCCTCTTCGGTATGAACGTCATCAGGGACACAGGAGGTTACGGTGGTCAGATATTCATTGACGGAAAAGAGGTAAATTTCTCAAGTCCTTCCGATGCACTCAAGGCAGGAATCGGAATGGTACATCAGGAGTTTTCCCTCCTTCCTGACTTTACTGCAACTGAAAACATTGTGTTAAACAGGGAACCTGAAAAGAAGAATGTCATATCGCTTTTATTCGGAGACAGGGCAAATACGCTAGACAGAAAGAAGATGCTCGAAATTTCTGTCGATGCCATTAATAAACTCGGGGTTGACCTTGACCCTGAAATGCTTATTTCAACTATGCCTGTCGGTCATAAGCAGTTTACCGAAATTTCAAGGGAAATATCAAAACCAAATATAAAGCTCTTGGTTCTTGATGAGCCTACGGCGGTCCTGGCAGAAAAGGAGGCTGAAGCCCTTCTGGATTCTATAAGGAAACTCAGCAAGGCAGGAATCAGTGTCATTTTTATCACTCACCGCCTTCAGGAAATCCTTGATGTTGCCGACACTGTCCTTGTAATGAGGGATGGAAAGCTTGTTTCATCGCTTGAAGCAAAAGAAACTTCAGTGGGAGAACTTGCCAGACTTATGGTCGGACGTGATGTCAAAATAGTTGAGAAAGATGCAAATGAAGCATCCAAAAACGAACAGGGACTCATTATGAAGGTAGAAAAACTCTGGGTTGATATGCCTGGTGAAGCAGTTCAGGATGTTTCCCTTGAAATCAGGAAGGGGGAGATTTTAGGAATCGGAGGCCTTGCAGGACAAGGAAAACTCGGAATTCCCAACGGAATCATGGGGCTCTACCCTGCCGGTGGTGAAATAACACTTTTCACCGGAGAGAAGAATACCAAAATTCCTCTTAACAGCCCATCATCATGCCTCAAGGCAAATCTGGCATACGTATCTGAAGACAGAAGAGGAGTCGGTCTTCTTCTGGACGAGTCACTCGAGTGGAACATATCATTTACTGCAATGCAGGCTCAGAACAAATACCTGAAAAAATTCGGTTTCATCCACTGGAGAGACAGAAAGGCCATTGAAGACGTTACAAACAAATATATAGATATGCTCCAGATCAAGTGCACCTCTTCAAAACAGAAAGCCAGAGAACTCTCAGGCGGGAACCAGCAGAAAATATGCCTTGCAAAAGCTTTTGCTCTTGAGCCTGACCTGCTTTTCGTCTCTGAGCCAACCAGGGGTATCGATATCGGCGCAAAGAACCTGGTCCTATCATCCCTTCAGGAGTATAACAGGAATAACGGAACGACTGTCGTCATGATTTCCTCTGAGCTTGAGGAGCTCAGGCAATGCTGTGACAGAATTGCTATCGTTACTGACGGAAAAATCTCAGGAATCCTTCCCGCCTCAAGTCCATCTGAGGAATTCGGTATTCTGATGGTCGGCAATAAAGAAAAGGAGAACGAAAATGAGTGATACTTCCATCTTCTTGAAATGCAGGTCAATGCTTAAATCCTTTGGTCTGCCACGTCTTATCATCACAGCTTTCCTGCTTTTGCTTTTTATAGTTGCTCCTTTTGCCAAGGTATCAATCAGCCAGTCACTCAGTGACGTAATAAACAGATTCGGGATGAATGCTGTTATGGTACTGGCGATGGTTCCAATGATCCATTCAGGATGTGGTCTTAACTTCGGACTTCCTCTGGGGATCATTGCCGGGTTATTGGGCGCTACCCTTTCTCTAGAGACCAACCTGGCAGGTCCATTCTCTTTCTGGCTGGCAATAATTTATGCAACCCCGATTTCAGTCCTTTTCGGATGGGGTTACGGAAAACTTCTGAACAAAGTAAAAGGCGGAGAGATGATGATTGCGACCTACGTCGGCTTTTCAGCTGTGTCCTTCATGTGCATGATGTGGCTCCTTCTGCCTTTTTCAAATCCGAAAATGGTCTGGGGTTATGCAGGACGGGGACTGAGAACGACAATAAGCACTGAAGGATATTATTACCACGTTTTAAATGATTTCCTGTCATTCAAAATAGGGGAAAAACTTGTGATTCCCACAGGTATGATCCTGTTCTTTGCCCTTCTTGCATTCCTTATGTGGGCCTTTCTGCACACAAAAACAGGAACTGCAATGACAGCTGTCGGCTCCAATCCGGTCTTCGCACGCGCCTCCGGTATAAACATAGACAGAATAAGGATTACAAGCGTCATAATGTCTACCTGGCTCGGAGCTGTGGGAATATTGGTGTATGAGCAGAGTTTCGGCTTTATTCAGCTTTATAATGCTCCATTCTACATGGCAATGCCCGCTGTCTCTGCAATCTTAATCGGAGGGGCTTCTGTAAATAAGGCAAGCATTACAAACGTAATTATCGGAACAATACTCTTCCAGGGTATTGTTACTATGACTCCATCTGTAATGAACGGAATGATTCATACTGATATGTCTGAAGTCATAAGGATTATCGTATCAAACGGAATGATTCTATACGCCCTTACAAGGAAAACGGAGGCTTCAAGATGATTAAGAAAATGAAAAAACCTCCAATGAAAACAAAAATCAATCTGAAAAGCATATTCACGGGTGAGAACCTGAAGAATTTCTGTATCAATAACATCGTTCCCATTATTTTCGTTGTCCTATGCGCTGTATGTATCCCAATTTCAGGACAACCTTTCGGAGCAATCTGCCGTGATGTTGTTGTAAGGATTGTAAGAAACAGTTTCCTCGTTCTCTCTCTTTTGATACCGATTATGGCTGGTATGGGACTTAACTTCGGTATGACACTCGGTGCTATGGCAGGACAGATAGGGCTTATACTCGTTTCTGACTGGGGAGTTGTTGGAATCCAGGGCTTACTTCTTGCAGCAATCATTTCAATTCCAATTTCCGTTGTTCTTGGCTGGTTCTGCGGAAGCATGCTTAACAAGGCAAAAGGAAGGGAAATGGTCACCAGCTACATAATCTCGTTCTTCATGAACGGTATTTATCAGCTTATTGTCCTTTATCTGATGGGAAACATAATACCAATAAAATCATCTTCCCTTATTCTCCCCAGAGGATATGGTGTGAGAAACACTGTAAACCTTGCAGGGGCAAAAAATTCAATCGGAATGAGAAAGAACCTGGACAATCTCTGGTCCTTCAGAATAGGACAGGTCCAGATCCCAATCCTCACAATCCTTATTATCGTTGCGCTCTGTCTTTTTATCCTCTGGTTCAAGAAAACAAAACTCGGCCAGGATATGAGGGCGGTCGGACAGGATATGGAGGTTGCAAGGGAGGCAGGAATAAAGGTTGAGCGTACTAGGGTTATTGCAATAGTGATATCAACAGTCCTTGCAGGATTCGGTATGATTATATACCTGTCAAACATGGGAAGCCTGAACACATATAACTCACACTCACAGATTGGAATGTTCTCAATTGCAGCTCTCCTTGTCGGAGGTGCCTCTGTCACCAACGCAAAAATCAGGAATGTATTTCTTGGTATAGTACTGTTCCATACCATGTTCATTGTATCTCCGTATGCAGGTAAAAACCTGATTGGGGAGGCTCAGCTTGGCGAATACTTCCGTGTATTTGTTTCCTACGGAGTCATCACATTATCCCTTGTACTTTACGAAGTAAGAGCAAGGCGGGATAAAAGCGCTTCATCCCGGGCTCTGGCAGAGAAGGCCCGAAAGGAGGCAAAGGGAAAATGAACCTGAAAAACTTCTACAAAGACAAGAAATTCTGGGTAAGGTTATCTTCAATAATCCTTCTGGTTTTTATTGCCATAATTCTATTTCTTACAGGCAAACAGCATCAGTTTCTTCTGGACAATAACAACTATGATGAAAACGGAAAGACCTACGCTGCCCTTTCGCTATGCGAAGTACAGATTGACCGTCGTCCTTCAGTGGAAATTCCAAGAAGAACCAGGATGGAAAGCTATGCTCTCGGCCAATCCCATAAGATCACTGTGCAGTATAACGGAAAAACAGTAACTGAGAAATTCAAGGTTCCGGTAGGTATAACGCAGTTTCTGATCAATATACCTGCTCTGGTCAACGGAGAAAGCCAGGAAACCTGGCTTACTGAGTTCAGAAGCGGGGCGCCACAGGTTGTTGAAGAAGCATTTATAGAAGAGGAAGAATCCACAATAGACATGGGTTCATTTTAGATTCGGGGGACTTTGGTCCCCTTTTCTTCTGTTGAATACTCTCACTAATTTGAGTATATTAAACTAGTTAAGTTAAATAGATTAAGAGGTCATCATGGTCAAGAACAAGAGCATAAAAAAACTTGATAACAGTCAGGTTGCGTTAACACTCACAATCGGAAAAGAAGAAATAGAGAAAGCTTATAAGGATACACTGAAAAAGTATTTGGCAAAAATGGAAGTTCCTGGGTTCAGGAAAGGACATGTTCCTGAGAGCATTGCAGAAAGGAAGTTCGGAGATGCAATCAGGGAAGAAGCAACTTTCAATTACATGGAGAAAGAACTGACAGATACAATTGCAACCCTCAGTGAAGAAGATAAGCCACTTCCCTACTCTACTCCTGTACTGCAGGATGAGGAAAAGCTTCTTCCTTTCAAGAAAGATGAAGATATTACATACACCTGTATCTATGATGTTTATCCTCAGTTCAAGCTACCTGCATATACAGGACTCGAATTTGAGATTCCTAAGATTGAAGTTGAAAAAGAAGACATCGATAAGGAGATTGAGAAACTCCAGGAGCAGAATTCCCTCATGGTTGACTCATCAGAGGGTGCAAAAGCCGGAGATTATGTGTCAATTGAGTACACTGTCGATGGCGGAGAAAAGGAAACGGATTTTCTTCGTATCGGGGAAGATGATGTTCAAAACAATAACAATATCTACCAGCTGGATGAAGACATTGTTGGCATGAAAAAAGGTGATACAAAGGAAATCACAAAAAGTTATGCGGAAGATGACGAGAAAGTTCCTTTCAAGCTCAGGGGAAAAACAGTCAAGATTTCCCTCACAGTTGAAAGTGTAAAAAGAAAGGATCTGCCTGAAGTTGATGATGAGTTTGCCCAGGATGTTTCAGATAAGTACAAAACTGTCAAGGATCTCCGTGATGGAATAAAAGCCAGACTGCTGACAGAGTGTGATGAGAAACTAAAGGGAGAAAAGGCACAGAAGATTATAGATAAAATTCTCAGCGAAACAAAAATCGATGTACCGGAATCCATGATGCAGCAGCACCTTGAAAACTCATTCTCAGGCCTGGCACGCCAGTATGGTATTTCCCAGGATCAGTTTGAGAATTTGCTTAAAATGCAGGGTATGGACAAAGATAAGATTTTCTCTGAGTGGAAAGAAGGGGCTGAAAAAGATCTTAAAGGCCAGATTGTCCTGACTGCAATTCAAAAAGATGCAAAGCTAGATGCAACAGACAAGGAAGTTGAAGAAAAGTACAAAGATCAGCTTGAAAACATAAAAGACGAAAATGTGAAAAAATCTTACATGGAAATCTATAAGGATGAGATTGCCTATTCGAAAGTTATCCCTTACTTATTAGAGAAGAACACCTTCAAGGAAGGTAAGAAGATTTCATTGAAGGAATTCAATGAACCAAAGGAAAACTCTCAGGAGGCATAAGAGATTTTGGACAAAATTAAAATGAATACACTTGTACCCTATGTTCTTGAACAGTCAGGCACAGGTGAGAGACAGTATGATATTTTCTCCCGTCTTCTCCGTGACAGAATCATATTCCTTGATGGAGAAATCAATGATGCAATGGCTGACCTTGTTGTTGCACAGCTGATTTTCCTGGAAAGTGAGGACCCTCAGAAAGATATCAGCCTATATATAAACTCCCCCGGCGGATCGGTGACTGCGGGTCTGGCTATTTATGACACAATGCAGTACATCGCCTGCCCGGTTACAACTATATGCCTGGGACAGGCCTGTTCAATGGCAGCAATACTTCTTGCAGCAGGTGAAAAGGATCACCGCTTTATACTTCCCAATGCAAGGGTAATGATTCATCAGCCCTCAGGTGGAGCACAAGGTCAGGCAAGCGATATATTGGTCTCATCAAAGGAGCTACAGAGAATAAAAGATGTAACATCCCGCCTTCTCTCTGAAGCTACAGGCAAAACTAAGGAAGAGATTCTTTCTGATATACAGAGAGACTACTATATGAATGCAGATGATGCGGTATCATATGGTATTGTCGACAAGGTTATGAGGAAACAGAATGGCTAGAAACTCTAAGTACTGTTCATTTTGCGGACGCCCTCTTGACGGCACAACCAAACTTGTCACAGGACCGGCAGTTGCCATTTGCGAGAACTGTATACAGACCTGTTATGATATTATCAAGAACTCTGAGGAGAAAGCCTCTATCGGAGAAGAGCTGAAAGATATACCGAAGCCACATGAGCTGAAAAAGTATCTTGATGAATATGTTATAGGTCAGGATGAGGCAAAAAGGGTTCTCTCTGTTGCTGTTTATAATCACTACAAGAGAGTCAAGTATGCCAAGCAGATTGCTGAAAGCGGTGTTGAAATTGACAAGTCCAACATCCTGATTATCGGCCCGACAGGGACAGGAAAGACTCTCCTTGCATCCACACTTGCAAAGAAACTCAATGTTCCGTTTGCAATTGCAGATGCAACTACCCTCACTGAAGCCGGATATGTCGGAGAAGACGTGGAGAATATACTCCTGAAGCTTATAGAAGCAGCTGACTACGATATTGACAAGGCTGAGAGAGGGATTATCTTCATAGATGAAATAGACAAGATCAGCAAGAAGGGCGAGAACGTATCAATTACCAGGGATGTCTCCGGAGAAGGTGTACAGCAGGCCCTTCTCAAGATAATCGAAGGGACAACAGCCTCTGTACCTCCCCAGGGTGGCAGGAAACATCCTAATCAGGAAATGATAAAAATCGATACGAAAAACATCCTCTTTATTTGTGGTGGTGCTTTTGTCGGACTCGACAAAATCATTGAAAAGCGGGTTTCAACATCCTCTATGGGATTCGGAGCAAAGATTATCAACAAGGAAAACAAGGACCTTTATTCCCTTTATAAGCAGATTCACCCAGATGATCTTGTAAAGTTCGGTCTGATTCCTGAATTCATAGGTCGTCTTCCGGTGCATACTGCATTGAATAACCTCACAAAAGATGATCTTGTAAGAATTCTAAAGGAACCTAAGAACTCAATAATCAAGCAGTATGAGACATCATTTAAGCTTGATGGTATTGATCTCAGGTTCACAGACAAGGCTCTTGAGGCAATTGCTCAGAAATCCTTTGACCAGAAAACAGGAGCAAGAGGACTGAGAAGTATTGTTGAGAACCTGATGCTGAATATTTCGTTTGATATTCCAAGTATGATTGATGTCAAAGAGGTTATCATCGATGAAGATAATGTCTTGAATCAATCGGAGCCAAAGGTAATAACAGGAAACAATGAAACAAAGTATATTCCCTAAACCTCCGAAAAAGCTTTTGGATAAAATCAGAGAAGCAGAATGTGGCATAATAATCGGGCACATGAATCCCGATGGGGACGCATTGAGTTCCTCTGTTGCAATGAAGCTTATTTTCGAGGAAATGGGAAAGGAGGCCGTCATTTTAAACGACGGCCCGGTACTTCGTCATGAACTTCAGTTTTTGAAAAGCTCAATCAGTGAAGATGTCCCCTCCCACTATCTGGAAAAAAAGGCTCTGGTGGTTATTGTTGACTGTTCAACTGAAGACCGCCCTGGCGAGAGTTATAAAAAGGTCAAGGCCATAGACAATGTTATTGTAATTGACCACCACTCTGCCGGCCAGCAGTTTGTTGCAGATGACTGTCTCTACCAGGTACCTTCATCCCCCAGTACAACAATTCTAGTGGATGTTGTCAGGCAGGCTCTCGGAGTCAAGCTTTCCCAGACAATGGCTTTCTATCTGTATATAGGGCTTTTAACCGATACGGGCTTTTTCCATTTTATAGGAAAAAGCGTTGCTCCTGAAGTTTTTGAGAGAGCTACAGAATTTGTCAAAACAGGACTGGATCCGTATTCCCTTTATGATTTGATGAACGATGGAAAGGACTTCGGAGAAATCAAGGAGGTATGTGCAATAATCGAGAATTCAGAAAGTTTCTTTGACGGAAAGCTGATTATTGCAACACAACCTGAATTCGGGGAGAAAAAAAGACTTTCGGACGTCGTATATCAGGAACTGCTCAAAGTTGCAAATGTTGAAGTTGTTGTATTTCTAAAGCCTCAGGGGGAAACACAGACCGAGGTCGGTTTCAGAAGCAAAAGAAATGCTCAGGTTGATGTCGGAACAATTGCACTGGATCTCGGAGGCGGTGGTCATAGATATGCCTCAGGGGCAACAGTCAACGAAAACGTTGAAGACATCAAGAAAACAATACTTCGTCTTTTCTTTACAATACTCCACTAAATTAATTTCATCATTTTAGACAAAACACCCGGAAAAAAAGTGACTGTGGTGCACTCTATTTCTAGGAGGATAAAATGTCTAGAAATGATCAATTGCAGGCTCTAATGGAGGAATATAAGAGCTGCACTGAAACCAAAAAAAAAAGAACTCAAGGAGATTCTGATCAGGGAGCCTCAGGTGTTCCTTTATTTTCTTCCTAAGGAGTATCTCCAGATGGATGAAGAAATTGCCCTTGACGTATATTCGGCAATGCTTGAGGAAGTCGGGGAAATAATAGATAACTACAGGACCTCCGGTCTCAGTTATTCCTCATACCTAGAACAGCTTGTGAAGTTCAAAGCTATTGCTATTTTCCGTCGCCTTGATAACTTCCAGGTAAGGAAAAACACAGAGTATTTCGAAAATGATCTTCTGGAGATCATTTGCATGCAACAGTATGGCAATGAGGAGAGCGTAAGGGAGGAAGAAACATTCTATGGGGTATATCGTCCCGAGGTAAATACTATGGACCTTCCTACTCTTTTGGATTACATAACAAATCACCGTGATAATAACCGTCCTGAGGATCTTGATCTGAATGAGAAGGAAACAGTATTTTTCAATCTTCTGAAAAATAAACTGCTCCGTCTGAAATTCCTGGTATTCATTCTTCACCTGGATGACCGATGCAATTTAAGCATGGTTCCATCCTTTTCAAAGCTGCTTGATCTGGATTCACTTGTTCTTTCAAAACTTTATCATCTCAAAAGGGAATCTGTAGAAAAAAGAATTGAGAAAAGAGAGAAATGCGATGCCATGGCAACCAGGTACTACAACAGAATAATGAAGGATGAAAGAAGTCTGAGTTTTGAAACAGATGAGAAGAAAATACATACACTGCAGGATAGGATAAACCGGTCAAAAACACTTCAGAATAAAAAACTCAGGGATGCCCAGAAATCAACTGGGATGGGAATACTTGAAATAAAGAGTGTTGTAAACCTTGGGAAAAGCACTGTTTGGGGGTATATTGATGACATTAGAAAACTCCTTAGGGCTCTCTCAGATTTTGACAGTGCCACTATAAATATGCTGCAAAGCAAAACAAAAATTGATACTAACTTCCTTTAGAGCTAAAATATACCAAAAATAATCAGGGGCAGGATAAACCATGAAGCTGTATTTTGCATCATCCAACGATCATAAGAAAACAGAAATGGAGCGCCTTCTTCCGGGATTTTCCATAACGCTGCCAAAAGAAGAAGGTCTCAGCTTTTCCCCTGAGGAAACAGGCGAAACGTATATTGAAAACGCCATTATCAAGGCAAAAGCCTTATATCAGATGGTCAAAACTCCTGTAATTGCTGATGATTCAGGACTTGAGGTAGATGCCCTTGAGGGAAAACCGGGTGTCCACACTGCCCGCTTCGGAGAGGTAGATGGCATAAAGCTGAGTGACCGGGAAAAGTACATGCTTCTTCTGGAGAAACTGAAAGGCAAGCAAAACCGAAAGGCAAGGTTTATCTGTGCCATCGTTTTATATTTCAGCCCGCAAAGGATATATGTTGTACAGGAAGTTGCTGAGGGTAAGATTTCAGATAAACCTGAGGGAGAGCATGGCTTTGGCTATGACCCTGTTTTCTATAACAATGAAGCCGGTCAGATTGTTGCACTTCTTCCTGAAGGGGATAAGGACTATTACTCCCACAGGGGAAAGGCAGCAAGAAAACTGTTAAAGCTGGTAGAGGATTTATAATGATCAAAAGAAAAGAACAGAAAAAAGAAAACATATGGCGTCTTGATAAGATGTTTTCATCCATATCTGAGTGGAAATCAGAACTCGAGAAAATCAAAAAGGAAATTCCTGACCTGCTCAGATTCAGAGGCAGACTTAAAGAAGGAAGCCATGTTCTCCTTGAGGCACTACAAAACATAGAGAAGGTTTCCCAAGAGGCAGAAAGCCTTGCGACATATGCATTCCTCTCTTACAGTGTGGATTCGGCAAATCCAGAGGTCCAGAGTATCAAAATCCAGGCTGACAATATGATTACTTCATTTTCCACCAACCTCAGTTACTTTGATCCCGAACTGATGAGTCTCGATACAAAGACGGTACTTGAAGATATCGAGAAGGATGAATTTGCTCCATACCGGGTTTACCTGAAGAAGACCTTGAGGATGAAAGAACATACTTTATCGGAAAAAGAGGAAAATCTTCTTGCACGGTACACCCTTGTCTCATCAACCTGGTACGATACATTCAACATACTCAATAATGTAGACTTACATTTTGAACCGGTAGACGGGAAAGAACTTACCCATGCCACATATCAGAGTTTTATGCTCAGCGATGATGAAAGTATTCGCGAAAAAGCATACCGTCACTATTACAAGGCTTTCAAGGACCATGCCCATACCCTTTCACAGATTTATTCTGGTAGTGTATTCGGCGATATTTTTGCTTCGCAGTCCAGGGGTTACCCATCATCTTTATCACATGCCCTTTTTCCAGATGATGTTCCTGAAAGTGTATATACTTCATTAATAGAAGCTGTGCATGATGGATTTCCTGTTCTCCACCGCTACTACCGCCTCCGTGCAAAACTGCTGAATAAAAAGAAGCTTCAGCACTGGGATATGTATGTTCCGATGGTAAGGCTGGACAGAACAGAAAAGCATACCTATGAAGAAGCAGTCTCATTGATAAAGGATGCTGTCAGACCCCTTGGGGATGATTATCAGAGAACCCTGATAAGTGGCCTTACTCATGACGGGTGGGTTGACCGCTATGAAAATGAAGGCAAACGCAGTGGAGCCTTCTCGTCGGGCTGTTACACATCAATGCCATACATAATGACCAACTTCAATGATGAGGTACTCTCAAGTGTTTTTACCCTTATTCATGAAGGAGGCCACTCAATGCACTCCTACTATTCCAAAAAGAATAACCCGTACTTTTCAAGTGAGTATACGATATTCGAAGCGGAGGTTGCTTCCACTTTCAATGAACAACTTCTTCAGAACTATCTTCTTGAACATGCTTCAGACAGCAAAAAAGCCGCTTTTCTTATCGGTAAACACCTTGATGACATTGTTGCAACTCTTTTCAGACAGACAATGTTTGCAGAGTTTGAGTACCTGATTCATAAAGATGCGGAGGGTGGTATTCCCGTTACACTTGAGAGAATACGCAGTGTATACAGGAACCTTCTGGTCTCTTACTTCGGACCTGATGTTGAATTCATTGAAGAAAGTGATTTAGAGAGCCTGAGGATTCCTCACTTCTATACGGCTTTTTATACCTATAAGTATGCAACTGGAATCAGCGCAGCAATTGCCCTTTCAGAAAAAGTCCTTCATGGCAATGAAGAAAGCAGAAAAGCCTATCTTTCATTCCTTTCATCCGGAGGCTCTTCCTATCCGATTGAGAGCCTTAAAAAGGCAGGTGTTGATATGTCGACAAAAAAGCCTGTTGAAGAAGCGATAAAGCACTTTGCCACGTTGCTTGAAAAGCTTGAAAAACTGACTAGTTGACTGAAAGCGCCTTAATCCTGTCTCCGTCGAAAAATACGGAATAAACTGTCATCGAATCTGATTCACGGAGTTTTACAACTCCGTTTTTTTCTTCTCCGATGATAAGGTTTTCAAGGGGAAGTATTTCAGAAAGCATGGGGGCATAGGTAAGAGCCAGTACCTCATCACCGGTTGTGAAACTCTCAAACCATTCCTTGCTAAATGGTGTAGTAAAAGCCTCTTTTGCTATTTTCGTCCTTCCTTCCGGAACAAGCACTACCATTCCTACCGTTTTTGAAACCGGAACTGTTGCCGAAAGACAGCACAGCGACAGAAAAAGAGCGATATTCATAAGAAGGACTTTTTTCATATTCTGATTTTCCCAACATTTATTTTTTCTTTCAATAGGAGGTGCTACAATGATTCTGATGAAACAGAAGGATGCCCTACTAATTCTGAATAAAGATTTCAGCCACACTGTCAAGGATCCACTATGGCAGAATATTCCATTCACAAGGGAACTCAAAGAAATTCTTGATGTTGAAGATGTACAGAAATTAAACAGGATCAGACAGAACGGACCGGCATATCTTGTGTACCCTGGAGCAGTTCATACCAGACTCAACCATTCACTTGGAGTTTATTTTCTTGCCAGACAGATACTTATTTCGCTTTCGAAAAGTGAGGATGAACTGCCGTTTTCGGAAAAAGGTATTTTCAGTTTTCTCTCAGCATGTCTTCTGCACGATATTGGACACTTTCCGTACGCACACTCACTCAAAGAATTACCCCTCACAGAGCATGAGGAGTTGGCAGGACAAATCATTTTGCAAAACCGAAAGCTGTATGATGCAATAAAGAATGCCAAAGCTGAGCCTGAGATGGTTGCGTCCATAATTGACAAAAAAAGTGAAACCTCTGATGAAGAAACGCTGATTTACCGTAATATCCTTTCAGGAACGCTGGATCCGGACAAACTTGATTATCTTACAAGGGATGGTTTTTTTGCAGGTCTCAACTACGGAAAGCAGGATGAAGACTATATAATCTCGTCAATGAGGCTCATTGATGGAAAACTTGTCCTCAAGGAAGAAGCTCTGGGAAATGTGGAACATATACTATTCAGCAAATATATGATGTACAAAACACTCTACTGGCATAAGGGAGTCCGTTCTGCAACATCCATGATAAAAAAAGCCATTATCAAAGCACTGAAGGAAAAAACAATAAAATACAACGAACTTTATTTTCTGGATGATAATGAATTCAACAATCTTTGCAAGGAACGACGGATAAAGACAGAGGCCCTTGTTCTGGTTGATTGCGTTGATAAGGGAAAACTCCTTGAGCGTAAGTTTGAAAAAGTATATGAAGAAAATGGAAAGGCAGAACTTAAGCTCAAAAATTTATTCAGCAGAGATGAAACTGAGAACATGGTTTTCGAACTTCTGAAACCCGACTATCCTTCACTTAAAGAGTATGAAGTCATAATTGATATTCCTGAGCCAATAAACTTCGAATCCTCAATTTCCATACTCGACAAGAACGGGAATGTCAGGGAAATCCAGGATGAGGATATCATCTTTTCAAAAAAGGTTTCAAAAGAGTTCCAGAACAGGCTGAGAAATGTTGCTCTTTTTCTCCCCTCTTACGTAAGTGAGAAAAAAGCTGAAGATGCATTCAGGAGAGCACTTGATGAGTGAGGAGAAAAAAAGCTACAGGGACCTGATAAAAGGTGATATCCCCCCGTGGGTAATGCGTTTTATAAAAAGTGTCGGAAAAACAATCAACGAATACGGAATGATAAGGGAAAACGATGAAGTACTCCTTGCCGTCTCCGGGGGAAAAGATTCCCTGGCCCTGGCTCTTGCTCTCGCTCTAAGAAGGAAATGGCTTCCCGTTTCATATAAGCTCAGGGCCCTTATGATAAACTGGGTCGAACACCCTATTTCTGAGGAAGCAAAGGAAAAACTTACTCAGTATTTCTCTGATCTGGATATCAGTCTGTTAATAGTTGATGAAAAACAGTTTCCATCTTCTTTCAAAGGGGAATTCAATTGTTATCTCTGCTCAAGAAACAGACGCAGGATTCTTTTTGAGATGGCTGAAAAAAATGGAAGTACACTGATTGCAATGGGACATCATTTGGATGACATGGTAGAGACCACACTGATGAATCTCTGTTTCCGTGCATCTTTTTCATCAATGAATCCGGTACAACCGTTTTTTGACGGAAAGATGCACATTATAAGGCCAATGCTTGAAATAAAGGAGAATGTAACATCACGGCTCAGTGAGTGCTACGATCTTCCGACTGTAAAGCCCGTATGTCCCTATGACCAGACCAATATTCGATCCAGACTCAAGCCCATCGTGAAAGAGCTTTGCCATATAGACAAGCTCTCAAGGGAACATATTTTCAAGGCTATGGACTTCTCTTACAGGCTATCTGCAATCCCGAACGGACCATCTGGAAACAGCGATGAGAATACAAAAGATAGCGACAAACCCCTATTTTGAATAAAAAAACTATCAAAAACCAGTTTTAAAGCCATTAAGACAAAATTTCGTATAGATAACAAACTTCAATTGGTTTAAAATAGACGTGAGTTTTTCTCTCATGTGGTATATTTTATGAAAAAATTTGTTGTTTTTACTTTAAGCCTTCTATTGTTGCTTGGGGTAGTAGAAGCTGCAACTTACGAAGTTGTTGACGGAGATACCAGCGATTTCATACTCACCGATGAATATGGTACTCCGTTGCAGAACGATTTGCTATTTGAAGTCAACGATGGATATTTAATCAAAACACAGGAAGAACAGTTAATATTGCAAACTGTTTATGGAACCATCTATTTGCAGCCAGATTCTCTTCTGGCCGTGATTGACACATCAAGTACAGAACCCACTTTGTACCTTATTCAGGGAAAACTGAACCTGGACATGCAGACTGTCCTTAGTGCCCCTGTAACGATATATACACCGACAAGCAAAGTCCTCGTCAACGGACTTGGAGAATTTGTAGTCGATACACTTAACAACCAGGAAGCATTCTTCAACTTTACAAAATCAAATGCTTCTGCATTAAATGGAATCACTGGCAGAACTTATACCACAAAATACCTTCAGGGAGTAAACTATCTCAAACAGTCAGGAAATCCATATGATGTAGATCTTGATGAGTACTATAACGAAACAGTTCTCTTCAATATTCTTCCTACCGAATTCAAGTCTTATAATGAACAGCTTGCCAAGCGGGAAGCTGAAATAAAAGCCCAGGAAGAAGAAAAAGCCAGAACAGAAGCACTCTTAAAAGCCCAGGAAGATGCAAGACTGAAAGCTGAAGAAGCCGAGCGCGTTGCTAGAGAAGAACTCAGAATTGCGCAGGAAGCTGCTGAAGAAAGTGCAAGAAAACGACAGGAAGCTCTTGAGGCACAGCGTATCGCTGAAGAGGAAGCTGAGCGCCAGGCTGCCCTTGCTCTAGAACAGTCTCTAAATGAAAAGCAGGCAAAAGAAGCAGAGGAAGCCTTAAAGGCTGCCCAGGAAGAAGCTGAGCGCCAGGCTGCTCTTGCAGCAGAGCTCCTCGCTGAACAGGAAGCCCAGGAGGAGGCTGCCCTTATTGCAGAAGCTACGGCAAAAGCTGAAGCAGAACGTCAGCAAAGAATCAACGCTGAACAACTTGCTGCAATGAAGAGTCAGATGCTTGCATCCCGTCCGTCTTCTGCTAATACCGATCAGATGGAGGCAGATGCCCAAGCTGAACTTGAGGCAAGAAGAGAACAGTTGAGGGAAGCCCTCAGAGCTGAGGAAGACGCAAAATACTATGAAACCGAAGAAGAGCGCCTGAGAAATGAAGCATTCCTTAAGGCCCAGGAAGAAGAAAGACTCATAGCCGAAGAAGCAGAGAGAATTGCAAAGGAAGAAAAGGAAGCAGCAGAACAAGCCGCTCTTGAAGCAGCAAGACAGAGACAGAAAGCTCTTGAAGCACAGCGCGTAGCTGAAGCTGAGGCTGCTCGTCAGGCCGCCAGAGCCCTTGAAAGCAATCTTACTCAGAGACAGCTCAGAGAAGCAGAGGAAGCATTGAAAGTTGCCCAGGAAGAAGCTGAGCGTCAGGCTGCCCTTGCAGCAGAGCTTCTTGCAGAGGAAGAGGCCCAAAGAGAAGCTGCCCTTCTTGCAGATGCCCAGGCAAAGGCCGAAGCAGAGCGTCAGCAAAGAATCAATGCCGAACAGCTTGCTGCCCTCAGAAAGGAAATGCTTGCTTCACGTTCAGCGTCTACCAATGATGATCAGTTTGAAGCTGATACTCAGGCTGCCCTTGAAGTTAGAAGAGAAAAATACAGAGAAGAACTCAGGACTGCTGAAGAGGCAAAGTATTACGAAACTGAAGAAGAGCGCCTGAGAAATGAAGCATTCCTTAAGGCCCAGGAAGAAGAAAGACTCATAGCCGAAGAAGCAGAGAGAATTGCAAAGGAAGAAAAGGAAGCAGCAGAACAAGCCGCTCTTGAAGCAGCAAGACAGAGACAGAAAGCTCTTGAAGCACAGCGCGTAGCTGAAGCTGAGGCTGCTCGTCAGGCCGCCAGAGCCCTTGAAAGCAATCTTACTCAGAGACAGCTCAGAGAAGCAGAGGAAGCATTGAAAGTTGCCCAGGAAGAAGCTGAGCGTCAGGCTGCCCTTGCAGCAGAGCTTCTTGCAGAGGAAGAGGCCCAAAGAGAAGCTGCCCTTCTTGCAGATGCCCAGGCAAAGGCCGAAGCAGAGCGTCAGCAAAGAATCAATGCCGAACAGCTTGCTGCCCTCAGAAAGGAAATGCTTGCTTCACGTTCAGCGTCTACCAATGGTGATCAGTTTGAAGCTGATACTCAGGCTGCCCTTGAAGTCAGAAGGGAAAAGTACAGAGAAGAACTCAGGACAGCTGAAGACGCAAAATACTATGAAACTGAAGAAGAAAAAGCTGCAAGGCTGAAGGCCGAAGAGGAAGAAAGAATAATAAATGAGGCTATTTTAAGGGCGCAGGAAGAAGAAAGACTAAGAGCCGAGGAAGCAGAAAGGATTGCTAAGGAAGAAAAGGAAGCGGCAGAACAAGCCGCTCTTGAAGCAGCAAGACAGAGACAGAAAGCTCTTGAAGCCCAGCGTGTAGCTGAGGATGAGGCTGCCCGTCAGGCTGCTAAAGCTCTTGAAGATAATCTTACTCAGAGGCAACTCAGAGAAGCAGAGGAAGCCTTAAAGGCTGCTCAGGAAGAAGCTGAGCGTCAGGCTACCCTTGCGGCAGAACTTCTTGCTGAAGAAGAGGCCCAGAAGGAAGCTGCCCTTCTTGCAGATGCCCAAGCGAAAGCTGAGGCCGAAAACCAGGCAAGAATAAATGCTGAGGAGCTCGCAGCTCTCAGAAAGGAAATGCTCGCTTCTCGTTCAGCAAAAACCAATGACGCTCAGTTTGAAGCTGCTGCACAGGCAGAACTTGAAGCAAGACGTGAGGCTGTCAAGGAATCAATAAGAGTTGAAGAAGCAGCCAAGCTGTATTACACAGAAGCAGAAAAAATGGCAGAAGAACTTGCCCGTCAAGAAGCAATTGCTAATGCAAGAGCCGAAGAGGAATCACGATTAAAGGCAGAGGCAGAAGCACTTGCTTTAGCTGCGGAAGAGGCTGCTAGACAGGCTGAAGAAGAACTAATACGAATGCAGGCTGAAGCTGAAGAAAAAGCATTAGCTGAAGAAAAGGCAAGACAAAGAGCAGAAGAACTTGCGGCAAGAAGAAGAGAACTTCTTTCCAACCGAACAGCCAGAGATAATGAAGATGCTTATCTGGCAAATGCACAAAGTGATCTTGAAGCCAGACGGGATTTATATCAAGAAGCTTTAAGAGCCGAAGAAGATGCAAAGTATTATTATACTGAAGCGGAAAAAGAGGCCGAAGAACTAGCCAGACAGGAAGCTCTTCTCAGGGCACAGGCAGAAGCAGAAGCTCAGGCAAAAGAAGCCGCAGAGGCTGCAGCAAAAGCAGCAGAGGAAGCTGCCCGCCAGGCTGAAGCCGAGCTTCTGAGGATACAGGCTGAGGCGGAAGAAAAAGCTTTGGCAGAAGAAAGGGCAAGACTTGCTGCCGAAGAGTATGCAAATAGAAGAAGAGATATGCTGGCTAACAGAGGAGCTCAGGATAATCTTAATGCGTCTGAAGCTGAGGCACAGGCCGCCCTGGAAGAAAGAAGGCAGGCCTATCTTGATGCACAGCGTGCAGCAGATGAGGCAAAGCTCTATGCAGACGAAAATGAAATTGCAGCCGCTGAAGCCGCCAGACTGGAAGCATTAGCTAAAGCTGAGGCTGAGGCTCTTGCAAAGGCAGAGGAAGAAGAAAGACTCCGTCAGGAAGAGGCAAGAAAAGCCGCAGAAGACCTTGCTAGAATGGAAGCAGAGGCCCAGGCAAAAGCTGAGGCTGAAGAAAAAGCCCGTCAGGAAGAGGCAAGAAAGGCCGCAGAGGACCTTGAAAGAATGGAAGCAGAGGCCCAGGCAAAAGCTGAAGCTGAAGAGAAAGCTCGTCAGGAAGAGGCAAGAAAAGCTGCAGAGGACCTTGCTAGAATGGAAGCAGAAGCTCGGGCAAAAGCAGCAGAGGAAGAAGAACTTGATGCAATATTTATCCCTGCAGAACCTGAGTTCAGAAGAAATATTTCATATTTGCCAGTTCCAAAGAAACCTGTATTTAAGGATTCAGATTTTGCTGGAAGCGTTCCGGAAATACCTCAGTTTATCGATAATATTGCAGATATTGAGGAAAAGGAGGACAGTAACGAACTGCCAGCTGAACCAGTTGCAACTGCTACAGCAACATTAGTGGATAATGTCACAGAAGAATTGCTATCTGCAGATGTCATTTCTCTGCCTGAAATACCGGTATTTGTAGGAACTGGTGTAAGTCTTGAAGGCCTTGATATGCCTATAATCAAGGTAAATCCTATTCTTTCATCAACTATCGTTGAAACTGAGGATTCAGTATTCCCTACTCTGCCATTTGATTTCATAACCTCTGAAACTATAGAGACTCCGGCACGACCAAAGACACTTAAGGTCTCCTCTGCAAAACTTGTTGGAGAGCCTGAAACTGCTTTGATTCAACCTGAAGTCCAGTTTGCAGAACTGATTGATGAAGAGAATAGTGAGATTGAGATTGTTGAAACTGCTATAGAGGAAACCGAGGCAAAGGCAAAGGTTACTTCTGCCAGATCAGATAAGAAATTCAATTTTGATATCACCTTCAATACAAGAACCTATTATGACAGCCAGAATATCAGGTCTATAGTATTCTCAATTCTTCCATCATTCAGATATGGATCATTTGACTTTACACTGAACCTTGACCCGATTGCCATAGCAGCATACAAGCAGAACAGAACTGCTCTTGACTGGGTTGGATATGCTTTCAATTTCATTGAAACATTGAAGATCAGAAGTCCTAAAGAGAATTTTACATTGGCTATCGATAAGAATTCATACATAAAGGGTGATGCACTTGGACTCTGGAGTGGTTACAATCACCTCTGGGATCAGGAAGATGTACCTCTCACATTCGAAACTGCTTTCAAATCAACTTATTTTGATTTCCGTTTATTTGCAAAAGATTTGACATTCGGACGTTTTGCGCAGGAAATCAGCGAGGATCTTGAGAGAGGCAGTGATAAAGGCATGAACCTCTTTGGTGGGAATTTTGATTTCAAGTTCAGCAAGGCGTATCCGTTCAGCCTGTCACTGGGTGTAGTATCTTCATTCGTATACGATGATGTTAAATCAAGTAATATTTACCCTGAAGTTTCTATCTACCTGCCATTTGTTTATACTAACAGTTTTGATATTGGTTTGGATTTCGGATTTGCAACAAAAATTCCTTACAGAAATCCAAAACTTGACCTTGCGCAGAACGGATTTATTTTCAGTGCTGAAATGCCACTTAAAATACAGAAGTTCACTGCCAATTTTGGTGTACACTACTCTGACCCGGGTACACAGGGTTCAAAAAACGGAGATATCCATTACTTAGGTCTTGATACTTATGGTTATAAACCGGTTATGGGTGATGACGGTATCATTTCACTTTCAGCATATCTTGCAATGGATACAAGCTGGATTGGATTCAATATTGAACTCGTTGAAGACGTTGAGATGTCAACAATGAAATTCGTCAATGAAAACAGTCTCATCAATGCTTCATTCTACGTTGGACCACAGGCAGTAAAGTTCAGAGCCGGTGTTGTTATGCAGAACTTCACAGAATGGTATGAATATGAAGACAGGGCAAGATTATTCGGTGGTCTTGATTTTGATATCGGCGGTATAGAGACTAATTTCAGAATTGGTATTAACTCATTGACTGATAAGGATTTCTTCCTCTCATATTCTGCCAAGGCATCATTCCTTGGCAAAAAGAGTGACAGAAAGGAACTTGGTTATAATTTCCCACTCTACATAGACCTTGTAACAGGTTATGATTACAGATTTGATGAAAGCAAGACAATTTTCAAGGCAATGCCAGTGTTTACAATTGGCAGGGATGATCATTTGTTCGCACTCAGAATTCCTCTATCACTTACATTCAAGGAAGATGGAAGTTTCGGAATCGATGGAACAAATGGAAGAGAGTTCTGGGATTTTGGCGGAACAGAAGTCAATGCCAAGAAGATTTTCAATGCTGTCACAGATGCATTCAGTTTTATCGACGAAATTCGATTGGGAAATCAGTACAAGTCTACTGCCTATCTGAATGTTGAGAGAGACTACTTCTATAATGGAACTCTCTTTACTAACTTCGGTTCACACGATTCGCTCTCACTCGTAACCGGATTAAACTTCTCAGACGTCCAGATTCAGCTATTTGCAGATAATATTGAGCAGCCACATATTGCAAACTTCTCAATTGATACTGCTTTAGGTGGAATCAATTGGCTTTCATTCGGATTTGATATTCCTAGTGAATTCTACTTTATGGACGAGGAGAACTTCAGCTTGTTCTTCTATCCAACTATTAGTCTGAATCTGCCTGTTTTCAGTAAATACCTGACCCTAGGTATTTACTCAGCAGGAACTATTTCAACTCAGTATAAGAACGGACAACCACAGGTTGATGAGACGAAGATTCTATTTGACTTCAATAACAAGTCATTCATCTCATCCATGATTGGTATTGATTTGTCAATTGCAACCGGTGGTGCATTCACTTTCAATATCCAGGGCGGATACAGAACCGGAGCATTGACTCCTGATATGTATACAATCTTTACTTCAACCTATAACCAGATGCCTTCATTTGATGGACAGTCATATAATGATGGATGGTATGCCAAACTTCTGAT
The DNA here is from genome assembly GCA_964582905.1 of uncultured Spirochaetaceae bacterium. Lineage (GTDB taxonomy): Bacteria > Spirochaetota > Spirochaetia > Sphaerochaetales > Sphaerochaetaceae > Ornithospirochaeta. Next base: position 21,815 of record CAZOTY010000005.1, on the reverse strand, counting down.
TGATATCGCTACTAAGCCTTTCAACATAACAATGGCCTACTCTGTTATAGACTTTGCAACATTCTTTACAAATCCAAAGGATGTAGAGCATGACATTTTAAGCTTTGAAGCAAAATTCCAGCTTAACAAGTCCATCGGAATATTCGGTTCATATCATAGAAAAGGCTTTGTATCCCTCTTCAATCAGAAACCAAACAAGTGGACTGATATTTTCAATAACATGGATACAATCTACTCTGTTGGTATGACATTTGATTATGGTATTGTGTCGTTGGAAGCAGCATTCTCATCAAAACCGTTAACAGATGGTTTCTCAGTTGCAAGACCTTTTGTCAATATCAATAACGGTTATGATACGAACTTAAAGACAACTCCTGCATTGACAATCAGTACAAGGTTCCATTTCTAATGAAAAAGATTAATCTTCTTGACCCGCTTCTGTCTTCAAGGATAGCGGCGGGTGAGATTATTGAACGTCCATCAAGTGTCCTCAGGGAATTTCTGGACAATGCACTTGATGCCAAGGCAGATGAAATCAATGTAGCAATAGATGGAGGTGGCATTGATTTGCTGAGTGTCACCGATAATGGAGAAGGAATCCAGAAAGATGATCTCAGTCTGATTGGGAATCGACATGCAACGAGCAAAATCAAGACTATTGATGATTTATATGATATTGCTACGCTGGGCTTCAGAGGAGAAGCTCTATATTCTATCTCTGCAGTTTCGCGTCTGACTATTTCAACCTTCTCTTCTTCATCAAAAGAGAGTTCCACTTTAATAATTGATAACGGGAAAAGAGAAGACATCAAGGACTATGGGGTTGAAAAAGGTACAAAGGTTCAAATGGAAAACCTTTTCTTTGATATTCCTGCACGTCGCTCTTTTCTTAAAAAAGAAAGTACAGAAAGCGCGGCCTGCAAAAACCTGCTTATCAGTAAGGCTCTGGCTTTTCCATATGTGCGTTTTACATTTACACAAGACGGTGCTCTGCGATTGAACTGGCCCAAGGTCAATACACTGAAAGAGAGAGTCATGTACCATTACAGGAATTATGGAATAAGTGATAGTCAGGTAAACTACCTTGAAATAGCAGGAGATGAATTCAAAATCAGAATTGTGTGTACAAATAGTTCTGTAAAAAGAACTGACCGGAAAGAAATCCGTATATATGTTAATGGAAGACCAGTAGAAGACTATGCATTGCAGCAGGCTGTTACATTCGGATATGGTGAATTGCTTCCCGGGGGCAGCTACCCATATGCTGCTGTCTTTATTGAGAATAAACCGGAGTTGGTTGACTTCAATATCCATCCCTCCAAAAAAGAAGTAAAACTCAGAAATGCTTCAGAAATACATCATTCTATTTCTACCCTTCTTCGCAATGTTGAAAGAGTAATTCCTGAAATAAAGGTAAATCAATACTACCTTGATGATGCAGAGCGCTGGGAGAATTCTAAAAAAATAAGCACATACAGTGCTCCTATGAAAGCAATTAGCGATATCGAAAATAGATACATACCCAAGTCTCACACCAATGAGTACTCAAATAAACCAAAAAATAAAGTTTCTGATACTGCCTCTACCAAAGAATATAAGGAAAAAGACAAGGCTTGGCTTGAAAAGGCTATGATGCTAAAAGCGCAAAGCGAAGAAAGAAGGAATTCAGAAAATACTAGCCATACAGAAAGCCTACCGAAAGAGATAAATGACAATACAACTGAAGAAAGCATTATTTATATCGGGCAGGCTTTCAAACTCTTTCTGATTTGTCAGAAAGATGATGAACTTTATATTATCGATCAGCACGCTGCCCACGAAAGAGTTCTCTATGATGAGTTACTTGAACAGAAATCAATTCAGACACTTCTTATTCCGATTAAGCTTGATCTTGATCGTTCAACATCTGATTTTCTCGAAAAGTATGCCTATGTTTATACAAAACTGGGAATAATGCTTTCAAAAAGTGATAATAATGAATGGCAAATCGATGCAATTCCAGCTGCAGCAAAAGGAATTGAATCAAAAATCGTTTCTTTTATCCAGGAGGAAAAGCTTGACGAACGAGAGTTGGAGATGGAACTTTTTGCAGTTATTGCCTGTCATGCAGCAATAAAAGCTGGGGACGATATTGATAAATGGTCTGCCGAAAGTTTATGCAAAAAAGTATTTGAACTTGATGAACCTTGTTGCCCTCATGGCCGTACATTTTTAATCAGAATAAAAGAAGACGTTCTGAAAGAAATGGTCGGAAGAACCTAATTCTCCTCCAGTAGTACCTGTCTTACTGTAATATCATTACCATATCGGTCTTTAAAGGAATATGTATAGTGATGATAACCCTCGGGAAGTTCATCTCCTTTCGTGTACAGAATATCATCTATCACATTATCTTTTTCATCATATACTTTCATGCTAACAGAATCCTTTCCGACAAACCCACGATATTCAACAAAACGCCCTAATTCATCCAAATCATCAACTTTAGCCATCCTGGCATTCAACTCCAGATCCTGACCGTCAGAATTATAAAAAATAAATGTATACTCCCCTACCGGAAAAGTGGCGCCATCAGTAATATCCATATAGAAACGATGGCGGTTCTTAACCTCACCTTCCCATATAAGGTCTCTTTCCGGACTAATTACCTTTACGCTAAAAGGCCCCGATCCTATTATTGAAGGAGAAAAGGAGACCCGCTCCTGACTTGAAACCATCTCCCCTGCCTGATCAAACTCAATATTTATACTTCTGTTGAAAGTAATTCCTTCAACACTGAAATGGTCCTTGGCACAGGAGAATAAAAGAAAAAGTGAAACTACTGGAATTAGAATTCCTATACTATTTTTCACCCTCTGCTGCCTTCAGATAACTTCTTACAGGATTGGCATATGAATTCAATACAAAAGAGCGGACATCTTCGCTCAGATGCTTGTAGCGGGAAATAAACTCTTCCGGATTCAAGCCATCATACTTATCAGCAAAGCGGTCTGTATTTTCAAGATAATCATATGCAATGTAATTCGTATTAAACAGGTGATAACCAGTATGAATCTGCCTGTCTATTTCCAAAGCAACATCTTCCGGCGTTTCATAAACCCCTGTCAGAGGCTTTCCGATAGAAACATGGACTTCGCCCTTCTGGCATCTCATACCTTTGACCATGCTGATCAAATCTTCGTACTTTTTCTTTTCATATGTACCTGTTGCACTCTTTATGATTTCTTCACGGCCTTTGTTTATATCATTTGGATCATACTGATAACTTATAGCAACGGGCACGATATTAACCTTCTTGATTAAATCAGGAAAGGAAACGCCTGAGCCCTTTCGGGAAAGATAAAGCATCTTGATAATCGCAGACTGAGTTGTATCAATGCCATCTTTGCTCCTCCCAGATTTCTGAGCAACCCAGATAGACTGATTTTCTTCACTGACAATATCAACGAAGTATTCGCTGACCCTGATTGACTCAAGATACTTTTCCCTCATGGGAAGCTCTCTGCGGATAATAATCCCACCGTTCACCCTGAATAAATCTTCAACAAATTTATTGGCCATCAGATTATCCCCGACTGCCATTTCACAAAACGGTTTTCCATTTATTAGAAGAGCGTAATCCAGAAGCATACAATCAAGAACAATATCCCTGTGGTTTGAAATAAAGAGATATCCTTTTTCCGCATCAAGGTTTTCAGCTCCGCTAACTGAAAACTTAGTCGTTGTCTTATTCAGAATTGTCGGAATAAATAGCCCGGCAGTAATGAATTTCTGAAATTCAGAATATGAATTGACTTTGTCCAGACTTGAATTTATATGATTCAGGATTTGGGTCATTCCCTGAAAATCATTACCACTCATAACATAGGCAAATGCACCAAGGAATTCTCTTTTTTCCTTTAGTCGCTCTATTGCCTGCTTAAAATCATCTCCTCTGTAAGGAGCTATATCATTGTACTTTTCAAAATCCATAAATTAAATCATCTTCATGAACTGGGTTCTTTCCCAGTTGTATCCGTCTTTGATTCTTTCCTGAGCAAACTGTCCCATCAAAGTGGAAATGTCAGGAATTCCCTTACTGTCCATCCAACTGGACAAACTTTTATTCATATCAGTAATCGCCTCAGGTCCCTTCTTGATGACCGGGGTCAGAATTTCAACAGCTTTTGCACCGGCAAGCAACATTTTGATTACAGTCTGATAATCATGAATACCGGTATTTGCACATAAATCCAAAGTTGTTTCCCCGCTCATAAGTCCAATCCATCTTAAAGCTTCAAGATAATCATCTGACTGTGAAAGAGGACTTCCTGCGACAAATTCCATTTTATCTATATTGATATCGGGCATATAGAATCTGTTGAATAACACAGCTCCGTCAATTTTAAGCTTATCAAGCGTTGAAATCACGTTGGCAAGAGACGAATAACGGGACCCGAGTTTGATGGATATTGGTTTATTTGTACTTTTCCTTGCTGTTTTAACAAAATCAAAAAGTGCTTTATCAACATCCTTTCCATCAATTTTTGCATCACTTGCAATCGGATAATAGTTCAACTCAATTGCATCTGCCCCGCAGGAGACAAAGCGTTCAACAAACTCAGACCAACCTTCCTTGGTTTTACAGCAGACCGATGCAATTACGGGGATTGAAAGCTCTTTTTTTGCATCCATCAGAAGACGCATATATTTGTCTATAAGATAGTTCTTGTTATGTTCAACAAATGCACTCTCAGCACCTGAAAAGTTCAAAAATTCCTCATTTGCTTTGGATGCTTCTGTACTATCCAGATTAATCTGCTCCTCAAAAATACTTTTAAGAACTACCGCACCTGCTCCGGCATTTTCCAGCTTTTTCAATGAATCAATTTTTTCTGTCAACGGTCCAGCTGAAACAATTATTGGAGAGTTTAGTTTTAAACCTAAATACTGGGTTTGAATAGATGCCATGATAACCTCCGTTACTACTCCATTATATTACAACATTGTATGAATTTGTATAACGTAGCACACCAATATAACTGTCAAACTGAGTTTTTGAATAAAATGATTCTGTATTGGGCAATGAATAATTTGCTCAAAATATGATTTTTTGACCTTACGGAACCTTAGTTATATAATGTACAAGTTTTAAGTGTAAATGGTATCATTTAACAAGGTATAAAACAAAAAACTACTCAAGTGAAGGAATAGGTTTCATACCCTGGAAGAAAACAAAGCATAAAAAGAAGGCCGTACGTGAAAGATAGAAGATTTAAAGTTGGATTTGCTGTAGTGATTTCACTTTTGGCAATTGTTTTGGTCGTTGTTTCAATAGTAAGCAGTGTTCTTCTTGTAGGAAAAGTCAAATATATCGTCCGAGAGAATACGGAAGCACATGTATCGGAAACAACTATGACCAAGGCAGCTCTACTTGATGAGAAGATTTCTTTTGAGCTTGCCAGCTTGAAAACTCTTTCACAGGAACTGGTCTATGCAAAAAACTTCGAGGATTCCCAGAAGATGGCTCAGGCATTCAAGGATAATAATGGAGCCACAACTATTTGGATATCTGGCATGAAGGATGATCTTTGGTCTTCCAGCGGAAACAGGGTTTCCTACCCTATGCAACTCAAGGATGAGCTTTTCAGCCCTGCCCTTCAGGGAAGAAGTGGAATGTCAGATGTTTTTGCAGGAGAACAAGGTAAAGAACAACTGATGTTTTATTCTCCGATAGTCGGACAGAACGGTCAGCAGGGTGCGGTTTACGAAGCCTATCCGGTTCTTAAACTGCAGGAAACTTATGGAAACAGTAACTTCAACAGCATGGGCTTTAGCTATGTGATAGATTCAGATGGTGAAATCATAATTAAGTCCAACTCCGATTCTTCTATCCAGAATGATTCAAACCTTGCCTCTACTCTTCTTGATAATAATAACTCTCCTGAGCAGATTGAATCATTCCTAGAAGAAATCAGAAGAAAAAACAGTGGAAGTGCTATTTTCAATTTACAGGGAGAAAGCCAATTTTTCTTCTTTACCCCGTTGAAAAATCAATCAGACTGGAATTTCCTCACCGTTATTCCTCTTAAGGATCTTGAAAGAAATGGCAATATCATCATTGACTGGACCATTATCCTTATCTCAATTATCGTCGGAGTTCTATTCATAGTTTTCATGATTGTTGCAACAATCAGCTACATACTTAAGAAAAAAGACAGAGAAAACGAAAAATACATAGCAGATTTGCTTGATGGGCTATCGGAAAACGCTACCTTAACCAATATATTTGTATATCCGGAAAGCGGACGCCCTGCATTCGTATTCAAGAATTCATATAAAATACTGGGCATTCCACCGGAGAAACTTGAAGTTTTCGATCCAGAGTACAAGAACCCCCTTTATATAACACTTTCTGATATCATTTTCCACGAACGTCCAAAAGATAAGACTATCTGGGAATTTGAAACAATTAAGGAAGCAACAGGCGAAAAGGTATGGATCAATCTTATAGGCAGCAGCATAATGATTGGAAACCGAGAAATGTATTTGTTCAGCGTTGCAGACGTTACTGCTGACCAGAAATTACGCGAAGGACTTCTCGCTTCCCTATCCATAGCAGAAGATGCAAATGCATCAAAGAGCATGTTCCTGTCAAATATGTCTCATGATATCAGAACTCCGATGAACGCAATTATCGGGTTTGCTACCCTTATTGAGAAGGATCCCGGGAATATAGAAAAAGTTACCTCATACGTAAAGAAGATCACTTCTTCATCAAAACACCTTCTTGGCCTTATTAACGATATTCTGGATATGTCCAGAATCGAATCAGGCAAAACAACGCTCAATTTATCAAATGAGAATATAGCATCTATAATCGGAGATATTGATACAATTGTTCGTCCGCAGATGACAAGTAAAAACCAGGAGTTTGAGGTCATTGCAAATGATATTCAGCACGAAGATATAGTTGTTGATAAACTGAGGCTGGATCAGATTCTTATCAATCTACTCAACAATGCATGCAAGTATACGCCTACCGGCGGAAAAATTACTTTTGAAGTAAGAGAAACTGAAAAGAAATCCCGGCTGTTTTCACATTACCAGTTTATTATTAAGGATAACGGATATGGTATGGATGCAGATTTTGTTACTAATATTTTCAAGCCTTTCGCCCGCGAGGAGAACAGCGTAACAAATAAAGTTCAGGGAGCTGGACTTGGCCTTGCCATAACGAAGAATCTCATTGATCTCATGGGTGGAACTATAGAGGTAAAGAGCAAGAAAGGATCGGGTTCAACATTCATTGTTGATTTGGATTTCACAATCTCAGTTGATGAAAGCTACGATAACTTCTTTGCAGAAAACCATATAAGCAGAGTTCTTGTAGTAGATAATGATGAGATTGTATGTCGCTCGATAAAATCCAATTTGGAAGACCATGGTGTAAGGGTTGATTATGCTCTCAGCAGTGAAAACTGTCTTACCTACTACACTTCTCCGAGCTTTGTAAAGCCTGATTTGATTCTTATGGATTACAAGATGCCAGATGTAGATGGTATAGAGACTGCTAAGATTCTGCGCCGACAGTTTGATAAAACAACACCTATTATCATGCTGAGCAATTATGAAATGGCAAATAAGGACAAGGAATTGCAGAAAGCAAAAATCAATGCTTATATGCCAAAACCATTCTTCCTGGCCAATTTCAAGAAGACTATTGAAGCAGTTATCAAGAATATCAAGCCGGAAGTTGAAAAGCCTCAGGTAGAAGTTGATTCAGATACAATACTGCAAGGCAAGCATATTCTCGCAGCTGAAGATAATGAAATAAATGCTGAAATTCTCACAGAAATGCTTGGTGAGTACGATGCGGAAGTCATAGTCTGCAAGAATGGAGAAGAACTTTTTGACCATTTTATGCTTTCTTCAAACGGAGACATAGATTTTATTCTTATGGATGTACAGATGCCGGTAATGAACGGGCTGGAAGCTACAAAGAAAATCAGGGAAAGCTCTCATCCATCCGCTTTAAGTATTCCTATTATAGCTATGACAGCAAATGCATTCACAGAGGATGTAAATGCATGTCTGGAAGCAGGTATGAATGATCACGTAGCAAAGCCATTGGATATGAATGTACTGCTTACAACGGTAAAGCGTGTTCTTGAGAAAAACGGGGAAGAAGACGAAGAAGAATAAAACACGGTTTCTTGACTTTGAAAAAAGCTTGTCAGAGTTCCCTTTGGGGTTTTGTAAGTTTTTGTGTAATTTCCGGGTATGTGGAATTCATAAAACTTTCCGTCTATTGGATACATGTCTTTTTTCACTTTTCTTAATGTGATCCATATTCGCATTGGTATCTTTTCTATGATTTCCCATTGATGTATTCCGGTAAAAACATCTGTATCAGCTTCAAAAGCTCTTTGCTCCAATCAAACGTGAATAAAAAAAGGCTCTCCGCAGAGAGCCTATTATGATACAAACAAAACAACTATAGGAGATAGGGGACCAAAAGGTTATTTGACTGATATACAACGAATGTCTCAACATCCCTTACCTCTTTAATCTTTGCAAGTTCATCAGCAAAGAACTGTAACAAGGATAAATTCTCATCCTCATTGATAATCAGTTTGACAACCAGATCATACCTTCCAGTAACAACTGCTACTGAAACAACACCCCTAAGTTTCATAAAGTCTTTTGCTTTCTGCCTGATTTCCATTGTAGAAAGCTTTATACCCATTATGACAACCTGTAAGCCAGGGACTTTCTCTGGATCAACAAGTCCCTTAATGCTCAATACGCCATCTTCAATAAGACGGGAAACCCTGCTTCTTACAGTATTTTCTGTAATTGATAAGGCTTCAGCAATCAAAGAGTACGGCTTACGGCCATCACTCAGTTCTTTAATTATTGCCTTATTTGTTTCATCAAGTCTTCTAGCCACTAGCCGTTTTTCCTTTCAAATTCTTTCATGAATTCTGCAAGCTTCTTTGTGTCTTCGACTGGGAGTGAATTGTATAAGCTGGCTCTTAAACCACCAACTGATCTGTGGCCTTTAAGTCCGAGCATACCTTCTTTCTTACTCTCGTCAACGAACTTCTTCTCAAGATCCTCATTCGGAAGACGGAAGACAATATTCATTCTTGAGCGGTATCGTGGGTCAACTGGGCTTCTGAAGAAGTCAGATGAATCAATAACATCATAAATCATTGAGCTCTTCTCAATAGCTCTCTTCTCCATGCCTTTAACTCCACCATTCTCCTTGATCCACTCGAGCATCATCTTTACACCCCAGATTGAGAATACAGGAGGAGTATTATAAAGACCCTTCTCTTTTGCATGAAGAGCATAATCCATATAAGCTGTCAAATTGGAATTTCTCTTATCAAGCATATCCTGTCTCATGATGATGAATGTAGCACCTGCTGGCCCAAGGTTTTTCTGAACACCGCCATAAATCATAGCGAAATTCTTTACATCAACTGGGCGGGAAAGAATGTCTGATGACATATCTGCGATAAGTGGAACATCTCCTGTATTTGGGAATGACTGCCACTCGATTCCTCCGATTGTCTCATTGGAGCAAAGATACAGATAGCATGAATTCTCACTGGGCTTTACTGTTTTAGGATCAGGGAGAGTTGTATAACCTGAATCCTTTCCATCAAAATAAACGTTTACGTTTCCAATCTTCTGGGCATCAGCACAGGCTTTGTTACACCAAGTACCTGTTTTTGCATAATCTGCAACTTTTCCAGGAAGAAGGAAGTTCATAGGAATCATTGTGAACTGAAGAGTTGCACCACCCCCTAAGAAGTAAACATCATAATTGTCTGGGATGCCTAAAAGTTCTCTGAAATCTTTTAAACAATCATCATACATCTCTTCAAACATGCCACCACGGTGTGATGCTTCAATGATTGAGAGCCCCTGTCCTTTGTAATCAACAAAGTCGACTTCCATTTTCTCAAGTACTTCTACAGGCATTGTTGAAGGGCCTGCGAAAAAATTCATTTTTCTAGCCATTAGATAATTCCTTCCTTGTGATATTTTTCGATGGTATCGTAGACTTCCTGTCCGATTCTGAGTAAGTTCTCATTTGTATTGGCACCAACGTGTGGTGTGAATGTGATGTTCTCTGCTTTGAAAAGCGGACATGTTGAAACATCTGGTGGTTCTGATGTGTAGACATCTGTACAATACCATGAAACATCTCCGTTCTTCAGAGCTTCCACCATATCTTCCTCGTTAACACACTTACCACGTCCTGTATTGATTATTACAGGTTTCTTTGTCATCTTTGCAATTAATTCCTTGTTGACCATCTTATCTGTTTCAGGAGTAAACGGAAGATGCATTGAAATATAATCTGCGTTCTTAACTGCATCTTCAAGTGACATCATTGTAGCAACAGGTGAAGAAGAAACATACTTGTCGTATGCAACTACGTTCATTCCGAATGCCTTTGCTCTTTCTGCAACTTTTGTTGCAATATTTCCGATACCTAAAAGACAAAGAGTTTTTCCATAAAGTTCATTTCTCTTTGTTTTCTTGTTCCATTCGCCTTTCTTCATTGTATTATCGTAATAAACAATGTGGTTAGGGGTAGAAAGCATTAATGCAAAAGCGAGTTCTGCTACAGCAATAGCACTGCTCTTTGGAGTATTTGTAGCAATAATACCCTTCTCCTTGCAATAATCGCGGTCGATGTTATCCATACCAACGCCCCCACGAATGATGAGCTTCATATTCTTTGCTTCATCAATGTAGTCTTTGGTAGCCTTTGTTTTACTTCTGATTAAAACGACGTCAGCATCTTTAAGTCTTGCTGGGTCTTCTGTAACCTCTCCGAAAACTGAAAGTTTTGATGGAAGAGATTTGTCAAATGCGTCTGCTATGTAAATAAGCATTTAAGACTCTCCTTATTAGTAGCTATTATGGATAGTTTAGCATTTTATATTTATTTGTAAATTTTAAATTAATAAAAATTACAGAAAAACGGAATTCTTTCTGATTTTTTTATTAATACCTTAAATTATAAATAATTTTCTTAGCTTATCCTTAATAAGGTCGCTTAAGTTATCCCCGTATTTTTCATGAGCCATTTTAAAAAATCACCGATAAAAAAATTCCGCCGTAGCGGAACTGTATTAATAAGCTTTCGAAGCATGCATCTTTCGTACTTTTTTCATCTGCTTTCTCGCAAGAGCCTTATTCTTTCGGTTCTTGATTGTAGAGGGTTTCTCATAGTACTCGCGCTTTTTCCATTCGCGAATGATGCCTTCTTTCTCAACCATTCTCTTGAAACGTTTAATGCTTTTTTCAAGTGGTTCATTATCATCAACTTTCACATATGCCATACTATAATCACCCCCTTTCCCCATGGGTCAAAGTCCATCTTAGGTTATAAGAAAACTTTCTTTAGGTCAATCATCTGGCCACATCTGACTTATATTTATCTGATCTTTTTCATGACCTTTCCAGTAATTGATTTCAGGAGAGAAAACAAACTTTACTTTCTTCCCTTTTGAAAAGGGTGCTCTTTCAGGACATGACCACCAGACAAATGGCCAGGCATATGAACCATAGCGTACTGTTCCCCTGAGATGTTTCTCACTAGAATTAGGACTCAAGGAATACACTTCTTCAATAACTGCACCCCTGACATAAAGCGCAAGGGCCGGGCTCTGATTCCCATATGGCTCAAAAATATTATTGAGTGTCCATAAGTCAGGCTTCATATGGCTTTCAGGGATTATTGCATCAACCGTTATTATATCTTCTTTACTTTCCTCATCCGTTTTTTCATTCTCAAGGTAAGTCTTTATTTCATTCTTGAGAGTATCAACACTTCTGGTATCCAGGGAGAAGCCTGCTGCCGCAGCGTGTCCCCCATAGTCATCAAACAGATACGAAAAATTTGAAAGGAATTCTTTTGCATTAAAGGAATCAGGTGCTCTCAGTGAGCCGGATGACCTTTCATCCATTACAGAAATAACAAGAGCAGGAACAAGGTAGGAAGATAACAGTTTGCTTGAAATGCTCCCAGTAAGGCCCCTTGGAATGCGTCCGTCTTCAATGAAAATAAACTTACCGCCCATCTCATTGAGGCTATCTTCGGCCTTATCTTTGACAAGAGTCAGTGTATCCTCTTCAAGCAATTGCCTCTCCCTATTCCGCTTCAAAAGAATCTCTGTGTACTTTTCCCCATCTTCATAGCTGTCAGAAAGGAGAAGGTCAAGCGCTTCCTCGGGGTGTCCCATCCTACCGGCTGCATTTAGCACCGGAGTTATCTTGAAAGCCACTTCCCTGGCATTTATCGGGCGTCCTAGCATGTTCTGTCTGTTTAAAAGGTCAAAAAAGCATGGGGCAGGTTTTGTCTCGAGAAGCTTGAGGCCTTTTTTTACAATGAGCCTGTTTTCACCTTTAAGTGGCATACTATCACCGATAGTTCCTATGGCTTCAAACTGCATTATAGTTTCAAACTCACGGCAAAGGGATGGATGGCTGAATATTGAAACAGACCTGAAAAGGGAAATCAGGGTCTCCAGTTCCTTGTCACTTTGCTTGTAAAGTGCTGCCCTGCTCATATTGGCAAGTTCAAACAGTGTTTTTCCCCTTGATGAAGGCATTCTCTTTTCCAGAAGTGGCCTGAAGTCTTCCAATGAAATATCAACTCCTGAACCAAATGCCATATTCAACATTGATTTTTCACTCTTCTGGTCAAGAACAACTATAGGAAGTCCACGGTCAAGAAAACTTATAAGACGCTCTATCTCATAGGAGTGTCCGTTAAGGAGTATTTCTACGTTGATTCTGTCAATTTCAACGAGGTTTTCCAAAACAACTGCACTTGTTTTTATAGTGTCATGACCAGGCTCAGAATGAAGAAGTATCACCTGACTGCCATATAAATCCGTCCGTGAAAACAGTAGCGCCCAGCTGAGTTTTGATGCAACTGTGCATCCGCAGTATGAATCAAAACTGAATCCAGAGCCCTCGACTTTCGGGTTGATAATCGCTGTTGCAGGGGGGAGCTCAAGCAGTGGAAGATGATGATCTGTAATAATCACGCTGATTCCCTCCGTTTCAAGTTTCTTAACTTCTTCAAGCGCAGTGATACCGTTATCAACAGTGATTAGCAATGTTACTCCTTCATTGATTGCCTGAGTGACGATTTTATCTGAAAGACCATATACTTCATCTCCTTGAGGAAGCCTGGCAATTACATTTTTCGCGCCAAGTTTTTTCAGCGTCCTGTAAAGCGTTGCCGTAGCAGTAACACCGTCAACATCCCTGTCTCCCATAATCATTATTGTTTCGTCTTCGTCAATTGCATCATTTATGCGGTCAACTGCGTTGTATATATCCTCACAGACAAATGGACTTTCCCGGTAAACGAATTCGTTTTCGAGATAGTATTTCATTTCTTCCGTTTTGACCCCGCGGCGACTGAGAATCGTTGCCTCCAGGGCTGAAAGACCGAATCTCTCAGAGAGAGTGTGCATCTTTTCAATATCAGTATTATTCGTCTTTACGTCCATTCAAGTTCCTATTCCAATAAAAGTGAAATGCTGTTCAGCCTTTCTGGCATAATTCTTCCTATCGTTTTGACCAAGTATAATGTAATTCTTTTTGCCTGAATGGATGAAACACTCAGACAATTGATTGCATCTTCTGCCTTAAGCTCAAGTACCCGCTTAAGGTAAAGCCTTGCATTCGGTGGAAGAATCAGGGTTTCCTGGTCTGTACAGTTTTTACAAACTGCCACGGAAAGCACCGAAGAAAAATAGACTGTCTCATTTCTGTCATATTCCCTCTGGCATCCCGGGCAGAACGAAAAATCACTTATCAGACCCTCTGAATAAAGCAGATGACTGAGAATAACTGGAAAGACCTTCTCAACACTATTTCCTTCAAGGTAATCCAGGGCAAGTGCAAAAAGAAAATACGTATTGGATCCTGCCTCCCTCAGTTTTATGACAAGTTCGGAAAGAAAGGCCATATAAACAGTTTTCTCATAATCCTGAAAAACGTAGTCGTTGGTTTTAAGGATATCTAGATCCTTCAGGATTATTCTCCCGTTTTCCCTTTCCCTGAAAAGAGAAAAATTCGCTTCGGTGTACAAAAAGGGTTTCACGCCCTTGCTGCTTTTTCTTGAACCGTACATAAAAACATCCATTATACCCTTCTCTGTGCTGAGCAAGGTGAACTTCATCCCGCGTTCACCACTTTCCTGCACATTGATAACGATAGCTAGAGTTTTTGTGTCTTTTTCCACGTAACAATGATAATTCTTACTCAGTTTCTTTAAAAGGGTTTCTAGTGGAAAGAGAGAATGGAAAGCGGTATTCTAAGTGTGTGAAAAAGTCACTTCTAATCATGGTTCTTCTAGTTTCACTTCTGCCATTGTTTTCAGTGTCATTCGATAAAAATCCGGACTTTTCCTCCCCTGAAATAACATTGCTGAAAACAGAAGAGGAATTAAAGGATTTTCCATTATCCAAATCACTCTCGGTAAATGAAAAAAACTATTACGAGCAAATTGATGTGTACCTATATACCGGAGGACCAGGAAGTATCGTCTGGGAGAACTTCGGTCACTCTGCGATAATAATTGAAAGAAACAATGGTTCTGCACCAATAATGTTTGACTATGGGGTATTCCAGTTTGATTCCTCATTTTTTAAGAATTTTGCCTTGGGGAAGCTTTATTACCTCGGGATGGCCTCTTATGCAACAAGAAGGATAGACTCCCTCATTGAAGACGATCGGTCAGCTTCATTTGTCAAACTTGAACTTACACCTCTTCAAAAGAAGAATCTGATATCTTACCTGACTTTCACCACGTCAGATGGAAACGATACATATCTTTATGACTATTATTTTGATAACTGTGCCACAAGAATACGTGATGCATACAACATCGTAACTGACGGACAGTTTGGTAACTGGGCCGAAAAACAGGAGAGCAAAGAAACCTTGAGGTCCTTATCTGTCAGATATCTCTCAAGATCATCATTCCCGGTTGCCTGGGCTGTGAACTATCTTTTGGGTCCTAAAGTTGATAACAGGATAACACTCTGGCAGGAGACATTTATCCCGGATATCCTGGAAAATGCAATAAGCGAATTTGAAGACAGCCCAGTGCTTTACAGTTACAAGAGCGCAGAAAGAAAGCCGACTCCAGGATATTATCCATTCAACCTTTATTCATTGCTTTTCGCCCTTGCAGTCGGAATTACAATACTTCTCTCGCAAATAAGTCCCCGCTACATCAGCTGGTTCTTTGATCTGATTCTGGCTTTGTTTTACTTAGTTCTCTTCATTCTTTCATCAGTACTGCTTTTCTTCATGTGCGCATCAATCCATACAATAACTTTCTCAAACGCGAATGTGGTAATAATCAGTCCATTGATTATTATTCTTTCTGTCTGTCATTTCATTGCTATCTTCAAAAGCGGAAAAAGGATATTTCTTTCAAGGTTTTCATTTTTTTCACTCTTATTCGTTCTGATGCTTCTTATATTCAAAGGAACACTGATCAGTTATTTAAAACAGGATAACTTTGCATACTACTTCATGGCATTGTCCATCTATCTTTTCGAGAGTCTTCCATATATAAGAAAGCTTACAGGAAAAAGAAAAGAGCAACGTGTCTCCTAATGATTTCTTTCAGTGTCATATTGAAACTCAATTCATTAAAACTACGTCCTATAAGGGTTGTTAGTTATCTTTTCTTTTAAGATAATTTACTGTGAATAAAAATTATAAAAAGAGGACTTATGGACGAAAAGATTAAACTGAATATAGATCAAACCAAGCAATATTTTGTTCTTCCGCTTGCTTCTCCCCCACTTTTTCCAGAAGCATTTACTTCCTTGATTGTTGGGGAATCTAATGATGCGAAGAATATGCGTTCTGTTATTGACCATGACAACGGACTTTTCGTTGCTTTGACAATAGACAGCGCCACAAATAACTTTACAAAGGTCGGGACGCTTTGCAGAGTCACAAAATCCCTTAATCTGCAGGACAAAAACCTGCACTTGTTTGTTGCGACGCTATACAGGGTAAAAGTCCTGTCCCTAAATGAAATGCCAGATGGATCATTCAGGGCCTATGTTGATGAAATAAAAGATGAACCATATGATGAAAATGAGCTGAAACCCCTTGTAAAGCTCACTGTTGAGCTTGTTGAAGAGCTCAGCCAGAATCCGAGGGTATTCAACTTCACTACCGAGGTAAATATAGCAAACATCCAGGATCCTGCCCTCCTTTCATTCTATGTTGCTGCAGGTCTTCAGACAACAAACCGTGCATTCCTTCAGGAACTTATCGCAGAGACAAATGTAAAGGTCAGACTTGAGAAACTTATTGCATACCTTTCTGCTGAAGAGGAAGTTCTCAACAAGCAGAATTCCATCAAAGAGGCATTATTCAACCAAATCAGAAACAGGAACAAGCAACTTGTTCTACAGGAGCAAATTAGGGCACTGACACAGGAGCTTAATAAAATCAGCGGCAGTGAGGACCCGGGACAGGCTCAAGCGCAGCAAGGAAGAAGACAGGCTACGAAGTCACCTTTCGACAATAATAAGATTGCTTCTCTTCCGGACAATTACAAAGAAGTTGTAAAAAGGGAAATTGAGAAACTCAACTCTCTGGATCCGATGAATCCGGATTACACCGTTACAAAACTTTATATTGACAATATCCTTGCCCTTCCGTTTGCAGCAAAGGATGACAATACTTACGTTCCTAACTACACAATTGAAGAAGTACGTGACCAGCTTGAAAAGGACCATTACGGAATGAAGGAAGTGAAAGAAAGAATCCTTGAGTTCCTGGCATCCAGACTTAAAGCAAAAATAAATAAAGGTGCAATAATTTGCCTTGCAGGACCTCCGGGAGTAGGAAAAACTTCGGTCGGTCATTCTATTGCGAAGGCACTGAAAAAAGAGTTCTATCGTTTCTCAGTAGGCGGAATGAGAGATGAAGCAGAAATTAAAGGACACAGAAGGACATATGTCGGAGCAATGCCCGGAAAGATTATTGCAGGAATGAAGAAGACAGGGGTCGTAGATCCTGTATTCCTTATTGATGAGATTGACAAGATGGGAATAAGCATGCAGGGAGATCCGGCATCTGCTTTACTTGAGGTGCTTGATCCGGAGCAGAATTCAACATTCCAGGACCACTACATTGATTTGCCTTATGACTTATCAAAAGTACTATTCATTGTAACAGCTAATGATATTTCAAAGATTCCCGAACCCCTTCTTGATAGAATGGAAATAATTGAGCTGGGTGGATACACACCTGGGGAGAAATACCATATCGGAAGCAAATACCTTGTTCCAAAGCTGATGAAAAAGAACGGACTGAAAAAAGATGAAGTCAGATTCTCAAAAACTGCTCTTGAGATGATTGCTGAAGAATATGCAAGGGAAGCGGGGGTGAGAAACTTTGAAAACCTCATTGATAAGATTATGAGAAAGGTTTCACTGGAAATACTCGACAACTCCAAAGAAGCAGTTCTTCCTGTTAATATTACCCAGAAAAACGTTTCAAAGTATCTGGGCAAGCCGCACTTCCCTGCTGATGAGAAAATCAAAGCAGATAAAAGTGGAACAGCAATCGGTCTTGCATGGACAAGCATGGGGGGAGATGTTCTTCTCATTGAGGCTGAAGCACTTCCCTTCAAGGGAGATTTGAAGGTCACAGGGCAACTCGGAGACGTTATGAAAGAGTCTGTATCAATTGCATGGTCAACCCTGAAAAGGACTGCATATGAAAGAGGTCTTGATCTGAGCTTCTTTGATGAGTTTACTGTCCATCTTCACATTCCTGAAGGAGCAGTTCCCAAAGACGGACCATCTGCAGGAATTACCCTGTTCACAGCCCTTTGGTCAATGCTACGTGACACCACAATGAAAAAGGATCTGGCCATGACCGGTGAACTGTCCCTGACAGGAAAAGTCCTTCCAATTGGGGGTCTTAAAGAAAAAGTACTTGCTGCAAGAAGAAACGGAATAAAGGAAATCATTATTCCAAAGCGAAATGAAATAGACCTGGAAAAACTTACTGATGAGGTAAAAGGAGATGTGATATTCCATCCGGTAAGCGATATTGAGGAAGTAATCAATATTGCCTTCCCAAATGAGAAATCACACAAGCTGACAAAGCAGGAAATGAAAGAGATCAAGTCTGCTCTTCAGGAGAAAGCAATAAAAGCCAGGGATGAGGAAAACATCGCAAGGGCGAAAGCATTCGAGAAGGTGTTCAGATGGTAGAACTGCTGTCCCCTGCAGGAAATCTTGAAAAGCTTGAAACTGCATTCAATTTCGGAGCAGACGCTGCCTACATGGGACTGACGGACTTTTCTCTGAGAAAGAATGCAGGGAACTTTTCTCTCAAAGATATTGAGAAAGTCAAAGCTCTGAAAGCAGAAAAGAACAAACGTCTTTACTGTACTATGAACATTGTATTCAGCGAAGATCAGATTGATGCTTTAAACAACATGAAGGACCAGATTGCTCTCTGGCCCTTCGATGCTTTTATAGTATCTGATTTAGGAACTATTTCTTTTTTCCAGAAAAACTTTCCTGATAAGGAACTCCATCTTTCAACCCAGGCTAGCTGTATCAACAGCGAAGCAGCAAAGTTATATCATGCACTGGGTTTCAAAAGGGTAATTCTCGGAAGGGAGGCATCTATTGATGATATTAAGAGAATCAAGGATAAGGTGCCCGAACTGGAACTTGAGGCTTTTGTCCATGGTGCAATGTGCATGTCGTACTCCGGACGTTGTATGCTATCGGCACATCTTAACGGAAGATCTGCTAATCAGGGAGACTGTTCACATACATGCCGCTGGAACTATAAATTGCACTATGCTCTGGAAGAGGAAGAAAGAAAAGGTACATACTTCCCTATTGAGGAAACTGACGGCTATACGACTATCCTGTCAAGCAAGGACCTTTGTATGTTTGACCACGTTGATAAACTGAAGGCAGCGGGTCTCTCCTCACTCAAGATTGAGGGGAGAATGAAAAGTATTTATTATGTTGCCATTGTCACCAGGGCATACAGAAAAGCTCTCGACAATGATCCTGAACTTGAAAAATACAGAAGGGATCTTTTTGATGTCTCTCATAGGGAATATACAACTGGGTTCTTTTTTAGGCGTAGTGGCAATATTGAAGACAAGAGTGAGGATGTTTCATTTCCGACTGAATACGGCTATGAGCGGAACTATACTTTTTTAGGTTCAGTAAAGGATTGTCCAAATGCAGATGAAGGCATTTATGAACTCAATGTCAAAAATCAGATTCTCAAGGGTGATACGCTGGAATTTATCGGAAACGATGAACCTGTTTTGAAAGTTACTGACTATAAACTCCTTGATAAGGATTTTTCAGAGATATCGCAGCTTGATCATGGAAAAATTTCCTATATAAAAACTGACGCTAAACTGAAAATCGGTTATATTATGCGTAAAGAAACAAAAGAATCGGAAAGGAAAATCTAATGAACATTAAAAAGACAGTCACTCTTCTCATCGCAATGATTTTATTTCTTGCAATGCCACTTTTTGCATATCAGGACACATTCAAAGCTTCAAGTACACGTCCGAGCTACGTCAAGGTAATCAGTGCAATCAAAAACGGCGACAGTGAAGCCAATGTACTCAAGGCATACAATGACTATATCAATGATGGCATCTCCCCTGTTGAACGTTGCAGGATTGAGTATCATCTTGCCCGATATTACAAAGACAATTCAAACAAAGATAAGGCAAAGGAACATATTTCACTGATGGGAAAACTTTTTAATGCCCTTCCTTCAAATACATCTGAGTTTGAGAAACTGGTATGCAACTGTGAATACACCAGTGCTGATTTCTATGTAACCAGAGATCTGTCAGTTGGTCTTAAAAACTCAAACATCGCAAAGGAGCTGTATAAAAAGTATCCTGACGAAGTATTTTCAAATATGAATGAAGCATGGCGTCTGATTTACACTCCGGCTATTGCAGGAGGCTCTCCCAGAAAGGCAATCCAGCTTCTGGATAAACTGACTAAGGCTTATGCAAAAAATCTGACTATGCTGGATGAATATTCAATTGACTGTGCATATGCAATTGCTTATAACGCACGGGAAGATTATGAAAACGCAGATACATACTTTAAGAAAGCATTCAAATTCTTCCCAAATGAGACTGAAATTGTAGCTTCCTACAAGGACAATGTCAAAGCACTAGAGAAAGCAAATAATTAAGTGTAGAATATAGCAATGTTATTTCTGCAGGTATTCTCAATAGTAATGATGGCAGTCGGAGTCTACGCAATACTCACGACTGTTTTTAATATTCTTTACTTCAAGAAAATGACAAAAGTAAAGCAGATTTCAGAGAATCCTGATTCACCGCTGGTTTCAGTTATAATTCCAGCACGAGATGAAGAAAACTCACTTGGGCGCCTTTTGGATTCACTTATTAACCAGAGTTATCAGAATATTGAAATTCTTGTTATTAATGACCAGAGCTCTGACAGGACCCAGCAAATAATAGAGGAATATGAAAAAAAGGATTCAAGAATCCATGGCTATAAGACCCAGGAAGGATTGCGCTTGAATAAGCACGGAAAGATAAATGCTCTTTTGCAGCTTATTCCATATGCAAAAGGAGATTATCTTCTGGCTACCGATGCTGATACAGCCCATGCAACAACCAGTGTTGCCCATACACTTTCTATCATGCAGGAACACAAATTGGATATTGTCTCTGGCTTCCCCACAGAACTCTGCGAAAGTTACTGGGGTTCAATCAACATGAGCAGTATGCTTTTTGCCAACATAATGATTCCTCACTTTCTTATTTATAAACTCCAGTTTTCACCACTTTGTTTTGCTATCGGGCAGTACATAATGATGAGAAAGGACGCCTACTATGAGGTAGGTGGATACAACTGCATAAAAAACACAATTGTTGATGATATGGGTATTGTGCGCCTCTTTGTTAAGAAAAAGAAAAAATATGCTTTCATCAATATGAGTGAGGAAGTTGCCTGTTACATGTACCATGAGAGAAAAGAGGCATTCCGTGGAATTGAAAGAAGTATCACAGGTGTTTTCCCCGCAAAATGGTGGATTCTGCTTCTGATGATTCCCGCCATATCCGTTCTTTTTGCACTAGCGTGGTCCCCGGTTGCTATCATTGTTTATGCCATTATGGGTTATTTCAATGTCTGGGAACTGCTGTTGTTTATTGGTTGGCTATTATTTGAGATTGCCTGGTTTATGGGATCAAGAAACATTAACTTCAGGAAGCTCGTATCTATCTCGGGATCTTTTTCCATGACTGCAATCTGTATCATGTACCTTCATGGTCTATACAGGAAAATCAGTGGAAAAAACTTTATCTGGAAGGGACGAGTAATCTAACCCCCGTTTTACATGTTCAAATGCATATTTTTTCCAAAAACGGATACTTTTTTCTTGCCATTAAAAATCTGTGTTGTACAATTTAGTCATAAATAGGAGTTGAATATGACAACACATGAACAAATAGTTGCCCAGTTTGAAGTATATCTGGCAGAAAATGAGAAGTTTGAAGATAAAGGGGTGAAGGCTTCTGCATCTAGGGCAAGAAAAGCCTTGGCTGAGATTGCTAAACTCTGTAAGGTAAGAAGAGCTGAAATTCAGGAAGAGAAAGATAAAAGAGAAGGAAAATAACAGACTCTCAGATAAAAAAACGGGGAATTGATTTTGATGTGAACCCACAATATTGGACCTAAAATAATATTAGACTGCTTGTGCTCTAA
>CAZOTY010000004.1:95765-103910 GCA_964582905.1 uncultured Spirochaetaceae bacterium | reverse complement strand
TTTGAATCAATGTATTGGGGAATATAATCCATAGGGCCTGGACGGTAGAGAGCATTCAAGGCAACGAGTTCTTCAATATTTCCAGGTTGGGCTTTTTTAAGAATATCCTGCATACCATCAGATTCAAACTGGAAGACTAAAGAGGAGTCTCCCTTCTGAAGCATGTCAAAAGTCTTTTCATCATCCTCCGGAATAGTATCAATATCAAAATCCGGATTCTTTTTATGAATCAGTTCCAACGTGTGTTTTATGAGGGTCAGTGTCTTCAGACCCAGAAAATCCATTTTCACCAAGCCACAGTCTTCAAGCTGACTCATTGTATACTGAGTCGCTACTGCCCCCTTGTTATCGGTGCAAAGGGGAACATAGTTAACCAGCGTCTTTCTTCCTATAACAATGCCCGCGGCATGTAATGAGGTGTGTCTTGAGAGTCCTTCAAGACGTATTGCTTCATCAAAAAGAATTTCATAAACGCCTCCCTGATCACGGTAGGCCTGAAGCTTAGGTTCAAATTCCAGTGCATCAGTGATATGTATTTTCTTCTTGCCTGGAATCTTATCAGGAACAAGGGAGCTGATTTTGTTTGAAATGTCGAAAGGAATGTCCAGAACTCTGGCAACATCTTTTAAAACAGCTTTTGGTTTTAAGGTTCCGAATGTTACTATCTGACCAACGGAATCAGACCCGTACTTTTCTGTTACATAATCTATGACACGGCTTCTTCCTTCGAAGCAGAAGTCAACATCAAAATCAGGAAGGGATACCCTTTCTGGATTTAAAAACCTTTCAAAGAGAAGGTCATATTTAATCGGATCAACGTTGGTTATGGTCGTGCAGTAGGCAACCAAGGAACCGGCTCCAGATCCTCTTCCCGGTCCTACCGGAACATCATGGGTTTTTGCCCAGTGGATATAGTCACGGACAATCAGAAAATATGAGGGGAATCCCATATCAATGATGACTTTAAGTTCAAATTCAAGTCTCTCTTTCAGTTTCTCAAGTTCCTCACCTTTTGCATTTGGATATCTGGTTTTGAGTCCCTCATAAGACAAATATTTTAGATACTCTCCGTCATTTTCAAATTCTTTTGGGATTTCATAGTTTGGAAGAACCGGACCGGGAAAGTTTATCTTGATATTGCATCGGCTTGCTACCTTTGCTGTATTCTCAACTGCTTCCGGAATCCATGAAAAAAGATCCTCCATCTCAGAAGGGGTTCTGAAATAGAATTCACCCTCCTTATAGCGCAAACGGTCAACATCATTTTTCTTTTTTCCTGTTCCGATACATAAAAGGGTATCATGGGCATCCCAGTCATCCTTTTCTATGTAATGGATGTCATTGGTACATACCAGAGGAATATCCAGGTCTTTTGACATTTTTGCCAGTACTTTGTTTACTTTTTTCTGTTCCTCTAACCCATGATCCTGGAGTTCCAGGTAGTAGCGGTCTCCGAAGAGGTTTTTGTAATAGTTTGCAACCTCATATGCCTTGTCAACAGAGGGAGCTCTCTCCCTTGATCCTAAAATCATTTTTGACACTTCTCCGGCAATACATGCAGATAGGCAAATAAGGGAAGAGCTGTATTTTTCCAGCACTTCGCGGTCAATCCTGGGCTTGTGGTAATACCCTTCCTTCCATGCAATTGAGTTCAGCTCAATCAGGTTTTTGTATCCTTCTTCGTTCATAGCCAGAAGAATCAAATGGTAATAGTTCTCCTTTCCATAGATATTCGCTTTGGTTAGGCGGCTTTCAGGAGCTATATAAAATTCGCATCCTATAATCGGATTAATTCCATTATCAATACAGGCATGATAAAAGGTATAAGCCCCAAACATGTTTCCATGGTCGGTCAAAGCCAAACTTGTCATTCCAACCGCTTTGGCTTTTTCTATGTATCTGTTTATTGATGCGGCACCATCGAGTAAAGAAAAATCGCTGTGATTGTGCAGATGAACGAAGTTACTCATGGGTTATATTATAAACAAAATTAGGGTTCGGTAGAGAACACAATGAAGAATTAACGGTGAAGTTTTTATCAAGAGTAGGACAAAATAACACAATTTGTATTTAAAGACCAAATATAAAAATACTTTTTATAACTCCTGCTTTTGTTTTTCGGAAAATCCAGAACAAACATGAGAGAAAGCATTCCTTGAATTATATCTAGACTCTATCTTTCATCTTCTGTTTCAGCTGAAGTGTTAAGTGCATTTTCGTTAAGTTCGTTTATCAGTTCAGAGATAAAAGACAGAATCATTGCTCTTTGAAGTGGATTTATTTGGAAAACCGTTTCAACAAGAGTAATAATACTTTTCTTGAAGTTTATTTCTTCGTCAGCACCTATAGGATATCTTGTGGTAGTGAAAATATTATTCAAATCTCGGCTATAATAAATTCCGGAAGAAGGGAAGGTGAGAACCATGTTGGCACTCTGTATAATGTCCTGTTCCTTTGTTGCAACGAATGCAATTGATAATCCGTTATCCGGATCAACAAGAAAGTTTCTTGTCGAAAAAAACTTCTGGTATGTATTATCAGGGTTTATGTTTACCCTGATACGGCTGATAATAGACTTTGGAGGGAGGTTGAATTTTCCCTTATCCAACAGACGAACCGGCTGAATCCATTTGGAAGTAAAACGTTTGTTTCTAAGTGTTCTTATTTCTATATTTGCGTTCAGGGCAATAAGGGTGCCGGGGAAACTGGTCTGAATTGATTTTGTAGAAAGTGCTCCTCCGATTGTCGCTCTTTTTGTGATAACAGAGGATCCCACGGAGATTATATTCTCAAAAAGTATGCCCGGAAGGACATTTTTTCCAAGATTCTTCATGTCCTCCAAAGTAACCATTGCACCGAATTCCGCAACACGGTCATTTCTCTGGTAACGGTGAAGCTCTTCAATATTTCCCAGATATACAATTGAATCGACATTTTCATTGCTTGTCGGATAGGAGTCCTTCTGTGCCATCAGGTAAGTCCCGCCGGCCCACAGTATGGTTTTATCTGAGGCATGAAGCATAATTGCACCATATTCACTGAGTGTTTTGGGATAATGGATATTCGGAGAGTTAACTCCTTCTTGCATGTCTCTTCCTCCTTAACTCTATTGCTTTCTGGACAATTTTTACCTGATCTTCATTGTCGAGGCACGGACATTTTATGATACTGAGTTCCCTCAGGATTTCTTCTTTTCTGGTTTCTTCCTGCCTGACTAATTGTTCTATCAAGAGTGTACGGCTGGGATAGCAGTCCCTGCATGGTTTTACCCCAACAAATTCATACGCTTTTTCAATATCTTTATAGTCACGTTCCTTTGAAAAGGACTCAAAGGTAATAATATTCTTTCCTTGCATTTCAAAGGCAGGAACTGAACAGCTTAAGGTTGCCATATCGTTGATTAACACTATACATAAGCCGCACATGTTTCCCCTGCAATGGACATTGGTTGTTTCATTTTCAAGGTTTTCCATCAACACCATAGAAAGAGGCTTATTTGAATTAAGCATCAAAGATAATGATTTTCCGTCAACCATACAGTCTATTCTCATTTCTCATCTCCATCTATTGTCACCTTTTCCAGGCGGTTTGCACTGGCAGGAAGCACCGATCCCTCTGGTCCTCCAATCTGATACAACGCATTTGCAAAAGCTGCCATTGTAAGACCACGTGCAATTGAAGGTATACTGGCGAGATTATCTTCAGCTGTCTTATTGATTGTGTAGTCAATGTGCATTTTGAAGTCTTCTTTTATCACGGCGCCACAGAATTCAAGGGTATTTAAGATTGAGCGCTTGGCAGTCTGTTTCACAGAAAGGTTCTGCGGTATTTTCGAAAAGCAGAATGAAG
The DNA here is from genome assembly GCA_964582905.1 of uncultured Spirochaetaceae bacterium. GTDB lineage: Bacteria > Spirochaetota > Spirochaetia > Sphaerochaetales > Sphaerochaetaceae > Ornithospirochaeta. The sequence goes on along the minus strand of CAZOTY010000004.1, from coordinate 100,061 downwards.
CCCATAGTTCCTTAACTATAGGTTTATAGTCTGACCTGTTAACTACCAGCTCAAGCACAACTGTCCCAAATCCTCCATAATTAAATTCGGTGGATTCACTTATTCCTTCTGCATCAAATTTCACAGAAATTGGTGCCTGACGGTTTTTTCTTGCTTCATTAAGCTCAATGCAGGCTTTTTTTAGCTGCATAGGATAACAGCTGGTGAAGCGTGAAAGTACATCCGGTCCGCTATCAACGGTTTCCTGGTTTATATCTTGGAAAATGATTCCCACTGTATCTTTCTGAACCCTCGCAGAAGTCTTTGTATCTGAAGAGGATCGGGTCTTCTGCGCCGCATCCTTATTGAATACCTCAGAAATAAGGGTCTTCCAGTAATCTTCCTTGGGGGCCGAACTGTTTAAGGTAATATTCTTTCTGCTTGTGAATGTAATTACTGAGCTGAAGTGGTTATCCATACAGCTTTTGCTGGAAAATCCGGAAACATCCATTCCGAATGCCATTCCTATACCTCTCAGATATCCGACAAGCCCGAAGTCTCCCTTCTGGTAAGCATTACTAATCCATTTTCTGTTGAATACAGACGCATCAAATACATGATCTGTATTCTTTTTTCCTACAGAGATAGAAACACTGGGGACATAGCTGGTGAACTTTGTTTTTTCCTTATCGATTTTATTTCTTAACTGATAAGGTGTCATCTGGCGGTAGTCTGCTAAACGGGAAGCATGGTATTCAGTTGATGCAAGTGCCTCGGAATAACCGAGAGAACCGCAGAATGAGGCAGGATGTGAATAAGACTTGGTAATATTGATACGGGCAACAAAACGGTCAACCCCATAGGTGGGCAGTAGCCCCGTCATTGCCTGTCTCTGATATTCCTCGGATGCAAAAAGGAATGCGCCTTGGTCAATTTTCATATCGACCTGCTCGGCAACAACCTTCATTTCATCACTTTCTCCATTGCCGATATTACCCCCATCCTTTATCCAGCTGATTCTTTTGACGTTTATTCCGGCTCTTGCGCTTTCTCCTACAGCTCTCATTTCTATGGCGGAACCGGTAGCCTGAGCGGCATTTGCTGCAATTGATGCATATAAAGCCGGATAAAGCAGGTACTCATCGTTGATAGCATAATAGGGTTTATTATGGAGAATTATGTTCTTTCTGTCCCAGTCTGTATTCTTTTCAATTGTTCTCTTTACAAGTTCAGGCCATTGGGTAGGGCACTCAACATGAAGATCTTTCATGTCCTCCCATACGGTTATTGTATAGCGCTTATTTGTAACATTTACAGATGGTTCGAAGACGAAATTGGACTCAACACGGCGGTAGGATGTAAGATCCTTTATCGCACTCTGGCCCCAGGCATATTCAAGCGTCGGAATCCTTTTATCGTCTTTCTTCTTTACTACCTTGAGCTGGGGATCTACATCAGGGGGAGATGTCAATACTTTTATTTTTCTGAGATTCAGTTCAACCGATTCATAGTCAGGACCGAAAAGAGCAAGAAGGGGTTGTCCCGGATATGAAATGAAGTCATCGGCCATATCGGCATGGAGCCACCGAACATCGAAATTACATTTCCATCTTTGATGTTTTTTACTGTATATTCATTTGAGCTTCTGTTTCTGCCTTCAACAATGACACTGGCTGTAGGTTTGATGTCTCTGGCAATTATCATTAAAAATCGTGAGTCCAGAGCAGGGATTTCAAAGCCATCAAGTTTTACACCCCCGACTTCGCTTCGTAAAACCAAGCCATAGCGAGTATTAAATTTGTTAATGCCCTTTTTTTCCGCCATAGTCAAACTTTAGCGCAAAATCACGATAAAACCAATAAAAACTACCTAGTAATTGCTCCAAACGGTATAATAATCATATGGACAAGCAAAGTGAAATTCTTACTCTTACAGAAACATTAAAGATGTACCAGGACTCGTATTACAAGGAAGGAATCAGCCTGGTACCCGACAGTGAATATGACCGTCTTTTTGACAAACTGTTGAAGCTGGAGAACGAATATCCTGAGTTTGCCCAGTTTGATTCACCTACACGGCGCGTAGGTTCTGATCTGACTAATGAGTTTCCTGAAGTTGAACATACCATACCGGTACTTTCCTTGAATAAGGCCTATTCCAAAGAAGAGGTTCTTTCCTTTTTTGATAAATCAATTAGAAAAGCAAACGGAGAACTTTCATTTATTGCCGAGGAAAAGATAGATGGAATCAGTATGGTTCTGTACTACGAGGACGGGATTCTTGCCCGTGGTGTTACAAGGGGAAACGGGAGTATTGGAAATGATGTGACACCAAACATAATTACGATAAAAACCGTTCCGCTGAAACTTAAAGAAAAAGTGTCACTTGCAGTTAGGGGAGAGGTTTTCATCTCAAAAGAAGATTTCAGGAAGATAAACGAAAGAGTTGAAAAATCTGAAGAGAAAAATGCCAATGCCCGTAACCTTGCTTCAGGGACAGTCCGTCGCCTTAAAAGCGAAGAAGCGGCTTCCATACCTCTGGATATATTTGTCTATGAAGGATTCTGGGAGAATAAAGATGAGGAACCGAAAGATCATCTGGGTATCCTGAGAAAGCTTAAGGACCTTGGCTTTAAGATAAATCCCCATTTGGGAGTGTTCTCATCTTCAAAAGAGGAATCTGAGGCGATGCTTAAAGAAGCCGGTCTCGATGGAACGCCATATTCATTTTCATCTTTGCAGGAGTATCTTGATTATAAAAGTGAAGAGCGGGGTAAGCTGAAGTATGAAATTGATGGGCTTGTATTTAAAATCAATCAGCTTGATGTACGTGAAGGTTTTGGATACACGGAGCATCATCCCAGGTGGGCGATTGCATACAAGTTTGATTCGCCCCAGGCAGAGTCAAAACTTCTGGGTATAACATGCCAGGTCGGAAGGACAGGCAGGATAACACCGGTTGCTGAAATCGTTCCGACTAAACTTAATGGATCAACCATAAAAAGGGCCACACTCCATAATCAGGAGTATATTGATGAACTGGAGCTGGCAATAGGGGATACTGTTTCCATTTCAAAACGTGGAGATGTGATTCCGGCAGTTGAAGAAGTAATTGAGAAAAACACAGAGGGAAACACTACCTATCAGATAAAGATGGAGTGCCCAACCTGTTCGACAAAACTTGTAAAAGAAGGAGCTCACCTTTTTTGTCCTAATCCTAAGTGTCCTGATAAGGTAAAAGGGACAATCGCTTTCTTTTCTTCACGGGACCAGATGGATATAGAAGGTCTTGGCCCTAAGACTGTGGATACCCTTTATGAAATGGGACTTGTGAAATCGATTGAAGACATTTACATAACGGACTTCGATCTTCTTCTGGGGAAGGAAGGCTTTGGGGAGAAAACAATCAGCAATCTGAAAAGAAGCATACAGGAGAGCAGGAAAAAACCTTTCAGAACCCTTCTTTCTTCAATAGGAATTGCTGAACTTGGAAAAAAGAATGCCGAGGTATTGGCCTCTTCAGGGTTTAATTCATTTTCCAAGTTGATTGAGGGAGCAAGGAAAAATGATCCCTCTGTCTTCACTTCAATCAAAATGATTGGAGCAGAGGGAGCCCGTACCCTCATTGAAGCTTTTCAGGATGAAGGGATTCTTGAACTTATCAGATTTTTCGAGAAAGAAGGATTCTCAACCGATGAAAGCCGTGAAGAGAAAGAAGATGAGGAAGAAAAAATCTTTTTAGGGGAAACTTGGGTTGTGACAGGATCTTTTGAAAACTTCAATCCAAGATCAAAAGCCCTGAGGGAAATTGAAAAGCGCGGGGGTAAAACATCTTCTTCTGTATCTTCAAAAACCACTCACCTTCTTGTTGGAAAAGGGGGAGGATCAAAAAGAGCTGAGGCAGAAAAGCTGGGAATCACTCTCGTAAGCGAGGAAGAGTTCATGAGGCTGATAAAAGAAAGCAAAAAGAATGAAAAAGAAGTTCAGGGCGATTTGTTTAATTGGTAGGTTCTTTTAAATAACGACATTTTTTTTCTATAATTAAGTTGGAAAATAAAATGACAGTATTAGCAGAAGAATTGAATGAAACATTAAAAGGCAGCGTAGCTTTTCCGTTCCTTTCAGAGCGGGGAAGGGAAATGTACTTTCCTAAGGGTATCGTAAGTCAGGCCGCAGAAGCGGGAAGTAAGGCAAAACGCTTTAATGCAACCGTTGGAACGGCAACAGAAAACGGACAGCCATTTCACCTAAGAGATATCTTTGACGAGTTTAAAGAAGGGTCATTCTCCCCCAAAGATATTTTCTCCTATGCACCTGG
>CAZOTY010000004.1:0-95665 GCA_964582905.1 uncultured Spirochaetaceae bacterium | reverse complement strand
CGCTATGAAAAAAGCACTTGAGGATAAAAAGGATAACAATAAGCTTACTCCTTATCCTTTTAACTCCGGGTATTTTATGGCATTTTCAACCAACGGTAAGAATGCAGAGGAACTGAGAGTTTATCTTCTGGATAAATATGAAATAGGAGCAATCAATATTCTGGGGCATACCCTGCGTCTGGCTTATTGCTCTGTAGAAAAAGATAAGATTCCATCTTTGATTGATACCCTTTATAAAGCAGTTGATGAAATCTGGTAAACATAAATAAGCGAGAGGAAAAGATGAGCAGCAGCAAGCAGTATGACTTTAAAATTGACAGATTGGGACCGGCCAAGCTGACCACCCCTATTAAAATGAGCCAGACCAGAAGGGATGGCGTTGCCGATTATGTAGAGGATGAAGACCAGATTCTGTTTTCAATTGATACGAAAACTGTTGATGGCAAGGTCGTACCTGTTCATTCCGATACCCTTGAACTTGCAGGTCCGCGGGAAAAAATTTATTTCAATCCGAGCCACGTGCACGCTGCAATATGCACATGCGGTGGGCTATGTCCTGGTCTGAATAATGTTATCAGGGCTGTTGTCCGCTGTTTCTGGTACCGTTATGGGGTAAGAAGAATCAGTGGTATCCAATATGGATATCTGGGTCTTCTTGAAAACTCTCCATGGCCTCTTATCCCACTTGATCCGGATGTTGTAGATGACATACAGGAAAAAGGTGGAACAATCCTTGGCTCAGCCAGAGGTGGCGGTAAACAGGTTGAAGAAATAGTTGATAGCCTTGAGAGGTTGAATATCAATATCCTGATTACTATCGGAGGAGATGGAACACTTAGAGGGGCATACGATATCGGGGAAGAAATCAAGCGTCGCGGTTTGAAAATTGCAATTATCGGAGTGCCCAAAACCATAGATAATGACTTGTCATTCATTGATTCCTCCTTTGGCTTTGATACCGCGGTTGCTGCTGCGGTTCCCTCTGTAAGAGGTGCACATGTCGAAGCTAAGGCATCAATAAACGGGATTGGACTTGTCAAAGTTATGGGAAGGGAATCTGGATTTATAGCAGCAAGTACGAGTCTGGCTCAGTCAGACGTAAACTTCTGCCTTATTCCTGAGTCTCCATTTGATCTGGAAGGCCCAAATGGTCTTTTGGAGAATCTGAAAAGAAGAATCCTTGAGAGGGGACATGCTGTAATTCTCGTGGCGGAGGGGGCAGGTCAGGACCTTGTACCTCCAACAGGACAGACTGATGCTTCTGGGAACGTCAAATACCAGGATATTGGAATATTCCTGAAAGAAAAAATCAAAGACTTTTTCAAAGAGCAGGGGATAACCACTTCTATCAAGTATATTGATCCGTCATATATCATCCGTTCAGCTCCGGCTAACTCATATGACTCAATCTACTGTGCCCGATTAGGTGCGCATGCTGTCCATGCAGCGATGAGCGGAAAAACACAGTGTATTGCCTCCCGTGTAAATGACAGGTATGTTTATCTTCCTATTAAAGTTGCAGTTTCAAAGCGCAGTCATGTGGATATTGAGGGGGCACTTTGGAGGGATGTCCTGGAAAATACCAGACAGCCGTTTAGTATGAAAAACTAATATGATTAGACAGGAAGATATTGATTTAATAATTGCTGAACGTTACCGTCTATCGAAAATCAATGACGATGAATGGGCTTATCCCATTCAGCTCTGTCAGGCGCAACTGACAGAACTTCTTAGCCGGGATATTGCTGAGACGATAAGATTTCTCAATGAAGATTGCACTGAAGAGGAATACGCATGGATCAGTGAGGTTTTTGATGATGTTGCCAAAGAAACAAAAAGCAAGGACTTTGTCAGAACGCTTTATAAGGTAGCAAAGAAATATCCACGCGAAACAAAGGAAAACCACATAATGATTTTTATTGAGGATGCGAGAAAGGAAGTCGGGCTTGATAAAGCTGAGGTAGAAAACTGAGTTTTTTGCTAGACCAATTTTAATTTTTAAACAACGTTTTCTCAATTTTGGAAAAACATCTTTACAAAAGTTCGAGGATAAACTAATTAAATACAAAAGAAATTCGAAATGTTCGAATTATTTTAACCTCCTTTTGTTCCCCACCGGTTTCCTCCTTTTATCCGTGTGGGGTTTTTTATTTCTCTTCATCTTTGTTAGATGTGGCTTCCTCGTTATTTGTCTTTAAAAGCGGATTGGCTCTTCTGTATTTTTTGAGTGCCTTTTTCTCCAGAAGTGCTATATTCTCAATTGTCCTTCCGTTTACAAACTGGAAAATTGCCCCTTCTGTCCTTTTCCTTCCCTTGCCATGTTTAAAAGGCATAAAGCCATTGAATGCACCTTTAACTTCAAGGTGCTTTACCTTCACCTCTGCATTTTCAAGTGCTTTTGCATAAAGTTTTGCGTCATCAGATAAAGGATCATATTCAGCTGATACAATCAAGGCCTGTGGAAGTCTTGTAAGATCCTGAGAAAGAAGGGGGGAGAAGAAAGGAGAAAGGATATCTTTAGGTTCACGGGCATAAGAGGAAACATAGAAGCTTAGCATCTTCTGTGTCAACAATGGAGAATCCTTATGGTTCTCCATGGACTGGGTTCTCAGTCTTCCGTCAACAATTGGATAAAGGAGAATCTGACCGGCAATTTTCGGACCTTTTCTGTCGCGTGAGAGAATAGAAACCACAGCTGCGAGATTTGCTCCGGCACCATCGCCTCCAAGATAAATCCTATCGGGATCCACCTTCCAGTACTTTGCCCCCTTTGTTGCCCATATGAATGCGTCATAACAGTCTTCAACTGCTACGGGGAATTTGTTTTTCGGTGCCAGACGATAATCAATCAGGAGAATTGATGAACCCGTTGCTTCAGCCAGGTGCTTTACAAAAGTCCCATAAAACTCCATATTCCCGTAAATCCAGCCGCCACCATGGTAAAAGACAATCAGAGGTGACATTCCGCTGATTTCTACAACTTCTTCATTCATATAGTAATAACCAGTAACCGCCCCGTCGTTGACCGGTATTACATAGTTATTCATTTTTATTTTATCGCTTCCTTTTAACAAGTATTTCTTCTTGAGTTTCTTATTCAAGGGAGCATTATTCATCTCGTTAAGATCATCGTCTGAAAGACCTTCGGGGTTTAAAGAGAAAAAGGAATTGCTACCCCTGATAAATTTTCTGTCAGACTTTGTAAGCTTATAATTCGACATCTAACCTAGATTTTGAATTAAAGAAACCATAAGAGCAAGGTTTTATGATTTAAAGAGGTACAAATTTTACGTTTTATAACCCATTTCTTGCCAAAAGGTTACAAAATTAAGCAAATTTCTGCAGTTTTTTCAGGTTATCTAACAGTAAGTATATATTTCTCTAACATCCTATAAGGCTGATAGCTTTCTTTTGCCCGTCGAAGTCCTTCGGCTCCCACATCTTCCTGTCTGTTAACAAGGTTTACATGCGGTGCATAGTTTAGCTGGTATTCACGGTTAATCATTGTGTATGAGCCAATATAGTCAGTGTTTGCCTTTTCAAAGTATACAACGACTTCGTTCTGGTTTTTCTCGGCCAAAGTGAAAGCGACCAATTCATCTTTTACATATAAAAGAGCACCGGAAAACTCAAATCGGTCAAATACTCTCTCAACCCGTTTTATGCACTCTAGCTCCTCCAGAAGGGCACTCCTGTATTCTTCTTTAGAGTTTTTTAGCCAGACTTCATCCATTTGGATGCACTCAGAATAGTTTTCCTTTGTCAGCTTGGAAATTGAGAATTCTGGATAGGCTTTCACAAACTGTGATATATGGTTTCTTTTTGACTGGAGATGTTTGCCTTGTAACGTTATAAGTTTTTCCCTCAGATAAATGTATTCATCACTGTCGCGGTCCCTTCTAAGAGAGAACTTTTCCTGGTCAATATATGGATAGTATTCTTCGGGGATATCGATAACCTTAAAATCAAGCCCATTTTTTTGAGTGTATGAATATAGCCGGGACAGCGCTTTGTTGATATTGCTTTTTTCTGTAAAAGGCATCAGAAATACTTTGTCTTTATTGAAATAGACAAAAAGGGATTCCTCCTCTGCAATATAAATGTCTTTTGCCTTGCTGTATAAATCTATATTGCATGCAGTGTAGTAGTAAGAGAGGGTTTCAACCTTAGCTGAATAAAACCGGACTGTTTCCAAATCGTCCAAAGTATACTTTCTAAATTCCATCAAACTTAAAATAGCTATAATTAGCGTCGTTTTCAAGTTGACCAGAGATACCTAAAAAAAATAGAATCTAAGAAACAAAGGCGTTTTTTGGACGCCTTTTTGTCGTTTATGGAGGGTATATGTGCGGTTTTGTGGGAATGTTTGACACACAAATAGTCGACGCAAAGTCAGACAGGGAACAGGTATTGAAAATGAGCAAGAAAATCAGACACCGTGGCCCGGACTGGTCAGGCGTATACACTGGAAAGAAAGCTATTTTATCCCATGAAAGACTTGCCATAGTTGATCCTGCCAGTGGTAAGCAGCCACTTTATTCAAAGGATGGGAAACTTGTCCTTGCTGTTAATGGAGAGATATATAACCATCAGGAAATAAGGGAAAAATATAAGGATAAATATGAGTTTCTTACCCATAGCGACTGTGAAGTCATCCTTGCTCTTTACAGGGATAAAGGAACAGCTTTCCTCGATGAACTTAATGGAATGTTCGCTTTTGCTCTCTATGATGAGGAAAACGATGCATACTTGATTGCCCGTGACCACATCGGAATTATTCCCCTTTATCAAGGATGGGACGGAGAAGGACGTTATTACGTTGCCTCTGAATTAAAAGCCCTGGAAGGCATTTGTCAGACAATAACTGAGTTTGAACCGGGAACATATTTCTATTCAAAAACCAATGAAAGCAAAAAGTGGTACATCCGAGAATGGGAAAGCTACGATAACGTTAAAAACAACAGCACTGACATTGCAAGGCTTAGAACTTCCTTGGAAGAGGCAGTAAAAAGGCAGATGATGAGTGATGTTCCTTACGGTGTTCTCCTCTCAGGAGGTCTTGATAGCTCGGTCATTGCTGCAGTTGCTGCAAAGTATGCAAAAAACAGAATTGAATCAAATGATACCGAGCTTGCATGGTGGCCAAGACTTCACTCCTTTGCTGTAGGACTTGAAGGCTCTCCTGATTTGATTGCAGCAAGAAAAGCAGCAGAACACATTGGGACTGTACATCACGAAGTAAACTTTACAATCCAGGAAGCACTTGATGCCGTGGAGGATGTAATTTATCATCTGGAGACCTACGATATCACAACTGTAAGGGCTGCAACTCCGATGTTCCTGTTGTCCCGTGTCATTAAATCAATGGGAATCAAAATGGTTCTCTCAGGGGAAGGCTCTGATGAGTTGTTTGCCGGGTACCTATATTTCCATAAGGCGCCTGATGAGAAGGAACTTCATGAGGAGACTGTGAGAAAACTGAATAAACTGCACCTTTATGATTGTCTTAGAGCCAATAAGGCACTCGCTGCATGGGGTGTAGAGGGACGTGTTCCTTTCCTGGACAAGGAATTTATAGATGTGGCTATGAATATCAATCCGAAAGATAAGATGTCCGGCTCTGAAAAGATTGAAAAATATGTAGTTAGAAAAGCCTTTGAGGAATATCTTCCTTCTGAGATTGTATGGAGACAGAAAGAACAGTTTTCTGATGGAGTAGGCTACTCGTGGATTGATTCACTCAAAGAAAGAGCCAATGAGATTGTCAGTGACAGTCAGTTTGCACTCAGGGATAAGCGCTTTCCGATTAATACTCCTTCAACAAAGGAGGAATACCTCTACCGTTCGATCTTTGCAAAGCATTTTCCTTCTGAGACTGCAGCTAAGTGCGTTCCTCATGAAGCCAGTGTTGCCTGTTCAACAGCAAAGGCACTTGAGTGGGATGAGGCATTCAAGAAAATGAATGAACCATCAGGACGTGCTGTTTCAGGTGTCCATGCAGATGCCTATAAAAAATAGTATGCGTGTCCTTAGTTTCGGTGAGATTATTTTTGATTTGATAGGCGAGAGGGAATGTCTCGGGGGTGCTCCTCTTAATGTTGCACTCCACCTTGCCCGCTTAGGTGCTGAAAGCTATTTAATGAGTTCTGTTGGCCCTGACAGACTTGGAAAGAAAGCCTTGGAAAGGCTGGACATGGAGGGTGTAAGAACTGAGTTTATAAACCTTTCAATAAGGGAGACGGGGATAGCAAAAGTAAAGCTTAAGGATAAAAAAGCTGACTATGAGTTCAATTATCCGGCTTCCTGGGATGAGATAAGGGTAAATGAGAAGGAACTGGATACACTAAGAGCCCTATCTTTTGATGCTTTTGTCTTCGGATCATTGGCGCAGAGAAATGATGTAACACGGAAGACTTTAATCTCTGTTTTGGAAAGTGGTAGTTTCAGAACCGTTTTCTTTGATGTAAATCTTAGAAAGCATTTTTATTCTGAGAAGATTTTGGATGAAAGTATCAAAAGGAGTACCATACTCAAATTCTCAGAAGACGAGAGTGCGTCTTTGTCATTCACACTCATGGTTAAAAACAGCGGAAAAGCCTACCTTGAAAAGTATCCCAATCTCGATATTGTCATTGTAACAAAAGGAAAAGATGGAGCCGATGTTTTTACAAGGGATAAGACTGTTTCTGTCGGTGTTACAGACTTTCCTCCTTGCGATACCGTGGGAGCAGGGGATTCTTTTTCAGCAGCATTCTTATATACCTATTTGAAAACAGGAGATGTAAAACTTTCTGCAGAGGCAGCTAGTTTCCTTTCCTCTTTTGTTGTTTCTACAGAGGGAGCAACAAGCCCTTATTCAGAAGAGGTAATCCGGTTCTTCAGTAAATAAAAAAAGGCCTTGCGGCCCATAAAAACTAATTACTCCTACTTTTAGTTTTCTGCTTTAATCTTTTGAATAACATCATTGTACATTTTTATAAGGGAAACAGAGGCTTCCCTTAAAGTCTGGCTGTCAGCACTTTCAACCTGTGAGGCTGCGTTCATTAAGGGAACGAGTCCGATTTTTTCTGCCGCTTTCTTTATTTTATGGGCAATGTTTTTTATTAAAGGCTCATCCCCGGTTTTGAGGGCATCCTCAAATTCATCAATATCACAGTCTACAGAAAATGACTGTACTTTCTCTTTCAAGGTGGAAATATCACCGCAGAAATCTTCAACTGTTTTGTCGTAATCTAAACCTATTTTTCCGGCTAATGCTTTTAAATTCATAATCCAAATTTAACATTACAAACTGCAATTGGAAACCTCAAATTGGTTTTTCTAAAGATTTCTTGCAGGGAATGCAGCCTCACTTGTATATTCAAGCTGAAGCTTTCTCAGACCTGTTGCATCCCCAGGGGATGGAATATGTGTCAGGTGTACCTGACAGCCTTTGAGTTCAGTCAGACCACTTAAAGCTAAAAGTGCATTTTTATCTGATGCAGCGGAGATAGCAAGGGCGATGAGAATCTCATCCAGATTCATGGAAATACCTTTTCCGGAGAGTATGTCCCTTTTCATCTTGGTTATATTCTTTATAACGCTCTTGCTAATCAAGTCAGTATCACTGGGTATGTTTTTAAGGACTTTCAACGCATTTAAAAGGAGGGCAGAGGATGCGTGGAGCATATCTGAATTATGGCCGGTGACAATTCTTCCATCAGAAAGTTCAATTGCAGCAGCGCATACTGTACCATCCTTTCCTTTTCCTTCTGCAATTGCTTTCTCAAGTGCCTGTCTGGCAGGAAGTACTACACTTCTGTCTTCTGGGGAAAGTTTTGTCCTGTCCATTAGGGAGTTCATTCTTGAAACTGTCTGGCTGTCAGAAAGGCCAGACATATAATCTACTTTTGTCTGGAAATAACGTCTGATTATTTCCTGCTTGCCAGCTTCTCGGCATGCTTCATCATCAGTTATCCCGAAGCCACAGCGGTTGACACCCATATCGGTAGGACTTTTGTATATACATGTATCTCCGGATATGCGTTCAAGGATTTTTACAAGAAGAGGGAAGGCTTCAAGATCCCTGTTATAGTTGACTGCAATCTTGTTGTAGCTTTCAAGGTAGAAATGATCAATCTGGTTTTTATCTCCCAGATCCACAGTTGCAGCCTCATATGCAATGTTTACCGGATGTTCCAGGGGTAAGTTCCAGATTGGGAATGTTTCAAGTTTGGAATAACTTGTTTTCTCTCCCATTTTCGCTTCATGATACATCTGGTTGAGACACGTTGCAAGTTTTCCTGAACCTGGACCAGGAGCCGTGACAACTACAACTGGAGCTTTAACAGGGATATATACGTTAGTTCCATATCCTTTATCAGAGACCACGGTATCAATATCATATGGGTAGCCTGGGGTGGCAGAGTGCGTATATACGTTAATCCCCCGACGTTCAAGTTTTGTCTTGAACTGGTTTGCGCTCGGCTGGTTCTCGAATCTTGTAATAACGACTTTATCACAGTTAAGGCCGTAGGAGGCAAAGTCTTCAATCATCTTCAGGACATCAGCGTCATAGCTGATACCGAAATCAGATCTCATTTTCCTTCTTTCAATGTCTCCGGCGTAGATGCATATGATAATATCCAGGTGTTCCTTTAATGCCTGGAAAACTTTCATTTTGTTGTTTTCTTCAAAACCGGGCAGCACTCTGGAGGCATGCTTGTCGTGCAACAGCTTTCCTCCGCACTCAATATAAAGTCTTCCTTTGCTGTTGTTGACTCTCTCAAGAATATACTTTGTCTGTTCTTCTACATATTTTTGGCTGTCAAAACCGGTTTTCTTCATAAAAGCCCCCAATCTATTCTGATGATTTTTAGGCTTTGAGAAAAGGATAAAACAGATTTTTTGAAGATAAAAAATGTCTGCCCGAAAGCAGACAAAAGGAATTATCTAAGCTTGGCTATACATACCCTTCGGCAATCATAGCTCTTGCTACCTTCATAAAGCCGGCAATATTTGCCCCATCAATGAAATTATCCTTTTCAGAATAAGTTTCTGCTGCCTCATTGATATCTTTATAGATACTCTTCATTATCGACTGAAGCTTATTATCCACTTCTTCCCTGGACCATCTGAGACGCTCGCTGTTCTGGCTCATCTCAAGACCGGAGACAGCGACACCTCCTGCGTTTGCAGCTTTGGCTGGAGCGACAAGGACTCCGTTTTCCCAAAATAGTTTTTCTGCCTCCAAAGAGCAAGGCATATTCGCACCCTCTCCTATATATCTGATTCGGTTTCTGATTAGATTCTTTGCATCTTCTTCAAGAATTTCATTCTGTGTCGCACAGGGGAAAGCATAATCAGCTTTTATATCCCAGATTGGATTTGCCCCAGCTGTTCTTTCAATGTATTTTGCGCTTTTATATTTATCAGCGTACTCCTTGATTCTGCCTCTTTTAATGTTCTTAAGGGTCATTACAAATTTGAGCTTCTGAGTATCGATTCCTTCTTCATCATAGATCATGCCGTTACTGTCTGATAGTGTGACTACTTTTCCTCCCAGATGGATGATTTTTTCTGCTGTGTACTGTGCAACGTTCCCGCTACCTGAAACAAGACAGGTTGAACCTTCGATGTTCATATTCCTGTTTTCAAGTATTGCCTGGCTTAGGTACACAAGGCCGTACCCTGTTGCCTCTGGCCTGATAAGGGAACCACCATATTCCAGACCTTTTCCTGTCAGTACTCCTGTAAATTCATTTTTTATCCTTTTGTACTGACCAAATAAAAATCCGATTTCCCTTGATCCTACACCGATATCTCCGGCAGGTACATCTGTGTCACTTCCGATATGGCGGTAAAGCTCAGTCATGAATGACTGGCAGAATCTCATAACCTCGGCGTCACTTTTGCCTTTTGGGTTAAAATCAGAACCTCCCTTTCCTCCACCCATTGGAAGACCTGTAAGACTGTTTTTGAATACCTGTTCAAAAGCAAGGAATTTCATGATTGACAGATTTACAGAAGGATGGAAACGTAGCCCTCCTTTATATGGCCCTATAGCAGAGGACATCTGGACGCGGAAACCCCTGTTAAGCTGTACTCTCCCTTCATCATCAATCCACGGTATTCGGAACATAATTGCCCTTTCCGGCTCTGTCATGCGTTCAAGTATCTTGTGGTACTTGATATCTGGAAGTTCCTCTATGACTTTATCAATAGAGTTCAGGAAGTTTGTAACCGCCTGTAAGAACTCCCTTTCGTTGGCATCTTTCCTGTTTACCAGCTCAAAAACCCGAGCAGTTTCATTATGCATTTTTTTCTTTCTCCCTCAAATTTAAGTTTACATAATTTTTACTCTTAAAAAAAGAGAAATACCTCAATTTTGTATATATTAAAAATGTTGATGAGATTAGTGAAAAATGTAGTGCACATTTAACTATACATTATTTTTGAATAAAAATTTTTATATATAATGCAACTTAGAAATCTATATATAAAAATTGGAAATAAAAAAATATTATTATATTTGTTTTATGGGTAATAAATTGGCTGATAAAAAAGATAAAGAAAATGAGTTTTGATAGTTTTTTCTATTTTAAAGAACTACTGAATTATAAAAACGCATATCGTAATGGTAATCATTTACAGCAAACGTATGTATTGTATCGTCTATAATGAAGAACTCAACGCTCTTGATATCGCTTATGCCTGAAAAAGTAAAGAATGCAGTGTGGCTTGTCTTCACTTTAGCTGAAAGCCCATCAATGTAATTTTTTCTTTGATAAGTTCCGCTAATCAGTGAGTTTCCCAAGATACTCTTTGCTTCGTCGATAATAAAATCATTCTCAGATCCTTCGTCAATGAAGCTCACGAATTCTTCTATATTTACATTGTCCAAATATACATCCACACTTCCGTTTGCGTCTTCTTCGCATACGACAATTCTTTCAGGATCAAAATTTGCAGCTAACGATTCCCTGGCATTCCTGCAAAGGAGCTGGCTGATATTCATAGCACTTTCAACAAGGCGCATTTCGCTTTCTGATGGCCTTTTTGCTCCAGGAGTATCCAAAGTGCATGAAGAAAACAGTATCAAGACTAAAACTGAAAAAATACCTAATATCTTTAGCTTTGCTCTCATTTTAATTCCTAGTTAGAATTTTATATTCTTTGATGCTTAATTCAATCTTTATGAGAAGTATAACTGTAATAATTTTTATCACTGTAATCAAATTGTTCTTGGTTTCTGAAAAAGACAGTTTAAATAAAAGCACATTTAGCCTTGTTTTAAGGTGTTTTGAGCTTTTTTCTATAAAAATCTAAAAAAATTAATAAAAAATCAAAAATTTTTGTAACCGTGAACCCTTTTTTGCGTTTATCCTATTGATAGAAGTTGAGTTTGCTCCTTGACTCACTTTAAACCTCCTTTTTAATTTATGTTGTTTTGGCGGTGAGAACCGCCTTTTTTTACATCATAAATCCTATAAAAGGAGTGAAGCATACGAAGAAAGGATTTCATCTCCATCGGCTCCGGAGAGTACTTTTTTTGCAAGGACTTTACCCAGCTGGACTCCTTCCTGATCAAATGAATTCAGGTTCCAAATAAAGCCCTGGAACATTACCTTATTCTCAAAATGTGCTAAAAGGGCTCCCAGTGCTTCAGGTGTAAGTTTTTTTCCGTATATTAAGGATGAAGGGCGTCCTCCTTCAAATTCCTTGTTTGGATTCTGGTCATTTTTTCCTAAAGAGAAAGCAACAATCTGTGCAACAAGATTGGCATTGAGTTTGCTCTGGCTGTAGGAACCGGATGTGACAATATCATTTCCAAACTGACTTTCTTTGAAGCCGATAAACTGCATTGGAATAATATCTGTTCCCTGATGCAGAAGCTGATAGAAGCTATGTTGTCCATTTGTTCCAGGTTCTCCGAAAATCACAGGACCTGTGGGGTAGGTGAGATTTTTGCCGAATCTGTTAACATGTTTTCCGTTTGATTCCATATCCAGTTGCTGAAGATGGGCCGGAAAACGGGAAAGAGCCTGTGAGTAGGGAAGTATTGCAGTTGTCGGGTAACCAAGTATGTTTCTTAGATAGAACCCGATTAAAGCATCCAGAAGTGCACCGTTTTTTCTTATATCCTTGTTCAAGGCTACCACATCTTCTTCATGTGCTCCGTCAAGAAGTCTTTTGAAAGTATCATAGCCGAAGCACAAGGACAGAATTACGCCCCCGACAGCAGATGTTGACGAGTAACGTCCCCCGATATAATCATCAATGAAGAACGAGCAAAGCATAGATTTGTCTTTGGAAAGAGGACTTGTCTTGCTGGTGACTGCGACCATATGCTTTGATGCATCAAAGCCTTCAATTGGAGAGCTCTCAAGCTTTTTAAGTACAAAATCCCGGTTTGTCAGCGTCTCCTGTGTTGTTCCGCTTTTTGAAACAAGTATGAAAAGAGTCCTCTCCAAGTCTAACTTTGAAAGGACGTCAGACGCATCATCAGGATCAACGTTTGATATAAATTCCCCTTTGAGTATCTCCTTCTTTTCTCCTTCGGCCCATCCTTTTAGGGCAAGATATAGGGCTCTCGGACCCAAATCAGAGCCACCGATTCCTATCTGACAGATAGTGGTGAACTTCTTACCGGTTGAGCCTTTGATTTCCCCGTTTCTGACTTTTTCAGAAAATTCCTTGATTTTCTCCAATTCGCCCTTGTAGAAGAGTTCTTTATCCTCTCCGTCTGATACAACACTTCCTTCAAGCACATTACCCCGCGTCAGATGGTGCAGAACAAGCCGGTTCTCCCCACTGTTCATTCTTTCACCCTTCAGGATTAAACGATACTTTTCAACAAGTTCAGTTTCATCTGAGAGACTTTGAAGGGTTTTGAGTATGGCCTCATCAACCGGTTCAGCTGCATAGTTATAGGTAAGCCCACCTCCAAGCTTGACCTGGTACTCGAGAACCCTTTTTTTACTTAAGAGATTTTTTGGTGATTTTACTTCTTCATTTTTCAGTTCACTGAAGGTTTTCAGTTCGTCAAGGTTTTTGAATTCCATTTTATCAGTCCTTAATTTCGGGGATTCTGGTATTGAAAGACTCCAAAAGGTCCTCTTTGGTCATCCCTTCGCGGAGGACCAGGAGAATTGTGTCATCACCGGCAATACACCCCAGTATTTCCGGAAGGGAGAGAACATCTAAAGCAAAAGCCACACTGTTAGCATGTCCGGGACGTGTTTTGACAACGCCTGTGTTGCCAGAAAACTCAATTGAGATTATCCCCCTTCTTACATCCTGTATATAGCTTTTTTCCAATTCGTTTACCAAGTCTTTTTCAGGAAGGGCATAATAATAGCCGGTCCAACCGTCAGAGACACGACCAACTTTAAGAGCTTTCAAATCTCTGCTCAGTGTTGCCTGAGTTACAGAGAAGCCTTCCTTTTCAAGCATTTCCAGAAGTGTATCCTGACTACTGATTCTGTTGTTTTTGATAAATTCCTTTAGGACAGAGAGCCTGTTGCTCCTTTCTCTGACTGCCATAGAGTTATCCTCCAAGGGATAATTTTAACTTCCATAACATTTGAAGGCAAGAAAAACGACTGCAATAGATTCCGTTTCGTGCTAAAGTTTGCTTATGTATATCTTTCTTGTTTGCATAGTTCTTTTTCTTGTTGTCTTGGCTTATCTTGCTATGAGCGTGTCATCCATCCTGAAATGGAGAAACAAGGCGGAAACTGAAGAATTTGCAATGAGAAGGGAATTTCTTGTCATGTGTGGTTTCGCAGAGGGGATTCTGTCTTATATTCCATCTCAGGCAATAAAAGACAGGAGGGAAGCCGTTTTGGGAGCACGCAACATACAGATGATGGCAGCAAAAGGTGAAGTTCTGTCAAATGCTTTGGACAATGTGGAGAATCTGATGTTCCCCGATGACAGGGAGACATGGAGTTCACTGAAAAAAAACTCTGCCACATCTATCTCAAGCTATAATCAGGCTGTTATCCTGTTTAACAAAAAAATAAACAATATGTTTATCCGGGCCCTGGCAAAAAAACTTAAAGTAAAAGAGATGAAAGTGATTGAGAAGTGTTGAGAAAAATCCTTGTCCTGTTCCTTTTAGTTCTTTTTCCAATGCTCTTGTTTTCATTCCCTGTTGATAAAACTCAGCTTGAAGTGACAATTGATAAAAATGGCCTGGCTGAAATTGGTGTAAGGCTCAGCGTTTTGAATGTTGAGAAAGAAGATGATTTTTCATTTCTTATTGATAAGACATTCACCGATGAGAAAAATTTCTGGAACAAAAGGGAAGTCTTTATCAGCAACATCAGAGCAGAAAATGGTAATCTCTCTGAAGAAGAAAACTTTTACATTCTGACCTTTCCCCTTAACGAAGAGGGAAGAACTGAAATCAGTTTTTCATATGATGTAGAACCGGATACCTTCACATCCAAAGAAGATACTCTTCATGTTCCACTTATCAGTATGAATAACAGGACGCTTGAAAATGTCAGCGTAGAGATCCGATTTCCTTCTCCTATTCTTGGTGGAAGTACATATTTTTTTGTGAAGGGTAAGAATTCCAGTGTTCATGAATACAAAGGGGAGATCAGTGAAAACGGAATCAATGCCAAGTACTTTTTCCCTGACATTGTTAACGGGGAGAGCCTTTCTTTTGCTTTCAAAGAGAAAAAAGGATATTTCCATTCAGACAGGAGGAAAACTGACTTATCCCTTATTCTTCCAATAACAGAGCTTTGCCTGTCACTTTTGCTGTTTCTCCTTACATCTTTTCTTACAAGTAATCTGAAAGAGGAGAAAAGTGAATTCAGGAAAAGTGGCAAAATTCCTCCATGCTCCCCATACGAGGCTGAACTTTTATCCTCAGGTTTTCCGGTTGTGGAAAACACTCTGACGTCCCTGATTCTTTACTGGGCTGTAAAAGGATACGTTGAAATAGAACGCAGTGGGGCAGAGCTCTATGTCAGAAAGATCGGCAAAGATGTAAAAAAGGATGAAGAAGGGGAGATTTACGAGGCTTTGTTTAATGGAAGGACTGAGCTTAAAGGAGAAAAAAAACTACTTGAAGCAGAAGATGTCCTGAAACTTAAAGCGGTTGTCATGAAGCGTGGCTTTGAGCTTAAAAAACCATCTTTATATCTGAGCCGTGAAACAAAAAGGGTAAGAATATTCATTTTGTCATTTATTTTTCTTTTGGTCTTTGTAAGTCCATTTTTCGCCTCAGGGCGTCACCTTGGCTCATCTCTGACACTTCTTTCTTTCTCTTCCCTTTTTGTTCTGGTAATTTCCTACCTTGTTTTTTCATATAAATACCATAAGAATAATGCAACATTCGAAGTAGGTGATAGAATCAGGCTAATTCTTATTCCTGTTTTCTCAACACTTGTATTCGGATCATTTTTTGTTTATTCCTTTGGCGTTTTCAATAACAGGCTTTGGGCAAGTATTTCATCAGAATTCATAATAGCCACCCTCCTTTATATGAGTTATCAGGTATTTGCAATAAACAGGATGGGTGAAGACTCGAGAATGAAAAAGAATGAGGCGACCGCTTTCAGTTATTATATGTCAGATATGAAAGCGGAAGATGCAGAAAACAGAATAAAGGATGACAGTCTGTATTTTTACAAAGGACTTTCTTATGCACTGATATTCAACAAAGAAAAACTATGGATGAGCGCTTTCCGTTTCCTTCCTTACCATAAAGGACCAGAGAGCATAAAGGGTGTAATGCTTGAGGACTATGAAGGGTATTTCCATCTGGCACTTGCGCTAAAGCGTAAGATTGCAGACTCTGGGCTTACTGGGTTTGAATACAAAAGGGGTATAACGTGAGTACAAACATGTTCTGGCTCCTGTTTTCATTTTTCTATATATGTCTTTTGGTCCTTATAGGATTCCTGCTTTACCGCTTCTTACATTTAAAAAGCGAAACAGTCAGGAAGTTTATCCACATATTTACGTCAAACTGGGTTTTCATACTCGTTTATAAAATCAATAACCCACTTTATATGGTTCTGGGACCTGTGGCATTTATTTTTATAAACGCTGTTTTTGTCTATGCAGGATTGGGCAGATACATGGGTATGAATGACAGAAAAAGGGATAATGGTCTTATTTATTATCCCCTGGCTATTCTTGTTCTCGTTCTGTTTTATTCTTCTCAAGTCCTTACCAGGGAGGCCGTACTTTCAGGAATTCTTATTATGGGTTGGGCCGATGGAATGGCGGCTTTTGTAGGTGTCAGGTGGGGAAGGCATAAATACCTTGTTTACGGAAAATACCAGAAATCTGCAGAGGGGAGCCTCGTAATGTTTTTCGTTTCGTTTTTAATCGTATTATATTTTGGTCATAAGAGCTGGTATTGGGCGTTTCTTGTGGCGTTAGTCTCAACAGTTACTGAGAGTCTGACGCCACTTGGTTTTGATAATCTTTCTGTTCCTTTAGTAGCTGCATTTCTGACGGAGGTTCTATGACATCCCTGGCTGCCTTTCTTGACGACAAAATTGCGCTTTTACCACACTGGGCTGTTTACCTTATATACATTGCACTCCTGCTTCTTATTGCATCTGTTGCATTTTTCAGGAAGTGGCTCACTCTCGGTGGAACATTTACTGCAGTCATTCTGGGATTTCTTGTCCTCTACATGGGAGGATTTCCTGCATTTACACTTCTTCTGTTTTTCTTTCTGACCGGATCCCTTATTGCCAAAGCAAATAAAAAGGACTTTTCCAGGATTGAAAAAAAGAGTGGAAGGAGGGATTTCCTGCAGGTAATCGCAAACGGACTTCCATCTTTGCTGGGGCTTTTGATTTTTTTCTGTACACCGTATAAAAGGGCCGGAGAGGTTGCCTTTGCTTCCGCTTTGGCTGAGGCTATGGCAGATACATGGGCAAGTGAAATCGGAAAGCTTAGTAAAAATGATCCGGTGTCAATAATCACAAGAACCAAAGTACCTAAAGGGATTTCAGGAGGTGTCAGCTCTATAGGTTTTATAGGAGCCTTTGTAGGGTCTTTCCTGATGGCGCTCTTATTTATCGGTTCATTCAAACCTTCATGGTCAGCTTTATCCTACATAACCCTGGCCGGTTTTTTCGGTTCTGTACTTGACAGTGTTCTTGGTGCAACGCTTCAGGTTCATTACAGGGATAAGGATGGCTTTCTTACCGAGAGGGATAAAGATATTGACGGAAAGAAAAATGATAGAGCCCGTGGCCTTCCGTTCATTACCAATGACACTGTAAACTTTATTTCCTCACTGTTTTCCATGACAGCAGGTTTTCTGCTTTCCGCTTTTCTCTAAAAAAAGACAAAAAAAGTGCTCCATTTCTGGAGCAGGGTCTAAACTCATTTTCTTTCGGGCTAATATGCCGCCGGAATAAGGGAAAAATTACGGCATATATACATTTCGGAAACATCTTTGTTTCCCATCACACCAAAAGAATACTTAACTGAGTGTCCCAAGACAAATTTCAGAGATGATAAAAGATAAAAAAATACCGATTTTCACCCTTAAAATGTTTCATAATGACACTATTAAAAATAAAAAAGTAAAAAATTATATAATAAATAATTTGTTGTATTATAAATATTTAATAATTTGTATCTGGAAAAATATAGAAGAAAATATGAAAAAATTGAAATATTTTTAGAAAAAGTTTTTAAAAATGATGTTTTTAGCCATGTGGCTAAAAATAAAAGATTCAAAACGCCTTTAAATAAATGAAAAAGTATCAGAAAGACACAAATATGTAGGAAATCTGTTTATTGGAAAAGGGAATCTTGCTCCTTTAACCGTTTATGGTTAAATTATTTTATTGTAGAAAACTAGGAGAAATACATGGCAAAACAATTAAAATTCAATGAAGAAGCCCGTAAGGCACTTGTTGATGGCGTTGAGAAGATTTCAAAGGCAGTCATGACAACTTTAGGTCCGAAGGGCAGACTTGTATTGTTAGATAAGAAATATGGGGCTCCGACAGTAACAAAAGATGGAGTATCTGTGGCAAAGGATATCGAACTTGAAGATCCATTTGAGAACATGGGAGCCCAGCTTTTGAAGGAAGTTGCATCAAAGACAAATGATGTTGCCGGAGACGGAACAACAACAGCAACTGTCCTTGCATGGTCAATTACCAAGGAAGGAATGAAGAGTGTTGCTGCGGGCGTTAATCCGATGGGCATCAGACGTGGAATTGATAAGGCTGTACAGGATGCAGTTGAGATTATCAAGAAAGATGCAAAGATGATTGAAGACAAGGAAGAGATTGCTCAGGTAGCTTCAATTTCTGCAAATAACGACAGAACTATCGGGGATGAAATTGCTAACGCAATGGACAAAGTCGGAAAAGACGGTGTCATCACAGTTGAAGAATCAAAGACAATTGAGACTACTGTTGACTTTGTTGAAGGCATGCAGTTTGACCGCGGTTATCTTTCCGCTTATTTCTGCAACAACAGGGACACAATGACAGCTGTTCTTGATAATCCATATATCCTTATCTATGACAAGAAGATTTCAAATATGAAGGATCTTCTTCCACTTCTGGAAAAGGTAGTACAGTCAGGAAAACCTCTTTTGATGATTGCAGAGGATGTTGACGGGGAGGCTCTTGCAACACTTGTATTGAATTCAGTACGTGGAACACTCAATGTTGTTGCTGTAAAAGCTCCGGGCTTCGGAGACAGAAGAAAGGCAATGCTCGAGGATATTGCTGTTCTAACCGGTGGTCAGGTTATTACAGAGGAACTCGGCATGAAACTTGAGAATGCAGATATTTCAATGCTTGGCCGTGCAAAGAGAGTCAACGTTGACAAGGAGAATACCACAATAATCAACGGAGCCGGAAAGGCTGAGGACATTAAGGACAGAATTGCCCAGATCAAGATGCAGATTCAGGATACAACCAGCGATTATGACAGGGAGAAACTTCAGGAAAGACTTGCCAAGCTCGCAGGGGGCGTTGCTGTTGTAAACGTTGGAGCTGCAACTGAGGTTGAGCTTAAAGAAAAGAAGCACAGAGTTGAGGATGCACTTTCTGCAACCAGGGCAGCAATCGAGGAGGGAGTTATTCCTGGCGGTGGCGTTGCTCTTGTTCAGGCATCAAAGGTTCTGGAAGCCAAGAACCTTGACACTCTTACAGAAGAGGAGAAGGTCGGTTACAGAATCGTCAGAAGGGCTCTTGAGGAACCAATCAGGCAGATAGCCGAGAATGCAGGAGTTGATGGCTCAATTATTGCTGACAAGTGTAAAAATGAGAAACCGGGTGTTGGTTTTGATGCTCACTCTATGAAGTGGGTCAACATGGAAGAAGCCGGAATCATTGATCCTGTTAAGGTTACGCGAAGTGCTTTGCAGAATGCTGCAAGTATTGCAGCCCTGATTCTCACAACAGAGTGCGCAGTAACAGACATTCCTGCTCCTGAAGCACCGAATATGAACCCGAATCCGGGTATGGGAATGATGTAAGACTTACGGTCCTCTTCGGAGGACCTTTTTTATCAGTGTGTATTCTCTGTATAGATAACCCCTTATAATTGACCACCACTTCCCTTAATGGTAAATTTAACTGTTATTTTATATTTCGAGGTACCAAAATGAATTTATTAGCTTTGATGGGTCAGAGTGCCGCACAGGCACAGTCAGGTGAAGCTGGCGGATCAATGGCAGTAACCCTTGTTACATTTGTTTTAATCATTTTGATTTTCTATTTCATGATGATTCGTCCGCAGAGAAAGAAGGACAAAGAGGCAAAGGCAATGCTTGAAGCTTTGAAAAAGGGTGACAAGATTGTTACTATCGGAGGTATCCATGGTACAGTAGTTACTGTCAAGGAAAAGACTGTTATCGTCAAAGTCGATGACTCAGCCCGCATTGAATTCAGTAAAAGTGCCATCTCCACTGTTGTAAACAAGGAGAGTGTCTCCAATCCTGGAAAGAAAGACAAAAAAGAGGAAAAACAGGAAGTAAAGGAAGAGGAGAAAGCCCTCAAGGAAGAAGAGAAGGCTCTTACTGAAGAAGTCAAAGAAGAAATAAAAGAAGAAAAAGATAAATAATGAACAAAGTCGGTAGGATATCACTTATCTGTTTTGTGCTTATCGTATCCTGTGCTCTTTTGTATCCGACGTTTAAGTGGTATGCACTTACATCCAGCGAAGAAAAGCAGCTTGCGACAAGTTCAAATGTACAAATCAGGGAATATTCCCGTAAGCAGGCTCAGGATGATGCTTCCTTTCTGATTGCTTTAAGCAAGTCAGATCCGGAAAGCAAGATTCCCCGAGAGTTTAACTATCTGAAATCTGATGCAAAGTATTACCTGAAAAAACTTGCCAAAAGTACTCCGAAGAGCTGGAATGTTTACACGCTGCTGAACTCTTTCCCGAACCAGGCATCATTTGTTGAGGCTATTGAAGCCAAATACAGGAAGAATATCCTTTCAACAAAGCGAATAAAGAACTTTGTTTTACAACTCGGGCTCGATTTACGTGGTGGTATGTCTGTCTTACTGGAAGCAGATGTGGATTCCTATGAGAAAAAAACGGGAACAAGGCCATCCCAGAGTGAGCTTCAGACCCTTTTAAGTGAAGATGTGGAGATTCTTAACTCCAGAATTGACCAGTTCGGTGTCTCCGAGCCAGATATAAGGTTGCAGGGAAGTGACCAGGTTCTCATTGAGCTTCCGGGGGAAGCGGATCCTGAAAGAGTGAATTCATTTTTGAGAAGCCGTGGTTCACTGACATTCCAGATGGTCGACAGTGCACTTACAAGCCGCGTCAACTCAGACTACCAGAGGAATCCGAATCTTATTTTCAGTGAGAATGGGCAGCTTGTTGCTCCTGAGTACATTCCGGATGACAGGATTCTTTTAGGCTATTATGTTGAAGATGCATATGGTATTGAGGCTTTGGAGAGCCTTGTGGTTCTTGAAAGGGAAATCGGGCTTGATGGCATGCATCTTAAATCTGCCCAGACAAGTACCGACCAGCAGACTCACCGTCCTGTTGTAAACTTCCAGCTTGATAGTGAGGGAGGTAACATTTTCTACGCCCTTACAAGCCGCAATGTAGGACAGAGCCTGGCTGTTGTTATGGACGGGAAGGTAAAGAGTGTGGCAAGGATAAACAGTGCAATCCATGACTCAGTGCAACTCTCAGGGGGCTTTACAGATGAGGAAGCAGCTTCTCTTGCAATCACACTCAAAACTTCATCCCTGCCGATTGACTTGGTTGTTCTCAACCAGCAGTCAATCGGGGCTACATTAGGAGATGACTCAGTAAAAATAGCAATCAGGGCAATTTCCGTGGGTCTCATTCTGGTAATCATTTTTATGATTGCATATTATGGGCCATCGGGTATTATTGCTGACTTTGCCCTTTTAATGAACCTTTTTATGATGATGGCACTTCTTTCATCACTGAATTTCACCCTGACTTTGGCATCCATTGCAGGTATTGTCCTCACCCTCGGTATGGCAATTGATGCAAACGTAATCATTTATGAAAGAATGAAAGAGGAAGTAAAAGCCGGGGCAGTCGGCTACCAGGCAGTACGTCAGGGGTTCAAGAATGCATTCTGGACCATCATGGACAGTAACATAACCACAATTATTGCAGCAATTGTCCTTTCTGTATTCGGATCAAGTTCAGTAAAAGGCTTTGCAAATACACTTGCAATAGGTATTGTCTGTTCAATGTTCACATCCCTATTTGTCTCTCACCTGATATTTGACCTTTTTGTCACAGAGGAGAAGCTTAACAGGGTGAAGCTTTCATGGAGGAAGGTAAAATGAAAAAGAAAATAGATGTCCTGAAATATAAATACTGGGCATTCGGTGCCTCCCTTCTTTTTATAATTGTAGGTGTTGTATTTTTCATTGTTTTCAAAGGTTTCAATACCGGAATTGATTTCGGTTCAGGGTTTGCTGAGCGCGTACAGATTGCGCCTTGCGGACTTGCGGTAGGGTACAGCGGGGAGGAACAGAGAATCCTCGCTATAGGAAACGGGAATACACTCGAACTTCAGAGAAGAAACAGCGATGGAGTTGAGATTACAAGATTTTATTCCTCCGAGTACCCATCGGTAAACGATCTAGGCAAAGCACTTTCAGAGATGGATCTTGATGTTGAGGTATTTGACGGGAGTCTTGAGACATCACGTCTTGTTTCAGGTTTCGGTTTCCCGGCTACCCTTTCTTCAATAAAGTGTGCAATCAACTTTGCAACCCCATCCCAGGATGTGACAATTGATGATATCAGGGAAGCGCTTAGGGATGTCGGGGATGTAAAAGTACAGGAACTTGGCTCTTCTACTGATGGAGGATTCCAGATAAGGCTGAAAGTCGGGGAAGGCGACAGCCAGAGAGAGGTTGAAAATACGGTAAACAGTGCCTTGGGCAAAGCATTCGGGAGCCTGAACTATGTAGTAATGCAGTCTGACTTTGTCGGACCTAAATTCTCATCATCCCTCTTGAAAGGTTCAATATATGCAATTCTTCTTGCGATTTTCCTGATGCTCGTTTATATAACGGTCCGTTTCAGAATCAGCTACGCCCTTTCATCAATTATTGCCCTTACCCACGATGTTTTGATGATGCTTGCCTTCATACTTATATTCCGACTTGAAGTATCATCAACGACAATTGCAGCAGTCCTAACAATTATTGGTTACTCACTCAATAACACTATTGTTATATTTGACAGAGTCAGGGAGGATATCAAACAGAAGACTAAGGGTCTTGATGTAAATCAGATAATAAACCTGGCAGTGCGACAGTCATTTACAAGGACTTTGATAACCAGTCTTACAACGCTTTTTGCAATCTTCCCGCTTGCTGTTTTCAGTACAGGGGATATCAAGCTTTTCGCCATAAACCTTACATGGGGTATTATAGTTGGCGCCTACTCCTCTAATTTCATTGCACCGGGCTTTTTGGCTTTGTTCAACAGAATCTGGCCAATAGACAAGATCAAGGAAAAAGAGGATGACGGTTATATCGGTGGATAATGGAAGTCATCGTTAGCAAAGTTCTGGGTTTCTGCGGTGGGGTGAAGCTTTCATACGAAAAAGCTTTCAATACCGCAGAAAAATCCAAAAAGGAAAATACTGGTGTATACCTTCTTGGCAACCTGGTTAATAACAGTTATGTAAGCCGTGAAATTGAGAGTCTGGGAATTAAAACAATCCCAGACATTTCTTATCTTAAAAATGCCCCCAGAAACAGTTATGTCATAATACGTGCACATGGAATTAAGGATTGTGAAAGGGAGAGCCTTGAAAACCTCGGTTTTAAAATAGTGGATGCAACTTGTCCCGTGGTGTTGAAAAACCAAAGCCTAGTGCGAGATGGGAAAAATGTGATAGTAATCGGTTACAGGGGACACGCCGAAGTAGAAGCTCTTTCGGGAGCATCCTGTAAGATCGTTGTTATAATCGAGAAGCCTGAAGATCTCTCCATCCTGGATAAAAACGTAAAGTATGAAGCCGTTCTGCAGACGACTTTCAATGAGAATACGTTTTCAGAAATCAAAAGTCAGGCAGAGAAACTTGGTCTAGAAATTGAGTATAAGAATGAAATCTGTTCTTCCAGCAAGGGGCGCAGGGAGGCATTGAAAAACCTAAAAGGAAAAGTCGATGCGCTTCTTGTTGTTGGAGACAAGCACAGTGCTAATTGCAACGGACTTAGAAATGAGGGGGAAAGGCTAGGGCTGCCCTCATTCATAGTAGATTCTTCCTCTCAACTTGAGAAATTTGGCTTAGAATATAAAGTTGTGGGCTTCACTGCTTCAGCAAGTACAAGTGAAAGCGAGTATCGTTTAGTATTAGAAAAACTTAGGAGCTTATGATGGACGTTAAGAAAGAGGCAATACCAATTCCGACAATTAAACGTTTTCCTTCTTATCTGAGAATATTAAAACAGGCAAAGGACCAGGGCTATAGAGAAATAAGTGCAACAAAGCTGGCAGAGGAGTTAGGACTGAAACCCATTCAGGTCAGAAAGGACATTTCCTCTACAGGCATTGAGGGAAAGCCCAAAATCGGATTTTCAATAGATGAGCTGATTTCAGTTCTTACCCATGAGCTTGACTGGGATAACTCCTCAGAGGCAATAATTGTCGGGGCAGGGAATTTGGGACATGCCCTTGCAACTTACCCCGGGTTTTCCACTTATGGACTGAAAATCGTAGGTATATTCGATAAGGACAATGAAAAAATCGGACAGAAAATAGGACACCTTACTGTCGACAGCCTTGATAATCTTACTTCTTTCATTCAGGAGAACAGGATAACTGTTGCAGTAATCACAACACCGGCTGCCTCAGCACAATCTGTTGCCAACCTCCTTGTTAAAGCAGGAATCCGGGGAATATGGAATTTTGCACCCAAAGACCTGAAACTACCAAAGAAGGTTGTCGTACAGAGAACAGACCTTGCCACAAGTTTTGCAGTTCTTTCTGTGAAACTCAAGAAGCTGCATAGTGAGGAGAATGAAGATAATCAGGATGAAAACCTGTTTATTCTGTAAATGCAGTTTTAATATTCCGTTTTTCACATTATAGAAAATAATCATCAGTTAAAAGTGAAAAAATGTGCCGATACTCCCTATTAAAAACAGGGAGTTTTTCATTTGTTTGATTATATAATATTTCAAGTTATAATTTTCAAAAGGAATAATAATGGCAGAGGAAAAAAAGGTATTGGTGGAGCTGTGCATGGGATCAAGCTGTTTTGCCCGGGGCAACAGCAACTCACTGCAGGCTTTGGAAGAATTCATAGAGGAAAATGATCTTGAGGATAAAGTTGAGCTTGAAGGACATTTGTGTCTTGGAGAGTGCAACTGCGGTCCCCATGTTAAAATAGATGGCAAGGAATATTCGGCTGTTAACTCAGTTTGTATTATTGACCTAATTAAGGAGAAGCTGAATGGTTAATGCAATATACACTGAAACCACTAACTGCCGGGACTGCTATAAATGTGTAAGACAGTGCCCTGTAAAGGCTATACAGATCAAAGACGGATCGGCAATGATTGACCGTGAAAGATGTGTATATTGTGGGCGCTGTGTTCATGTATGTCCGAATAATGCCAAGAAAGTCAGGGAAGATCTGGATAGGGTAAAGCTTGCCCTCAAAAGTGGCAGAAAGGCAATATGTTCAATTGCACCATCATTCTCATCTGAGTTTCCCGGTCTTGAGAATGAGCTTCTTTTTGCACTAAAAAAACTTGGTTTTGATCAGGTCAGTGAGACTGCCCTTGGTGCAACCCTTGTCAGCCAGGCACTTGATATATACGCGTCTGAACATGATGGCAAGGCACCGTTTATCAGTACTGCTTGTCCGACAGTTGTTGAACTTGTTAAGAAATATTATCCGGAAGAAGTGAAGAACCTCTGTCCGATTCCTTCTCCATTACAGACACATTCAGCTTATTTACGTAAGCTCTACGGAGAGGATATTCTTATTGTTTTTATTGGTCCGTGCTTCAGTAAGAAAACTGAAAGTGATCTGACTCCGGGGTATCCGGACTTTGTTCTCACATTCTCAGAGTTGAAAAAATGGCTCAAGGATGAAGGAATTGACCTGAATAATTTTGAAACAGACTCGGAGTTTGAGTTTGTTCCGGCAATGGCAGGAAAAGCAACGCTATACCCGATAGAAGGTGGCCAGATTGAAACTTCAAAACTTTGGGGTGGCGGCTTGAATGGAAATGCAATTGCATTATCCGGTATGGACCAGATTATTCCGTCTTTGGCTTTCGGCGAGGAGCGTGATGAGTTTCTTGAACTGCTTTCATGTTCCGGAGGGTGTGTAAATGGTCCGGGAACTGAGAGGAATGTTTCCATTGCAGAGAGAAAGAAGAATGCAAGCAGATATGCAATCAACCGCCTTAGCAATGACAGGCTTTTCACCGGGGACGAGGAGTTTGCCAGAGAGGTTTTAAAACGCGGTTATGGAATCCTGCATTCAGGGGGACCTGCAAAAGAGAATCACTTTGAGAAGAGCTTCAGCGAAAATGAGATTAGAAGAGCCCTTACTGAACTGGGAAAGATCACAAAAGCCGATGAACTGAATTGCGGAGGATGTGGTTACTCGACATGTCGTGAGATGGCAATTGCATACCTTTCTGGAATGGCAGAGGCAGAAATGTGTGTCACAAAGATGAGAAAGGAAGCTGAGAGCAAGGTTGATATTCTTCTAAAGACAATTCCAAACGGTATAGTCATCACGGACAGTGAACTGAGAATCGCAGACTGCAATGCAAAGTTTCTGGAAATCTTCGGTGATATGGAGGAAGGCTTTATTGATGAGAATGTACTTAGTATGGTGCACGGACTTCCAATTGAGCGTTTTGTTCCTTTTTCTGATAAGTTCAAGGATCAGTTCTATCTTTCCAGTCCCGGACAGTACAGAATGCACTATAAGGATAAGTTTCTGCGTGTAACATTCTTCCTTGTTGAGAAAAAGAGGTTGCTGGGCGCTATGTTTGAGGATATTACCAACCCTACAGTACGCCGCGAAACTGTTGTAAAAAAAGCTGAGGATGTCATTCAGAAGTCATTGGAGACAGTTCAGCAGATTGCCTCCCTCCTTGGAGAAAATGCTGCCGAAACCGAGATCATGCTTAACTCCCTGATTGAGGCATTCTCCGTACAGGGTCAGGATAGCAAGGGAGACAGTATAACTGAGGACGAAAACGGAGACCTTACATGAACAATGTCTTTATAGATGTCGATTATGCACAGATCTATAAGCACGGGCAGAAAATCGGAGGCGATGTGTTCCTCCTTTCGCGGAATCCGGAGAATAACCAGATAGTCGCGACCCTTTCTGATGGACTTGGCAGTGGTGTTAAGGCAAATGTACTTGCTTCCCTTACTGCCCATATGGCCCATAAGCTTTCCTTTTCCCCCATTGATCTGAACCATTCGGCAAAAATCATCATGGATACGCTTCCTGTATGTAAGGAAAGAAAAATAAGCTATTCAACGTTCTCGATTGCAGATATCCGCTACCAGGACAATAACGCTGATATTGAGGTAAACCTTATTGAATATGATAATCCGTCGGCACTCCGTTTCAATGGGAGTAAAAGTGTTAAGTGGGTCAAGGAGAAGACAACACTGCACCGAGAGGGGGCTTTCAAGGAGGAAGTAATCTCCTCAAGTCAGTTCAAGCTGGAAATAGGGG
The DNA here is from genome assembly GCA_964582905.1 of uncultured Spirochaetaceae bacterium. Taxonomy (GTDB): domain Bacteria; phylum Spirochaetota; class Spirochaetia; order Sphaerochaetales; family Sphaerochaetaceae; genus Ornithospirochaeta. Next base: position 68,478 of record CAZOTY010000004.1, on the reverse strand, counting down.
AACGCCTTATAATGTTTTCTGACGGAGTAACCCAGGCCGGACTTGGCAAAGGTCTTCTTCTGGGCTGGCGTCTTGATGGGGTCAGAAAATTCGTTGAAAAGGAAATAGAGAATAACCCAGATATCTCCTCAAGGGAACTCAGCCGTGCTATTGTACAGAAAGCCAACAGCCTTGACGGACTTTCAAGTAAAGACGATATAACATGTGTCGTTGTGTATATAAGACAGCCAAGAAGGACACTTATAGTCACAGGTCCTCCTTTTACAAAGGAAGCAGATCAGATTCTAGGAGAGAAAATTGCTTCTTTTGACGGGAAGAAAATTGTCTCGGGGGGAACGACTGCACAGATTGTTTCACGCCTTTTCAATAAAAAACTCAAAATCGATATGACATGCTGGTCCAAAGATGTTCCGCCGGCAAGCAAGATGGAGGGCATAGATTTAGTGACTGAGGGGATGCTCACACTCAGCCAGGTAGCGACCATTCTTGAGAAAAAGATAAATCCTGCCGATCTTCCCAATGACCCTGCAAAGAAATTTGTCGAGATATTGCTTGACAGCGACCAGGTGCATTTTATAGTCGGAACAAAGATAAATGAAGCCCATCAGGATCCGAATATCCCTGTTGAGATCGGAATAAGGCGAACGATTATCGGGCGTCTGAGAAAGGCTTTAGAAGAAATTTACATCAAGGAAACAAGTCAGGAATACCTATAGGAGAAAGCTATGAAAAAAGAAAAGATCAACGTCAAGATTTGTTTAGGCACTGCCTGTTTTGTTCAGGGAGGAGCTGATTTGCTTTTATACAGCGACTTTGTTGAACCAAGTATACTGGAGCATTTTGAAGTCGAAGGATGTACATGTCTGAACCAGTGTAAGGTTGGAAACGGAAGTGCTCCGTTTGTTGAAATCAATGGCAAGGTTTATGACTCAATCAATCAGGAGAAGTTTTGCAAATTGTTGGCAGAGGAAGTAGGAAAGAATGCTTGAGATTAATAACCAGTATACATTGATGAAGCGTAAAATTGACACCGAAGTCATGAGACGTTTCTTTAATGGGACCCTGGCAGAAGATGCAGATCGTCTTCCCATTGAAATCATTCCTAAATCCAGAGTCTCAAACAGGTGTTGTATCTACAAGGAAAGAGCTCTTGTAAGGTACAGGATTCTTGCCCTTTCAGGTGTGAATATTGAGAGCGACGATGATGAATTCAGATCAATAAGAAGCTATGTCGAGGATGTAATGGCAGAAGATAAACCACCATTGCCGATTCTGACAACAATTGCAACTGGTTGCTCAGGGTGTCCAAAGAGCGTTTACAGAATCTCTGACGGGTGCCGCGGTTGCTTTGCCCGACCATGTACCAGTAACTGCCCGAAAGATGCCATAGTATTTTTAAATGGGAGGGCCCACATCCAGGAGGAAAGATGTATAAAATGCGGAAAGTGTATGGAAGTCTGTCCTTTCCATGCTGTTGTACATATTCCTGTTCCTTGTGAGGAAGCGTGTCCTGTTGATGCAATTAAGAAAAATGAAGAAGGTGTTGCAATAATTGACCATGCCAAGTGTATTGGTTGTGGAAAGTGTGTCCGCTCATGTCCTTTCGGGGCAATTGTTGAGCGCTCCGGCTTATTCCCGGTTGCAAAAATGCTCAAGAACAAGGAAAAGACTGTGGCAATGATTGCCCCGGCTATCACCGGACAATTTCCCGGGACTCTTGGGCAGATGAAAGCTGCTTTGAAAAAGGCAGGATTTACAGAAGTCTATGAGGTCGCAGAAGGTGCAGAGATTACTGCAACAAAGGAAGCAGGGGAACTTGTGGAACGTCTTGAAGAAGGGGAGAAGTTTATGACAACTTCCTGTTGCCCTGCATGGATGGAACTTGTAGACAATCATATTCCGTATATGAAGACCAAATACTCCTCAACACTTTCTCCTATGGGATATGCTGCCCAGGAATGCAGGAAGAAATATCCCGGGTACAAGACTGTCTTTATCGGACCATGTCTTGCAAAGAGGGTGGAGGCCGCAAAGCGTTACAGGGATACGATTGACGGGGTTATAACTTTTGCTGAACTTGCTGCAATTTTCGTCAGCCTCTCAATTGATGTGCAGGAAATGCAGGCAGATGATTTAGGGGATACTTCGTCCTTTGAAGACTGCAGGGATTTTGCAGTTACATCGGGGGTTGCTTCATGTGTAATGAGACGGTATAAGGACAAGGAAAAGGAAATCAGGGTACTTCCAATCAATGGTCTTGATAAGAAACAGGTCAGGATTATGAAAACATGGGAAAAGAAGGCACCGGATGCAGAGCTGGTGGAAGTCATGTGCTGCGAAGGGGGCTGTATTGCTGGCCCTGGTACAATTGTTAAACCTCAGCTTGCCTTGCGTCTCAGGGATGCACAGAAAAAAATGAAAAATGTTTGATAAAATACTCAGAAGCGGGGTAAAGGAAGAGGATGAAAAACTCTTTCTTTCCCTTTTGGAGGACTACAGGGCAGAGGGCGATGATATTTTTACCCTTATTGGAAACCTTTCAAATGCTTCTGCCCTTATAGGTGAATACCTAAGTGATATCACCTGGGTTGGTTTTTACCTCTTTGATGGAGAAAAGCTTGTCCTGGGTCCATTTCAAGGGGAACCAGCTTGTACACCTCTTAACCTGGAAAGAGGGGTATGTGCAAAAGCCGCAAGGGAAAGAAAAACAGTGAATGTTAAGGATGTGGATACTTTTCCAGGTCACATTGCCTGCTCGTCTAAATCAAAAAGTGAGCTTGTTGTACCTATTGTAAATAATGGTAATCTTTTGGGCGTACTTGATATAGATTCCCCTTCTTTAAACCGTTTTTCTTCAGAAGATGAGACATTTATGGAGAAAGTAGCAGGGGTAATAGCAACCTATTTTGTTGTTACCCTTTAGTCCTCAGTAAAATAAATGCCATCTTCATCTTTTTTCAAAGCTTCCTTAGCAAGGCGGTCAACTTCTTCGTTATAGCGTATGCCGGTGTGGGCTTTAACTTTATGGAATTCAAGCTCAATTTGTTTTTGTTTTTCATTGATAAAGGTCTGGTAGTTTTCGGCAATCGGATTTTTTGCTTTCCAGCTCCCGTTTGCCCAGCACTCAATTCCCATATAATCGTAGTAGACAAGAAGTTTTTTTGCCCCCAGAGCGATAGCCTTGTTTACAGCAGCTTTAACGCCTTCAAGTTCCCCACCTACATTCCAGGTCTCCACTAAGGAAAGACTTGTCTTTTCTGTAAAAGAAGAGGAAAGGGAGTATGTATTTTTCCTGAAAAAAAGGAGAACCCCATAACTTGTGACACGATGGTTTTTATCAAATGAACCATCTGAAAAAGCCAAGGCAGTTTCACAATCCAGAGATGAGATAATCTGGTCGATAAAATCGTTCTCACTGCTTTTGCTATCGGTTTTGCACTTATCTGCTTTTTCTTCTCCACTTAAAAAGGAATTTGCTTCTTTCAGGGTAGAAAAGCCCTTATATACAGCACCCGGGTATGAAAGTACACTTTCCTTAGTCTCATCCCATGAAGAAAAGATTCCTGTTTTCCTTCCTATCTTTACAGCATAAAACTTATTCTTGGCCATAATGAAATTCTATTAGTCTTTTTCTTTTATTCCAATTGGAGTTAGAGATTTTTGATTTTATGAGAACCATCAGCTAAAAAGTATTCTGTCTATCGGTTTTCATTTTCGTTTTCATCAAGGATAATAATTAAATGGAAATCTTGACAGCACTGAGTGTGATCACACTTTTATCTTCAGTTACTGCAATAGTTCTGGTCCTTGTTATGATGAAAAAGAACGGCAAGGGCAAAGACGTGGTATTTGACCAGGAGAGGATAATAAGGGAAATACAAGAAAACCAGCGTCGTACGGAGCAAAGCTTCCGCGATGAATTAAGCCACCTGAATCTATCATTCAGCACGCGTTTTGATGACATAATGAAAAGCCTTCAGTCTCAGCTTAGGGACTTTCTTGACCGAACTTCATCTTTGGAAAAAGCATTTACAGTCTTTGAGAAGAATATGACAGGGGACATGCAGAACCTGTTTACCCAGATAAGAAAGGAAAATGCTGAGAGCCTGAATAACGTTAAAGAAAGTCTGGAGAAACTAAGCAAGGAAATTGGTGTATACCTGGACAGAATCAGGGAGGGAAATACTCAGAGCCAAAATATTATCAATGAGAACATTACCAGGCTTGCAAAGGATATCAGGGAAAACCTTGACTCTGTCAGAAAGGAGAACAAGGAGGCTTTGGCAACTGTCTACTCCGGACTTGAAAAAGTCACTGACAGAATCAGATCTGATATGGACAAGATAAGAAGTGAGAATGGAAAAAAGCTTGAAGAGATACAGAAAACGGTCGATGAAAAGCTTGAAATCACACTGACAAACAGGATCTCTTCTTCATTCTCCAAAGTAGGACAGAGCCTTGATAGTCTTAATCAGGCAGTCGGGTCCCTTAATACACTTTCCGTGGATGTCACAAAAATCAAGGATATGTTCTCCTCTGTAAAGGTAAGGGGCTCGTGGGGAGAGGTTCAGGCGGAGGGGATTCTTTCTGATATCCTCTCTTCTGACCAGTATGTCAAAAACTATTCACCCAAGAATAACAGGGAAAACGTTGAGTTTGCCCTCCGCCTTCCAGGCAGGGTCAAAGGAGATGATGTATACCTGCCGATAGATTCAAAGTTCCCTCTAACTGAATATGAGGACTTCAAAAAGGGTATGGAAGGGACTGTTGATAAAGATGAGAGAGCAAAAGCAATCAATAAAATGAGATCGGCAATCAAGAAAGAAGCAAAGAATATAGAAAAGTATATTGTCCCTCCGATGACAACAGATTTTGCCATTCTTTTTGTCCCCAGTGAAGCCATGTATATTGATCTGCAGGGAATCTATGGTCTGAGAGAGGAGCTTCTGGATGAATACAGGATTATCATGACAGGTCCGAATAATTTTGCTGCCCTCCTTAATGCGCTCTCCCTTGGCTTTAAGACACTGCAGATTGAAACATACACAAGCAGGGTATGGAAGAGCTTTACGGATCTGAAAAAGCTGTTTTCGGATCTTTCAAAAGCAATTGACCAGACTAAGAAGAACTTTGAAAAGGCAAATGAAAGTGTGGATTCAGCCATTAAGAAAAAAGACCTTATTGACAGGGCTTTTGTAAGCTTTGAAGAAGCAGGACGGAAGGCTGAGATAAAAGGAAGTTTCCTTTCTGCTGAGAGTGCATTTTTACCCTATAATCAGAGTGAGGATGCATTCTTTTGCGAGAAGATAACTGAACCTGAAACGGAAAATTAAGTAAGATAATATTAAAGAGGAGAAAATATGAATCTAAAAGGAAGAAGCCTACTTACACTTAAAGATTATTCGAAAGAAGAAATAGAATATCTGATTGATTTAGCTGATGCACTTAAGCTCAAGAAGAAAAAAAAGGTTGCAATGGCAGGGCTTGCCGGTAAGCTTCTTGATGGAAAGAATGTTGTACTTCTTTTTGAAAAAACAAGTACTAGAACCAGATGTTCATTTGAAGTTGCAATCAGAGAGGAAGGAGGAGGCGTTACTTTCCTTACAAATTCCCAGATGGGAAAGAAGGAGTCACTTGAGGACTCGGCAAAAATTTTCGGAAGGATGTTTGATGCAATTGAATTTCGTGGCTATGAGCATAAGACGCTGATGGATCTGTATAAATACTCTGGGATTCCGGTAATTAATGGACTTACAGATGAAGGACATCCGATTCAGGTTCTTGCTGACTTTATGGCAGCCCGTGAACATTTGAAAAAACCACTTAACAAGATAAAGCTTGCATTTATCGGAGACGGAAGAAACAATGTGTCAAATGAGCTTATGATCGGTGCTTCCAGAGTAGGTATGGACTATGCTGTTGCTTCCCCTGAATCCCTGTTCCCGTCAAAAGAACTTGTTGATCAGTGCAAGAAATGGGCAGAGGAGAACGGCTCTGAAATAGTACTGACAGCTGACCCATATGAGGCAGTCAAGGGCGCAGATATCATTTACACAGACATATGGTTCAGTATGGGTGAAGAGGATTTGATGGAAGAAAGAATTAAACTTCTCAAGCCATACCAGGTTAATATGGACCTTATTAAAGCCACCGGAAAAGAGGATACTATTTTTGAACATTGTCTTCCTTCATTCCATGACTTGAATACTGAGGTTGGAAAATATGTTTATGAGAAGTTCGGGCTTAAGGAGATGGAAGTTACAGACGAAGTTTTCAGAAGTAAAAATAGTATAGTCTTTGATGAAGCTGAGGACAGGGTTCATACAACAAAGGCTGTCGTTTGTGCCCTTATTTCCGACTCTCTGGAATTTTAGGATGTCCGGGGTTTCTAGTTATGCCGAAAATAGTAGATAAAGAGAAACGTAAGGAAGCAATTATGAAAGTCGCTTTGGAGGTCTTTGCCCGTGAAGGGTATAAAGATGCAAACCTTACGCTTATTTCTGAGCAGTCAGGAATTTCCCGTCCAACTATCTACCAGTATTTCCAGGATAAGAACGATATTTTCTATTTTGCTGTAAAGCGCGTGACTGACAGGATGTTCTCCGAATACTCAAAAATTGCATGGGATGAGGAGAGTAAGGATACTGAAATTGAACGCATACTCCACATATGTTCATCTGTTTTTGAATATGCCAAAGAGAATGAAGCAACTGTTGTGAACCTTTTTGAATTCATGATTGCAGAGAAGAAACAGGGCGTTGATTTCTCTGCGGCTATTAACAAAAGGACCCAGCGCCTCCAGATTCTTTTAAAGCGTCTAATCAGGCAGGGAATTGATAAAGAGACAATTAAAAGGACCGATATAGAAAAACTCAGCAATGGGATTTATAACCTTGTTGAGTCGTGTTGTATCCAGATTGCATTTTTTGAAAATTTCAGTAAAGAAGATGCAAATCATATGCTAAAAAGTTACATTTATTCCTTTAAAAACAATTAACAATTTACCTCACTGTTATTATTTTCTGGATGAGAGAAATGAAATAACAGGAGGTAAATATGAACTTTGATAAATTTACTGTCAAATTACAATCTGCCATAGAGGAGGCTGTAAAGCTTGCTGAGAACAGTCAGCATACTGAAGTAACTCCAGCACATATATTAATTGCACTTACAGAACAGAAGGACGGAGTTTTAACCCCGCTTTTTCAGAAGCTTGGTGTGAATCCTGATTCTGTTATTGCTTCAATGGAAGGGATAATCTCAAAACTTCCGAAAACATACGGGGATGCCAACCGCACTTTCAGCCGTGCAGCAGCCAGGGTTCTGAATGCCAGTGAAAAGATTGCTTCAGAATTCAAGGATGAGTATGTTTCCAGTGAGCATTTTCTGATTGCGGTTTTAACAGATGAATGCCCCGAAAAAGAGGCACTTATTTCACTTGGTGTGACAAAGGATGCAGTTCTTGCTGCCCTGAAATCAATAAGAGGTAACCAGAGAATTACAAGTCAGGATCCTGAAGCAAATTATCAGGCTTTGGAAAAATACTGCAAGGATATGACCAAAGCTGCAAGGGAGGACAGGCTTGATCCTGTTATCGGCAGAGACGAGGAAATCAGACGTGTTATGCAGGTTCTTTGCAGAAGAACAAAGAATAACCCTGTTTTAATCGGGGAACCAGGAGTTGGAAAGACAGCTATCGTTGAAGGTCTTGCTGAGAGAATTGCAAAGGGGGACGTTCCAGAGTCCCTTGCAGATAAACGTCTTCTTTCACTTGACTTAGGTGCCCTCATTGCCGGTGCAAAATTCCGCGGTGAATTTGAAGAAAGGCTGAAGGGTGTTATAAACGAAGTTACAAAAAGTGAGGGGAACATAATACTTTTTATCGATGAGCTTCATACGATTGTCGGAGCGGGAGCTTCAGAGGGTTCAACTGATGCATCTAACCTTATCAAGCCAGCTTTGGCACGAGGAGAGCTTCATGCAATAGGTGCAACTACACTTGATGAGTACAGAAAATACATTGAAACCGATAAAGCCCTTGAAAGACGTTTCCAGCCCGTTTATACAAAAGAGCCATCTGTTGAGGATACAATTTCAATTCTTCGCGGACTTCAGCAGAAATATGAGCTTCACCATGGGGTAAGAATCAAGGATGAAGCACTCGTTGCTGCCGCAACGCTTTCAGACAGGTATCTGACAAACAGGTTCCTCCCAGATAAGGCTATTGACCTTGTTGATGAGGCAGCATCCCAGATCAAGATGGAAATCGAGTCCCAGCCGGAGAACCTTGATAAACTTGAGAGAAGAATGCTTCAGATGAATATTGAGAAGCAGGCTTTGAGCAGGGAGAAGGATAAGGCATCAGAAGAGCGCTTAGAGAAGCTGAACGCAGAACTTGCAGAACTCAAGGCAAAATTTGATGCTATGCACCTTGAGTGGCAGAACGAGAAGGATGCCATTATGGCCCTTCGTGAGAAGAAAGCAGAGCTTGAGCGCTTGCAGCTAAAGGAGCAAAGCGCAGAGCGAAGCGGAGATCTTGCAACTGCTGCCATGATTCAGCATGGAGAAATCCCGGCAGTACTTAAAAAGATCAGCGAGGCTGAAGAGAAAGTGAATTCTTTCCAGAAGAATGACAGGAGACTTCTGAGGGAAGAAGTGACAGAGGATGATATTGCAAAGGTTGTCTCAGCATGGACAGGTGTTCCTGTGACAAAGATGATGACAAGCGAGATGCAGAAATATGTAGATCTTGAGTCAATTCTGGAAAAGAGAGTTGTCGGACAGGAGAATGCAATTGTCGCAGTCTCAAATGCAATAAGAAGAAATAAAGCTGGAATCGGAGATGAGGGAAGACCACTTGGTTCATTCCTGTTTGCTGGTCCTACCGGAGTGGGTAAGACACTTCTGGCAAAAGTCCTTGCTGAGTTTCTTTTTGATGATGAGAAGGCTCTTACAAGAATCGATATGTCTGAGTATATGGAAAAATACTCAGTCTCCCGCCTGATTGGAGCTCCTCCAGGATATGTAGGATATGACCAGGGTGGTCAGTTGACAGAGGTCGTCAGAAGAAGACCATACTCGGTTATCCTCTTTGATGAAATTGAGAAAGCTCATCCTGATGTTTTCAATATCCTTCTTCAGGTTCTGGATGACGGAAGATTGACTGACGGACAGGGAAGGGTCGTTGACTTTACAAATACGATCATTATCATGACGAGCAATCTTGGAAGTGAGTATATCCTTCAGAATCAGGAAGGTGCAAGGGAGAAGGTAATGGAAGTTATCCAGCACTCATTCCGCCCAGAGTTTATTAACAGAATCGATGAGATTGTTGTCTTCAATCCGCTTGGAGAGGCACAGATCAAGAAGATTGTTAATATACAGCTTGAAACTCTTAAAAAGAGACTTGAAAGAAGAGGGTACTCCTTTGAGTGGACAAGTGAAGTTGAAGACTATATTGCAGCAGTCGGTTTTGATCCTGCTTTCGGGGCACGTCCGATAAAAAGATGTATTCAAAATGAAGTTGAGAATGCACTTTCAAAGGAAATGCTTGCAGGTAAGCTTTTATCCAGTAAGCCGATTAAAGTATCAATAAAAGATGGCAAAGTAGTAGTCAAGAGTGCTTAATCTATATATATATTTTCACCTTTTGTATTATGGGAGCTTCGGCTCCCATTTTTTATGAAAAGTACCCATAAAAAGTCCCGATTTACTGAAATTTTTACCTTCTTGTCATAGAATTCAGTTATGCTGGTAACTCTAATAAATGCACTTTCTGTCATTCTTGGTGCAACCATTGGCACAGTGCTTAAAAACAGAATATCGGAAAACTTCAAAACGATTGTAATGACAAGTGCGGGAATTGTAACTCTGGTACTTGCACTCAATATGGTTCTTTCCTATGAAGCCTCTGCAATCGGTGTTCTATTTGCCTTGATTATCGGGGGCTTTATCGGATATGCATTAAAGCTTGAAGACAGGATACTTTCCATCGGAAATAAAAAAAGGAAGGCAGAGAGTGCTAATGATGGAGAAACGATAGCTGTTAATAACAACAGAAGTTTTGGCATGGGCTTTTTAAATTCCTCCATTCTTTTCTGCTCGGGTGCTATGAGTATCGTCGGTTCGATACAGGCAGGAACAACCGGAGACGGAAACCTTATACTCATCAAATCTGTGATGGATGGTTTTATGGCAATTGTCTTTGCTTCTGCATACGGAAGAGGTGTATTCCTTTCAGCTCTTGTAGTCCTTGTTTACCAAGGGTTTTTTGTACTTACTTCGTCCTTTATAGAACCAAGCATCGGGGAAGGTGGAATAAATGCAATAGCTGCCTCCGGAGGGTATCTTCTTATTATGATTGGTCTGGGACTGCTGGAAATAAAGAAAATTAAAACAGCAAACTTCCTTCCTGCTTTGATTCTTTCTCCGGTATTCTGCTATTTATTTTCTTTAATAGGAGCCTGAAATGAAAAATATTTATAATCTGGCAGAACTAAAAGAACTGATTTCAAAAATCAAAAGTGATCCCAGAGGGGATTACGATGATGAGCTATTCAATATATTTCTTAATTATTCAGCGTTCTCAAAAGTAGGGGAACTGAAAAATAAGGTAATAAAAGATGGAGAAAGAAAATACATTGATATAGGTCTTGATCCGTCAGATGAGGTTAGAACCATTTCTTTCTACAACCTTTTTCTGGCTTTCCTATCTGATTTTGTTGATTACGACGGATTTGCACTTGGTGGCATTGTAATAGAGAAAGGCTTTATTGAGGAGATTGTCTCAGCCCTTGATACCCAGGCTCTTTGCATCATAAAGGGAGATATAACGTCCTTTGAAGGGGATGCGATTGTAAATGCTGCAAACAATGAGCTGAAAGGCGGGAGCGGCGTAGACGGTGCAATCCACACTAAAGCAGGCGTTGCTCTTGATGAAGAGCTGAGGGAAATCGGATGGTGTGAAACTGGAAAGGCTGTCATGACAGGGGCCTATGGCCTCGAGTGCGACTATGTAATACATACAGTCGGACCAATATACAAAGGAGAGAATATAACTGATGATGAGGCTCTCGCATCCTGTTACACATCAGCACTGAACCTTGCCAAAGAAAACGGTTTCAGGGCAATTGCATTTCCTGTTATAAGCTCAGGAGCCTATGGCTATCCATTTATGAAAGCTTTTGAAATAGGAAAGCTGGCAATCGATGATTTTTTCTCCGATAATCCGATGTACCCGATTCTGGTCTTCTACTACATATACAACGAGGATGACTACAACAGGATACTGGAAATGGACAATTGAAGAATTGTTAACAATTCCATTCTAATCTTGTTCCATCTCTAGAAAAATAGTTTTCTGGTTAAGAGAAGAGCGTATTCTTTTAGTAAAATTTAAGATATAGAAGGTATTTATAACTAAATGCATAAACCGCCGTTTGAAATTACATCGAAAATAATTGAACTTATATCTGACATATCGGAAAAAATTGGGGAAATAAACTATCTGGAAAACAGTCCTTATCACATTCAATTACGAAGAGAAAACAGAATAAAAACAATTCACTCATCCCTAGCCATTGAAAACAACAGTTTAAGTCTTGAACAAATCACAACGCTAGTTAATGGTAAGCATATCCTTGGAAGTCCAAATGAAATAAAAGAAGTAACAAATTCAATCCAGACATACGATTTGCTCTTATCTTTAAATCCATATGACGAAAAAGATTTATTAAAAGCACATGAACTTATGATGCAGGATTTAGTTGGAAGAAATGGAAAGTACAGAGTAGACGGAGTGGGTATATTTGATGGAGAAAAAGTTGTACATATTGCACCTCCAGCATCTATGGTTCCCCGCCTTATGTTTGATTTATTTGAATGGCTGAGAACAAGCGATGTGCATCCGCTTATAAAAAGCTGTGTGTTTCATTATGAATTTGAATTCATTCATCCATTTCAGGATGGCAACGGTAGGATTGGACGCTTATGGCAAACGGTAATTCTAAAGGAGTGGAAAGGTATTTTTGCGTGGCTCCCTGTAGAAACCCTTATAAAAGAAAATCAAAATGAATACTACAGAGTTTTAAGAGCAAGTGATAGTGATGCTGCTAGCACAAGATTTGTTGAATTTATGCTTTCATTGATTAAAAACACTATTGTGGAAATCATTGAGACAGAAAAAAAGGTTACTCGAAAGGTTACTCGAAAGGTTACTCCAAATCAGAGGAAAATCATTGAGGAAATAAAAAACAATCCATTTGTAACACAAGAAGAATTGGCTTCTATTATTGGAATAGCAAGAAAGAACATAGTCAGTAATATGAGAAAACTCCAAATGGATGGACTGATCGAACGCTTTGGTTCGGATAAAAACGGTCATTGGAAGGTAGTGGAATAGTATTAATATTCAAAATTCAAGCTTTATAAGAAGACAAAATAGAATTGGTTACTAAAATAAAACCAATTCAGTTATGATAGACTTATGACTAATGAGGACCTCGAGTTAATCAATCTTGAAAATGTGCTGGATATGGTTGAGAAACTTGATAACCCGACGCGTGCAGTTATTGCCAGTGAACTGGGGCTATCAAGGACGACTCTTACTAACGTTACAAACCAGCTGGTGAAGGCAGGATTGCTCTCAGAGGCCAAAGATGAAAGCTACGTCCAGGGTTCCAGAGGAAAACCGGGTACTGTACTTCGTCTCTCAGACAAATGGTATGCGCTGGGTGCTGCTTTCTATTCCGATTACTGGCATGTTGTGCTTTGTTCGTTAGATGGAGAGATTGTCGAAGAGTATGTAAAACATATCGATAAAGTTACTCCGTCAAAACTGATTTCAACTCTTCTGGAGGCAATGCACAAGATTCTGGACGGGAACAGAAAAAGAGTATTCAAAGGGATAGGACTTGGATTGCCAGGTGTTGTTAACAGTGATAAAGGCAGTATTTTATGGGCATACGACTTAAAGTGGAATGAGGAAATAGATGTAAAGACTCCAATCCAGAGGGAGTTTGGGTTTGATGTTTATACATTGAACCGTTATACGCTTGCAGGTCTTGCAGAGTTCAGATATGCAAACCGCAAGAAAATCGGAGATATGATTTATGTTGGTCTGGGCTCTGGAATCAGAAGTGCTGTTTTTGTAAACGGGGAACTATTAAAGGGTTCATCTTTTTCAGCAGGAAGAATAGGGCACATACAAATAGATCCACGTGGAGCGCTATGTGAATGCGGTAAAAGGGGATGTCTTCTTGCTTTGGCCAATGAGGAGGCACTTCTTCGCAATTCCATTATCATAAACAAAAAGGAAAAATACAAAGACAGTCCGCTTTACAAAAAGAATAAGAGCGCGCTCAGTGTCGATTCAATTATACATCTGGCAGATGAAGATGATTTATGCGCAAAAGAATGTATGGATAGCATCATTGATCCGATAATACAGGCAATCGGAATGCTGATTGATGTAATAAATCCCAAAATGATAGTCCTAGGCGGTCCAATAGGATATTCATCAAATTACCTTGTTAACAGAGTAAAAAAAGCTGTTGAGGTGATTGCCACCGAAACTCCATATCGTTCAATGATTATTGAGCAGGGTAAAATCAAAGATAAAGGCTCAGCCCTTGGTGCTGCCTCCCTTGTTCTGGACCATAAACTTGAACTTGCATTCAAATCACTTCCGCTTTAATTTGGTAAAAGAGCCATAAAACAAACATTTTATCGGAGACAATAAATTTTTTAATTTAAATTTGTAAAATAATTTGACAAAATCCCCAGCTTTGATATTCTACTTTCAAGGGGAAAATTATGTCCGAAAAAGTTGGTTTTGGAATTATCGGTCTCGGCTCAATTGCAGAGACTCATTATAAAGCAATAACAAACGGGGAACACACCAAGCTGGTTGCAGTCTACGATGCAGTTCCAGGAAAAGCAGAAAGCTTTTCAAAACGTTTTGGCGGAAAGCCTTACGATAAGTTTGAGGATTTCTTGGCAGATCCGGAAGTACAGGCCGTTTCAATTGGAACACCTTCTGGCTTCCATCTGGATCCGGCTCTTGCAGCCATCAAAGCAGGAAAGCATGTTTTAATTGAAAAACCAATTGAAATCACACCTGAGAGAGCTGACCAGATTATAAAAGCTGCAGCAGAGAATAATGTCTTAGTTACAGGAATTTTCCAGTCCCGCTTCTATGAAGCACCACGCCTTATCAAAAAGGCAGTTGATGAAGGACGCTTTGGTAATATTGCCATTATCAACGCTGAAGTAAAGTGGTGGAGGGATCAGGCCTACTATGACTCTGGTGCATGGAGAGGAACTTGGAAGGTTGATGGCGGAGGCGCTTTGATGAACCAGTCCATACATGCAATTGACCTCCTTGCCTGGTTCGGCGGAGACGTTGAAGAAGTCAGTGCATACACAACACTGCGCTCTCATGAAAGAATTGAAGTAGAGGACACTGGTGTTGCAGTCCTAAAGTTCAAAAGCGGTGCACTCGGTGTTATTGAGGGAACTACAGCTATCTATCCGGGATTCTTGAAAAAACTTGAAGTTCTTGGTTCCGATGGATCTGCTGTCCTTGAAGAAGAATCATTGACAACTTGGACATTCAGAAACGAAACTGAAGAAGATGAGAAGATTAGGGAATCCTTCAAGGAATCCGGATCATCAGGTGGAGCTGCTGATCCTAAGGCCATAAACAACAAAGGTCATGAGATGCAGTTTGATGATTTTGCCCTTGCTATCATTGAGGGCAGAGCGCCATATATTTCGGGAAAATCTGCTAGTAAGGCAGTCCAAATAATCAATGCAATTTACAGAAGTGCCAAAGAAGGCAAGTCTGTTACTTTGTAGGAGGTTTATAATGAAGAAAGTAATTGCTGTTTTATTTGCATTACTCATGGTTGCTTCCGTTTTCGCTAACGGTGCAAAGGAAAGCTCTTCTGCATATCCAACAAAGACAGTTGAAGCAACAGTTGGTTGGTCAGCAGGTGGTGGTGGAGACATCGTCTTCAGAGCATTGGCACAGGTATTCCCAAAATATGCTAACGGCCAGACAATGATCATCAAGAACGTACCAGGTGCTTCAGGTATCACAGGTGCTATCGAGTTCATGGATGCATCAAATGATGGATATTCAATCATGCACTGGAATAACGCTAGCTTGAATGCAACACACTTAACAAATACTCCTGTAACAGGTGCTGACACATTCACACCAGTTAGCCAGATTGTTGCATCATACAACTACCTTGTTGTTCCTGCAAATTCACCATATAAGACATTAGGTGATTTTGTTGCTGCAGTTAAGGCAAATCCTGGCAAAATTACTATCGGTAACGCAGGTGTTAACGGTGGTAACCACATGGCAGCTATCCTCTTTGAGAATGCTATTGGTGGAAACGTAAACCATGTAGCATATTCAGGTGGTGGCCCGGCTATCAATGGTGCTTTAGCAGGCGAAGTTGATGCAGTTATGGCAAACGCTCCAGAAGGTATCGTAAACGTAGAGAACGGACAGTTGAAGATTCTCGCAGTATTTGCCGACGAAAGATATTCTTCTTTCCCAGAAGTTCCTACAGCTAAAGAAGCAGGTGTTGACCTCGTTCTTCCACAGTGGAGAGTCGTTGTTTGTCCTCCAAACACACCGGCAAACGTTGTTAACCAGCTTGCTGCAATCATCGAGAAAGCAGTTGCAGATCCAGAGTTCATCAAGCAGATGGAATCACAGAGTGTAGAAGTTGTCTACAAGAATCCTGCTGATACAGCTAAGTTCTTGAAGGAACAGGACAAAATTTACGCAGATCTCATCAAATCAATGGGTCTCTAAGATAAACAAAAACTATATAATGTAGTAAAAATCGGGAGGCTTCGGCCTCCCACTGTTTACAGATATGGAAAAAGTAGAGAAAAAAAGTAATTCAATAATTAGAAAGAATACAAGTTTGGCATCAGACTTGTTTGTCGGCGTTGTAATGGTAGCTTTAGCTATTACATTAATCGTTACTGCACAGAAACTGCCTACAAAAGAAAGGGGAATTGGCCCCGGCATTTATCCGACAGTTATATCTTCAATACTGTTGATTCTTGGTTTTGCTCAGGCAGTTAAATCTCTTGTTGTAGCTAAAGGTATCCCGGTTCCAGACTGGAAGAACACCGAATGGAAGAAGCTTTTGAGAGTAGCAATCATGGTTCTTGCCTGCTATCTCTTTTATGTGCTTCTCAAACCAGTAGGATTCTTGATTATGGCACCTATCTTTTTATATTCAGCAATTCTCTTCTTTGGATATAAAAGAAAGATTCTAGCTTTAATTGTAACTGTAATATTCACAACAGGTGTCTATTTCTTATTCAGACAAGTATTCCAGGTAATGTTGCCACAGGGAATTTTAGGGTAGAAGTATGTTATTCAGTAATTTAGCATTAGGTTTTCAGAGTGTATTTCAGCCCTTTACTCTCCTTTTAGCAGTATTTGGCACATTTATCGGAACTATTATCGGATCCCTTCCAGGCCTCTCAGGTTCTACAGGTATTATTCTTTTGCTTCCACTTGTATATAAACTTTCAAGTGAGCAGGCACTTGTTATGCTCTGCGGACTTTTCTGCGGAAGTATGTATGGAGGAAGTATTTCAGCAATCCTACTTAATACTCCGGGAACTCCTTCTGCATCAGCAACGGGGCTTGATGGATATCCGCTCTGTCAGCAGGGAAAGGCCGGAAAGGCACTTGGCGTTTCAATCGTTTCATCATTTATCGGTGGCTTGATTTCAACCATCTGTCTTATGCTTATTGCACCGCAGCTTGCAAAGATTGCATTGAATTTCCACGCAGCTGACTATTTTGCCCTGTCATTTTTCGGAATCACCATCATGGCAAGTACTGGTAAGGATCCTATAAAAGGTCTTATCTCAGGTTGTCTTGGTCTTTTAATAAGCTGTGTTGGTATGGATAAGCTTATGGGAGTCCAGCGCTTTACATTCGGCAACTACAGACTCTTAAGGGGAATTCCGCTACTGACAGTCCTTATCGGGGTATTTGCCCTTGCTGAGTTCTTTACCCAGTGTCAGAAAAAAGGGGACAACAAAGATGAAGTTGTCGAACAGCATATTGGAAGGGTATTACCTACATGGATGGACTTTAAAGGATTTGCTTTGGCTGCAATCGTTGGCGGTATTATCGGAGTCTTTATCGGCATCATTCCTGGAACAGGTGGTTCAATTTCCTGTTTCCTTGCTTATCAGGTAGCAAAGAAGCTTTCAAAGCATAAAGATCAGTTCGGAAATGGTGCATTAGAGGGTGTTGCAGCACCGGAGGCTTCAAACAATGGAACCACAGGAGGCGCTCTTATTCCTATGCTCTGTCTTGGTGTTCCGGGAGACGTTGTCACATCCGTTATGCTTGGTGCCTTGATCCTTATCGGTGTAAAGCCAGGGCCCCAGCTTTTTGAAAACAGTCCTGTAATTGTTTACTCAATTTTTGCAGGTATGTTCATTATCCAGTTTATAATGCTTTTTATCGGACTTGGATGTGCAAAGTTCAGCCCGCACCTTTTGAAAGTTCCAAGAACTTTATTGATGCCGATTGTTGCAATTCTGTGCTTTATCGGTGCATTCAGTAATGCAAACAATGTACTCGATATCTTCATTGCAATTGTTTTCGGTCTATTGGGATTCGGAATGAAGAAGTTCGGGTATCCTGGAGCTCCTATGGTTCTTGGTCTTATCCTTGGCTCAATGGCTGAAGAGAACCTGGATAGGGCGCTCGTTCTTTCAGGAAACCGCTGGTCCGTATTCCTTACAACACCGATTAGCTGTATATTCCTGGCACTTTCAGTCTTATCAATCGGTTTTGCAGTATATAACAATATTAAAGAAGCAAAGATGAAAAATAGTAAAAAGGAGAAAGAGGAAGAACTATGGCAGGCACCATCTCTTCAGAATTAGAGGTCAAACTGAATCGTCTTTATTCACTGATGGATAAAGAAGGATATGACGCAGTATTTATTAAAAGACAGGATAACTTTTCCTGGCTCAGCTGTGGCGGCAGAAACTATGTCGGAATGGGCGAGACAGGAAACTGCGGTCTACTTGTTAAAAGAAACGGGGAGCGCTATGCAATTACAAACAATATCGAAGCCCCGAGAATGAAGGCAGAAGAGCGCCTTGAGGATATGGGTTTCTCTTTGAAGTATGATGTATGGTATAACACTGATTTTGAAAAGAAAACACTTAGTGAATTAGTTCCATCCGGAAAGATTGGTTATGATACTTCAAATGCTCAGAAAGGTGTTCAGCTTTTGCGCTTTGACCTTACTCCAGAAGAGATTGCCCGTTACCAGGAAATCGGTAAAGATGCATCAATTGCAATGGAAACAGCCGGATCCAAGATTGAAGTCGGAATGACTGAGTATGAAATTGCAGCAATGATTATCTATGAAATGGAGAAGAAGGGGTTGGAAATCCTTTCATGCATGGTTGCAGCTGATGACAGAATCGATTCATTCAGACATCCGCTCCCGACTTGGAACAGAGTTGAGAAGAAGGTACAGATCGGTGGTAACTTCCGCCGTAACGGACTGGTTATATGCCTCACACGATATGTTTATTTCGGCTCTGCTCTTACTGAGAAACTTCATGAGCAGTACAGACATAATCAGATTATTGACTGCACATACATGCACGCATCCAAGCCAGGAAAGACATTCGTTTCAGCTTTGGAGGCTGGGAAGAAAGCCTATGAAACTTTAGGTTACGATGACTTTAAAGATCACCATCAGGGCGGTCCTATCGGATATGCAGGAAGAGACTACAGGGTAGACTTCTCAACCCCCGGTGTGATTGCAGATCATCAGGCATTCTGCTGGAACCCATCAATCAGGGGAACAAAGAGCGAAGATACGGTCATCTGTACAAAAGATGGTACTATCCCTGTAACACGCCCTGAACTTTTCCCTAAAGTGAAAATCACAGTTGATGGTGAAGAGTTTGAAAGAGCTGACATACTAGTAAAGTAAAAGTGAATAAAAACTTCTTCGTCAGTTTCAATAAAATAATGGAGAAAATTATGCCGATACTAACTCCCACGGGGGTTATTATCGGTCTTTTATTCGGTGCACCCTTTGTGCCGTTTAAGCCAGCTGTCAACTGGTTATTTGCTTTTATTACATTCACTGGCGCATTGGGAATGGTATATAGGGACTTCCTCTACGTATTCAAGCATCCCTTTGTAGTACTCGTTTCCCTGTTAAGCACACATATAGTTATGCCCGTTCTGGTTTACCTTATGGGATCTTTGGTTTTCCCCGGAAGAAGTGAGCTTGTTATTGGCTTTGTGCTTTTATATTCTATTCCGACTGCAGTTGTTTCATATATCTGGTCAAGTATATATAAAGGAAACGGGGTACTTTCACTTTCGTTAATATTAATCGGAACAGTTCTGGCTCCTGTTGTGACTCCCTATGCTGTCCAGATTATCAGTGGAACAGCTGTGGAAATTAATACAACAAGCATGATGCTTAACCTTCTTTATATGGTAGTAATCCCGAGTTTACTCGGAGTTACTTTCAATACAGTAACGAAAGGGAAAGCCAATAAGAGTGTTGCACCATATTTGAAACCATTTACCAAAGTAGCACTTGTTCTGGTTATAGTAATTAATACATCCCAGGTAAGGGGACAGCTTCAGTGGGAATGGTCCCTTCTTGGAATACTTGGAATTAACCTCGTCTTCTCAGTTGGTGGCCTGATTCTCGGATACTTTATCGGAAAGCCATTCAAGTACTCAATGGAAGATAGAATCAGTTTAACTTATGCAATAGGACTCAGAAATATAAGTGCAGCCCTTGTTCTTGCAATCAACTTTTTCCCTGCAGAAGCATCAATTCCTGTCCTACTGGGAATCACAACACAGCAGATTGTTGCAGCAATCACTGGAAAGATTCTGTTCTCCAAACGGAAAAAGCAGATTGAAGAAGGACTATTAGTTCAATAACAAGAACAGAATCAAAGGCTTACTGCAAATCATTTCTTATAAGAAAAAACTTAATTATTAAAAATAGAAATGCTCAAACTGGAGCATTTTTTTACTTTGAATACGACAAAAACAGCAAATAAGACTCACCAAAATATAGACCATATTTTTTACTATCCTGAAAAAATTTTAAAAACTTAGAAAAACAAAAAAACGTATCAAAATACTTGACGGGGGGGGGCTCATAGTAGACTACGAATTGGGCTTTTAAATAGGCATTTACTGGGAGGCTTTACTTAGCAGAAAAGAGAAAGAAAATACTTGATAGAAAAAACTGTTCCTTCCAGTAAACGCTTAGTAAAAGCGAAGTTGGGTTTAATAAAGCTGTTTGAAATGAAACTGTAAAAAAACTCAAGGAAGGTAGTACTGGGAGTAGTATCTGTGAAAACAGCTTTATTTGTGGAAGATGACAGTTTATATAGGAGCAGAAAATGGAACTGTTAATATGTAGAGAATTTTCTTTTTTAGTGAATGGGAAAGGTGCGAAAACTATAATTTATGAAACTGAAGTTAATGAATCAGTGTACAGAGGTATTCAGGTAGTTAATGAGTTTAAGTATGGGAAAAAGATAATATATTGGGGAGAAGCAGTTGAGTATAATTGTGATTGCAAGGAAAAAGATACAAGGGTAATTAACGGTATTCGTAGTTTTACTGATTACAACACAGGGCTCGGGGAGATTAGTTCTTCGGAAAAAGATCTTTATAAGGTTTATTTTGATGAGGTTTTAAAAAAGTCACCACTTTTGAAAACAAAAGGTTCAAGTTCAGATTGGTATACTTCAAAAAGAACATTCAAGGATGAGTGCGATAATAGGAATTATCCAATTAACATCAAAAATGCTAATCATCATTTTCATATGAATAATGGTGTGTGGCTGGTATATAGGCAATTGCAAGGTGATGATTTTTCACATGTTTCATCTCCAAAAAATGATAAAGGCATTCTTGTAAAATCATCTGTAATGCATTTGGGTTCAAAAAAAGATTGGGACGATTTAGTAAAAGAACTATTTGGAATTTGATTGTTTTTGCTAGGAGAATACGATGAAAACTAAAAGGCTGTTAAGATCAATTTTTTGTATCCCAGTACTGATACTTATCATCCTTATTGTTTCAAGTTGTGATAATAATTCAGAGCAGAAGGTATCCGGCTCCAATCCAGATAGGATTGGAGCTGCGATTAATGCTGGCAATATAAAACTAACTGAATATTTAAACGATAGTGACGAAGTAATTTACTACTATGTATCTGGGTTACAGGACGATTCTGATGAAGTGAACCTAGTAATTCCTCAAACCTATAATGAAAAACCAATTACTGGAATTCAAGATAAAGCATTCTATGAGTGTAATAATTTAGTAAGTGTAGTTTTACCTGAAGGACTCATAGCTTTAGGTAATCAAGCGTTTCGTGGTTGTACTAACTTAATGAGTATAATCATTCCTGGAAGTGTAACCTCAATCAATAAGGAGGCATTCGCGGGATGTACTAATTTAACAAACATAACAATTCCAGAAGGTGTCACCTCAATCAATAAGGGTGCATTCAGGGAATGTACTAACTTAACAAACATAACAATTCCAGAAGGAGTTACTTCAATAGGAGAAGGTGCATTTAACAGCTGTAGTAGTTTAGAAAGTATCGTCATTCCAAAGGGTATAGTTTCAATTAATAAGAATACCTTTTGGGGATGCACTAATTTAACTAATATAAGTTTGCCTGAAGGATTAACCTCAATAGGAATACATGCATTCAGTCATAGTAATTTAAAGGATGTGATATTGCCAGATGGAGTTATATCTTTAGGTGATTATGCTTTTTATGATTGCCAAAACTTAACGAACATAAATATTCCAAAAGGTGTTACTTCAATAGGGGAATATGCATTTGCTCAATGCAGTAGTTTAGAAAGTATAGTTATTCCAAAAGGGGTAACCTCAATCAATAAGGAGGCATTCGCGGGATGTACTAATTTAACAAACATAACAATTCCAGAAGGTGTCACCTCAATCAATAAGGGTGCATTCAGGGAATGTACTAACTTAACAAACATAACAATTCCAGAAGGAGTTACTTCAATAGGAGAAGGTGCATTTAACAGCTGTAGTAGTTTAGAAAGTATCGTCATTCCAAAGGGTATAGTTTCAATTAATAAGAATACCTTTTGGGGATGCACTAATTTAACTAATATAAGTTTGCCTGAAGGATTAACCTCAATAGGAATACATGCATTCAGTCATAGTAATTTAAAGGATGTGATATTGCCAGATGGAGTTATATCTTTAGGTGATTATGCTTTTTATGATTGCCAAAACTTAACGAACATAAATATTCCAAAAGGTGTTACTTCAATAGGGGAATATGCATTTGCTCAATGCAGTAGTTTAGAAAGTATAGTTATTCCAAAAGGTGCAACCTCAATCTATGAATATGCATTCCTTAGATGTACTAACCTAAATAATATAACCATCCCAAAAGGAATTGCTGTCATAGGGAGAGGAGCCTTTGCTAGTTGTAGTAGTTTAGAAAGTATAACTATCCCAAAAGGAGTTACCGCAATAAAGGATCGGACATTTTGGGGATGTTCAAACCTAACAAATATAAGTTTGCCAGAAGGATTGACTACGATAGAAACACATGCATTTAGTCATACTAACTTAAAGGATGTGATATTGCCAGAGGGAGTTATATCTTTAGGTGATTATGCTTTTTATGATTGCCAAAACTTAACGAGTATAACTATTCCAAAAGGGGTTACTTCAATAGGGATACACGCATTCAGTCATAGTAATTTAATGGATGTGATATTGCCTGAAGGAGTTACAACTTTAGGTGATTATGCTTTTTTTGGTTGCCAGAACTTAACAAGTATAACTATACCAGAAGGAGTTGTTTCAATAGGGGAGAGAGCATTTGCTGCCAGTGGTATAGTAAACATTACTCTTCCTAACAGTATAAAATCTATAGGCAATTATGCCATTAATTTTTCTGGAGTATTTATTTGGATTTCAGGAAAAACTGTTACAGATGAAGATATAATACGCATCAAACAACTTATTTTAGACTCTGGGTTACCAGAGGATTGGTTTGAAATATCTGCATATAAAGAAAACAATTAATTATAAGTTGACTTGTAGCTATTATAAGTTTCAAACTTCAAATTGGGAAATAAAAGTAGGAAAAAATGTGATAATGTTCATTTTGGAATTCTAACTTCCTATTGCTTTATTCTACCCGAAAGTAGTTCCTAGTTTTCTCAGTAACCCCAGCTTTTATTAAAGCACCAATAATTGCTGGATTAGATTTTTCCTGAGCAATTCTTATTGGTGACCATGGATAGTTGCCTCTGTCAGTAATATCAGCACCCGCTTTAATAAGAGCTTCAATAATATTTATTGGTTTATTGTTTTTAAGAGCAAATATCAAAGGAGGATAATTGTTATCAGGTCTGGCGTTTACATCTGATCCAGCATTAATAAGATCAGTGATAATATCACAGTCATCATTATAGAGTAGTGAGAGCATTAGAGGTGAATACCCGGCGTTGTTCTTTGAGTTAACATCTGAGCCTGTTTTAATCAAGGCTTTTGTAATACTGGTTTCTTTATTGTTGGTGATTGCAAGCATCAAAGGAGTGTTTCCGTTGTTATCCTTGGCATTCATATCAGATCCAGCTTTGATTAGGAATTCAACTACTTCTAAGTTTATTCCATCATTATTGAGCGCAAACATCAGGGGAGTACCCCAGTTTTCAGCTCTGGCGTTAATGTCAGCTCCTGAATTGATTAGAGTTTCTATAATACTTAAATCTAGTTTTTTGTTTATAAGAGCCCACATCAATGGCGTTGTACCGGTTCTATGACTGGCATTGACATCGGCTCCTGCATCGATTAATTCTTCAACAATACTGAGTGTTATACCATTCCCAACCAAAGCACTCATCAAAGGTGTCCAGCTATCATTATTCTTGATGTTTACATCAGAGCCAGCCTGAATTAAAGCATGGATTATACTAAGTTTCCTTTTTCCGACAGCATACATTAATGGAGTATTACCATAGTTATCTTTGATACTGACGTTAGCACCAGATTTGAGGAGGGCTTTTATAATAACTGGGCTTATTCCATTATTGTTAATTGCAACAGTAAGGGGAGTCTGCCCGTTATTGTTTCTATCATTAACACCAGCTCCGGCTTGGATCAAATAATCAATAATTTCCAAGTTTACTTCCTTATTACTGAGTGCATACATTAAAGGTGTCATACCATTGTTGTCCCTGTCATTGATGTTTGCACCTAATTTGATAAAAGTTCTGATATTCTTTAAATCCTTTTCGACAAGGAGTCCTGCCATTAATGGTGTTTGGCCTGAACTGTCTTTGGTATTGATGTCATCACTTTTTCCTCGATGGGAAGAAACAGTCTCTGCTGAAAATGATTCTCCTTTTTTGTCATCAAGGATGCTAAAGAGTTTATTAAGCCGGTCAATAATTGAAGATAAGCTTCCCATACAGTAAGTATCTCACTGCATGGAAGGTGTGTATATCTAGATTTAAAGCTTAAGTCCTCATTAAAAAAAAGAGCTATATAGATGAGGTATCAGCTATATAGCTCAAATTTCAATCAGGTTTACTTACTGATGATCCTTTCTTGCGTCTTCAAGAGCAGTATCTATATCAGACTTTTCAACATTACATGGTTTTATTTTCCAGATATCAGCGGCGTATTCTTTGATGGTTCTGTCTGAACTGAACTTTGATGAGAAAGCAATATTCTTTACTGCCATTTCATTCCACTTTTTAGGATCATTCTTATAGAGGGCGGATGCCTTATCGTGTGCTTCGTGGTACATCTTGAGGTCGGCAAAAATAAAGTATCTGTCATTATCATCAAAGAAGTACTTCAAAAGGGGAGCAAAGATACCCGGTTCGTTGATATTGAAATAATCGGACTCAATAAGTTTCATGAGGCTTTCGATTTCAGGATCCTTTTTAACCCATTCACGGCTATTGTACTTTCCTTTGAGTGCCTGTATTTCACTTTCTGTGTGACCGAATATGAATATGTTTTCTTTACCAACTTCTTCAGCCATCTCAACGTTTGCACCATCCAAAGTTCCTATAGTCAAAGCCCCGTTGACCATGAATTTCATGTTTCCGGTTCCTGAAGCCTCAGTTCCTGCAGTACTTATTTGTTCACTTAAATTGGTTGAAGGAATGACTGCTTCAGCCATAGTTACCCTATAGTTAGGCATAAAGTAGACTTTAAGAACCTTGTTTACTTCAGGATCACTGTTAATGACTTTGGCAATATTGTTTATGAACTTGATAATAAGTTTTGCATTGACATAGCCCGGTGCAGCCTTACCTCCGAAAAGGAAGGTAGTAGGAGTGAATGAATCACGGTAGGCTTTGTCATTTTTCATCCTGTTGTAAATCATGATTACATTCAGTGCATTCAGTAGCTGACGCTTATATTCGTGGATTCTTTTTACCTGAACATCTATCATCATCTCCGGGTCAAGTACAATTCCGCAGTCATGCTCCAAGAATGATGAGGCTCTAAGTTTTGCCTCCTTCTTAACTAAGCTGAATTTATCCAGAAAAGCACTGTCTGTTGAATACTTATCGAGTTTCCTGACTTCATCAAAGTCAGTAATCCACTTGTCCCCGATAGCGCTTGTAATAAGCTTGGCGAGAGCTGGGTTTGCGTCCAAGAGCCATCTTCTCTGGGTAATTCCGTTTGTTTTGTTACTGAAGCGCTTTGGGAAGATTTTTGCAAACTCGGGGAACATTGACTTCTTTAACAGCTCTGAGTGAAGCTCTGCAACGCCGTTTGTTGAATGGGAACCGATAATCGAAAGGTTTGCCATTCTGACCATTTTCGGGTTTGACTCCTCGATAATTGAGACTTTTGCAATTTTATCTGGCTGCATAGGAAAATAGGATACAGCCTTATCCAAAAAGCGCTGGTTTATTTCATAGATAATCTGTACGTGGCGGGGAAGTATTTTTTCAAGCATCGGCAGTGGCCACTTTTCAAGTGCTTCCGGCATAAGGGTATGGTTTGTGTACCCCATAGTATCTACAGTAATCTTCCATGCCTCATCCCAGCCAAGACCCTCCTGGTCAATCAAAAGACGCATCAGTTCCGGAACTGAAAGGGAAGGGTGTGTGTCATTAAGCTGGATAGCAACTTCCTTGGAGAAGTTTTTCCATGAATAGTTTCCCATCCTTTTGAATCTTCTGATTATGTCCTGGAGTGAACATGTTACAAAGAAGAACTGTTGCTTCAGTCTCAGTTCTTTTCCCATGTACAAAGTGTCATTCGGGTATAAGACCATAGATAATGTTTCTGCGTTTATTTTATTCCTGACAGCTTCTGTGTAATCCCCAGAGTTGAAGTTTTCAAATGAGAAGCCGGATGGACTTTCTGCAGACCAGAGTCGGAGTGTGTTGATAGTCCTTCCGCCGTAACCGACAATAGGAGTGTCATACGCAATTCCATTTACCTGTTCGTCCGGTACCCATTTGAAAATATCCCTGTTGTTTTCCCTGATCATTTTTACACTGCCCCCAAAATAGACAGGGTAAACGAGATCCGGACGCTTGAGTTCCCATGGGTTTCCGTCTTTTAGCCAGTTATCAGGTTGTTCAACCTGCCATCCGTTTCTTATTTCCTGACGGAAAATACCGTAGTTATAACGTATGCCGTATCCGTATGCTGGTAAATCGAGTGTTGCAAGGCTATCCATAAAGCATGCAGCAAGACGACCAAGACCCCCGTTTCCAAGTCCGGCATCCGGCTCAACTTCACTTAGTTCTTCATATGTATAACCCAAAGAAGATAGTGCTTTCTTGACATCATCATCAATTTGCAGGTTGATGATATTATTTGTCATAGCCCTTCCCATCAGGAATTCCAGTGACAGGTAGTATATTCTTTTTGAGTGCTGTTTTCTCTGTGCTTTTCTGGAGATATCCCACTGATGGATAATTCTGTCCCTGATTGCATATGCTATGGCCTGATACCTTCCTTCATCGGTTCTGTGATATACATCTGCATCTTGGTTGTATTTGAGCTGTTCAGCAAAATCCATTGCAATGTTTTCCACCGAAGATCCAAAACGAATTTTATCTGCTTTAGCCATTTGATTCTCCTTAAGTAAAGTTAGCCTTTTTAGTTTAAATAAATTTAGGCAGTATATTCAATAAAGTGAAATATATTGAAATGAGTTACCAGGAAATATTTGCATATTCTTTTCCAAAAAACTTTTGAATAAACCAAAAAAACTCATAACTGGATTTAAAGAGTTCTTTTTTTGGCGACTTTTAGGTAACCTAGTATTAATGAGACAAATAGAAAAGGACAGACCGGATTTTATTTTCTACACATGGATTTTCGTTGCAGGCTCTGTTTTGGGCTCTGTGTGGGAAATTTTATGGTATTTTGTCCGCTACCTTTCATATTCAACACGTACCGCTTTGGTTCTTGGTTTATGGAATGTGCTTTATGGAATGGGTCTTGTGATTCTTACCCTGGTTCTGGTTCCTGTAAGGCATAAAAACGGTGCTGTCATATTCCTTGTTGCCCTTATTGCCGGATCTGCTGTTGAGTATATTGCTTCTGTGGGACAGGAAATAGTATTTGGTTCAACAAGCTGGGACTACTCGAATATGCCTTTTAACCTTTTCGGAAGAATAAACCTTCTTTACTCAGTAGTCTGGGGACTGGCAGGGTATTTATGGATGAAGTATGCTTTTCCAGCACTGAAGAGAATGAACGCCGAACTTCCAAGAGTGGGAGCATATGTCTTAATTGTATTCCTGATTATAAATATAGTCGTATCGGTTGCAGCAACATTCAGGTGGAAAGCACGCTTGGAGGGAGCTGGGGAAGCAACAACTGCTTTAGAGAGCTTACTTGATTTCTTTTTCAATGATGATGCTATGGAATTCTGTTATCCTAACTGGCATTTTGGGCCTTCCGGGACATAAGCTTTGATTTATTTAACACTCTTGGATGTAGTAAGCCCGTTATCTGAAGAGGATAGCGTGGAAGATATTTTAAAGTTTATAGAAAACGGATAATTCAAAACAGGAAGAATTTGGGTAAGTTTTAGGTGAGAGTAAGCTGAATATTGGCTTTGATGAAGAATTTTCCAAATTAGAAAAATCTACTAGAAATCGATGTCAGATTTGTTTAATCTATTAGAACAGACCGACTCGCTCGGGGCTGGTATTGACATAGAAAGCTTATCTTTGATAATCTTGCTTTTGCATGTTTTAATGCCTAAGTGTGCCTTTGTAGCTCAGTCGGTAGAGCACCACCATGGTAAGGTGGGGGTCAGCGGTTCAAATCCGCTCGAAGGCTCAAAATAAAAAAGTGAAAGCTTTTTAGGAGAAGAATATGGCAAGTTCCAAGAAGAAAGGGCCAGTAGAGAAAATAGCCCTTCAGTGCACAGAGTGCAAACAGAAGAACTATACAACTGAAAAGAACAGAAGAAATACTCAAGGAAAGCTTGAGCTTATGAAGTACTGCAAGTTTGAACACAAGCACACACTTCATAGGGAAGCAAAGATTAAATAAAAGGGGTAACTCAAGGTACGGACAGGTCCTTAGCTCCAATGGTTAGAGCACTGGTCTCCAAAACCGGGTGTTGGGAGTTCGAGTCTCTCAGGGCCTGCCGGTACCTTGAGGAAAGTTGAGATGGAAAAGAATAAGAAGAAAGAGAAGAAGGGTAATAACTTTTTCAAGAACTGTTGGTTGGAACTTAAAAGGGTTTCATGGCCATCAAGACAGGTTGTTCTTCATTCGACTTGGGTTGTAATTGTTTCTACAATTGTTTTCGCAGTAATCCTTGGTCTTTGTGATATTTTACTAGGTCTTTTGATGGATCTTCTATTTTAGGGAAGGAAAATGGCTAAAGGTTGGTACGTAGTTCATACTTATTCAGGCTATGAGCAGAAGATAGAGCGTCTTATCCGCCGCATGATGGAGCAGGATAAGGAGTTTGCCCAGTATTGCACCGGTGTTATGGTTCCGATGGAAACAATCAAGGTAATCACACCGGAAGGGGAAAAGAAGGAAGAAAAGAAGAAGATTCTTCCTGGCTATATTCTTGTTGAACTGGAACTTCCTCTTGACTCATGGATCAGTACTACTGCCAAGATTGCAAGAATCCAGGGAGTTACCGGATTCTTGACAGCTGACCGTTTAGGCAAGAATCCACCTAAGCCACTTTCAGCTAAAGAGCATAATGATATTCTCAAAAGGACAGGTGCTGTCCCGGAAGAGAGAAGTTTCAAGCCGAAGCAGGACTTTGTAAAGGGAGAGGAAGTAAGAATCACCTCCGGTCCTTTTGCGTCGTTTACAGGGCTTGTTGAGGAGATTGACCTTGCAAAGGGACAGCTCAGACTCACAGTCCAGATTTTTGGCAGACCTACCCAGGTAAGTGCTGATTTTACCCAGGTAGAAAAGGTCGTTTTCTGACCTAAATAAATTATTTTTGAAATCTCCCCACGTATGTGGGTGGAAGTTTACCGTATGGTAAGCGTTATTACCAGCGTCGGACCCGCACCTATCCGTCAACTCAGACAGGTCCAGACGTAAGGAGAAAGAAATGGCAAAGAAGAAGATTACAGCAGTAATCAAACTTCAGTGCCCTGCTCAGAAGGCCACTCCGGCACCACCAGTTGGTCCGGCTCTCGGTCCTCACGGAGTAAGTGCACCACAGTTTGTTCAGCAGTTCAACGACAGAACAAAGAGCTTTGAAGCTGGACTTATCATTCCTGTTATCATCACTGTTTACTCTGACAAGAGCTTTACTTTTGAGTTAAAGACTCCTCCAGCTGCAGTACTTATCAAGAAAGCACTTGGTTTACAGACTGCATCCGGTCAGCCTAACAAAGTAAAGGTCGGAAAGCTTTCAGATGCACAGCTGACTGAAATCGCAACAACCAAGCTTCCTGATTTGAATGCAAACGACATTGACGCAGCAAAGAAAATCATTGCAGGTACTGCCAGAAGCATGGGCGTAGAGGTGGAGAAGTAAGATGAAGAGAGGAAAGAAGTACAGAGAAGCTTTAGCCAAAGTCGACAGACAGAAAAACTATGAGCTCAAAGAAGCAGCTGAATTAGTTAAAAGTATCGCTTTTGCAAAATTCGTTGAAACAGTCGAACTCTCAGTTAAGCTCCAGCTTAAAAAGAGCCAGTCAGTAAGAGATACAGTAGTTCTCCCCAACCAGTTCTCAGCACAGAAGAAAATCCTTGTATTTGCAAAGGGTGACAAGGCTGAGGAAGCAAAGGCTGCAGGGGCAACCTATGTCGGAGATTTGGATTTAATTGAAAAAATCCGATCAGGCTGGATGGATTTCGACGTTGCTGTTGCAACACCGGACATGATGAAGGATGTCGGTAAGCTTGGTCCGATCCTCGGTCGCCGAGGCTTGATGCCAAACCCAAAGACTCACACAGTTACAAATGACCTTAAAGATGCACTTGCTGAATTAAACAAGGGTAGAACAGAGTTCCGTTCAGATAAAACAGGTGTTGTTCACCTTTCAGTCGGCAAGGTCAATATGACAAGTGATCAGATTGAGGAAAATGCCAAGGTTGTTGTCCAGGAAATTCTGAGAAAGAAGCCTGCAGATGCAAAAGGAGACTTTATCCTTTCTGTTGCGCTTAGTTCAACAATGGGTCCTGGAGTTCACGTAGATGTCAAAGATGCCAGCGGAGCATCTAAATAAGGAGAGACGTAATGGACGAGTACAAAGCACATGTTAATCAGGCTAAGGAAGATGCAGTTGCAGCTCTCAAAACTGAGTTCGCTGACTATTCTGGTTACATCTTCACCAACTACAGAGGAATGACTGTAGAGCAGATTACAAAAATCAGAAGAGAACTGAGAAAAGATGAATCTGTCTATAAAGTCGTCAAAAACCGCTATGCAAAGATTGCCTTGAACGAGCTCAATCATAAAGGGGCAGATGAGAATCTTGTCGGACCTACTGCTATTGCACTTGTTAAAGGGGATACTGCAAACGTTGTTGCAAAGGTTTTGTTCCAGGCAGCAAAAGACGGGACACCTGTAGAGGTCAAAGGCGCATTAATCGGCGAGGAGCTGATGGATGCAGCTAAAATCGAAGCACTTTCAAAGCTTCCTACAAAGCTCGAATTGATCTCATCTTTGATGGGTACAATGAAGGCCCCTGTACAGAAGCTTGCAGCAACTCTCCTTGCTTACAAGGAAAAGCTCGAAGGCGCAGCAAATTAATAATATGCGGTTACAGTCTACAACTAGCCTGCTGAACCGCTGAAGAAATTTTTATAAGGAGTAGATAATATGGCTACAAAAGAAGAAATCTTAGAATCAATCGCAGCAATGAGCGTTATGGACGTTGCTGACCTCATCAAAATGATGGAAGAGAAGTTTGGTGTTACAGCAGCAGCTGCTGTAGCAGTAGGACCTGTAGCAGGTGGCGCAGCAGCAGAAGCAGCTGAAGAGCCAACAGAATTCAACGTAGTACTCAAGTCAGTTGATGCTGCTAAGAAAATCGCTTGTATCAAGGAAGTCAGAGGTGCAACTGGTCTTGGTCTTAAGGAAGCTAAGGATCTTTGTGAAAAGGGTGGCGTTCTCAAAGAGGGTGTCAGCAAGGAAGATGCAGCAGCTCTTAAGACAAAACTCGAGGAAGCAGGCTGCGTAATCGAAGTAAAACCAGTAGAGTAATCTACCATATAAAGCCTTATGCCATCGGAGTCCCCGGTGGCATAAAGTGTCTTTTTTAAAGCCAATAAGGACACTCTTGATAGAAAAATGACGGAGTCTATCCTAACGGAGGGGAAAAATGGCCGAAAGCTTTAAAGCTTTGAAAAGAACAGATATCGGATCTGAATTGACCGAAGTATGCGATCTTCCGGATCTTATCGGAATTCAAACCGAATCTTATAAAAAATTTTTACAATTAGACAAAATCCAGAAAGGGGAAAAGCCGGATCCGGCTTATGGTCTGGAGGCGGTATTTCAGGAAACATTCCCAATTGTAAGCTCAAACGGGGAGCTTACTGTAAGTTACCATGGTTACACTGTAAACAGTGAAGAAGATGAGAAAAACGGCCCTAAAAGATACACTGAACAGGAGTGTAAGAAAAAGGGCAGAACATATGGTATTCCAATCAGGGCAAAAATAGCACTTGAAAAGAAAGATGGTCAGATAATTGAGAAGAATATTTTCTTCGGAGATTTTCCTTTGATGACTGACCGCGGCACATTTATCATCAACGGTGCAGAGCGTGTTATAGTATCACAGATTGTCAGAAGCCCTGGTGTAGTATTCAAGGAAGGCAAGAAAAATGATGCCTCCAACCAGTATTTCGGAACATTATATCCATATTCAGGAACAAAGCTTGAGTTCAGCCTTACAAGGAAGAACGAGAAGCAGGATACAAAGAAAGCAGATAAAGAAAGCGCTGAGAAAAAGAAGGTCAATAACCTTTTGCAGGTTTCAACAGGAAAGAAGACTTTCCTTGTTACTTTCTTCTTAAGGGTTCTCGGAGTTGATACCAGGGACAAAATAGTTGCAGCATTTTACCAGAGCAAGAAAGTAAAGCTTGATGAAGGAATCAATGAAAGCTCAAAGTACTTCTTATTTAAAGATCTGAAAAATGCCTCAGGAGAAGTTGCATTCGTTGCAGGGGACGAAATCGGTCCTAACGAAATTGCAGAAATCCAGGCTCTGGGATACAACGAGATTGAAGTAGTAGACACAAACGCAAAGGATCTTGATGTTCCTCAGATGGCAGTACTCAAGACATTGAAAAGGGAAAGAATCTATTGCCCTGCATATAAAAACGAGAGTGGAGAGGAGTTCCAGTCACAGTATATTTCATGCATTATTGAAGCCTGGAAGAATACACTTCCACAGAATCTGAAGACATTCCCAGATCCTAAGAGAATCTCCTCTTATTTCCAGGATTTCTTTTTGAATGCCAGAGGCTTTGAACTTTCAGATATCGGTCGCCATAAGCTTAATAAGAAGTTCTATGGTATGGAAGATGAAAAATATGAAAAGAGAACAAGCCTTGTTGTAAGTGATGTAATCAATACTGTCGATTTATTGATTCAGTTCTGTAACGGACAGATCAAGGAAGATGATATTGATGCCCTTGGAAACAGAAGAGTCAGAACCGTCGGTGAGCTTTTGCAGAACAATATCAGTGACGCATTTGCACGTATGGCAAAAACAGCCAAAGACAAGATGAACGGTGCTGATGAGGATGTTAAGCCACAGGAGATTATTTCAATCAAGCCTATTGTAGGTGCTGTCAAGGAATTCTTCGGCTCCTCACAGCTGAGCCAGTTCATGGATCAGGTTAACCCGCTTGCAGAGCTCACACATAAAAGAAGGGTTTCAGCCCTCGGTCCTAAAGGCGGTCTTTCAAGATCCTCAGCGCGTGCAATTTATGAAGTCAGAGACGTACACTACACTCACTACGGAAGAATCTGTCCTATTGAAACACCTGAAGGCAGCAACATCGGTCTTATCCTTTCATTAGCCAACTATGCAAAGATTAATGAGTATGGCTTTATTGAGACTCCTTACAGAAAGGTTGTTAACGGTAAGGTTACAAGTGAGGTTGCATATCTGGACGCAAACGATGAAGAGAAATTCAAGATTGCTCAGGGCAACGCCAAAATAGATGCCAAGGGAAACTTCCTTGAAGATGAAATTGCAGTAAGAAGCTACGGCGATTATGCAACAGCAAAACCAGAGGAGATTCAGTGGATGGATGTCTCTCCGAAGCAGGTAGTATCAGTTGCAACCTCATTAATTCCGTTCCTGGAGCATGATGACGCAAACAGAGCCCTCATGGGATCAAACATGCAGCGACAGGCAGTTCCCCTTGTATTTCCAGAAGCGCCACGCGTTGGTACAGGTATGGAAGCAAGAACTGCATACGACTCAGGAGTCCTTATCAAGGCAAAGAATCCTGGCGTTGTAACATATGTTTCATCAACCAAAATTGTCGTTTCAGATCCTAAGGATCCTACAGTTTTTGATGAGTACCCTGTATATAAGTTTGAGAGAACAAACCAGGATTCCTGTATGAACCAGAAACCGATTGTAAACGTCGGAGATATTGTTGAAGCAGGAGATGTTCTTGCTGACGGACCGGCAACGCAAAACGGAGAACTGGCCCTCGGAAGAAACATTCTTGTAGGTTTCGTACCATGGAACGGGTACAACTATGAAGACGCTGTTTTAATCAGTGAAAGGGTTGTCAGGGAAGATATATATACATCTATCCATATCAAGGAATTCTCAATTGATGTCAGAGAGACAAAGCTTGGCTCCGAGCGTCTTACACGAGACATTCCAAACACATCTGAAAAGCTTCTGGAACATCTTGATGAGGAAGGCATTGTATGTGTCGGAACCTATGTAAGACCAGGAAATATCCTTGTCGGTAAGGTAACACCAAAGTCTGAGCAGGATGCTACACCTGAAATGAAACTCCTTAATTCAATCTTCGGAGAAAAGAGTAAGGAAGTCAGGGATACATCACTGAAAGTTCCTCATGGAACAGAAGGTACTGTTATCGATATCCAGCGCCTCAGGAAGGCAGATAAGGATGAACTGCAGCCGGGTGTTGAGCAAACAATCAAGGTACTCATTGCTACAAAACGTAAGCTGAAGCAGGGTGATAAGATGGCTGGAAGACACGGAAATAAGGGTGTTGTTTCCCGCGTCCTTCCTGAAGAGGATATGCCATACATGGAAGACGGTACACCACTAGATGTTTGTCTTAATCCTCTTGGTGTTCCATCGAGAATGAACATCGGTCAGCTTATGGAAACAGAGCTTGGCTGGGCAGCTGTTAAAAACGATAAGTGGTACAAGACACCAGTATTCCAGTCAGCCAGCATGGACCAGATTGAGCATGAGATGAGAGAAGCAGGTCTTCCTGAGAACAGTAAAATAACACTTTATGACGGAAGAACGGGTATTCCTTTTGTTAACCCAGTATTCTGCGGTTACATATACTACCTGAAGCTTCACCACCTTGTTGACGATAAGATGCACGCAAGAAGTACAGGTCCTTACTCCCTGGTCACTCAGCAGCCTCTTGGCGGAAAGGCCATGTTCGGCGGTCAGAGACTTGGAGAAATGGAAGTCTGGGCATTCGAGGCATATGGAGCAGCAAATACCCTTCAGGAACTTCTGACAATCAAGTCAGACGATATGAAGGGAAGGGTAAACATCTATGAATCGATTGTTAAAGGTGAGTCATCACAGACTGCAAGCATGCCAGAGGCTTTCAATGTTCTTGTCCAGGAAATCAGAGGTCTTGCCCTTGATATTGCCGTCTATGACGAGAACGAGAGACAGGTTCCGCTTACTGAGCGTGATGAAGAATTGATTTCCAAGAAGGAAAAGGGAACTTTATAAGGTAAAAAGATGAAAGAAATTAGAGATTTTAGCTCAATTAGGATAAAACTTGCCTCCCCTGAGCAGATTCTTGCCTGGTCATATGGCGAGGTAAAGAAACCTGAGACCATAAACTACAGATCCCTACGCCCTGAGCGGGACGGTCTTTTCTGTGAAAGAATCTTCGGTACAACCAAAGAGTGGGAGTGCTGTTGCGGAAAGTTCAAGTCAAACCGTTATAAAGGTGTTGTCTGTGACCGCTGTGGTGTTGAAGTAACAGATACAAAGGTCAGAAGAGAGAGAATTGGACATATCACTCTTGCAGCTCCTGTTGCCCATATATGGTTCTACCGCTCAACTCCGTCAATTATCAGCTACCTTCTGGACATAAAGAAAGCTGAACTGATGGAAATTCTGAGCTATGAAAAGTATGTTGTCACTGACCCTGGAATTGAGTCGGATCTGAAACTCAATCAGGTTCTCACTGAGGATGAGTATTCCCAGGCATATGAAAAGTGGGGAGAAACATTCAAGGCCGGAATGGGTGCTGAAGCTATCTATGACCTTTTAAAAGGACTGGATCTTGAAAAACTCTCATCAGAGCTCAGAGAGCAGCTTGCAGCAAAGGAAGCAAACAACAATAAAATTGATAATAAATTCCTTTCAAGAATCAGGTTCTGTGAGGATTTTTTAAAGAGCGGAAACAGACCTGAATGGATGATATTGAAGGTTATTCCGGTTATTCCACCAGATTTGCGCCCTATGGTTCAGCTTGATGGAGGACGTTTTGCAACAACTGACCTTAACGAGCTTTACCGCCGTGTAATTAACAGAAATAACCGTCTGGATCGCCTCATAAAGATTCAGGCACCGGATATTATCATCAGAAACGAAAAGAGAATGCTCCAGGAAGCAGTGGATGCACTTTTCGATAACTCAAAGACAGCTAACCCGGCAAAAGGTTCATCAAAGAGAGATTTGAAATCACTAAGTGATGTACTCAAAGGCAAGCAGGGAAGATTCAGAC
This sequence comes from uncultured Spirochaetaceae bacterium, assembly GCA_964582905.1. GTDB lineage: Bacteria > Spirochaetota > Spirochaetia > Sphaerochaetales > Sphaerochaetaceae > Ornithospirochaeta. The sequence goes on along the minus strand of CAZOTY010000004.1, from coordinate 31,988 downwards.
AGAACCTTCTTGGTAAGCGTGTAGACTACTCAGGTCGTTCAGTTATTGTTGTCGGACCTGAACTTAAGATGCATCAGTGCGGTGTTCCTGCAAAGATGGCACTTGAGCTTTATAAGCCATTTATCATGCATAAGCTTGTTCAGGAGGATATTGCACTTAACGTAAAGAGGGCAAAGACCCTTGTTGAGCAGGAAGCTCCAGAAGTATGGTCAATTCTGGACGATGTTGTCAAAGAGCACCCTGTTATGCTTAACCGTGCTCCGACACTGCACCGTCTTGGTATCCAGGCATTTGAACCAGTTCTTGTAGAGGGAAAGGCCCTTAAGCTCCACCCACTTGTATGTCACGCTTTCAATGCTGACTTCGATGGGGATCAGATGGCTATTCACGTACCTCTTACCCAGGCAGCGCAGCTTGAGTGCTGGACACTTATGCTTTCAACAACCAACCTGCTTGACCCAGCAAACGGCAAGCCGATAGCTTTCCCGTCCCAGGATATGGTTTTAGGTATCTACTACCTGACTAAGGAGAGAACTGATCTTGACAGGGGAAAGGATAGAAAGCATTTTGATTCAATTGCTGAAATCGAGGCTGCTATTGATCAGGGTGTTGTGTCTTACAATGAGAAGATTTATTACAGAATCAAGAAAGGTCTTGAGGTAGTAGAGGAAGATGGTAAGAGAACAGTTGCAGATGGGAAGAAATGGTTTATTACAACACCTGGCAGAATCATCTTCAATTCATCTATTCCTGAAGGAATTGCATATCATAACTACTGCTTCGGAGACAAGCAGCTTAAAAAGCTTATCGGTGAGACGATTGCAAGCTGCAAGAGCAGCGTAGCTGTTGAACTTCTTGATAATGTTAAAAACCTTGGCTTCAAATACGCAACAATCTTCGGTGCTACAATCGGGCTTTCAGATATGATTGTTCCTGATGAGAAGAGTACAATCATCGAAGAAGCAAATGCCCAGCAGGCAGTTGTTACAGATCAGTTCAGAAACGGACAGATTACCCAGGAAGAAAGATATAACAAGGTCATTGAAGTCTGGACAGAGACTAATGAGAAGCTTACCAATGTACTTATGGATGAGCTTAAGAAATCAAATAACGGTTTCAATCCATTATACATGATGGCTGACTCAGGAGCCCGAGGTAGCCGTACCCAGATCAGGCAGCTTGGAGCAATGAGAGGACTTATGACCAAACCTAACGGTAAGGTTATTGATGTTCCTGTTAAGTCAAACTTCAAGGAAGGACTTTCAATTATGGAGTTCTTCATCTCATCAAACGGTGCACGTAAAGGTTTGACTGATACTGCTTTGAAGACGGCTAAGGCCGGTTACCTAACAAGAAAGCTTGTTGACGTTGCCCAGGATGTTGTAGTTGCAGAAGAAGACTGCCACACAATCAACGGTATTTGGATCTCTGCCGTTAAAGACGGAGACAATATTGTTGAGTCCCTTGCTTCCCGTATTGCAGGCTCCTGCCCAGTTGAGGACGTTTACCATCCGTTTATCAAGGATGAGAACGGACGCCCTGAACTCCTTGCCAAGGCCAACGAGGAAATCAGCGATGAGACAGCAAAGATGATTGAAGCAAGCGGTGTTGAGAAAGTCCTTATGAGAACAGTCCTCACCTGTGAAAGTGAGCATGGGGTTTGCAGAAAGTGCTATGGAAGAAACCTTGCAACCAACAGGACCGTTGAAATCGGAGAAGCTGTCGGAATCATTGCTGCACAGTCAATCGGACAGCCTGGTACACAGCTTACTATGAGAACATTCCACGTTGGTGGTACTGCTGCAACTTCAGCCCGTGAAGATAAGCTTTCATTCAGCTACAAGACAGTTCTTATCCAGGTTAAGGGCCTTGTTATTGAAGACCCTAACGGACAGAGCCTTTTCCCGAGAAAAGGGCACCTTACTGTTGCAAGGCTCTTTGAAGATATTACCGGCAAGTTTGACAAACTCTATGTAAAGAACGGGGATGCAGTCGGTAAGGGTTATCCGCTTTATGAGTCAAATGGACTTAAGGTCAACGCACTTGAGAACGGAAAGCTTTACCAGAGCGGAGATAAGACATACGTTATCGGTAGCGAGACTGAGTATCAGGTCCCTGCTGGTTCATTCCTCTTTGCAAAAGAGGGAGAGGTTGTTCCTGAAGATTTTGATATCATCAAGTTTGACGCATTCAGTGATCCAATAATTGCTGAAGAGTCAGGTGAGATTATAGATATGTCTGACTTTGTTGAGGACAAGAGTTACAGGAGAATCTTTAATGAAGCTGGTGAGAGTGAAGTCGTTGTAGTATCTTCGGCACACCTTGGACAGTTCAGACCAACAGTTGTGGTAAAGACAGAATCAGGTGATGTTAACCGTTACCAGATTCCAGGCGGAGCATACATGCTCAAGAGCCAGGTTGGTGAGTATGTTGAGGCCGGGGAGATTATCGCCCGTGTATCCAAGGACAGTGCAACAACACAGGATATCGCCGGAGGTCTTCCACAGGTTGACGCACTCTTTGAAGCCAGACACGGAAAGGTTGCAACTTCAAATAAGATCAATCCGATTATCCTCTCACGCGTAACCGGACGTGTAAAGGAAGTAAAGACAAGCACCAACAGTGGTTCTACAACTGTGGAAATTGAAGATGCATTTGGAGCAATCCACCCACATAAGGTTTACACCAAGGACGCAATTCTCCTTGTCAGAGAGGGAGATGAGGTCAAAGCCGGAGATCCGCTTTGCGATGAAGAGGTTACAAGCCGTGAAGTCCTTGATGTTCTCGGAGAGAATGCAGTCCTTTCATTCCTGGTAAATGAAATCCAGAAAGTTTACAGGATGCAGGGTGTTGAAATCAACGAAAAGCACCTTGGAATTATTATCCGTCAGATGCTGAAGAAAGTTGAGATTCTCCGTGCCGGAGACACTCCATTTGTTAAGATGCAGAAAGTTGATAAGACAGTATTCGACCGCGTCAATGCAAAAGCCATGAAGGAAGGAAGAACTCCTGCAATCGGACGTCCAATCCTTCAGGGTGTATCGGACGCAGCACTCACAGTCGAATCATTTATATCAGCTGCTTCATTCCTTTCAACTACCAGAGTATTGACCAACGCTGCAATTGCTGGTAAAAAGGATGAGCTGAGAGGTCTCAAAGAGAATGTTATTATCGGCCACTTGATTCCGGCTGGAACTGGACTTAAGAGGTACAGAACTGTTAAACTCGATGAAGACGAAAGAATCCTTCAGCTTGAAAAAGAGAACGCAAAGAACAAGGCCGAAGAAAGAAAGGCCAAGATTGTGGACGAAGATTTCAATGTTGAGGAAATAGCAGACATGAAGACCGAGGGAAGTGCTATAGATGTAGACAGCATGTCCATTCAGGAAGACTAAGCGACTGTTGTCGCTTAGTCTCTGGGTGTATAGCGCTTCATGCTGACCTGGGTTTTTAGATAGAACATCGCCTGTGCGATGAAATTTTAATTGAGGTAAAGAGAATGCCTACAATAAATCAGCTAATTAGAAAGGGTAGATCAACTTCCAAAAGTAAGACAAAGAGCCCTGCTTTGGAAGGATGCCCACAGAAAAGAGGAGTCTGTACAAGGGTTATGACAGTAACTCCTAAAAAGCCTAACTCAGCTTTAAGAAAGGTAGCCAGAGTCAGGCTTTCTAACGGAATTGAAGTTACAGCTTACATTCCTGGTATCGGCCACAACTTACAGGAACACTCAGTTGTTCTCATCCGTGGCGGAAGAGTCAAGGACCTTCCTGGTGTCAGATATCATATCATCCGTGGATCAAAGGATACACTTGGTGTTTCTGACAGAAAGAGAAGCCGTTCAAAGTATGGCGCAAAGCGTCCAAAGGCTTAAGGGAGGTAGGAAAGTAATATGTCAAGACTTAAAACTCCAGTTAGAAAAGTTACTCCGGATGCAGTATACAAAAGCCAGGCAGTTGAGAAGTTCATCTGTCGCATGATGCTTGATGGAAAAAAATCAATTTCTACAAGAATTCTCTACGAGGCAATGGACAAGGTTGCTGAAAAGACAGGAGAGAAGGCACTCGATGTATTTAATAAAGCAGTGGACAATGTAAAGCCCGTTGTTGAAATTAAATCAAGAAGGGTCGGTGGTGCAAACTATCAGGTTCCTGTTGAAATCAGAGAATCAAGAAGGGAAGCACTTTCAATGCGTTGGATAATAAACTCAGCAAGAGCCAGAAACGGAAAGAGTATGGCTGATAAGCTTGCAGATGAGTTAATCGATGCATATAACTCAACCGGTGCTGCTTATAAGAAGAAGGAAGATGTACACCGAATGGCAGAGGCAAACAAGGCTTTCAGCCATATCAGATGGTAATCTCTTCTTTGAAGATACGGGCTACTACAGGGTAGCCCGTTTTTTTATTATATTCTGTGTATGTATATAGTTGATTATGATGATTTTTACAGTCTGACAGATTATGCGGGACAGTTTTCTGCAAAGCCTAATGAGGAAGTCAGAAAGTGGCTCTCCTCAAGAGCAACCCTTTCCTTGATTGAACTTTGGGAACTGGAGAAAGGAAATCCGGACTTCAGAAAAGGAAACGTTGATTATTATATTGAAAGGATTGCCAATGGGGAGATACTAGATCCTGCAGAGGTGGTTGCTGCTCTGAATCTCAGCGGGCTGAGTGTCCAAAATGGGAATGTTGCAGCAGACAAAACCATTTATTATGACTTTGTTCAGTATCTGACTGAAAGCGGAAAGAATGTGGGGATCTAGGTATTATTTCTGATTGCCTTGGAAAGCTGATCAGCACAACTGGTACCTTTAAAACCGCATATATTGCCTTCAAGGAGGGATGCGACTTCTTTTGCATCCATTCCCTCACAAAGCCTGGAAATGGCCTTCAGGTTTCCGTTGCATCCTCCAACAAATTGAAGGTCATGAATCTTTCCTTCACTGTCTATATTGAATGTTATTTCCCTTGCGCATACACCGGTGGGTCTGTAAGTTACTTCTTTCATAGAGATATCATAGCAAAAATAGTGGACCTTCTCCATAAACAGAATTGTAATAGACCTAGTGTATTTAAAAGAAAAGAACCCTTCAGGTAGTGTTTTTTTCTTGTGCCAAACAAAGAAAGACTGATGAAAAGTGTGGCACAGGATAAAAATAAATGACGCTAAATAACTTTATCTAATTCCTTTTCCTGAAAGAAAAAAAGTTTTTCCCTTATCTTGGCGATTATATTGACACTTCTTTTCATTTCATTTAAATTCGTTAAAGGTTGTCTAAAAATAGGAGGCTTTCTGTCTTTAGACAATAAGAGCCAAACCGATTGCCAAGCAGTCAGGTGGTTCCAGCATTAGGTCTTTTTGATTAACGTATGTCGGCTTGCCGACCTCTGGAAACACTTACGCACGGGCGATCAATTGTCTCGAATAGTAAAGGCTTGGGCCTTGAAATAATATTTGCATTGTGGCCAAAAAGTAGAGACCACAAGGAGGAATTGATGGCTAAGGAAAAATTCGAGAGAACGAAGCCACACGTAAACGTAGGTACCATTGGACACGTTGACCATGGTAAGACAACACTCACTGCCGCAATTACTATGCACTGCGCTAAGCTTTTCGGCGACAAGGTCCTCAATTATGATGATATCGACAATGCTCCAGAAGAGAAGGAGAGAGGTATCACAATCAACACAAGACACGTTGAGTATCAGTCAAAGAACAGACACTATGCTCACGTTGACTGCCCGGGGCACGCTGACTACATCAAGAACATGATCACTGGTGCTGCTCAGATGGACGGAGCTATCCTTGTTGTTGCTGCTACAGATGGTGCTATGGCTCAGACAAAAGAGCATATCCTCTTAGCAAGACAGGTTGGTGTACCTCAGATTATTGTTTTCATCAACAAGTGTGATCAGGTAGATGATCCAGATCTTATTGAACTCGTTGAAGAGGAAATGAGAGATCTCTTAACAGAATATGGTTTTGATGGTGCTAATGCTCCAATGATCAAGGGTTCAGCATATATTGCCATGACAGAGCCAGATAATGCAGAAGCAACAAAGTGTATCGACGAGTTACTCGATGCAATGGATAGCTATATCCCACTTCCTGCCAGAGCAGTTGATCAGCCATTCTTAATGCCAATTGAAGACATCTTCTCAATCTCAGGAAGAGGAACAGTTGTAACAGGAAGAGTTGAAAGAGGTGTTATCCACGTAAACGATCCAGTTCAGATTGTTGGTATCAAGGAAACAAAGAACACAGTTGTTACAGGTGTTGAAATGTTCAACAAGCTTCTTGACGAAGGCCAGGCAGGAGACAATATCGGTGCTCTCCTCAGAGGTGTTGACAAGAAGGAAGTTGTCAGAGGACAGGTTCTTGCTAAACCAAACTCAATCACACCACACACAAAGTTTGTTGGAACTGTATACGTACTTTCAAAGGAAGAAGGTGGAAGACACTCACCGTTCTTTGATGGTTACAGACCTCAGTTCTATTTCAGAACAACAGATATCACAGGTACATGCCACCTCCCAGCAGGAAAGGAAATGATTATGCCTGGTGACCACACAGATATCATTGTTGATCTTATCCACCCAGTAGCTATGGACAAGGGACTCCGCTTCGCTATCAGAGAAGGCGGAAGAACTGTTGCTTCTGGACAGGTAACTGAAATCAAGGAATGATTTTAATAAAACTATAGTGAGAGCCGGGAGTATCTCCCGGTATCTCTATGATTTTTGGAGATTTTTTTAAAATGGCAAACGAAAGAATTCGTGTTAAGTTGAGAGGGTTTGACGTAGAACTAGTTGAAGAGAGCGCAAAGGCTATCGTTCAAACAGTTGTAAAGGCAGGCGCTAAAGTCAGCGGCCCGGTTCCTCTCCCCACACGTATCAACAAGTATACTGTCCTCAGGTCCCCACATGTAAATAAGAAGAGCCGTGAGCAGTTCGAGATGAGAACACACAAGAGATTGATCGACATCCTGGATCCAACACAGAAGGTAGTTGAAGCCCTGATGAAGCTCGAACTCCCTGCTGGTGTGGATGTAGAAATTAGACAGTAAAGTTGAGGTAAGAGATGTTAGGGCTTATCGGCAAAAAAGTTGGAATGACACAGGTGTTTGATAAAAACGGTATTTTGACACCAGTGACAGTCATAAAAATTGAAGATAATGTAGTCATTGCAAACAGAACTGAAGAGAAAAATGGTTATACTTCTGCAGTATTAGCTTCAGGTGACAGAAAGAAAAACCATGTTACAAAGCCATTCGGCGGTCAGTTCAAGGATGTTTGCGAGCCGAAGAAAACCGTTAAAGAGTTCAGGGACTATGACCTTGAAGTAAAAAGCGGGGACAAACTCGGAGTAGACATATTTAAGGATGTAACGTTCGTTGATGTTACCGGTACAAGCAAAGGTAAGGGTTACCAGGGCGGTATGAAACGCTGGGGCTTTGGGGGCGGTAGAGCAACCCATGGTTCAAAATTCCACCGTGATTTAGGTGGTACAGCTATGTCATCAACTCCTTCACACACATTCAAGGGTCAGAAGATGGCCGGACATATGGGTGATGAAAGAGTGACTGTTCAGAACTTGAAAGTTGTGGCAGTTGACCCTGAGCTTCAGGTACTAATGGTTAAGGGAGCAATCCCAGGCGCAAATCAAGGAACCGTAATCGTCAGAAAAGCGGTAAAGAAGTAGGTATATAGATATGGAACAGACACTATATAACGTAAAAGGTAAAGAAGTAGGAAAAGTTACTTTGGATGACAAGGTTTTTGGAATCGAAGTATCAACCGGTTCAATTTACCACGCCATTAGAAATGAAGCAGCTAACCGAAGAGTTGGAACTGCATGTACCAAAACTCGTTCAGAAGTAAATTACAGCAATACTAAGCCTTATAAGCAGAAGGGAACTGGTAATGCGAGAAGAGGAGATAAGAAGTCTCCTATCACAGTCGGAGGCGGTACAATTTTCGGACCAAAACCACGTGATTACTCATATCAGCTTCCTAAGAAGGTCAAGAGACTTGCAATGAAGAGCCTGTTGTCCCTCGGTGTTGAAGAATTAAGATTAGTTGTTGTTGAAGACTTTACAAGTGAGAACGGAAAGACAAAGGAAGTTCAGGAGATTTTAAAGGCTTTCAACGCAGATAAGGAAAGAGCTGTTTTGATCCTGAAGGATGATGACAAGATGCTCAGAAGAGCAGCTAGGAACATTCCTAACTTGCACGTACTTTCTTATGACAGACTTTCTGCAAAGGAACTTCTTTACGGTAAGAAGATTCTTGTTTTGCAGACAGCAGCTTCCAATCTCAACGAATTTTACGGTGAGAGAGACTAAGGGGTAGTGTGATGAGAGCAGAACAAGTAATCATTGAACCAATTTTGACTGAGAAATCAAACGTTCTCAGAGAAGGTGAAAGCAAGAAGTATACATTCAAGGTTGATCCAAGAGCCAACAAGTTCCAGATTATGGAAGCTTGCAAGGTCCTTTTTGATGTTGATGCAGTCTCTTGCAACACTATGAATTATGGTGGAAAACCAAAGTTCTCCAGAGGAAAGGGTGGCTATATAAAAGGTTACACTCCATCTTGGAAGAAGGCGATCGTAACTCTTAAAAAGGGTCAGTCAATCAAGCAGATTGAGAACGTATAAGGGGAAAGGAAAAAATGGCATTAAAAACATATAAACCAAATACTCCGGGTCTCCGTCAGAAGGTTACCTTAGTTAAGAGTGATATTACAGCCCAGAAGCCAGAAAAGAGCTTAACAAAGAATCTTCCAAGTAAGGCTGGCAGAGATACTTTCGGTAGGGTAAGTGTAAGAAGAAGAGGTGGTGGCCACAAAAGAAGCTACAGAACAATCGACTTCAAGAGAAATAAGTATGGTGTTCCCGGAACAGTCAAGACAATTGAGTACGATCCAAACAGGTCGGTTAATATTGCCTTAATCAGCTATGCTGACGGAGAAAAAAGATACATTATTGCTCCTAAGGGACTCACTGTTGGAATGACAGTAGTTTCTGGTCCAAGTGCACCACTTCAGCCAGGAAATGCACTTCCTTTGAAGAATATTCCTCTTGGTCTTTTGGTCCATAACGTAGAGCTTAACCTCGGACGTGGCGGACAGCTTGTCAGATCAGCAGGTCTTTCAGCGTCAATTATTGCCAAGGAAGGAGACTATGTAACACTCCGTCTTCCTTCAGGGGAAGTCAGAATGGTTTTCTCAGAGTGCTATGCCACAATCGGTGTACTCGGAAACGAAGACCATATGAACGTTTCTCTTGGTAAGGCAGGTGCATCACGTCACCTTGGCAGAAGACCAAAGGTAAGAGGTGTTGTCATGAACCCGATCGATCACCCACATGGTGGTGGTGAAGGCAGAACTGCAGCAGGACGTCATCCTGCTACTCCTTGGGGTAAACCGGCTAAGGGTGGTAAAACCAGAAGTAAGAAAAAGCCATCTAACGCATTTATCGTCAAGAAGCGTAAGTAGGAGAGGAGCATAGATGTCTAGATCAATCAAAAAAGGCCCTTTTATTGAAAAGAAACTTTTGAAAAGGGTTGAAGAAGCAAATAAAGCTGGTCAGAAGCCTGCATTAAAGACATATTCACGTTCTTCAACAATTATCCCGGAGATGGTAGGTTTCACAATCTCTGTCTATAATGGAAGAACTTGGGTACCGGTATACGTGACAGAAAACCTTGTCGGACACAAGCTCGGTGAGTTTGCTCCAACAAGAACTTTCCGTGGACATGCATCTGACAAGAAAGGTAAGTAGGTAATATGATGGAAACTAAGAAAGGTTATAGAGCAATTGCAAAGTATTTAATGGTAAGCCCAACTAAGGTACGTCCTGTTGCTGACCTTGTCAGAGGTAAGGGATATACAGAAGGAGTTGCCATTTTAGAAGCAATGCCACAAAAGGGTTCAAGATATATCCTGAAGGTTCTCAAGTCCGCTGGCGCAAATGCTTTGAATCAGAACAGAAAGCTCGATGAAGAGAATCTGTACATTTCAGAACTTAAGGTGGACGAGGGTCCAAGACTAAAAAGAGTTTGGGCTCGTTCTCATGGAAAGCGCGATATTCTTTTAAAGAGAATGTCTCATATTACCGTCGTTGTCGACGAGAAGGCTAATAAGAAGGAAGCAAGATAATGGGCCAGAAAGTTAATCCAATCGGACTTAGACTTGGAATAAACAAGACATGGAAATCCAAATGGTATGTAGACCCACGCGAGTATGCGGATACACTCCATGAGGATATCAAGCTTAGAAAAGCTTTCCTCGCTTGTCCAGAAGTTCAGGGTGCTGAAATCAGCAATGTAGAAATTATTAGAAAACCTCAGCGCGTTACTCTCTATGTTGCAACAGCCAGACCTGGCATCATCATTGGTGCTAAGGGAGCTAATGTAGAGAAATTAGCTGCAAAGATGCAGAAGCTTACTGACAAGAAGGTCACCATAAAAATAATGGAGATCAAGAAAGCCGAATGTAACGCCCAGCTCATTGCACAGAATATTGCACGTCAGCTTGAAAACAGAGGTGCTTACAGAAGAGCAATGAAGAACGCTATATCAAGAGCAATGGCAGGTGGTGTCCAGGGAATCAAAATCAAATGTTCTGGAAGACTTGGCGGAGCTGAGATTGCTAGAACAGAATGGATGAAGGAAGGAAGAATTCCACTTCATACACTCCGTTCAGACATCGACTATGGCTTTGCAACTGCAAACACATCTTTCGGCGCTATTGGTATCAAGGTATGGATTTTCAATGGTGAAATCTTTGAGCATGCAAAGTCAGAAGAGGACACAATTGGAACTCTCGTAAAGAAAAAGACCGAGAGCGAGGCAAGGGGTTAAAAGATGCTTAGTCCAAAGAGAATAAAATTTAGAAAAAAGCAGCGCGGAACAAGAGATGCAGTTGCACACAAGGGAAATACTATCGCATTCGGTGAATACGGTCTGATGGCCCTTGAACCACTGTGGATTACAAACCGCCAGATAGAAGCCGCTCGTGTTGCAATGACAAGACACGTTAAGAGAGGCGGTAAGGTATGGATTAGAATTTTCCCTGACATGCCTTATACAAAGAAGCCTGCTGAAACAAGACAGGGAAACGGTAAGGGAGCTCCCGAAGGCTGGGTAGCTGTAGTAAAGACAGGCGCTATCATGTTCGAAATGGGTGGTGTTGATGAGACATTGGCAAGAGAAGCTCTTCTTTTGGCCGCATCGAAGCTTCCTATCAAGACAAAATTTGTGTCTAGAGCTGAGGAGTAAATATGAAAGGTAAATCTTATAAAGATCTCAGCTACAAAGAACTTGTAGCAAAAAGAGATGAGCTACTTAAGAAGCTCGTTGAATTGAGAATGAATAAGGTATTGGGACACTTGGAGAATCCTCAGGAGATCAGACTCACAAAAAAGGATGTTGCACGTCTTAATACACAGATTCACGCAATTGATCTTGGCATTGTAAAAGAGCCAAAGAAAGCATCTAAGTAATAGGAGCAGAAGATGGAAGCAAGAAAGAAAAGAATGACTGGTCTTGTAGTAAGCGACAAGATGGACAAGACCATCGTTGTACAAGTAGCAGACAGAACACTGCATCCGATTTACAAGAAATACGTCATTACCACAAAGAAGGTAAAGGCGCACGATGCAGCAAATGATGCTCATATCGGTGACACAGTTAGAGTTGTCGAATGCAGACATTTATCTAAGGACAAATGCTGGCGCCTCGAGGAAATCGTCGAGAGAGCCCGCTAAGTAAGGAGAAAAGCAAATGGTACAGATGCAAACTTATCTAAACGTAGCGGACAACTCTGGTGCAAAAAGAGTTCAGTGCATCAAGGTTCTCGGCGGAAGCCATCGCTATGTTGCCGGTATTGGGGACATAATCGTTGTAGCAGTAAAAGACGCACTTCCTAACGGAGCTATCAAGAAAGGTGATGTTCTCAAGGCAGTCGTCGTAAGAACAAAGAAGGAATATCGAAGACCTGACGGTACCTATATCAGGTTCGATGATAATGCTTGCGTTATCATTGATGCCAACAATAACCCACGCGGTAAACGTATCTTCGGACCAGTCGCAAGAGAACTCAGAGACGGTTATATGAAGATTGTTTCACTTGCACCGGAAGTGTTGTAGGAGAAAGTTATGAGACTGAAAAAAGACGATACAGTCAAAATTATTGCCGGAAAAGACAAAGGAAAAACCGGCAGAATTGTCAAAGTGGACCCAGTTGGTAACAGAGTCTACGTGCAGGGCGCTAATATGGTCAAGAAGACTGTAAAAAAGCAGAACCAGCAGGACAAAGGTGGAATCATAGAGGTCGAGGCTCCGATTGCAGTATCAAATGTTGCACTGCTTGTCAAAGGAGACAAGGTTTCTAAGATTGGTTACAAATTCGAGAACGGTAAGAAAGTTCGTTACGCTAAGAAGACAGGAGAGGTGCTCTAAATGGCAAAGGAGAAAACAGAGAAATTTGTTCCCAACTTCAAAAAGAAATATGAAGAAGTTGTTGCTCCAGAATTAAAGAAAGAGTTTCATTTCAAGAGCAATATGCAGATTCCTAGGATCGAGAAGATCACTGTTTCTGTCGGTGTCGGAGAGGCAACTGTCAACAAAAAGCTTCTTGATGCAGCTGTAAAGGAACTTGAACAGATTACTGGCCAGCACGTTGTAAAAACCAAAGCCAGAAAGTCCATTGCTAACTTCAAAGTTAGAGAGGGGCAGGAAATTGGTGCAATGGTAACACTCAGAGGCGATAATATGTGGTACTTCCTTGAACGCCTTATTTGTATCGCACTTCCTCGTGTTAAAGACTTCAAGGGTGTCAAGCCAAATGCATTTGACGGACACGGAAACTATTCACTTGGAATCACTGAGCAGATCATCTTCCCTGAAATTGACTATGATAAGATTGAGAGAGTAAGTGGTCTGAACGTTGCAATCGTAACTTCTGCAGCCAATGACGAGGAAGGGTACGCTCTTCTTAAGGCACTTGGTATGCCTTTCGCAAAATAGAGGTAGATAATGGCAAAAAAGTCTTTAATTGAAAAGCAGAAAAGAGAGCCAAAGTTCTCAACAAGAAAATATAATCGTTGCAGAATCTGCGGTCGTCCCCGCGGTTATATGCGTGATTTTGATATGTGCAGACTATGCTTCAGAAAGCTTGCTTCAGAAGGTGAGATTCCTGGAGTAACAAAGTCCAGCTGGTAGTAGGAGATTAAGAGATGGCAGTAAGTGATCCAATTGCAGACATGCTTACAAAAATTAGAAATGCTAGCATGGCAAAGCATGAAAAAGTAGATGTATCAGCTTCAAATCTTAAGCTTCATATTATCAGAATTCTTAAGAATGAAGGCTTTATCAAGAACTTTAAGAAAGTAACAAAGGACAACATTACTTATATTAGAGTTTTCCTGAAATATGAGGATAACCAGAATCCTGTTATCCATGGAATCGAGAGAGTTTCCACTCCCGGTAGACGTGTATACTGTGGCTATAGAGAAATGCCAAGTGTGTATAACGGAATCGGTGTGGTTGTCGTATCAAGCTCAACAGGTGTAATTACTGGCAAAGCAGCCAAGGAAGCACGTGTTGGTGGCGAACTTATTTGTACAGTCTGGTAGGGGGAAGAGATGTCAAGAATTGGAAGATTACCAGTTGAGGTTCCAAGTGGCGTAACAGTAACCCTGCAGGGAAATGTCCTGACAGTTAAGGGTCCGAACGGAACATTAACACAGGAAACAAAGCCAGAGGTAAAGTTCGACATTAAACCGAATGAAATTATTGTTGAGAGAATCAACGATGAAAAGCAGTCAAGAGCTTACCACGGTCTTTACAGACAGCTTCTGAGAAATATGATTGAAGGCGTTACAAAGGGCTTTACCAAGACCCTTATGATTAACGGTGTAGGTTACAGAGCTGAGCTTAGCAAAGACGGAAAGGTTCTTCTCCTTGCCCTCGGTTATTCAACAACCATTGATTACATTGTCCCCGAAGGCGTAAAAATTACAGTTGAAGGTAACAACAAGATTACCATCAAAGGAATTGATAAGCCTCAGGTTGGTCAGGTAGCTGCTGAAATCAGAAGCTTACGCGGACCAGAACCATATAAGGGCAAAGGCATCAAATATGATAATGAGACAATCCGACGCAAGGTCGGTAAATCCGGTGGAAAGAAATAAGGCGGCCTAAGAATGAATAGAATGATTGATAAACAAAGAAAGCATGCTAAGAGAAAGGCACATATCAGAAAGTCTATTTCAGGTACGCCTGAGAGACCAAGAATGACTGTCTTTAGATCTAACTGCCACATGTATATTCAGATCATTGATGATACTGAAGGAAAGACAATTGTTGCAGTTAACTCTCTTCAGGGACCATACAAAGAATTAAAGAACACAGTAGCAGACGCTGAGAAGCTCGGCGAGGCAGCTGGAAAGAAACTCCTTGAGAAGAACATCGACAAGGTTGTTTTCGACAGAAATGGCTATATGTACCACGGCATTGTAAAGGCAATGGCTGATGGGGCAAGAAAAGCCGGAGTTCAATTCTAGGAGACACTATGGATAAGTCAAGAGAAAAAGAAGTCAAAGACGGATATGTAGAAAAGCTTGTAAAGCTCAACAGGGTTACCAAGGTTGTTAAGGGTGGTAAAAACTTTTCCTTCTCAGCTTTAGTTGTTGTTGGCTACGGAGACGGAAGGGTTGGCTATGGTTTTGGTAAAGCTAACGATGTTACCGATGCAATCAGAAAGGCAACAGATAAGGCAAAGAACAGCCTTATTACTGTTCCTCTAAAAGGAAATACAATCCCACATGATATGATTGGTAAGTTCAAGTCAGCTGAAATCGTTCTCCGCCCGGCTGTTCCTGGAACAGGCGTTATCGCAGGTGGCGCAGTACGTTTAGTATGCGACGCAGCAGGTATAAAAGATATTCTTTCTAAGTCCATCGGATCTAGAAATGGAATCAATACAGTAAAAGCAACCTTTGATGCTTTCGAGCATTTATATGATGCAAAGAAAGTTGCAGAGAGCAGAGGCAAGACCCTGAAGGAGATGTGGAGCTAATATGGCACAGTTAAAAATCACACTGGTTCGCTCTCAGGCGGGTACATTACCAAACCAGAGAAAGACTATCAAGGCTCTCGGTTTGAATAAGATTAATAGCTCTTCTGTTAAGGAAGATACACCTATGACCAGAGGTATGATCCGCAAGGTTGAACACCTGGTACAGGTTGAGGAGGTTTAATCATGGCAGAGATTGTTAAGCCACAGGGCGCAACAAAGAAAAAGACAATTGTTGGTCGTGGAGCTTCAAGCAAAGGCAGAGCTTGCGGAAGAGGCCATGATGGACAGAATAGCCGAACAGGTGGAGGTCCAAGAATCGGTTTTGAAGGTGGACAGATGCCACTCTACAGAAGAGTAGCAAGAAGAGGTTTCTCAAACTGCCCATTCAAAGTTGAATATCAGGCTGTATCACTTGCAACAATTGACCAAACTTTCGATAATGATGAAGTTGTTTCATTGGAAACACTTAAAGCAAAAGGCGTTATTAAAGGTAAGGATGTGAAGGCTAAGATTCTCTCTAATGGTGACCTGACAAAGAAGGTTACAGTTGAGGGACTCAAATGTTCAAAGGCTGCCGAAGAAAAAATCAAATCAGCTGGCGGACAAATTAAATAATAAGGTTGTTTTAAATGGCAAATACACTGGTAGAATCATTCAGAATCAGGGATACAAGAAGAAAGATTCTTTTTACAATCGGTATTTTGGTTATTACCCGTATCGGTGCTTATCTTCCTATTCCCGGAATCAACCCTTCAGCAGTTCTTTCATATTTCAATGAATTGGCTGCTTCAAATTCAGAAAGGGCTTCTCTAGCTGAATATCTCAATTTCTTCAGTGGGGGTGCATTCTCCAATTTCTCGGTATTCATGCTTGGCGTTATGCCATACATCTCTACCCAGATTATCATTCAGCTTCTGATGGTTATTATTCCATCACTCAAGAAGCTGGCGGAGGATCCGCAGGGCTCTAAGAAAATCCAGCAATACACTAGATACGGAACGATTGTTGTCTGTGCAATTCAGGCAACAGCAGCATCCGTTTATGCTAGAAGTATTCCAGGTGCAATCGCATTTTCAAGTCAGTGGGCATTCATGCTCGTTGCTATAATAAGCGTTACAGCTGGTTCCATGTTAATGGTATGGCTCGGTGAGAAGATTACTCAGTACGGTATCGGAAACGGTATCTCACTTTTAATCTTCGCTGGTATCGTTGCAAGAATCCCGAATGCATTGTATGTAATGTCAAACGGTATTGCCAACGGAACTATCAACGTAGCTTCATTAATTGTTGTTATAGTAATGTTCTTCTTCGTTGTTGCACTCGTTATTTACGAGGAAAAAGGCGAGAGGAAAATCACAATTCAGTATTCAAGACAGCAGAGGGGAAACAGAATGTACTCCAGAGCTGATTCGAAGTTACCGATTAAGATTAACCCTTCAGGTGTTATTCCGGTAATCTTCGCATCCACTCTGTTACAGTTCCCGCTTCAGATTGGATACAATACAAATATTGTCTGGATGCAAAGAGTTGCTCAGTTTTTGAATCCGCAGGGTGCTCCATATTTGATTATCTACACCTTGCTGATTATTGGCTTTGCATATTTCTACACAAACCTGACACTCAGACCTAATGAGCTTGCTGAAAACATTAGATCAAATGGTGGTACAGTTCCAGGCATCGGTAGTGGATACGTCAAGGATAGTAAGGGACAGATTGTTTACAATAAGACAACCGGCAAGCCAAAGCTTTGTATGGAGGCTTATTTTGAGAAGGTCATTAACTCAATTTCCTTCTGTGGATCAATCTTCCTGGCATTCATTGCACTTATTCCTACATTAGTGCAGCTAGCTTTCAAGCTTCCATCTGAGGTTGCTATGCTCTTCGGCGGTACATCATTGATCATTCTGGTCGGTGTTGACCTTGACACAGTAAATCAGTTAGAAGCAGAAGTTAAGAAGCACGGTATTTCTAAAGACTACAAGTCTAAGAAAAGAAAAACACGCAGAATGTAATAGGAGCTTTTAAATGAAAGTAAGAGCAAGCGTTAAACCGATTTGTGATAACTGCAAGGTAATCAGAAGAGGAGGAGTAGTCCGAATCGTCTGTTCAAACCCGAAGCACAAACAGAGACAGAAATAACAGGAGGCCAAAATGGCACGTATAGCAGGTGTTGACTTGCCAAACAAGGCAGTTAAGATCGCATTAACTTATATCTATGGTATCGGTAACAAGTCTGCCATGGATATCTGCAAAAAGACAAACATCAATCCGGATGTCAGAGTGAATACCCTTTCAGCCGATGATATCGCCCTTTTAAGAAAAGTAATCGAAGAAGATTACAAAATTGAAGGTCACTTAAGAACCGAAGTTGCTCTCAACATCAAGAGACTCATGGATATCGGTTGTTACCGTGGTCTGAGGCACAGAAAAGGTCTTCCGGTTCGCGGACAGAGAACCAAGACTAATGCTAGAACAAGAAAAGGCAAGAAAAAGACAGTTGCCGGCAAGAAGAAATAAGGGGTAGGTAGAAATGGCTAACGTAAAGAAAAAGGTTAAGAAGACCGTCCTTGAAGGGAATGTATACATTCAGGCGACATTCAATAACACTATTATTACTGTTACCGATCTTACCGGTAATGCAGTAAGCTGGGCTTCTTCAGGTGGTCTCGGTTTCCGTGGTGCAAAGAAATCAACTCCTTATGCTGCACAGACTGTCTGTGAAACAGCAGCTAAAAAGGCAATGGATTTTGGTCTCAGGGAAGTCAATGTATTTGTTAAGGGACCTGGAGTTGGAAGAGAGAGTGCAATCAGAACTTTAGGAGTTCTCGGACTCAAAGTTAAGTCAATTAAAGACGTAACACCAATTCCTCATAATGGCTGTCGCCCACGCAAGACTCGCCGTGTCTGAGTTTCTGTTATAGAGAAGCTTGTCTGCGGCGAATCTGCCGCTTAAAAATTAAGGAGAAATCATGGCAAGAAAAAATCTTCTTAAGGGATTTAAGAGACCTACTGGTATTACATCAGAAGCAACAGTTACCAATTCTGACTATGGCATGTTCGTTGCTTATCCGTTTGAACGTGGTTTTGGGACAACTGTTGGTAACACACTGCGCCGTGTCCTTCTTTCATCAATTCAGGGTTATGCAGTAACAGCTATTCGCTTTACAACATTTGCTGACAGTGAATTAAGAGAAGCTCACATGGTAACAAGTGAATTTGAACCTCTTAAGGGAGTTAGAGAGGATATTTCTGACATCATCGCAGCTATCAAGAAATTACAGATCAGCATGCCAGAGGATTCAGAAGGAACTATGCTTACAATTCCATGTAAAGGCCCTGGTGTTATAACCGGTGCTGACTTTGAAAGAAACCAGGTCACTGTTACTAACAAGGATCTCGTTATCTTTACAATGATGGATGATTGTGACTTAGAAATGGAAGTACAGATTGATTTGGGAAGAGGTTATGTACCATCAGAACAGAATGAGAAGTACACCGAAGATCCGGGTGTCATAGCAATTGATGCTTTCTTCTCTCCGGTTAAGAGAGTCAAGTACTCAATTGAGCCGACAAGAGTCGGACAGAGAAACGATTATGACAAACTGATTCTTGAAATCTTTACAGATGGGACAATCACCCCTGAAAATGCACTTGGAGAAGCTGCAAAGATTATCAAGGAACACTTCTCGGTATTCATCAACTTTGATGAGAACGAAGTTTGTACAACAGAGGAAGTAGACCAGGAAGAAGAGAGAATCAAGAAGCTCTTAGATACCCCGGTTGAAGAGTTAGAACTCACAGTTAGATCTTCAAACTGTCTTAAGAATGCAGGTATTAAGACAATCGGAGATTTGGCAAAGAAGACTGAGGATGAGATCGCCAAGACCAGAAACTTCGGTAAGAAGTCACTTCTGGAAATCAAGGATAAGCTCAAGGAATGGGGCTTAACTTTAGGTATGACAGACTTCAGTGTATTAAAGACGTCAATTAAAGTTCCAGAGAGTAAGGAAGAAAATCATGAGGCATAGAATTGGATTCAATTCGCTTAGCCGCACTGGAAGCGAAAGAAAGGCTTTAAAAAGAAACATGGTAACTTCTCTTTTCAGATATGAGAGGATTGAAACCACAAAAGCTAAAGCTCTTGAAGTTCGCCGCCTTGCGGAAAAGCTGATCACTCGTGCAAAGACTGACTCAGTTCATAACCGCCGAGAGATCGCAAAGGTTGTTTACGATGAAGCAATCGTAGACAAGCTTTTCAAAGAAATCGCCCCTATGTTCGCAGACAGAAAGGGTGGTTACACAAGAGTTCTCAAGACTGGAAACAGACTTGGGGATGCAGCTGAAATGGTTATCTTAGAACTTGTTGAAAAGACAGCAAAGAAAGATAACAAGAAGGCTGACAAGAAAGATGCTAAAAAGTCTGAAAAGAAAGCTCCAGCAAAGAAGGCAGCATCAGGCGAAGCAGGAAAGGATGGAGAAGAGAAGAAAGCTCCAGCAAAGAAGGCACCAGCTAAAAAAGCTCCTGCAAAGAAAGAACCTGCAAAAGCATCAGAATCTGCAAAGTAATAGGAAAAAGAGCATTACTCCCTCAGATTCAAAGTCCCATCAGGGAACGAGCACAGCTCAAACCGGCTAAGCGCCGGTTTTTTTATGTCTAACTGAAGTCATCCCCTTCGCCCCAGTCATCTTTATCATTGGTCTCATGATTGAGTTCAACCTGTTTTTCAAGTAGGAAATCTTCTGGAAGATCGAAATACTCAGCAAGTTTGTATGCATCATCAGGCTCCAGATCTTCTCCATGGAAAAGGACATCGTTGAGAACATCTTCATCAACATCCGCGTCTTCAGCAAGCTCCTCTACAGACACTTCATCATCCTCAATAAGGTTAAAACGAATGTATTCTCCTATAGTCATGTTTTTGTATTCATCATCTTCATAGTCATCCATAGCTTTCTTCCTCTATATTTATTATGGTAACTACCATACATGGTTGAAAAGTATTTTTTTATTCTTGTATGTTTATGACTTTATTCGAAAGAATGTAAACTGTCATATGGTGGGAAAGATGAAGAAAATAAGAGTAAGCGCTGGAGTCATACATGATGGGGCAAGAATTCTTGCTACAAAAAGAAAAAACGGGGATTTCATGGATAAATGGGAATTCCCAGGCGGAAAAAGGGAAGACGGAGAGACTGGCGAAGAAACAATAAGACGCGAGCTGTTTGAAGAGCTGGGCGTAGAGGTTGATGTAGAAAGATATCTGGGGACTGTGGAATATGATTATCCCGAGTTCCATCTTACCATGGATGTATATCTATGCAGGATAATAGAAGGGGAAGTCAAATTTGCTGTCCATGACGATGGAAAATGGATAAAGGAAGATGAGATTGAAACCCTTGACTGGCTTCCTTCAGATATTTTGGTTCATAAGCTTCTTTAATAGCCTTAAGTTTCGGCTTGCAGATAATCGTAAATATCCTGTCTTAAGTGAGTATCAAGAAGATAGTTGATCTCATAAATAAGTTCTTTGTTGCCAGTGCCACTAGTGTTTACATATATTCATATTTGGATACTCCTGTCGTGCCAATATACCCGAGAAAATAGAATTCATTTGATTCTTTTATATCTTTGGTTTTTTTATTATACCGATTGCCTATCAGCATTTTTTCTAAATTGGTTTGAAAGTTAATAGATTATCAATGAACCAGGACAGGAGAAAATGATAGTCTAAAAATTAATAACAATAACTAATTAATAGAAAAACATTATTTTTAGGATATCAGAATAGAGCTCTATTCTCTGTATTTGTACCTCTAAAAACTTGACAGTTCTATTTGATTGTTACAAACTTAGAATGATAAATGATTAATTTTGGAGGAATTAGCCTATGCTAACGACAGTATTGGTATCCCTCCTATGTTGTGTTATTGGAATTGCTATTGGCTTTTTAAGCCGTTGGATGTATGGAAAAGTAAAGTTGACTTCTGTTGAGCAGAAGGCAAAGAGACTGGATAAAGAGGCAACAAAGAATGCCGAGGCCAAGTACAAGGAAATAATCCTTGAGGCGCGTGTTCAGATACAGAAAGAACAGCAGGCACAGGAGGCTGAGGCTAGAGAGAGACGAAGTGAGCTGCAAAAAAGTGAAAGACGCATACTTCAGAAAGAAGAGAACCTTGATAATAAACAGCAGGAACTTGAAAATCTCAAAAAGCAACTAGGAGAGAGGGATGTAGCACTTTCTGAGAAAGAAAGGCATGCAGAAAATGAATTAAGCCGGCTTCAGGACGAGTTGCAGCGGGTAGCTGCCATGACAACAGATGAAGCCAAGGCCCTGATCATCGAACAGATGAAAGAAAAGGCAGAGCATGAGGGCTTTGTCTATGTTAATAAGATTGAGCAAGAAGCCCAGTTATTAGCTGATAAGAAAGCCAGGGATATAATAATCACCTCGATTCAGAGACTGGCAACAGAAGTTTCCGGAGAAGTGACAACAACCTCTGTCGAACTCCCTTCTGAGGAAATGAAAGGAAGGATTATCGGCCGTGAGGGAAGAAATATAAGAACCCTTGAGACTTTGACTGGGGTCGACATTATAATTGATGACACACCGGAAGCTGTAGTTATTTCCTGTTTTGATCCAGTGAGAAAGGAAATTGCTAGGGTAGCTCTTGAACGCCTCGTACAGGACGGAAGAATCCATCCGGCCAGAATTGAAGAGGTTGTAAACAAAGTAAGCAAGGAAATCGGCAGGATTATTGTGGATGAAGGGGAAAAGGTCGTATTTGACCTTGGAATCCACAATATGAGCAACGAGCTTATTAAGGCATTGGGACGACTGCATTTCAGGACTTCCTACGGTCAGAATGTGCTTCTTCATTCAAAGGAAGTAGCAGTTCTTGCAGGTATGATTGCAAGTGAAGTAGGAGCTGATGCGACTATAGCAGTAAGAGGTGGTCTTCTTCATGACCTTGGAAAGGGTGCTGAAACTGAGAGTGAAGCAAATCATGCAGAAATCGGAGCGGATCTTGCAAAGCGTCTTGGAGAGGATCCGAGAGTCGTAAACTGTATCCTCGCGCACCATAATGATGTTGAGCCAACTTGTATTGAGGCAATTATAGTCCAGATTGCGGACGCAATATCAGCAGCAAGACCGGGAGCACGAAGGGAAACACTTGATAATTATATCAAGCGCCTTGATAACTTGGAGAGTATTGCAAAAAGCTATGAGGGAGTTGATAACGCCTTTGCTATTCAGGCAGGCCGTGAGCTGAGAATCATGGTTAACAGTGAGACTGTCAACGATGAAAGTGCAAAGAAAATGGCAAAGGGAATTGCTGAAAGGATTGAAGCAGAGCTTCGTTACCCCGGAAAAATCAGAGTTACGATTATAAGGGAAACAAGATTTGTGGAGGTTGCAAAATAATGGCTGAGACTAGAGTCCTTCTGATTGGAGATGTTTCTGGTCCAAGTGGAATGGGAGCCCTGTTTCTGGGGCTCTCTTCGCTTATTAAGAGGGAGAAAATTGATTTTGTCATTTGTAACGGGGAGAATGCTGATAACGGATTCGGGCTCTCTGTTGATGACTACTACAAAATGAAAGAGCTTAAGGTGAATGTTATCACCAGCGGAAATCACATATGGCAGAAAGAAGAAATATTTCCTGTCATGGAAAAAGTAGATGATATTCTCCGCCCTATAAACTATCCGAAAGGCTCTATTGGCAGAGGATGTACCGTCAAAAGTGTAAATGGTATTACCTACGGAGTTATCAATGCAATAGGGCGTGTGAGTCTTCCTGCAACTGATGATCCATTTAGGGTAACTGAGGCCGCGGTAAAGGAAATGAGAAAACAAACAAAACTCATATTTGTAGATTTCCATGCCGAAAGCACTGAAGAGAAGGAAGCTATGGGATTTTATCTTGATGGTAAAGTCACAGCAGTAGTCGGAACGCATACCCATATACAGACAATGGATGAAAAGATTCTGCCAAATGGAACTGCCTATATTACAGATATCGGTATGACAGGAGCGCAGGGAGAGGTTATTGGGTCAAGAGCAGATAAATCAATTGAGAGGGCTTTGACGCAGCTACCTATAAAAAGTGAAGTAAGTCTTAAAGAAGGCAACATAATGGGAGTAATTATCGTTGCTGATACCGAGACTGGAAGGGCACTTGAGATCAGGAGAATAACCTGTTAGACAAATAATCCGTTAACAATGAAGTTTACTTCAATTATATTGCCGGATTGCAAAAGTGACTCCCTAATCTGGTTTTTTGCAAGACTCAGTGCACTGCTTTTCTCAAATTCCTTTGAAAGGCGTACAAAGGCTCGTCCATTGACAATTGTCATGCCTTCAAGTTTTGTACCATGTGGAATATATGTTATGATACCGTTTTCAATATCTTCTTTGGTAACACCCTTCAAAAGTGCTTCAATAACAAGAAATGAATTTTCACGGTTTTTTACTTCTATTTCCCTTTCAAGGGAAACAGGTCCGTTTATTGTATAAAAAACAGTACTGACCAAAGCCGTGGGTTTTTCTTTCAAAAGTTTGTAGTATGCTTTGTAGTGCTCTTTAATATCTGAAGCTTTCAGGTTTCTTACAAAAACAGGAATTGAAACAGAGAGAGCTATGACAGAATAGAGGGCTACTCCGATTGAAAGAATGACTGAGTATCTTAGGCGCGGTTGTCCCTCTGTTCTTTTCTCTTTCATAGTTAGAGTTTAAATAAATAATTACTCCTAATCTACCAAGACCAAACATAGCATTAATAAAAACCTTATGTTAAGATTTTAACCAGCGTATTCCGGAGAAGTATATGAAAAAACTGTTATTTGTAATTCTTGTATTGGTCACCCTGATCTCAAGTGTCAGCGCGGGCGTATTTGATATTCCTAGTGGATTTTTAGGCGGTTTTATCGGAACTAACCCATATGGAGAAGGAAAGGGGTTCCGAGCTGGTATTGATTTTGGAACAAGCCAAGCTTGGGTGACAAATAAGGAAGCAGCGGCAGAAGGTAAGATGAGAACCGGAGTTGGAATAGATTCCAGATTTGAATTAGGATTCATATTTGAGGATGCTAACTCGTCTGCCGAAGATTTTAGTGCGATGGATGGCCTTTTATTCTTTGGTCCATGTGTGTCACTGGAGTTCGGAAGAAGTTCAGTTATTTCCCTTACATTCGGCTTGGGGCCGTCATTGTCATTGGTATTCGGAAATCTGTCCTCATCATCCGGAGATGACTTTAATACAATTATTGGTGTCGGTGCTAATGTATCGGCATACTTCCTGCTTGGTGGTATGTTTGGTTTCTCAATTGGTGCATATATCAATGAAAATATTGTACCTGTCTTCAGTGGGAGCGAGATTAGTCATATTCCGTCTATCGATGGCCATGTCGGAGTTGGTTTCCGCTGGTAAAGAAGGATTGTTAATTATGTCTTATAACCTCGCTTTGGCGGGGTTTTATTTTTGTCAGATAGCAATTTGAAAATTGGCATGTTAAAATTTTACCGGGTCTTATTATGTTATTTTCCGGTATTGTGATATCTGAGGGGATTGCACTCGCCCCGATTGTTACTTATAAACATGTTGATTTGCTTTTTGAGCACATCTGTGTAAGAAAAGATAGAATAGAAGTTGAAAAAGAAAGATACCTTAAGGCCTGCAGTGAACTTATTGAAACTTATGAAAACAGGAAAGAAGAGGGCTCTGAGGGAAGTTCCCTTATTAATACTCACATCGGATTGCTAAAAGATGAGGACTTTAATAATGAGGTTTTATCGTTTATCCAGCAGAACTCCTCTAATGCAGAATGGGCACTTGAAGCTATAACAAATAAGTACATAAAAATCATAGAGAATTTTGAAGATGAGTATTTAAAGGAAAGAAGCAGTGATATCAAAGATATCAGGCGTCGCTTACATGAAAAGCTAACAGGAAAGATAAACCATATCAGATTATCTTCAGAGGCAATAATCTATGCAGATTATCTTAATCCTTCAGAACTTCTTTCTCTTGATAGGACAAAAATAAAAGGTCTTGTGCTATCAAAAGGTGGAGAGACAAGTCATATAGCGATCCTTTCAAAATCCTTTAATATTCCTGCACTCTCGGGCGTTGAGTATAAAGAAGAAGTTGAAAATGGCAGTATGGCAATTCTGGACGCAGTTAACGGTCTATTTCTCCTTAATCCCGATGAGAGTGCTATCCGAGAGTATAAAAAGAGTCTGAAAAGAATCAAAGAGGAATCAAAAAAGCTTAAGGAAGAAATCAGGTATCCGACCCTTACAAAGGATGGAAGCGAGATAAAGCTTGAGCTTAATATAGAGTCTATCAAAGGGGTAGATATAGCAAATAAACTCAATGCAGATGGCATCGGTCTTTTCAGGACTGAGTTTCTGATACTGGAAAATGAAAGAATTGATCCGGAAAAATATGAGAAAATATATATCGACGCAGTAAAGAAAATGTCAGGAAGGGGACAACTGAATTTCAGGACCTTTGATATCGGAGGAGACAAGGTACTTATTAACCAGTACAAGGAGAAATCAGATAATCCTTTTCTTGGTTCCCGGTCAATCCGATTCTGTATGGAACATAAGGACATTTTCCATGATCAGCTTGTTGCAATTCTGAAAGCATCCAAATTCGGAAAAGTCGGGCTTATGTTCCCTATGGTATCAGGCCTTGATGAACTGAAGGAAGTCCTTTCTTACCTTGAAGAAGTCAAAGCTGAGATGAAAGAAAAAAATATCCCGTTTGATGAGAACATAAAAATCGGGACAATGATAGAAGTTCCCTCGGCAGCTATCATTGCAGAGGATATATGCCGCTTCGTGGACTTTCTTTCAATTGGAACAAATGACCTTATTCAATATACAATTGCAGTGGACAGAGGCAACAGTAAAGTTTCCCATTTGTATAAACCGCTTCATCCTGCAGTCATAAGATTATTATCTTATATAGTAGGATGCGCCAAGAAAATGCACAAAAGCGTTGCAATCTGTGGTGAGATGGCAGGAGTTATGGAGTATACTCCACTTCTTATCGGACTTGGTTTCAGGGAGTTAAGCCTCTCTGGAAAGTCTCTTTTAGGAGTAAAGAGGAGAATCCGTGAGCTCAGAGTAGATGAATGTGTCACTCTTGCTATGCGTATTCTTTCTATTTCAGAAGAAAAGGAAATAGAGAAGGAGTTGAGAAATTTTAATGAAAGAAGATTTGAAAATAGTTAATAAGGCAGATATAGACACAAATCTGCCTCTAATTGCAATTGTCGGGCGTCCAAATGTTGGTAAAAGCACGCTTTTTAACCGTCTTATAGGGAAAAGAAGGGCAATAACCGATCCAACCCCCGGAGTGACAAGGGACCCGATTCCTGAGCGCTACCTTTTGGGTAACCATCCAGTAACCCTTGTTGATACAGGGGGAGTGAAACTTGATAAGGAAGGACTTGATTATCAGGTTAGTGAAAAGAGTTTGAGTATACTGGAAATTGCTGATGTGATTCTGTTCTTGATGGATGTAATGGAAGTCACAGCAGAGGATCAGATGCTTCTGGAAAAGCTCAGACCATACGCAGAAAAAGTTATTCTTGTTGTAAATAAGGTAGATGACATTGAAAGGGAAGACCTTGTATGGAACTACTTCAGTTATGGCTACCAGCGAGTTCTAGGAATATCAGCAACACACGGGATTGGAATAGAGGAACTGGAAGATACTATTCTTGGAATGCTCGATATGGAAAGGACTGAGGAGGTCCCGGAAGAAGCGGAGACAATAAGAATTGCGATAATGGGTAAACCGAATACTGGAAAGTCCACACTTACTAATCTCCTAACAGGACGGGACATATCAATCGTTTCTGAAATTGCAGGCACAACGAGGGACGTTATGAGAGGGACCTTCACCTATAAAGGGACAGACTACACGGTTCTGGACACTGCAGGGATAAGAAGGAAAAGCAAAGTTGAGGAAGATGTTGAGTATTACTCTGTCAACCGTGCAATCAAAACAATTGATGAAGCGGATGTAGTAATTCTTATGGTTGATGTCGTTGAAGGTCTTGCAGAACAGGACAAGAAGATTGCAGCCCTTATTGTAAGACGGGGAAAAGGTGTTATTCTCGCTCTGAATAAAATCGATCAGCTAAAGGGAATTCCGAATGAGATGGAAGCGATAAAGGACAGGATACGCTTCCAGTTCCCCATTTTATCCTTTGCTCCCATATGTCCAATATCAGCCTTGGAAGGAGTTGATATCGGAAAGCTTCTTGATATGGTATGGCAGGTGTGGAAACAACTTAATAAAAGGGTAGGGACCTCAGAAGTCAATGAGGCCTTGAAAGTGTGGACTGAAAATCAGGAACCGGCAAGAGGAAGTGCAGGACACTTTAAAGTCCAGTATGGAACGCAAGTAAGCATAAATCCTGTCAGATTCCTATTCTTTGTAAATAGGATTACAAATTTTCCTGAAACTTATATATCATATTTAAAGAATTCGATTCGTTCGACATTCGGTTTTACCTATATTCCTGTGGATATTTCTTTAAGGGAAAGAAAAAGAAATCCGTCGAATAATGAGAAAGGACCGAATAAGAATGAAGCTGAAATTCAAAAGATATTGAAGGAAAAGAACTCTCGTTCTCCACAGGTAAAAAAAGGTATTGCCAAGAAACCGGGAGGAAAGGCTAGAATAGGTAAGCAGATTGATAAGGCTAAGACCATAATCAGGAACTCCAACCAGAAGGGATCTAGGAAAAAGAAATAATGGGATTTGTACAAGAGCATCAGATTAAAGCTATATGTTACGACATAGATGGCACCTTTTATCCTAAATGGAAGATGCATGTGCGTCTGGTCTGGGCATCAATTTTTAATCTCAGATTTGCTTTAAGGTACAATGAACTGAGAAGAAAAATCCGTAAAGAAGACGGAAAGCAGGATTTGCCCCCGCTCAGTTACGATGAGATTGGAAAAAGGGGAGCCAAATTCATTTATAATGATGACTCTCCGAGTTCCACAAAGAAGTTTAGAAAAGAGGAGGGAAAAGTATTTCATAACTCCTTTGACAGAACATATATGAAGATAAAACCTTCTGAGGGCGTTATTGATGCGCTTAAGGCAGCAAAGAGGGAAGGAATGAGAATGGCAGCACTTTCTGACTTCCCATTGGGCATAAAGCTCAGGGCACTGGGAATTGAAAAATACTTTGAGTTTGCTATTTCCAGTGAAGATATAGGGCGTTTCAAGCCTGCAAAGACTCCTTTTATCGTCATGCAGGATATGCTCGAGCTCAGGCCTGAGGAGATACTCTATGTCGGAGATTCTTATGAAAAGGATATACAGGGGGCAAAAAATGCCGGTATGTATACATGCTTGATTTTTTCTAAGAAAAAGAAGAGTTACTCTGAAGTGGATGTTTTTGCAAAAAACTGGGAAGAGTTTAAGAATCTAGTAATTGAATAGGTGAGATATGACTACGCTGTATATTTTAATTGTTGCTTCCTTCCTGATTAACCTGATACTGATACTGGCTCTGCGTCTAATTGATAAAAAAGATAAGAGTCTAAAAAGTGTAAATTCCAAGATTGCAGGATTTCGCAGCGAGGTCAACTCAACACTTAACAGGGTAAGAACCAGTACACAGGACTGTGAAGAGAGAATTAATTTCAAGCTGGATGAAGCTCATAGCGTCATAAATTCAGTTGCGGAGACACTTGATATCCTTCAGGTACATCAGAAGGAGCTTTCAGAACTTTCAGATGTGTGTAAGAACTATGAAAATGCACTTAATTCCTTAAAGATACAGACTGAGCAGGCAGAAAGCAGAATTCAGGCAGTACAGTCACAAATCAGAACAGCAAAAGAATTTACAACCTATATCAATCAGTTCATGGCAGAGGCTGAAAAAATCAAAAATGAACTTGCTCAGACAAGGCAGGATTATTCCCTTCTTGTTGCTGATACGCAAACCAAGCTCAAAAGCCAGGCCATATTGCAACAGGATGAGAATAACAGGATGCTCGAAAACTTCTCGTCTCTTATTGAGAAAAAGAAGCTTGAGCTGGGAGAGTTCTCCTCAAACGAGAGAAATGCGTTTATGGAACTCTGTTATACAGAGCGGGATAATGCGACAAAACATATAAAGGCACTTGAAGACAGGGCCAATGCAATCTATTCAGACATTGAGTCTTCAAAGAATGAACTTGAAGCTTTCCGCAACAAGCTTTCACAGACACTGGAAACCCTTTCAAGCCAGCAGAAAGAAACCGTATCTGAATTTGAGAGAATCAGGAGTGAGGCAATTCTGGCTATCAAGAAAGAAAGTGAAAGTGAAGTACTTCAGGCGGAAGAAAAGCTTAATAGGAAAAAGCTTGATATCAATGAAGCACTTGATTCTTTCTCTGAAAAGCTTCAGGAGAAGGAGAAGAAGGTTGATGAGGCAATCAGAACTTTGGAAGCAAAGAAGGAACTTGCTAAAGATACCTTTGAGTCGAGTCTGGAGAGTAGCAAGAAGCAGCTTGATTTGGTTCTGGAAAATCTCAATAAAGAAAAAGAAAGATACGATGCAAGGTGCCGTGAGAGTCTGAATCAGGTCTTTAATGAGGTAGTTCATAACGGACAGGAAAAAGCTGACGAATTGAAACTGATAGCTGACGGAATAATCCTGAATATGGGAGATGATATTGCTTCTGCTACAAGGACAGTTGAAAGTATATCTTCAGCGACTGCCGAGAAAATTGAGGAATCGATTGAGGAGCTTTCACAGCTCAAGGAAAAAATAGAGAAATCCAGGGCAGAATACTATAGCCTTACCGATGGAATAACAAACCGCCGTGAGGAGCTTTGGGAACTGAATAATGATCATTCAAGAATGCTTGAAGAGAATCAGAAACTTTCTTCAACAATCAAGGATATGAAAGATGATATCTCCTCCCTGAAAGAGAGAAGAATAGAGGAAGAAGGAAACCTTGTAAGGGCTCAGGTTCAAAGGAAAACCAAAGAAATTGAAAATGAACCTGATGCGAAAAAACGCCGATTTGAAGATATGGTGGAAGAGTTTCCCGACGAATTGGTGGAAGATTCAGAAATAAATTAAAAATTTCTGAAAATTATTGGAAAAACGTAATTTTTTTGCTTGCCGTTTTCTCTTTTCATCATTATCTTCTGACAGGCGGGGATTATATCCCTGTAAATAGAGAGAAAAACAATGAGCAAAGGAAAAAAGACTATGAGTGAGAAAAAAGCCAAAGAAGGCGAACCTCAGATTGAAGTTGAGGAAAAAGAGGAAGCTGAAGAAGACAGCGCTGATCTTGAGATTGAAAAACTTCATGAAGAGGTTGAAAACCTTAAAAGTCAGATTCAGAGTATGAAAGATGATGATTTAAGGCGTCAGGCTGACACAGAAAACTACAGAAAACGACTGCGCCTTGATAAGGAAAATGCTGTCAAGTACGCAAATGAAAGCCTCATTAATGACCTATTGACGCCCCTTGATAATTTTTCTAGAGCAATTGAAGCTGCTGAAAAGACAGAAGATTTTGAGGCTATGAAAACGGGTGTTAAAATGGTAGAGGACCAGATGCTATCCCTGTTAAAGCAGAAATGGGGACTCGAGAGCATCGAGACAAAAGGCAAGAAATTTGATCCGAACGAGATGGAAGCCTATTCAGTTGTGGATGATCCTTCTGTAAAGGAAGAGATGG
The DNA here is from genome assembly GCA_964582905.1 of uncultured Spirochaetaceae bacterium. Taxonomy (GTDB): domain Bacteria; phylum Spirochaetota; class Spirochaetia; order Sphaerochaetales; family Sphaerochaetaceae; genus Ornithospirochaeta. The sequence continues at coordinate 1,188 of CAZOTY010000004.1, read as the reverse complement.
TCAAGGATGAACTGATGAAGGGTTACAAACTCAACGGAAAGGTACTCAGGACTGCAAAAGTCGTTGTTAGCAAACCTGTTAATAAATAATAAAAAAGTTATTGACCTGCAGTTTCCTCACAATTATTTTCTGGTTAGGGAATTGTTTTAATGAAAAATATGGAGAGAAAAAAATATGGGAAAAATTATTGGTATTGACCTCGGAACTACAAATAGCTGTGTTGCAGTAATGGATGGCAACGAGCCAGTTGTAATTGCAAATAGTGAAGGAGATAGAACAACACCAAGTGTTGTTGCTTTTAAAGGAGATGAGCGCCTTGTAGGAAAACCTGCAAAGAACCAGATGGTTACTAATCCTGAGAATACTATCTATTCAATCAAGCGCTTTATGGGAAGAAAATTCCATGAAGTTCAGGAAGAAATTAAGATGGTCCCTTACAAAGTTGTAGCAGGACCAAATGATGAGATAAAGATTGACATCAATGGCAAGCTTTATTCCCCTCAGGAGATTTCAGCAATAATTCTGCAGAAGATGAAAAAGACAGCTGAGGATTTCCTCGGTGAGAGTGTTACAGAAGCTGTTATCACAGTACCTGCTTACTTTAATGATGCCCAGCGTCAGGCAACAAAGGATGCTGGTAAGATTGCTGGTCTGGATGTTAAGAGAATCGTCAACGAGCCTACAGCAGCAGCCTTGGCATATGGCTTTGGCAAAGATAGCTCAAAAGAGGAAAAGATTGCTGTTTACGACTTTGGTGGCGGTACATTCGATATTTCAATTCTGGAACTCGGAGATGGCGTTTTCGAAGTTAAGAGTACAAACGGAGACACTCACCTTGGTGGAGACAATATAGACCAGGTTATTATTGACTGGCTGATTAAGGACTTCAAGAATGAGACAGGAATTGACCTTTCAAAGGACAAGATGGCTCTTCAGAGATTAAAGGAAGCTGCTGAGCAGGCTAAGATTACACTTTCCTCCTCTACATCAACTACAATAAACCTTCCGTTTATCACAGCTGATGCAACAGGTCCTAAACACCTGCAGAAAGATCTGACAAGGGCAAAGTTTGAGCAGATGATTCAGCCACTTGTTGAGAGAACAAAGATTCCTTGCCAGAATGCACTCAAAGATGCAAGACTGAAAGCAAGAGACATTGATCAGGTTATCCTTGTTGGTGGTTCAACA
>CAZOTY010000003.1:0-108219 GCA_964582905.1 uncultured Spirochaetaceae bacterium | reverse complement strand
CTTCCACAGTGAATAGGGACTAAAATATCGTTCTTAATGAGTTTATCTTTTTTGGTGGTTCAACAAGAATTCCTATGGTTCAGGAAGAAGTTAAGGCCTTGTTTGGAAAGGAACCACATAAGGGTGTTAACCCGGATGAGGTTGTAGCAGTAGGTGCTTCAATTCAGGGTGGTATCTTAAAGGGAGATGTTAAGGACGTATTGCTTCTGGATGTTACACCGCTTTCATTAGGTATTGAGACACTCGGTGGAGTAAGTACAAAACTTATTGAGAGAAATACTACTATTCCTACAAGAAAGAGCCAGATCTTCTCAACTGCAAGTGATGGACAGACAGCTGTATCAATCCACGTCTTACAGGGAGAAAGGGAACTTGCAAGCCAGAACAGAACACTTGGCAACTTCAACCTTGAAGGAATTGCTCCGGCTCCGCGTGGTGTTCCTCAGATCGAAGTTACATTCGATATTGATGCTAACGGTATTGTACATGTATCTGCAAAGGATCTTGGTACAGGAAAGGAGCAGAAGATCAGAATTGAATCATCTTCAGGACTTTCTGAAAGTGAAATCGATAAGATGGTAAAGGATGCTGAAGCACACGCATCAGAGGATAAGAAGGCACGTGAAACAATCGAGGCTAAGAACAATGGAGAAGCTGTTGTCTACCAGACAGAGAAAGCATTAAAGGATTATGGAGACAAGGTTTCAGCAGAGGAGAGAGCAAAGATTGAGAGCGCAGTGAATGACTTGAAGACAGCTCTTGCACAGCCTAGCTCAACAGCTGAGGAAATCAAAGCCAAGACTGAAAAAGTCCAGAGTGCAAGCATGGAACTCGGACAGAAGGTTTATGAGCAGAATGCTCAGAGCCAGGGTCCATCGGGAGCTCAGGATAGTTATTCACAAAGCCAGAGCGAACCACAGCAGAATGATGACGGCAGTGTAGACGCTGACTTTGAAGAAGTAAAATAATATACTTAATAAAGAGAAAGCTAAGGCAGCACTCTGTGCTGCCTTAACTATATAGAGATATGGCAAAGCGAGATTATTACGAAGTTCTTGGCGTACAGAAAGGCGCCAGTGAAGATGAAATAAAAAAGGCATACAGAAAGGTTGCGATGGCCAACCATCCTGATACCCATCCCAATGACAAGGAAGCTGAAGAGAGGTTCAAGGAAGCCAGTGAAGCATATGAGGTTCTCTCAGATGCCAAAAAGAGGGCTAACTACGATCAGTTCGGTTTCGCTGGCGTTGATGGTATGGCAGGTGGAGCTGCCGGAAACTATGAGAATGTATACCGTGACTTCTCAGATATTTTCGGCGGCCAGGGTGGGGGCTCATCATTTGAGGATATCTTCGGTTCCTTCTTTTCAGGAGGAATGGGTGGCTCATCGCGTCGCCGTGATCCCAATGGCCCGAGAATGGGGCAAAGCCTCCAGATGGAGCTTACAATAGACTTTAAAGAGGCTGCTTTCGGATGTAAGAAGGAAATTTCGTTTACTCATGAAGTGGCTTGTCCTAAGTGCAATGGCACAGGAGGAACAGGTAAAAAGACATGTCCTACGTGCGCTGGCTCAGGCCAGGTTGCATCGGGCGGAGGATTTTTCCAGATGCACTCTACCTGTCCGACATGCCATGGCAAAGGCTATGTAGTTGAGAATCCATGTTCAGAGTGTCATGGAAGCGGAACTGTAAAGAAGAGAGAAAAGCTTGCAGTCACTATTCCGGCGGGCTCAGACAATGGAACAAGACTTACACTGCGCGGAAAGGGAGACGCCGGTGAAAACGGAGGAAGACCAGGAGATCTTATTCTGTTTATCAAAGTCAGACAGGATAAGATGTACCTCAGAGACGGAATGGATGTTTATATGCAGATTCCTGTCTCCATTACTCAGGCTTCTCTTGGTGCTCAGGTATTTGTCAACACACTCGACGATAAGACAATCAAAGTTACAATTCCTGCAGGAACACAGAACGGAAAGCTTTTAAGAGTCAAAGGTAAGGGTATTCCTGAGTTCAAGGGAACTAAGGTCGGGGACCTGATTCTGAGAATAGTAGTTGAAGTGCCCAGACATCTTTCAATCAAACAGAGAAAGATGATGCAAGACCTGAATGATGAGATGAAACCTACAGATAGGCCAAGTCCTTTAAAGTTTGAAGAGCAATAATGAGCGAGAAGATATACGGTTTTCATGCAATAGAGGAGGCCTTGAAGAGGGCCTCCTCAGGTTCAACGCTGTACCTTATCCGTCAGGGTGGGGAGAGAGTAAATAAGCTGGAAGCACTTGCACGTGCAACAGGCAAGGTTACTGTCAAAAAGCTTAAAAAGGATGAACTGGAGAAGATGTACTTCGGGGTAGATTTGCGTGGTGCACTTTTAGTAGTTCCTACTGAGCGAGGAAGTTCTTCAAGGGTAAATGAAACAACAGTAGAAGAATTTTGTTCATCTTTGAAAGAGGATCAGAATAGCCTTGTTCTTATTCTGGACGGGATTACAGATCCTCATAACCTTGGCGCAATACTCAGGAGTGCTGATCAGTTTGGAGTGGATCTTGTTATTCTCCCTGAAAGAAGAAGCGTGCAGGCAAATGAAACGGTAATAAAGGTCTCGTCCGGTGCTGCGCAGTATGTAAAACTGGCTGTCGTTACAAACCTCACAAGGGAAATCAAGGCCCTCAAAGATAACGGTTTCTGGGTTTATGGGGCTGATATGTCAGGGTGTGATTCCTATAACGAGAAATTCACTTCCCGGACAGCTATCGTAATGGGAGCAGAGGGAAGCGGAATATCAAGCCTTGTAAAGAAGAACTGTGATGAGATTGTCTCTATTCCTATGTATGGGCACATAGACAGTCTTAATGTATCTGTGGCAGCTGGAATACTTTTATACGAATTCAGGCGAAATAATAAAAGATTCAAGCATTAAAACTTTTTAATATATGTACTGTTTTAGAAGTAGCAAAAATAGATGAGCAATTTGCCTGACACAGGTCAGGCATTATTTTTAGTGCCTTAATCCTATTCTTATACATCCTTTTTACAGAAAATGACTTTAGTCTCGGTACATTGTTGCAAATAAATAATACAAGAAAATCTGGTTTTTATAAAAATATTATATTTTGACACTAATTGTTTTCGATATTATGCAAAATATCTTTGAATGCATATTAATAATATCCAGCAATTCACTAATTTTATTAACTTAAATAATTCTCGTTATAATAAATAATTATTTTTAATTTTAAATCAGAGCACAAAAAAACTATTTACAACTCGTAAATTGCATGTTAAAAGAGAATTTAAAGTAAAAGTGTGTTCGTACACAATATTAATTAGGAGGTAGGTATGGCAGAGTTTGTAGAAATAAGCAGAAATGCGGAGTCAATACCAGATAGCAAAGGATCAGGAGTGGCACGATTAATGACAAGAGAGATTTGGCTGAATGAGTGTTTTCCTGAGTGGCACCAGATGCTGAATAAGCAGATAGATAATATCAATTTACCAGAGAAATCTTTTGCTCTTTGGATGCTTGGTGGTCCATCATGGGCATATAAATCAGCAGGTGGAGTAAAAATCTTAATAGATAACTATTCAGGTTCATCTCTCAACAGCAAGTATGAATACTGTGGTGTTTGCAGAACAACAGGAGCTACAGATTTATCATGGATGAGAATTAATCCCCATGTAATTGACCCCTGGGCATTTGAGTCTTTGGATTACTGTTTGGTTACTCATCACCATCAGGATCATGCAGATATTTATACGGTAAGTGCAACACTCCAAACAACAAATTGTAAATTCGTTGGGCCTAAGAATACTTGTGACCTATTTAGGCGATGGGGAGTCCCTGAAGACAGGATTATTTGCGTAAAACCTGGAGATGAACTTGTCTGTAAGGATGTAAAGATTATCGTTGAAAAGAACTATGACAGTATGGCTTGTTTAACAGGGGATTATAAGCCGGGAGATAAGATGGATTTTGATTCAAACGCAGTGTCGTTTATCGTGGAATCCAATGGAAACTCGGTAATATTCCTGGGTGACACTTTATATAACGATGGTTACAAAGGCGTTGGAGAAAGACACAAGATTGATGTTGTTGTAACAGACATGGGGTATAACGCACCGGGAGGAACTGACAAGATGAATCCTTGGGATGTAATGAGAGTTACAGAGAACCTGGGAGCAAAGATTGTCATTCCAGACCATTATGAAAACTGGGCAAGCAGTGAAATTGATCCGCATCAGCTTTCAAGAATCATTGATGAAAACAATCCAAACATTCATGCATGCATTATGAAGAGTGGTGGAATTTTTGTGTATCCACAAGACAAAGATATGAGAGAGTACAAGTACCCGGATGGACATGAAAAGTATAACTGGGAAAAGAGTTTTGTCTACGGAAAAGTTAAATAATCAAATTCGTTTCTTTAAGAAACTAAAAAGGGGTAAATAATGAAAAAACTAGTATTAACAATTCTATTAGTTGCTTTAATTGCTGTTTCTCTATTTGCAAAAGGTGCTACTGATTCCCAATCAAAGGCAGCTTTTATTAAAAATGAAGCAAATAGACCTAAGACATTGGATGCTTATCCAGTTGAGGGCTTGGCTTACGATGCAAAGACAAATGTTAAGGCTAACAAGAAGTATCAGATTGCGATGATTGTTAAAAACAATACAAACCCGTTCATGAATGGTGTACTAACAGGTTTTAGCAATGCAGCAAAGGATGCAGGTTTTGAAGCAATTCTTCTTTCTCCAGCTATCGCAGATAACAATGAAGAACAAGCAAGACTTGTTGATGATATGATCGCTCGCGGAGTTGATGCAATTTGTATTCACCCGGTTGACTCCAATGGAATTGTACCTGCTCTTGAGAGAGCTTATGATGCAGGAATTCCTGTACTTGTTCAGGGAACAAAAGCTAATACAGATAAAATTTATGGTTGGTATGGTACAGATTACTACAACCAGGCAGTTATGCTAGCTGAAGCTATTGCAAAGAAACTGAACTATGAAGGAAAGATTATCTACTTACCAGGTCCACCACAGGCTCAAAACTCACAAGACAGAACTAATGCTTTCCACACAGTATTTGCAAAGTATCCTAAAATGGAGATTATCGCCGAGCAACCTTCCGACTTTAACAGAGCAAAATCAGTTGATGTTATGGAAAATTTAATCCAGAAATACTCAGAGAAAGATTTTGATGCAGCAATTGGTGGAAACGATGAGGCTGCTATGGGTATCTACATGGCACTTCAGGGCGCAGGATATAATACCAACTTTGATAAAGGTGGAATCTTAATCTCCGGCTTTGACTGTAATAAGGATGCTTCTTATGCAATACAGAGCGGAAATATCACAGTATCATCTAATCCAGACCCTGTTTCTCTAGGTTACATTGGTGCTATTTTCCTAGTACAATACTTGAACGATGGCAAGCTATTCCCAACTGAATTTGTTGCTTGGCCAGATTTCAATGATCCTAAAGTTTATGCAATCATAGATTCCTCAAATATTGATGATTATATTGCTAATCAGGCTTGGTGGAAGTAATCGGAAACTGGATATAGGGGGACGCTGTCCCCCTTTCTATTAAAGGAGGAAGACATGTCAAATAGTGAGATAATCCGACTTGAACATGTAACTAAAAAATTTCCTGGCGTCGTAGCTTTGAAAGATGTCTCTGTAAGCTTTGCTTTAGGAGAGGTTCATGCCATTGTAGGGGAAAATGGAGCAGGAAAGTCTACACTTATCAAAACACTGCTTGGAGCTCATCAACCAACAGAAGGCAAAATATATTTTGACGGAAAAGAAACAGTAATTCATAACCCTGCGTATGCATCTAGCTTAGGCATTGAAGGTGTTCATCAGGAATTGATGCTTATTCCGCATTTAAGTGTATCTCAGAATATATTTATGAACAGGGAGCTTAAAACCAAGCTTGGAACCTTTAATAGAAAGCTGATGAATAAAAAGAGCAAAGAGTTGTTGAACTCTTTCAATATTGATATTGATGTGAAAAAGAATGTTAAAGGTTTCAGTGCATCAATTTGGAAAATGATAGATATTGCGCGAGTAGTAAATCTAAATCCAAAAGTCATTATTTTTGATGAACCGACAGCCATTCTATCAGAAAGAGAAGTTAACAGTCTTTTTGATAGCATCAGGCGCCTTAAAGAAGAGGGGATGGCAATAATATATATTTCACACAGGTTAGACGAGATAAGTGTTATTGCTGATAAGATTTCCATCATGAGAGACGGTCATCTTATAGAAACAACTGAAGCGTCTGCTCTGACAAAGGATGATATTGTCAAAGCAATGGTTGGCCGAGATGTTTCAAACTACTATGCAAGAAACATCAATGAGCCAGGTGAAGAACTGTTGAGAATGACAAATGTAAATTTGAAAAAGGGACAGAAGAATATAAATATTCATGTCAACCGTGGTGAGATAGTTGGTCTGGCAGGGTTGGTTGGAGCTGGGAGAACAGAGGTTGCTGAAGGTGTGTTAGGTATAAATAAAGTCTTGGACGGGGAAATAACCTATAAAGGTGAAAAATATATCCCAACGTCCCCAGCTAAAGCAATTAACAAAAGAATGTATCTTGTTCCGGAAAACAGAAAATACCAAGGCTTGATACTAAAATTTTCGGTTGCTAATAATATTGCACTATCTGTTTTTGACCGATGGAGTAAGTTTTTTTACAAAAAAGACAAGGAAGCAGGGGCAGCAGAAAAAGAGATAGCGGAACTATCAATTAAAACTCCGACACTTGAGCAGAAGGTTGGAAACCTGTCTGGAGGTAATCAGCAAAAGGTTGTTATTGGCAAAGCATTGGAACCAGATAGCGAATTTATGATCTTTGATGAGCCAACAGTCGGAGTTGATGTAGGCGCAAAAGAAGAAATCCATAATCACATGGATGAATTTGTAGGAAAGGGAGGAGGTATATTGATGATTTCCAGTGATCTTTCTGAAGTAATAGGCTTATGTGACAGAGTTTACGTCATGTATGAAAACAGAATTGTTAAGGAGCTGATGCGTTCAGAACTTTCAGATAAAAATGTTGCTGACTATATGTTGGGCTCTAAAACAGGAGATATTGCATGAATGCATTAGAAATTAAGAACAAAGTTAAAGAATGGCCACCTGTTGTATGGATGCTTTCTTTGATTGTGATAGTATTTGCTTTTACCGGCAGAAACTTCTTTTCTCAAAGAAATTTGATAAATATTTTGATACAGATATCTCCTTTCTTGATAGTAGCCCTTGGTGAAACGATGGTAATTTTGATTGGCGGTACTGATTTATCAGTTGGTTATGTTATGGGTTTATCGAGTGTTGCAGCTGCTATGCTGATGAATAAAGGGGTGCCTGTATCCTTTTCAATTATCATTGCGATCACTATAGGGGGTCTGTTTGGATTGCTCAATGGAGTCTGTGTCTCCCAGTTCAAACTCCCGATATTCATTGTTACCTATGGAGTTGGGAATATTGCATTTGGCCTTGGATCTGTAATAACAGGAGGTGTATCTCAGCCTGCTTTAAACAAAAGTTTCAGATTCATTTCTGACGGAAGGCTCTTTGGGATTCCTGTAGTTTTCTTAATTGCAGTTACTGTATTTGTCCTTGTAAAGCTACTTATTGGGAAAACAAGTTATGGAAGGAACTTATATGGCTTGGGAGGAAACCGTGAAGCCTTGTTCCTATCTGGTGTAAACATAAAACTTTCAGAAACATTAGTATTTGTTATGGCAGGTCTTCTTGCAGGTTTAGGTGGTGTAATATTTGGAGCACGTTCAGCCAGCGGGCACCCAAGCTATGGAGTAGGTTGGGAATTTGATGCAGTTGCTGCAACGATTATCGGAGGTAACTCATTCAGCGAAGGAAAGGGGAACATAAATAAAACAGTTATGGGTGTCCTTTTTGTTCAGGTACTGAAAAACGGTTTGAATATTTCGGGCGTTGTTCCTCAGGCTCAGTCATTTTTAATTGGCCTAATCGTAGTTTTGGCAATTTCTGCCGATGTGTTAATTCAGAACAGAAAGCAAGGAGTTGTATAATGGGTAGTAAATCTCAGAGTTTAAAAGCAATTAAAAATATCCCTTCTTTATATGATATTTTTTTCAAAAATGGATTATATAGAATTGTCATTTTATTAGTACTATGTGTTGGTTTATCAATAGCAAGCAGTGCATTTCTTTCTGTAAGCAATATGCTCAATGTAGCAAGGCAGGCTTCAATACTCTTAATTCTTGCAGTAGGAGCAACTGGCACAATACTAACAAAAGGAATTGATTTGTCCCTTGCGGGGGTTATGTCTCTGGCCGGGTGTGTCTGCGGCTATTTGATGAATCACAACGTACATCCGCTTTTGGCTTGTCTTGCTGCTCTTTTAGTAGGTGTAGGATTTGGATTTTTAAATGGAATATTAATCGCAGTTGTAAAGATTCCGGCCTTTGTCTCAACATATGGCGTTAAGTATATTGCAAACGGTTTGGCTTTAATGTTAATGGGATCAAACATATTCTTTGGTTTTCCAAGCAGATTCCTATTCATGGGCGTTGGCTATGTAGGCTTTATCCCAGCTCAGACAGTTTGGGCAATTATGGTTACTTTTGTTTTGTATGTCTTTTTACAAAAAAGCAAGTTTGGAAGAAGAATATACTGTGTTGGAGCAAACTCCACAGCAGCTTATTACTCGGGAATCAATACAACAAGTACCTATCTTGTGGTTTATATAATATCATCCACATGTGCTGCTTTTGCTGGAATACTCCAGATAGCAAGAATGAATGCAGCTCAAGCAGGTCTTGGTGATTCTTTCCAGATGCTAGCGATAGCATCAATTGTCATTGGTGGAACCAGTATGGCAGGTGGAGAGGGAAATGTAGTTGGGTGTGTCATCGGCGCTTTGATATTAACACTGATTGTCAATGGTATGAATTTACTGGGTATCACGGCGCAGGCTCAGCCATTGATTACAGGTATTGTTATTGTCCTTGCCGTTCTACTTGATACAGAAATCAAAAGGATTGAAAACAAAAGAGTTATAAGTGCTAAGCCAAAAGTAGAAAATGTCAGAAAAGTAGAAATTGCATAAAAATCGGGAGAGTAGTGAGAATGAAAATTGAGAAAAAGAAATTAATAGATTTACCAGCAGTGTATGTCACTGGTGAAGTGATGCTTAAAGACAAAAGATATTATGTTGCAGCAAGTGAAAATCCAGGAGAACACGCTTACATTTTCGATACTGAGAATAACAAATACGCAGACTTATGGCTTGGAGATACGGGATGCATGAATGTTATCCAGATACCTAATTCAGATAAAATGCTTGCTATTACAAAGTTCTATCCTATTTTCCAGTCTAAGGAAGCTGAGATTTGTCTGCTCTCTCCAAATGGCGATAACTATCTATCTCCATGGAAAAAGGAAACAGTCCTAAAAGTTCCTTTTGTCCATCGAATCGGAACTTTCCAAGCAAAGGGCAAGAATTATCTTTTAATTTGTACTCTTTGTTTGGATAAAGAGTATACAGATGATTGGAGTAAACCCGGAGCAATATACATTTCTCCTATTAATGAGGAAGGCGGAGAGTGGCCCTTAGTAAAAGTAGTAGATGGATTATTAAAGAACCATGGATTATGGATTGAAAATAATACCAAGCTATACACTACAAGTGAGAATGGTATCCTCTTATGGGATTTGGCAAACTATGAATATGGAAACGAAGTGAAGCCAACCTTGCTTGCAGGTTTTCCAACTAGCGATATTTCGACTTCAGATAAATACTATGCAACAATAGAACCTTTCCATGGTGATAAAGGTGTTTTATATAACTGGAATTATGAGAAAGTCAAAGAGTATGAAATAAACTTTGGCCATGTTGTTTGGCTGGGAAAAATTTTAGGAAGAGAAGTGGTTATTTTCGGTAGCAGAGGAGGGAACAAAAATCTAGAAATGTTCGATATCGAAAATGGTAAAAAAACAGTCATAGATACTATGGTTGGACCTACCCAAATAACTGTTGTTAGTCTAAAAGACAAAGTAGAAATTCTATCTGCTAATCATGGAGCCGGTACTGTCTATCTGTATACTATAAGCTAAAAAAAGAGTAATCTTGCTTGAGGGGATAATCCTCTCACGGGGTTTTGTGAATGACTATAAAAGAAATTGCAGAGCTTGCTAACGTTTCTCCTGGGACAGTAGATAGAGTCATACATAACAGAGGGAATGTTAATCCTAAGAAAAAGGCTAAAATTGAAAAGATTATTTCTGAAGTAGATTTTAAGCCTAATGTCTTTGCAAGGAACTTAAAACTTAACAGAGAAGTGAGAGTTGGTTATATTACTCCCACAATATCCAGTGAAGACGGGTATTGGGATTTGGTATATCAGGGCGTAATAAATGCTCAAAGGGATTTAAAGGATATGTCAATGTCCGTTAAATTCTATGAATATGACAGGTCAAAAGAAGGATCATTTCTAGAAACTGGAAGGAAGATGATTGCTGAAGGAATAGATGCTGCTGTCATTATTGCAAAATCTACAGAAGAAGCATTACAGTTTTTAAAAGAGAATCCGAATCTTATTTACGTGTTAGTTGATTCGGATTTGGAGGAATCAAATCCCATTTCAGTTGTTGGACAAAATCCATATCGAGGCGGAATACTTGCAGGAAAAGTACTTTACCTTCATTCTCCTAATGCTAAAAACTTCCTGACTTTTTCATTTAAGTCATCTCATATAAGTAAAGAAAGAATCAATGGTTTTATTAGGTTCTCAAAGGAACGTGGAATAAACGTTTTGAACTATAACATTGATAAAGTCGATGATATAAAACTGATTATTAATGATGCACTTTCCCGTATAGACAAAATTGATGGAGTTTTTATTCCTTTCTTTGCCGGCTACAGAGTTGCCAGAGAATTGGAAATAGGGCATTCAGTTTTGGATGTACCAATAGTTACCTACGATTTTACAGAGAAAAACAGACAGGCTCTTTTAGACGGAAGAATAAGCTGTATTCTATCGCAAAGGCCTGTATTCCAGGGGTATTCGGCAATATGGCAGATATACAGGCATTTGATTCTAAAAGAAAAGGTTGCTAAGAAGGTAGAAGTGCAGGTTGATGTTCTTTTTAAAGAGAGTGTGCCTGAAAACTATAAGGCAAGTGAAGAAGATGCAAGAAGTAATCCTTACTGTATTCCTAAAGAGACAGAGTATATTTGGGAGGCCTAAAAAATTGGATGGGACTTTGTGCAATAAAAAAACATTAGGTATTTATAATTTTGTTGTAAAAGAGTCCCTGCAAAAACAATTTAATTACCAATAGAATATCTCTGTAAGGTTAATATTACTTACACTACAGTCGATGATATTTTAAAGAAGTTCTCTCCGATATCCTCTCTGTATGCAAGCTCCTTGAATGTATGCTTTTTAATAAGGCGGTAGGCGTTTTCACTGGCTTCAATTATAGTGTTTCCGATTCCTACTATACTTAAAGATCTTCCACCAGTTGTTACAATGCCACCGTTTTCTTCCTTGATTGCGCCACTGAATACAACAGGTTTACCTTCAAGAACCAGAAATAAGTCTTTGTTGATATTTGATAGTTCAAGACCAGTTTCAATTTTATTCGGATACCCTGGAGTATAAAGAACAACAGCTACAGAGGATTTATTTGAAACGCTCAGTTTTATCTGTTTTATACTGTCTGAAAGTATGGCATCGAAAACTTCAAGCGCATCAGTTTCAATAAGTGGAATAATAGCCTGAGTCGCTGGGTCATTAAGTCTTACGTGATAGTCAACAAGAACCGGTTCCTTTGTTTTTGAGATGACTAAGGAGAAGGTAAGTATTCCGCGGTATTGCAGTCCCTCTTCTTTCAATCCGTTCAATGTCGGTTCAACTATCTGGCTTTTGATCTTGGTCAGAAATTCATCACTGAGTGGGACGGGGCATACTGCACCAAGTCCACCGGTCTGGGTTTTATCTGATTTTGAAAGGCTTGTATATTCACTGCTTACCGGAAGCATCAGGTAGCCTTCGTTGTCCATAAAGATTGTTACAGTCAGTGGTAGTCCTATGACTTTTTCCTCAACTATAACGGGTCCTTTCTCGAGAAGGAATTCCCCATATTCCAATAGTGCATTCGTCTCGTCAGTCGATATCATGATTCTTGACGGAGTCAGTTTGTTGCTTTTGATTACGTAGGTCTTCCCTTGGTTATTTCCCAGGAATTCCCTCAGTTCATCTTTGGAAGAACACACTTTGTAAGCCGGAACGGAAACGGAGTGTCTTTTGGAGAATGCCCTGGCAAAGCCTTTGTCATCTTCAAGCTTGAGAGATTTTTCGGGTGCTCCGATTACTTTGATCTTCTCATCTTCAAGAGCCTTTACAACGCCCGATGTAAGAGGAGCTTCGGTTCCAATAAAAACCAGATCTATATTGTTTTTTCTGACAGCTCTCGTAACATCATCCTTTTTTGATGGATCCACGTCTGAAAGCACAGATGAAAAATAATTATAATTGACGCTTTTGGGAGCAATAAAGAGAGAAGAGACATAGTTTGATTTACTAAGCCACCATAAGATTGCCTGATCCTTTGCTCCAGAGCCTAAAACTAAAACCTTCATTTCTTCTCCTAAAGTAATTTTAAGTTAATGGATATTCCAATTCAAACAAAAAAGAAAAATAAGCTATAAAAGGGCAGAGAGTGCCTTTTCATATTCCTCCTTGGAGTTCGCTTTTGCTATTTCGTCTTTGACTTCCTTGGCTCCCCTTATCCCTTTGATGTATGCCATCACATGTTTTCTCATCTCCTTTGATGCAAGTACTTCTCCGAAGTATTTCTCCATAAGGGAATAGTGGCGGAGCGCTGTTTCAATTTTTTCTTTCACCGTCGGGAGAGTATATGAGCCACACTGCAGAAACTCCTCAGTTTCACGGAATATAAAAGGATTCCCGATTGCGCCCCTTGCAAACATTACCCCATCCATTTCGTATTCATTTAAAAGGCAGGACGCATCTTCAGGTGTGAAAACATCCCCCGAAGCATAAAGGAGGGTGTCTTTGCCACGGAATTCTAAGCGCAGTTTTCTGAAAGCCTCCCAGTCAGCTTTCCCAGAGTACCCTTGGGCTCTGGTTCTTGCGTGGAGTGTGAGGGCCGTGGCACCACCTTTATATGACATTTCTGCAAACTTCAGATAGTTAATTGAAGTGCTGTCCCAGCCAAGGCGGAACTTGACTGAAACGGGAAGTTTTGTGCCTTCTTTCAGTATTTTGACTATTTCATAGATTCTTTCAGGAGACTGCATCAAAGCTGAGCCTGATCCGGTTTTTACAACTTTAGGAACGGGACACCCTGCATTAATATCAATTCCTTCAGGTTTGTATTCCATGATAAAAGGAATTGATTTTTCGTAGGAATCGGGGTTTGCACCAAAGAGCTGTACCGTGAGGTTCCTTTCCCCTGGAAACCGGTCAAGGAGTTTTATTGTTTTTTCACTTTTTCGGCAAAGCCCTTCAGCACTGACCATCTCAGTGACAGCACATGAGCATCCGAAGGAAGAAGATATTTCCCTGAAAGCCTTATCCGTGTACCCTGCAAGGGGAGCCAGTACCAATTTCCCGTTCATTAATTGAATCTTATCAATAATTCTTCAGTTGAAAAAGAAAAGGCAGTCTAATAGAATTTTTTTAATGCAGGAAAAAGAAAACGAAGACGAATATGCATATGTCTATGCAGTCAAAAACCCGTCTTATAATGATATAAGCCTATGTGCCTGGGATAGTATTCTGTATCCGGGAACACCAGTTATATATGAAACCAAATATGGTCAGGATTTAGGTATCATAGTAGGGGAGGCTCCGCACTCATCGTCTTCTTACACTCCTGGCTGTGACGAAATCAGGGGAGCTTGTTTGCACTTTGGCTCTGAGGATGATGATTATGAGGAAAATGAAGATCCTAACATTCATCCCTGCATGTCATGCTTTGGTTGCCAGAGGAATAAAACACCAGAAAAAATAAAAGTTACAGGAAAAGTCTCTTACATCGATCACCTTGCAACACCCTCAGAGATGGCAAAATACCATGAAAATGAAGTCAAGGTTGCAGATGCAATAATTGTATGCCGCGAGAAAATAAAGAAGCATAAGCTCAATATGAAGCTTATTTCAGCGCACTTCCTTATTACTGAACCTAAAGTTATTTTCTTCTTTATAAGTGAAGAAAGGGTAGACTTCAGGCAACTTGTAAAAGAACTTGTGTCAATTTTCAAAATGAGAATCGAGTTACGCCAAGTTGGGGTCAGGGATGAATCAAAACTGATTGGAGGCCTTTCTGTATGTGGCAGGGATTACTGTTGCCACTCAATTAACATGAATGTGGACACAGTATCAATAAAGATGGCAAAGGAGCAGAACCTTTCACTGAACTCCGGAAAGATATCGGGTCCATGCGGACGCCTTTTATGCTGTCTTTCTTACGAGTTTGATTACTATATGGAAGAAAAGGCCTCCTGTCCACCGGAGGGCACAAAGCTTAAAATCAATGATGAGCTTTGGAGGGTAAAGGAAGTAAATATACTTTCAAGAAAGATTACTGTCACTACCATAGACGGAAGAAGTCTGATGGTTCCGTTTGAAGTCGTTTACCATGACGATGAGCTTGGTTTCTGGATTGTTGACAAAGAGTATCAGGATGAGCTCTTTGCAGCTGAATGAGGGAAAGACTTTAAAAGTTAATTTGTTGTATTGACCTAATTTATCTCGTGTGTTATCGTCAATAACCGTCCGACAAATTCGGATTGAAGTTAAAAATGCCCAAATCCATGGAGGAAATAAATGGCTAATAAGTCAGCTGAAAAAAGAGAAAGACAGGAAGCTAAAAGACGTCTTATTAATCGTGCAGCAAAGAGCAAGGTAAGAACTCAGATTAAGAAGTTTGATCAGGCTATCATCAAAGGTGATAAGGAAGTTGCAGCAGCAGAATTGAAAGAAAGTTGCAAATTATTGGATGCAGCAGCATCAAAAGGCGTAATGCACAAAAATACAGCTAGCAGAAAAAAGAGCAGATTAACACGCGCTTTTAACAAACTTGCATAGAGGTGTTTTCTTATGGACGACAAACTTACAAAGGCAGCTATTATTGAAAGTCTGCACAATAAGCTTGGCTATAATAGAAGCGAAATACATATGGTCATCGATGAGCTGTTTGAAGAAGTAAAAGATGGCCTTAAGGATAATAGGATAATTGAGCTCAGAGGGTTTGGAACCTTTGAAGTCAGAATCAGAAAGGGTAGGGAAAAGGCAAGAAACCCCAAAACCGGGGATGTTGTTGCAGTTGGAAAGCATGGGGTTGCCATCTTCCGTCCTGGAAAGGAGCTCAAAGATTTCGTTTGGAACATTACAGATGCTCCAAGTGAAGATTAAACTATAAGGATAAGAATTTGCCTGAATTGCAAAACGGAAGAAGAAACCTCGGGACGTTGTGTTCTGAGGTTCTTGTACTTTTAAGTGCTTCGTTTATTCTTTCTCTGTCATTTCCAGGGTTTATGAGTAAGAACGGGGTGGGTTTTATCGCGCTTTTTGCCTTAATCCCCGTTTTTATGGTTATAAAAAATACTTCATGGAAATGTGTTTGGTTCTATGGGTTTATTTTCGGTTTAACCTATTATTTCTTTTTCAACTATTGGCTTTCGGGTTTCCACCCTTTGGCTATACTTATTGCCCCTATTATCAAAGGGGGCGAGATGATAATCCTTTTTCTTGCACTAAAAGGAGCAGTTTCACTTTTTCCGACATTCTCCTACATTCTTGAAGGAGCAATCTGGGTTTCCTATGCTTACCTTGCAGAGAACTGGTTTGCCGGTTATCCATATGGAAACATAGGCTACGCACTCTGGCGCTATCCGGTTTTTACCCAGATAGCAGATATAACTGGAGTTTGGGGAATCATTTTCATGATGGTTCTCCCGCAGGCTTTTATAGCAAATTATCTTCTGCCACTTTTATACAAAAAGGCACCGAAGTTTTCCTCCTACATAAAAAAGAATCTTGTTTTCATTATCATATACCTTGTGCTTTTACTGTCTCAGCTCATTTACGGAGGAGTAAAGTTACACTACTGGGAAGGCCGTGAGAGTGACAGAATCTGGAGAGTCGGGGCAGTGCAGCATAATCACGACTCATGGAAGGGTGGCTATCAGACATACAACCAGAACTTCAATAACCTCAGGCGTTATACTCTGGAAGCTATGAAGGAAAACCCTGATATCATTATCTGGTCTGAAACAGCATTTGTCCCCTCTGTTTCTTGGCACCTAAATTATTTCCAGGAAGGCTCCGGATGGGAGGATATTGCATACCTTACGAGGGATTTTGTAGATTTTGCAAATACACTTGATATTCCGCTTTTAACTGGAAATCCGAAAGGAATAATAGATGACGAGACTAAGGCTGCCTATGATGAAGAGGGTAATCAGAACAGAAAAGATTACAACTCAGTTCTTCTTTTCTATGACGGGGACATCCAGGGGGAATATCTTAAGCAGCAGCTTGTTCCGTTTACAGAACATTTTCCATATGAAAAACAACTTCCCTGGCTTTATAACCTCCTTCTTGCAAATGACTATAACTGGTGGGAGAAGGGAGAAGAGGCTACAGTATTCAACCTTGACGGGATAAACTTTTCAACCCCTATCTGTTACGAGGATGCGTTCGGACGCATTCCTGCCAGATTTGTCAAAAACGGTGCTGAGGTTATTGTGAATATGACAAATGACAACTGGTCAAAAAAAGAAGCAGCAGAGTGGCAGCATGCCATAATTGCAACATACCGTTCAATTGAAACAAGAAAAGCCACAGTCAGAGGAACGAACTCAGGAATCACATGTCTTATTACTCCTACTGGCAAAGTTGTTAATCCGATGGAGCCATTTAGCATGGGATATCATATCTATGAAGTTCCTGTCTATTCTCAGGAAAAGAATAGTAATACTTTCTATGTTAAGCACATAGATTTATTTGCCTATATCGCTATATATACTTCCATCATTGTTTTATCTCTTGGCCTGATATACAGGGGAGTGCTTTTCGTTATAAAGAGAAAGAAGAAGTAAGATGAATGCAGCATTAATAGCAATCGGAACTGAAATAACCCGCGGTATAATCCAGGATAAGCATGGTCGTCTGATTTCCAAGGAACTGACAAGTATCGGAATTGATGTAAAGGAAATAATCCTCCTGCCTGATGATGGGAGTATTGAAATTGTCCTTTCAGATGCTGAAAAAAAGTTTGATCTTATTATCGTTACAGGTGGCTTAGGCCCGACATCTGATGATATGACAAGAAACATTATAGCAAAGGCTTCAAACAAAGAGCTTGTATTGAACGATGAAGCTTGGAGTGCTCTGATTAATCGGGTGGGGAAAGAAAGAGCTGAAGGGGCAAATAAAAAACAGGCAATGATTCCCCAGGGGTTTTCACTTATGCCCAATCCGAATGGAACAGCGCCAGGTTTTTATGGCTCTGTTTTTGACTCAACACTCCTTTTTGCACTTCCTGGTCCGCCAAGGGAAATGGAACCTATGTTCTACAATTATGTCCTTCCCCTTTTGAAAGAAAGGATGAAGGTAAAAGAAGGTGAAAGGGATGAGTATTCAACTTTCCTGATTCCTGAAGCAAAACTGGAAGAACTCTGTTTGGAAGCGGACAGGGATCTTGTTTGGGCAACACGTTTCCAGGAATATAAGATTTCCCTTTATGTTTCAGGAAAAACCAGAGCGGAGAGAAATAAGGCGATAGAAAAAATCAGGGCAATGGTAGGGCCATATAGAATAATAGAAGGGGATGTTACTGCTCTTTCACTTATTTCGGACTCTTTGAAGAAAAAAGGAGCAAGTATAAGTGTTGCAGAGTCTTTGACAGGTGGTCTAGCCTCTGCACTCCTTACGTCCCTTCCCGGTTCTTCCTCCTATACTCTGGGTTCAGTTACTTCTTATGCTGTTTCAGTTAAGGAAAAGCTTCTAGGCGTAAAAAAAGAAACAGTTAAAAACTTCGGTGTTGTAAGCCCTGAGTGTGCTTCTGAAATGGCAGAAGGGGTAAGAGGCCTTATTGAAAGTACTTATGCGCTTTCCTTCACTGGTGTTGCCGGACCAGAAAAACTCGAAGCTAAGGATGTAGGAACAGTATGCATGGGTTTCTCTTCATCGGAGAAAACAGAAAGCGTAGAGGTTCATTTCTCATCCTACGGCAGGGACTCAGTAAGGCGTAAATCTGTAACTGCAGGTTTTCTCCTCCTTTATGCATTCCTTGATGGAAAAAACACAGGGGAAGTTGCCTCTTTATGGGCATACATTTAGCTGAGAGTTGACAATTTGATGATAGAGAAATAATATTAACTTGCTTATATACGGGAATTTAAGCATCATCAAATTCAAAATTAATATCAAATAACACTATTAAGCAATTTCGGAGATTATTTGTGGTGTCAGAGGACGACAAAGAGGGACTTGTTAGTGACGAATCCCAAAAAGAAGAATTAACGGTTTCACCTGATAATGGTGAGGAAAAGAAAGCCAAGGTTGTAATTAAGAAGACCAGGAAAATAAAGGTCAAACCTGTTGAAGAACCAAAAGCTGAGGGCGAAAGCATTGAAGCTGAGCCTGGCTCTGATATTGC
Organism: uncultured Spirochaetaceae bacterium; assembly: GCA_964582905.1. GTDB lineage: Bacteria > Spirochaetota > Spirochaetia > Sphaerochaetales > Sphaerochaetaceae > Ornithospirochaeta. The sequence continues at coordinate 89,524 of CAZOTY010000003.1, read as the reverse complement.
AAAGGTGGATACTGAAAATGGGGAAACCTCCGAAAAGAAGGAAAGCACAGCAAAATCAGGCGGACGAAAACAGAAGAAAGTGGCAGAGAAAAATAAGAGACCTCAGCCAAGAAAGCGTGTTGTAGTCAAAGTTGATGATGAGACTGAGACTACAACAGTTGTTGCAACGCCTTCTATTGAAGATGTGCCTCAGGAGAATAATGAAGTGCCTTCTGAGCCAAAAGAGCCCCAAATCGAGGATACCTCCGCTTCTGAAAAAGAAGTACAGAGCGAAAACCTAGACTCGTCACAGGAGGTAAAATCTGCTGAGGAGTCAAAGGAAGAAAAGCGCCAGAATAACAACAATAACAACAGAAAAAACAAGAACAAGAACAAGAAGGAAAGGGAAGAGCTTCCTCCTGAGGTAAATTTGGATGAGAACCCTGATGCCCCGAAGCTTTTTATATCTGTTTTGACAGAACTTCATTTGGATGAGCTTAGAAACAAAGCCAAGGAAATGGGAATCCCTGAGGATGTTATTCTTGATTCCAGAAAGCAGGATCTGATTGCAAAAATGCTCCGTCTGCACTCTCAGGCAGGGGGTGCCTTGATGGTTCAGGGAGTTCTTGAAATACTTCAGGAATCATCATTCGGATATATCAGATATGCTGTAAACAACTATCTTCCTGGAGGGGAGGATGTTTATGTTCCATCAAGCATGATAAAGGCAAACGGACTGAAAACCGGAGACACGATTCTCGGTCAGATCAGAGCCCCAAGGGAGAATGAGAAGTCAGCTGCTCTTGTAAGGGTACTTGAGATTAACGAGAATGAACCGAAACTTGCCAAAATACGCGCTCCGTTTGATACCCTGACCCCGCTTTTCCCTGATGAAATGCTGGACCTGGAGATTATTGAGGAAGGTAAACCATCAGATTTATCGACAAGGGTAGTAGACCTTTTCTGCCCAATAGGAAAGGGACAGAGATCCCTTTTGACTGCTCCTCCGAGAACCGGAAAGACAGTTTTGATGCAGAAAATTGCAAATGCTATAACACATAACCACCCAGAGGTTGTCCTTATAGTCCTTCTTGTAGATGAAAGACCTGAAGAAGTTACCGATATGAGAAGGAATGTAAAAGCAGAGGTCATTGCTTCTACATTCGATGAGCAGGCAAGTCATCATGTTCAGGTTGCAGAAATGGTCATAGAGAAAGCAAAGCGCCTTGTTGAGTATAAAAAGGATGTTGTTATCCTTTTAGACTCAATTACACGTCTTGCCCGAGCTTATAACCAGACAGTCCCTGCAAGTGGAAAGATTCTTTCAGGAGGAGTAGACTCAAATGCCCTCCATAAGCCAAAGAGGTTCTTTGGGGCTGCAAGAAACATAGAGCAGGGTGGCTCCCTTACAATAATCGCAACTGCCCTCATTGAAACGGGAAGCAGAATGGATGAGGTTATTTTTGAGGAGTTCAAGGGAACAGGTAACAACGAAGTGGTTCTTGACAGGAAAATGGCTGATAACAGAAAGTATCCGGCAATCAATATCAAAAAGTCCGGAACAAGAAAGGACGACCTGCTTCTTCCAAGTGATGTGCTCTCCCGTGTATTCCTCCTCAGATCTGCTTTTGGTAACCTTGATGATATGGACATGTCTGCAACTCTCATTGACAAAATGAAAAAGAGTAATAATAATAAGGAGTTCTTGGATTCAATGAATGCACCGCAGGGTACACAGTCGACACCGGGAAGAATAAACTGAAATTGGCTATCTGTAAATGCCAGATAGTGAAGATATAGGAGTTAAAAATGAAAAAGGATATTCATCCAAACTACGAGTTACAGGAAATCAAATGTTCTTGTGGTAATGTCATCAAGACAAAATCTACTGCAAAGAATCTCACAGTTGAAATCTGTTCAGCATGCCACCCGTTCTTCACAGGAACCCAGAAGCTTGTTGATACAACAGGTCGTGTTGAGCGCTTCAATAAGAGATACGGAAGAACTTCAAAGTAAATTGTCTAGAAGAGAAATGGGCTGTTGCAAAAAGCTAAAAAAGAGCAACAGCCTCTTTTTTTTATCTAAGTAATCAAAGAAACCTTAAAAAATGTGCCCTAATAGAAGAGAAAAAAGTATAAAACCAGGTAAAAAAGGGCATAAAAAGTTACTTACTGAAAATGAGCGCAGGGAATCGTTAGTCTGTTAGTTAAGTAAGCTCTTCATCAAAATAGTATAGCTGAGGTTTTACTGCTTTATTTGCTTTCTTTCTGTCAAGGCAGTGCTCAATATTTGTCTTGTTAACACATCCAGCGCTAAAATGACAGCTACTGTATCCCATTTTAATATAAAGTGAATATTTGACTTTAGATTTTTACCATACTTAACTTTAGATTTTTACCATACTGGACTTTAGATTTTTACTGTTTTAATATATTGTCTAATGATAAAAAGAACAGCTGAAGAATTATTAATAAAACTGAGTAACCAGTTTTCCGTAATAGTTATTACTGGTCCTAGACAGTCTGGTAAGACAACATTAGCAAAAAAAGTATTCCCTCAAAAAAAATATATTTCCTTTGATGACATACAACTTAGAGAATTGGCTAAATCCAATCCAAAAGATTTCTTGGAGGCCTTCCCTGATGGTCTGATTATTGATGAAGTACAAAAGGTTCCTGAAATTTTTGATACGATAAAGCTATTTATTGATAACAGTGATTTTGAGCCAGGAAAGTATATATTAACCGGTTCAAGCCAAATCAAATTAAGAGAAAATACGTCTGAAAGCCTTGCAGGGAGAGCGGCCTATTTAAAACTGCTTCCCTTCTCAATTAACGAATTAAAAGATGCAGAGAAATTACCCAATTTGCCATATGATTTGATTTTCAAAGGTGAGTATCCGCCCTTGTATGATGAAAAAAAGAAAATTGACTATGCTTTATGGTATGAAAACTACATATCTACATACATTGATATGGATGTTAGAAACCAAATAAAGGCTGAGAATCTGATTGTATTCAAGAAGTTTATACAGATTTGTGCACTCTATAGTGGGAAAATTTTTTCAGCCGATGGAGTTGCACGATCTTTGGGTGTATCTTCTCCTACTATTAAAAGTTGGCTTTCAATACTTGAAGCCTCCTATATACTACACTTTCTTGAACCAGACTTTGAAAACCTAGGAAAGAAACTAATAAAATCTCCAAAGCTTTATTTCATGGATACAGGATTACTATGTCACCTCTTAAGAATATCGAATAAAGAGGAGCTATTACTTAGCAAGGAAAAAGGCGCAATTGTAGAAACTTTCGCAGTCTCAGAACTACTTAAAGCGCGCTATAACATTGGAAAAACTTCAGATCTTTCATTTTTCAGAGATATGAAAGGATTTGAAGTGGATATAATAGCTGATTGGAAACATTCTTTCGCTATTGAAGTAAAAAGTGATTACAACCCTGAAGAGAAACTTTCTTCAAACATAAAAAAGTATCTGAATCTTAAAAAGAGTCCTAATGCATCGGGTATGGTTTTCTATTTGGGAGACTGGACTATGAAAATAAATGGTATTAATTATGTTAGCTGGAAAGATTGGGACAATATAGTTGAAATGTAAAGCCTGGTATCTAGCTTAAGTTCCAAATAAAACAATCAAACAGGATTTTCCAACAAATTTATTTGTTTTCTTTGTTCTATCTGAATTGTATAGAACTTTTTTATCCTGATGTTTTCTCTGTAAAAGCGATAGCAAGTTATGTAATAATCAGAAAACAGTCTCAAAATTAAGTAAAAAAAGCATTTTAAAAAAATTTTTCAAAATTCAGATTTTTATCTATTTCCTTATAAATCCGTAATTTCTTTAATTGCGCTAAAAAAAATTTGCACTTTGTACTTTGGTAGTGGATAATTTTAACAAACCAAAATGTACGACGTCGACAAAGCACATCTAAAAGAATATTCAGAAAATCCCGAAGTTATTGTCGAGGTTCCTCAGGTTACAACGCTATTGGGTGGGTTTTCCAACTACATTTCAGGATACTCAATTATGAGCACAAATGACGGGGGACTCAGGGTAGCAGTCTCAAGACGAAGTGATAATATTGTAAAAGCCATAAATGTGACCAAGCAGGATAAGAAAAAATTTGTGATATCAAATATCAAGTACAGAAAGGAAGACAGGTGGGCAAATGCCATAAAAGCCTTGATACAGGCTTTCAATGCAACAGGAGTAAGAACTACCGGTTTGAATATCACAATCAAAGGAGAGAGTGCTCAGGCCGATAATATTTCCCTCTCAGCCTCTGTCTATGCAGCCGTGGCCCTTGCTCTGAATGAGTTTAATGGCAATAAGCTGAAGTATGAGAAACTGTTGTCAATTTGCTTCAAGGCAGATGAATTGAATGCAGATTCAAAAGTAAGAAAACAGGATCTTATTATGCTTTTTAACAACTTTAAGAATCAGCTTGTTTACTTTGATTTGGAAAATTACTCTTATGTGACAATGGCAAATCCGTTTGAAAAGGAATTGTCCTTCAAGCCTGTATTCCTTACCCCATCCCTCCCTTCAGCTGTATTAAATCCCGTATTTGATGAATTCAGGGAGGATATAGAAAAAGTCTGTGAACATCTGGAAGCTACTTTAAGTCCTGCTGAGAAACTGCGCGACATTCCAGAACGGAATCTGCGTTTGATGTGTACAGGTTTGAGCGAGAACCAGAAACGTTATGCCCACTATTTACTGGAAGAGAGCAATGTTGCAAAAGAAGCCTGGAAAGTTTTGAAAAGGGGAGATTTAAAGCAGTTTGCCAAACTTCTTAACCAACAGCAGAAAAATATCACAACAAGAGCTGAGCTGACTTGTCCTGAAATTGACTGGATAGTGCGCCGCGGCAGTGAAGCAGATGAAGTGTTGGCCCTGGTTCAGGTTTCATCAGGAATAGCTGGAATGATGTTCTCAATTATAGTGGAAAAAGAAGGAAAGAAAGCATTTGAAAAGCTTGAGGAGTACGAAAGAATCTTTGGTTTCCATCCTGCATTTTTTGAGTATATCCCTTCAGGCGGACTTAGGGTAATATAGAGTCATGAATATACTTTTGGTTAATGATGATGGGTACTTTGCAGACGGTATTCAGGCCCTTGACAGGGTTTTGACAAAAAAAGGACATAGAATATCAATTCTTGCGCCCGAAGTGCAGCAATCGGGCAAGTCACACTCAATGGGACTTTATGCTACGGTTACGGCAATTAAACACGATGAGAACAAATATAGTATCTCGGGAACCCCTGCAGACTGTATCATCTATGGACTCAAATCAGGACTTCTTACAGTGAAACCTGATCTTATAGTGTCAGGAATAAACCAGGGTTACAATATTTCAACTGATATTATTTACTCCGGAACCTGCGGGGCAGCCCGTCAGGCAAGTATGTATGGCTATAAAGCAATAGCAATCTCCGAAGGACTCCTTGCAGGTGAGGAAAAGGAAGGTTTTCACTTTGAGAGGACAGCATCTTTCCTTGCTGATAACCTTGATTTGTTCCTTAAAAACCTTGATGGTCGTGCTTTTCTGAATATAAATGTACCACATAGCTTTAACGGAGAGTGGGAGCTCTCATCGATTGGAGAAATTCTTTACGAGGATAAATTTGAGTTCAGGAAAAAGGATGAGAATGTTACTGAAATCAGCAATGTAGATATCCATGTAGAGTTCAAAAAACGTGAAAATGAGTATCCCAATGATTTTGAAACAGTCAGAAAAGGCAAGGCAAGTTTAAGCTACGTCAACCTTTTCCCGACAATTTCACACCGTCATATGATTGAGCATGCAAAATAGGTGGTGGGAGAGTATCTGTGCCAAGTGCAGTCTCTGCTGTTATGAGAAAACAGAAACAGACAGTTATGTTCTTTTAAATCTTACGAAACCCTGTAAGTTTCTTGATGGTACTACAAAACTTTGTTCTGTCTATAAAAACCGGCTTGCTTCCTGCCCATCGTGCAGGAAGGTCACTTTTTTTACAGCAATGTTTTCTTCCTCCCTGCCACCTGGGTGTGCGTATAGAAAATGGGCATCCTCTCACCATCTGCGTTTTAAAAATAATAAAGAATACATTACCGAAGATACTTTGGACTTGAAATAGAAAAGCGTTCACGGCTTAAAAACAAAAAACAACTAAGGCGCTCGCATAAACTTAAACTTCATCACAGTAAAATGTCATAAATCTAAATAAACCTTGCAACGGAAGCTTTAAATATTTTTTAATTTCTTTCCTTACGGTTTTATTCCGTTTTCCATATTGTTGATATATAGATTATTCTTTCCAAATAATTTACCCAATTTCTCTTAAAGCCTTGAATCTTTTTATTTTGTTTTTTACATCTTGCAGAAAATGAAACTTTATTTCTGAAGACTAAAAAGTAACCTGTTTTTTTATTACTTATCAAACTTAAAATAGCTACACTAAAAATGACTGAAGGATTCAGTTGATGCTCTAGTTAGAATAATCCAGAAATGTATCCCAAGGGGAGAAGGTGAATTTGAAAAAGGCAGTAAGGCGTATTTCATCGAAAATACGGAATAAGGATGAAAGGGTTTTCTTGATCACCGCGGCGTCCTTTGCCTTTAATACTCTCTACGCTCTATATAATCTTGTTTTGGGGCTATGGGGAAAGTCAGCTTGGTTTATAATCATCTTTCTTTACTATTCGAATCTGGGGATAATGCGTTTTCTTGCGCTACGTGAAAAAAATACAGAAAGTGAAAAGGCTGAACTAAAGTTAATGAGGAGGGTGGGTACGCTTCTTCTGCTTTCTGCATTTATACTCAGCCTTACAACTTACCTCACCCTGCATTATAAACTTTTTAAAAGTTACCATGAGGCAGTCATGATCAGCATTGCCACTTACACTTTTATAAAACTTGTGTTTGCAATACGTAACATAATAAAAGCTGAAAGGAGCCATAATACGCTTGTAATAACAGTAAGGAATATAAATCTCTCCGGTGCAATGGTTTCCCTTCTGAACCTCCAGATATCCATGTATTACACATTCGGAGGAGACTATAGTCTTCTTCTACATGGAATAACAGGAGGTGTTGTATGTACCCTGATTATAATAATCGGTGGGTACACTACATGTTATTCTGCAAAAAGGCTCAAGAACCTCTGATTTTTCCCTTTTTAAATGCACTATGGTTATTGTATTATCCCAGAAGAAATTATTAAGAATCGGCTACGCAATTTGAAACTTGACCTAAGTGTAAATTAATCTTAATTTAACTATGAGGTTAGTTATGACTAATAGAAGAGTATATTTAGATAATAACGCAACAACTCAAATGGCTGACGAAGTAAAGGAAATCATGAGGGAAAACGAGGATCTTTACGGGAATGCAAGCAGTATGCACCAGATGGGGCGCGACAGTGAAGTTGCCGTTGAATGGGCCAGATCTGAGGTTGCAAAGTTAATAGATGCTGAAAGTGGGGAGATTTACTTCACTTCAGGAGCAACAGAATCAAATAATACGGTTTTCAATACTTTCCGGGATCTGATTGATGACGGGGATAAAAGAAACAGGATAATAATATCCTCTGTTGAACATCCTGCTTCAATTGAGACAGCAGCCTATTTAAAAAGAAAGGGATACAAAGTAGATTATGCTCCGGTCGACAAAGAAGGTTGTCTGGACATAGAAAAATACAAAGCACTTTTAAGCGATGACGTATGCCTTGTTTCAATTATGATGGGAAACAATGAATCGGGGGTAATAATGCCAGTAAAGGAAGCATGCCGCCTTGCACACGAGGCGGGTGCCTATTTCCATACAGACGCAACTCAGGCAATTGGAAAAATCAAGGTTGATGTCAGAGATTTGGAAGTCGATTATCTTTCGATGTCTGCGCATAAGTTCTATGGACCAAAGGGAATCGGAGTACTTTACAGGCAGAAAAAAGCCCCGCTTACCCCCCTTCTTCATGGTGGACATCAGGAAGCAGGGTACAGGGCCGGTACCTATAATAACGCTGCTATTATAGGGATGGGAAAAGCTGCAGAGCTTGCCAGAATCAACCTTGATGAAGAGCATGAAAAGCTCTGGAAAATGAGAGAAAAGCTCAGAAAGGGAATTGAAGAAAGAATCCCGAATGTTGTCATCAACGGCTCGAATGACATAAATAAGTGTCTGCCTGGAACGCTGAATGTTTCGTTTCCTTCAGCTGAAGGGGAGTCCATTCTCCTCTATCTGGATCTTGAGGGAATTGAGGTATCAACCGGGTCAGCATGTGCTTCTGGCTCTCTTGAGCCGAGTTATGTTCTTTTGGCTTCAGGGCTTCCGGTTGAACATGCCCATGGTTCTGTACGTTTCAGTTTCGGACGCTATAATACAGATGAGGATGTGGATTATGTACTCGATAAACTTCCTCCTATAATTGAAAGAATCAGAAAAATGAGTACAAGGAAGGCATAAATGGCAAATAGTTTTTTAAGTCAGTGGGTCTATACAGATACTGTTAAGGACCATTTCATAAACCCGAGAAATCTCTGGAAGGAAGATGAGGAATTTACACCGGACGGAGTTGGGGAAGTAGGATCTTTGGCTTGCGGAGACCAGATGAGAGTAGGAATCAAAGTCAAAGATGGGAAAATCGAAGATCTCAAGTGGCTCACTTACGGATGTGCATCAGCTATTGCATCCACATCTATGATGAGCGAGATGGCAATCGGCATGACACTTGAAGATGCTTATAAGCTTAATCCGAAAGAAATCATGGAAAAGCTTGGAGGTCTACCGGAACATAAGTTCCACTGTTCAGTTCTTGGGGACAAAGCACTCCGTGCTGCAATTGATGACTACCTGGAGAAATCAGGGCTTCCTAACCCATATAAGGCAAAAGTTGCCACTATTATATGTGAGTGCAAGGGAGTTACAGATCAGAGGATCGAAGAACTTGTAAAAGAGGATAAGGTCCATAACCTTGAAGAACTTCAGGAGCTTACAGGAGCCGGAACAGTCTGTGGAAAGTGCCTGGGTAAACTTGAAGACCTTTTGACTGAACTTCTTCATATATACGGAAAAGAGTAAAAGTGGATTCAATATACAAAGATACAGTCAAGGATGCACTCTATCCTAACAAGAAAGGTGTTGTCACAAGACGTAATAAGTTTATGAAAATTGAGGGTGTAAGACCTTTAGGTGCCGAGGAAATCCGAAGAACTCGGCATTTTCTACAACTTTCTGTAGCAATGTTTGCGTCCTTGATGAATGTATCGGTGAAAACAGTTGAAGCCTGGGAGAGAGGAGATAGCACCCCTTCAGGATCTTCTGTCCGCCTGATGAACATGATAAGAAAAAACCCCGACATCCTTATTGAATGTGGGGTTGTCTCTGACCTTACGGCTTTCAGGTCGCATTGAATATACTTCCTCCGATAAACTCTCTGAGTATTGAGTCGGATGGTACATACTCAGAGGGAATCGGATAAACAAGTTTCAGGAAACTCAGAAGGCGACGTGCGGTGGTATAGGCCATTCCATCATTTTTTGTCACTGAACGGAGAAGCGGGGTAGCGTACGTTGTAAGAACTCCGAACTCATAATCAAGGGCACTGTTGAAAATAATATCTGCGTTGTTCTGGTACGGGAATATATTGTCTTTTTCCCCACGCTCTACACTCGGCCATCTTGAAAGAGTCTCAACTGCATCAAGTCCCCTTGTCCTGTAATCCCTTACCAGACGTCTCAGAATCCTGTTATCGGTTGTACTGATTCTGCTTCTTGAGTCTAGATTCAGCTGATTGAGGGCAGATATATAGATTTTGAAAATCTTGTTTGGATTTATCTCTGGAACCAATGCGGGATTTAAGCCATGGATGCCTTCAATAATCAGAACATCATCTTCACTGAGCTTAGTAGGCTTTGTGCTGAAATCATGTTGACGGGTTTTTATTGAGTATGTTGCAAGATAGACTTCTTCCCCTTTTAACAGTCCATTAAGCTGATTGCGGAAAAGAGGAAGATCCAAAGCATCAAGTACTTCAAAGTTTTTATTTCCAGATGCATCCAAAGGTACATCCTCAAGTTTCTTGTAGTAGTCATCCAGTGAAATCTTTATTGGGTTCAAACCATTTATTTTCAGTTCGTTGCATAGTTTCAGAGAAGCGGTGGTTTTCCCGGAGGCGGAAGGACCAGCTATGAATACAACTTTGTTGCCACGGTCCGCAATCGTCCTTCCCACTTCAGCAAACTGTCTGCGTTGCAGCGTTTCGCTGAGTGTTACTGTCTGCTGGATATTTCCAGTTATCTGTATATTATTGAGACGTCCGAGACTCTCAAGGTGCAACAGCTCTGAGTTCTTTTTGTTTTCCTTGAAAACGGAGAACAGGAGTTTGTTGTCAAAAAACGGCATGAGCTCCTTTTCATTTCTGCTTTGTGGATACCTTAGAAGAATTCCGTCATGGTATTCAACAAGATCCCATATTGCAAGGTACCTCGTCGATGGAAGCATAGGCTCATAATACATTTCGAGGGTTGAACCGAGGCCATTGAAGCGGTAAGAACCATCATTTCTTGAAAGTAGAAGAAGTTCAGTATCTTTGAGATTATGCTCTCTAACGTACCTGAGTGCCTCATCAAAGGAAAGGCGTATGAAATCAATAATCTCATCATCGGCAATTATTTCTGCCATTTTGTTTTTTAGCTTCTCCACATCCGCCTTTTCCCCTCCTTTGTAGGAGAAAAAGTACCCATCTCCAAGGGAATGGCCTATTACGAGACTTCTTTCCGGGTAGAGCCTGGCAGAGGCTGTACAAAGAACAAAACAGAGTGTTTTTCTGTAAACACGGCGTCCGAGCGGGGAGAAAAGGGGAATTGTAACAATATCAGCATGTTGCATGATATTGTCCATAAGGCTTGTCAGTTCTCCATTTACAAGGGCGGCAACAGGAGGATTATCAAAGTAAGTAAGCTTCCTCTGTCTTGAAAGAAGGCTGATTATTCTGTTCGGATTAGGCTCTGAGAAAGTCTCAATGCTTACTCCGTTAAAGGTAATAGTATTTTTTTCCATGTACTGAGTATAGCACAGGCAATGTAGTTTCTTAGAGTTTTTTGCCTTATAATGCCTTTGTGTCAGTTTTAATTGTTGATTTGGATGAAATGAGAGTTGAGAAGACCGATGGAAATGAAAAAGGCCTTAGTGGAGCTGTCACTTTATTCAATGCTTCACCTAAAGAGTGTATTTCTATCTCATCTTCATCAGAGAAGGTATATGAGAAACTTGGAACGAGCGTTTACTCCTTTGTTTTTACATCTCCATTTACAAAAAAAATAGATTTTTCATATGATGGGGGTCCTTTTGGTGTTGCTCTTGCAAAACTTGGTCTTGATGTTGTTCTTATCATGGGGAGTGCAGAAAAACTGACATATCTGAGTATCAGGGAAAACAAAGTGGAACTGTTACCGGCAGAGGAGTACAGAGGTCTTGAGAGCACGGTATTTGAAAATAGTGTGAGACATTACCCTTTTGATATAGTACTTTCTACATCCATAGCAGCAGATAATGGAATACTTTTTGCGTCCCTTTTAAGCGGAGGAGGTCAGCTTGAAGGAGAAGGACTTGGTTATGCCTTCTTTCAGAGAAACCTCAAGGGAATAGTTGTACAGGGATTTCCAAAAACAGATTTTACTAAAAAACTTAAAAGCAAAGAAAGAAAACTCATGGAGAAATCACATTTTTCACGAGAGATAAGAAAAGTCGGGAACGCCAGATTCATAGATTCGGGAATAAGACTGGGCTGGATTCCTGTTTCATCCTATTCAGGATTATCTGATCCACGTCTTTCTTTCCTGGATGGGAAGGAGGTGCTGGAGGAGTATGGCAATTATCCGGAGACATGCCTTGACTGCTTCCTTTCCTGCTACAGGAGAACAAAAGAAGGATACAGACTCCCTAGTTACAACGAAATGACTGCTTTAGGTTCAAACTTAGGTCTATTTGCAATTAAAGATATCGTTCCCATCGTAAATGAAGCAAGGAAAGTCGGATTATGCATAAACCATCTTGGAGCGCTTTTTGCATTCTTGAGGACAAAGGATGATGAGGATAAGAGCTTACTTGGTATTGATAAAGGGGACAGCAAAGGATATGTCCGTCTTACAAGAAATATTGCAACATTGAGTGGAGCTGCCTCATTTTATAAGACAGGACTTATAAGTGAGGATAAATCGATAAAAACCAAGCATGGAAAAGCAATAGACTATGAGTTGAGAAATTGCTATCAGCAGGCACTCCTTTCGTCCCTTGAGGTGGGCTTGTTCCTTCCTTCTTCAATGCTGCTAAGTAAGAGAAAGCTCAAAATAAAAAGTGCTGCAATCAGTGCAAGCTATGAATTTGTCATGAATCTTGGGCTTCTGTCATTTGGAATAAACCCACTTTCATCTCTTTCATTGTACTGGGCTAATGTTCCTTCGTTTATATATTCCTATCCTTTGCTTTTCAGACTGTACCTTATACGATTCAGGATTCTTGGTTACTCATTCTGTGAAATACTGGAAGAGGGCTACTCTGTTTTTTCTTCACTGAAACTTGAAAGGGAAGGAATTCCAGATTATTTCAAACTTGAGCCTACAGAAAGTGAGGAGAGGAGAACAGTCCTTGCTTTGCCTTTGAACAGTGAGTTTTCCTCTCAGATTTTGAGACTTGAAAAGAAAGTGAAATCTCTTAAGGATAAGAGGGCAAGAAAGGAAGGAAAAATCAAAGCTGCTGTGGCTCCTTCTGAGGACCTGGGATAGCTTGGAGAACCTGGGTTCAAATAATAAATGCCGTCAACTTTCCTGAGAAGGGGAACATGAGTATGGCCGAAAATAAAGATATCTCCTTTTTTAAGGTCAAAATCATCTGAACTCATATCGTGGCCGTGGCAGATAACAGTCCTGTGAGAGAAAAGACTGAGTTCCCTGAACCGGGGAGGATAGTTCATTCCCTCATATTGAAATGGCCTGTCAGAGTTTCCACTGACCATTGTAAGAGTTCCGTAAAACGGATTATATAGTTCGGGACACTGATCCCCGGCAGAGAGAATTGCCTCAGGCTCAAAGCGGCGACAAGCTTCTTCAATAAGATAAACCCCGTTTTCATCACCGTGGATATCTGATACCACCAGGTACGGTTTTTCATTATCCTTTACTTTAAACTCGTTTTTTCCCATATAATTAGATAATACTCTAAATTGGACCAGGAGCAAAATTATGGAGGAAAAAACATTAACACTCAGAGATGGGAAACCATTGTTTTATAGAGTTTGGCGCATAGATTCTCCAAAGGCAACACTTCATATCAACCATGGGATGGCGGAGCACAGTGCACGTTATGATGAGTTTGCCCGCTTTATGAATAAAGAAGGGTATACAGTATATTGTCAAGATCACCGTGGACACGGTAAGACAATCTCCGATGGGGAAGAAGGCTGGTTCAAGGAAGAAGATGGGTGGATGACTATCTGCGATGACAGCTATGAGCTTGATGAGGTGATAGCAGGTGAGCACCCAAATCTTCCGCATCTAATTTTCGGACACAGTATGGGTTCTTTTGTAACTCGTACCAATATTGCACTTCATAATTCAATTTATAAGGCTGCTGTAATATGTGGCACAGGTGGCTCCCAGGGGCTCGTGGGAAGACTCGGACTTCTTCTTTCGAAGCTGAGAATAAAGAGCCACGGGCATAAGGCAAAGGACCCGGTTCTTGACAGCCTTGCTTTCGGTTCATACAACAAGAAGTTTGAAAAGGAAGGAAAGCTCGGTTGGCTCTCATCAATGAGGGGAGAAGTCCAGAAGTATATTGATGATCCTTACTGTGGTTTTATTTGTACCTCCAGTTTTTACAGGGATCTGATTACAGGTTCCTTTACAGCAAATGATCCTGCGCTGGTTTCTCGTGTTGATAAGAATATGCCGATTCTTTTTGTCTCAGGGGATCTGGATCCGGTCGGAGATTTCTCAAAAGGTGTGAAAAAAGCCGCCGAACTGTATAAAAAGGCGGGAGTGAAAAAGGTAGAAGTAAAGTTCTATAAGGGAGGACGTCACGAAATATTAAATGATGTGATGAGGAAGGATGTCATGAAGGATATCGCTGATTTTTATAAGGACTCACTTAGCTGATGGACGAGAAAGAGAAAAAAACTAGCCTCTGGACAAAGTTCCTTGATTGGTGGAAAGACTACTTCAAGTGTTGCAAAGATGTCGTTATAGGCTCTGCAAACGATAATGTTAATATACTTGCCTCCGGTCTCGTTTATTCAACGCTTGTGGCCTTGATTCCTTGCCTAACCTTTCTTTTTGTTTTTCTGACTTCATTTGGAGCATTGCAGAATTTCCTCGATTTACTTACTGAGCTTTTAATGGGTATTTTCGGAGAAGAGAATGCCCGCGATATTATAAAGGAGATAAGTCAGTATTCCTCAAACGCAATGTCTTTGGGGGTATTCGGACTTGTTTCATTCCTGATTACAGGTCTTTTTCTTGTAAACAAGATTTATACGGTAATCAATACAATATTCAATACGCGCTCAGAAGGAAATACCATGAGAAGGTTTGCAACCTTCTTCGTTTTTCTGATTGTGTTCACATTCCTCATTGCCCTTTCATTTGCTTTATCCAATACATTCAATGCCCGGCTTTCGGCGCTTGTCATGCAGAAGAAGGTTTCTACAACTTTAACTTCGGTTTTGAAAAAGATAGCATCTTACCTTATTGTGCTTCTGGCATTTTTCCTGCTTCTTGAGTTGGTTCCGAATGCCAAGATAAGAGGAACAAGTGCACTGATGGGAGCTGTTACAGGAATGCTTGCAATCCTTATAACAAACCTGGTCTTCAATCTTTTGATTACAAAGATGGTTTCCTATTGGACTATTTACGGTACCCTTGCATCTGTACTTTTTATACTTCTGTACTTTTATGTACTCTGGTACATAGTCATACTAATTGCGAAGCTCGCATATGTGCATCAGTTCAGACCAGATAAGAACACTCTTCTCGGACGCCCACAGACACCGGAGCGCATTATAGCAGAAGCTGTAAATGTCCTTTTATTAATTGGAAAGAAGTATAACGCTGGAGAAGGGAAAACCAGTATGAAGAGTCTTACAAAAAGAATGGCTGTTCCCATTTCAAGAATGCAGAGCTATTTGTTGGATTTTGAAAAGGCCGGCTATATTCTGAGTACCAATACCCAACACACTTCTTTTGTTCCGGCAATGCCTCTGGATCAGATAAAGGTCAAAGATGTCTTGAAGCTTCTGTACGGGGCTAGTGTAATCTCAAGTGATGAGATTGAAACCATAGGGGACGCTCTTTCAATGGATTTCTGTTCAGCTGGTCTTGAACCGTTTGGTTCGATCACAATCGAAAACCTTCTGGAGAGAGTATGATTGTTTTTCCTGAGATAGCAGAGGAAATCGGTTCTAACCTCAGAGATGCGCCCTCAGAAAATGTTTTTGATAGTGAAAAGAAAGAAGGAAACCTGATTCTCCGTTTCTCAAAGTATCCCAGGACTATTTCAGATGACGGCATAAAGGTCCTTGACAGTGCTGTAATGGTCTTTTATAAGGGAAAGTATATATTTGCAGCCACACTTGAGAAAACAGATCTCCGTTCTCTATCACTTTTGACTGGCAGAAGCGTAAAGAACCTTCAGGATGACTATCAGGTAAAATCCTTTTTTACAGAACCAAGGCTGGTTCTGTATGGTAATAACCAGAAGGAAGACCTTGGGCTCTACACCGGAGAAACCAAGAATAAGGACAATATCATTGAAGTACTACTTTCATATGTCATGGATGCTGTAGATACAGAAGATGAGGAGGAGCCTTGGCAGAGCTAGGGTTTGCACTTGTAGGTCTTGGCAAAGCTGCCGAGTTTCATGCAAAGGTAATAAACAATACTCCAGGAATAAAGCTAAAAGCGGTTCTTTCACGAAAAATTGATAAGGCCAGGGAATTTTCATCAAGACATGGTTTTGTTAAAGCATATGAGGAGCTTGAGTACATGCTTGAAGACGAGGAGGTGGATGTAGTGGTCATGACCAATCCTACTTACCTCCATAAAGAAGCTGCACTCAAAATAATCAGAAGCGGAAGAAGCATAATGCTTGAAAGCCCGATGGAAGTAAGTTTCAACAGAGCATACCAGATAGTAAGAGAGGCAGAAAAAGCAGGTGTATTTCTGACATCTTTCCTTCCTGAGAGGTTCAATCCGGCTTTTCAGTTTCTGCAGGACGCAATAGCTAATAACCGCTTTGGAAAGATTGCCATTTCGAGTCTTTCAATATCAGTTTCAAGAACCAGTATATATTATGATGCAAATTTATGGAGAGGAAGCAGGAAACTTTCCGGTGGTGGTGCATTGATGCAGGAAGCATTTCCTGTTGTGGATCAGTTACTTACTCTGATGGGTCCATGGAAAGAAATATATGCCAATGAGTCAAAAATTTCACACCCCAATATAGAGGTAGAGGATACTCTTTGTGTTATTATTAGATGGAAGAGCGGAGCATTGGGTGTTCTGGAAGTTACAACCGGATCCTTTTCTGAGAATCTAAAGAGGATAGAAATCAGGGGAGAAGATGGTGTTGCTGTTCTTGAAAACGGAGTTTTAAGAAAATGGAACTTCAGAGATAAGAAAGCTGAGGATGATGTTATCCATGGATGCTTTCCACCTGAGGGAGTACCCCACTTGGTGAATTCTGAAAGTGCTGATATATCTTTCGTCATTGCTTTATATGAAGACTTCATAAGGGCAATGGAGGAAGGAAGTGAACCTTTGGTTAAAGGAGAAGAAGCACTTGAATGTATCCGCTTTATTAACTCGGTCTATCTGAGTATTGAGGAAAAAAGGAAGGTCATAAATACAAATGTCTAAATTGAATGTTACATCCAAGGTGAGCCTTGTTGTTTTGGTTTTGGCAGCTATTACTAATCTTGTTTTAAAGTTTGCTTTTCCGGCAGAAGTGGCATTGATTCCAGTAAAGAGCGTAATCTGGTGCATTGAAATTATTTCTATTGCAACTTATGCATATTCTGTATTCAAGCTCAAAAATGGGGAAAAGGCGGAAGAAGAGAAAAAAGTATCCAAGAGTATTTAGAAAGCAAGGTAGAACATATATAAACCTATAAGTAGGACAAGAAAGCCAAGTATTACGTTGAGGATCTTACTAAAGTTTCGTAGCCTGGCATTTTGTCCTATTTTTATTATCAGGGCCCTGCTGGAACCGGCAACTATGCTTAAGAGAGAACATCCGAGTGAGTATAGAAGCATCAGAATGATTCCCCACCAGACTTTCCCTTTTATTGCAATTATTGAAAGAAGGGAAACAAGAACAGGGGTTGAGCATGGGGATGAGAAAAGACCTGCCAGTATTCCTACAAAGAAAGCACCCAGAAAACCGCGGTATTTGTTGATGCCAGTAAGATAACTGGAAGGAATGAAACTGTATATGCCCCATATTTGCATGCTCATCAGGCACATAAGTGTTCCCAGAATAAAATACCACGCTCTTCCGGCTTTACCTATGAGGGATCCCGCAAGGGCGGCAATTACAGCCATAATAGTGAAAGTGAGGGCATTTCCAAGCGCATACACCAAGGAGAGCATAAGTGCTTTTTTGGGCTTGGCATCCTTTCCTACATATCCCATTATCAGAGGGAGTGTTGAAAGGGAACAGGGAGTTATGGAAGTAATAAGACCTGCAGAAAAAGCCAGTAAGGGAGAAAGCCATACATTTTTCTCAATGAGTATTCCCATAGCAGAGAGCAATGAATCAATCATTAAGCATTTCCTTCGCTGTTTGTCTTAAGACTGTAAGTGAAAGAAGTCCGACTCGCAGTGTAAGGGCATGTTCTCCCGTATCCGAATATGAGTATAGCTGGTAGTTGGATGTATTCTTTGGCATAAATGGAATGCCCCCTGGCATATAGAATGCTGTTGTAGGTGTTGCTGAAATCGGAATATACTCAAGAGCTTCTGGGACTTTTTCCAAATCAACATAATAAACATTGATCCTGTCATTTGTTTCAGCAAGCTTATTGAGATAGGGAATCATCTTCAAGCACGGGGAACACCAGTCCTCTCCGAAAGTGATGATTGTAGGTTTATCAAGTGATAGTAGAAATTGGTCATTAAACCTATCAAGTCCTATTTCAGAGGAAAAAAGAAAAGCTGAAGAAAGGACTAAAAATATTATAACGAAAGCTGTTTTTTTCATTTTGTCTCCATTATCTGAAGATTATTTACGCGCCTTTCAGGCCTTGTTTCTATATTCTTCTCCATATCTTCAGAAAAGACAGTGCGTATTTCTGCTTGCGGAGAGTAAAGTACATAGCTTGCTTTACTTGCTTGCTTTATAAAGTAAACAGCAATTACTGAAAGCAGAATCAGAACAGGGACAACTATGCGCAGTACTGGTTTTATCTTCACATCTAAAAGATACAATAACAGTGCCAAGTTTCCAATAAAGGCCAAAAAAAGAGGTGAGCAGTTTTCTCTTCATGTAATTTAATGAAAAATCTATATTTGGCGGTAATTTGAGGTAAAATTCAAAATATTTGATAAATCAATAAGCTGATAAATTGTCTAAAATTATTTTAATAAATTGAGGACATTTGAAGTGAAAGAAGAATCAAGACTAAAGAATATGTTACCGCCTCTTGGAAAACTGAGTACTTTGGAGAAAAAGGTTGCTACATATCTGATTAAGAATGAGGAGAATCTGATTAATCTTGAAATTACCACAATAAGCAGGGAAACCGGAGTCAGCAAGGCAACCATCGTACGCTTTTGCAAAGCATTGGGTTTTAACGGTCTAAAGGATTTCAAGGTTGCATATCAGTCGAGAAAATCACAGTATTCAGTTGCTCCCAAGGCAATAACCAAGACTTCTTCTCCTTCAGAGATAGCTGAGGCTTTTCAGGCTACCATAATCAGGGCAGTTGAAAATTCATTATCTGAAGAGAATATAAACCATGTAGACAAACTGATTTCTGAACTTTCAGAAGCAGGAAGAACATATCTTCTCTCAGCTCTTTGCGAGGAAACAACAGGGAGTATAATCGCCTTGTTGGAAAAATGTCAGATTGAGGTTATCAAAGTGGAAGGGGCAAACGTTTCGTCCATCTCTGATCTGGATGCTCCAATGCTTATACTTTTGGATGATGGACCTGAGAGTGAAAAAGAGCTTTCTGAGACAAAAAGACTGAATCCGGATAAGTACAGTATCACCATCTTCACCCCAAGCCCACGTTCATCAATGCAGCTTATCAACAGAAGTATTGTAAGCGTTTCATATGATAAAGGCTCGGTTTTGGACTCATATCTTTCTGATGGAATAGTCGTACTGTTGTTTACCTATATTTTCAAAGTGCTTTCACTGAAACAAGATTAAAGAAAAGCTAAAGTTTTTGTTTAAAAATTTATAGATAGCGTTATCCTATTTCTGTGGAAGAGAATCAGACTATTTCTTATTACGATAAGAACGCCGAGCTTTATGCATCCAGCACTGTCGGTTGTATTATTGACCGGGCAATAAAGGAATTTCTTTCAGGGGTGAAAAAAGGGGGTCTAATCCTGGATCTTGGGTGTGGTTCAGGACGGGACAGCAAGATATTTATCCAAAAAGGGTATGAGGTTGATTCTACAGATGGTTCTGAGAAGATGTGCCTACAGGCTGCAAATTACTTAGGCCACAGTGTTCGGAAAATGCTCTTTGATGAGTTGGATGAGGAAAATAAGTATGATGGGATTTGGGCCTGTGCTTCATTGCTCCATGAAAAGAAATCCAAACTAAAAGAAATTTTTACTAGGATTGCAAGGGCACTTAAAAATGATGGGGTAGTATATGCCTCTTTCAAGTATGGAGAGGAAGAAGGATTTGTAGGCGAAAGGTACTTTACAAACCTTACTGAAGATGGAGCCACTGAACTTGTTAAGGGTACTGGTCTGAAAATTGATAGGTACTGGATAAATGAGGACCAGAGACTTGACAGGAATATTACCTGGCTTAGCCTTATTCTTAAAAAGGACTGAAATTCTACTTCAACAGAATCCTGATTTCAAAAAATTAGATTAAACTTGGTTTTGACAGAAAAAAAAATAGACCCAACTATATTGAGTCTGTTTCTTTAATGTTACAAAGCTTACATAATGGGCCCAGAGGGACTTGAACCCGCGACCCAAGGATTATGAGTCCTTTGCTCTAACCAACTGAGCTATAGGCCCTTGTTAACTGAAGATAATTTAACTTTTATTTATTAGACTTTCAAGTATTTCCATGTATAAAATGCTTCATGCGTTTGCTGTGAATGTCTTAACAGCATAGACAAAATAAATAAATCTATTATTTTTTGACCAAATGGGGGCGATTGATTTGTTGTTTTCCCAGAAATACTCCAGAATAAGATACAAAGAGAGAAAAGAATGAAAAAAACTACATTAGCCTTTGCCGCGCTTATACTTTTACTGGCACTTTGTTCATGTGCTTCCACCAGCAAAGACAAAAATGCTCCAGTTGAAACGGAACTCAATGTTTATTCAATTATGTCAAAACAATATGCCGATGTAATTTTTGATGAGTTTGAAAAAGATACTGGTATTCATGTAAACTACATCCGCCTCTCTTCCGGGGAAGCGCTTGAGCGCCTGCTGGCAGAAAAAGGCGCTCCACAAGCTGATGTTCTATGGGGAGGACCCTCAGATACGTATGATGCTGCAGCCTCAAAAGGTGTTTTTGCAAAGTATATTCCAAGTGGGGCAAGCAGAATTCCCGCAAGCTTCAAGTCTTATAAAGGTTACTGGACAGGTATCGGCTTAATCCCGCTCTGTTTTGTAACTAATACAAATTTCCTTAAAGAGAATAATCTTTCGGCACCACAAAGCTGGAATGATTACCTAGATCCTATATACAATGGACAACTCCAGATTGCAAATCCAAAGACATCTGGCACAGGAACAGAAAGAATTTATTCCCTTTGTATGGCATTAGGATCAGAAGATGCGGTCTTTGATTACGAGAAAAATCTTAAGAAGAATGTTCAGCTTTATACAAAAAGCGGTCCTGACGGTCTTATGCCAGTTGCAACCGGTGAGGCAGCCGGAGGCGTTTTCTATCTGGTTGATGCATTGGATATCCAGCAAAAAGGTTATCCTCTTACAGTAACATACCCTAAAGAAGGAGTTACCTATGGGGTGGAAGGAGCTGCAATCATCGCAAACTGTGAACATCCAAATGCAGCAAAAACACTTATGGACTGGGCTTCATCAAAACAGCTGGGAAACACTATGATGAGAGAGGGAATCAACTATGTTCCGACAAGGGCAGATATCGTAGTAACAAACCCTGCTCTTGATCTTTCAAAGATGCCACTCAAGTATTGTGATAGCACATGGAAAGGAGAAAACAGAGCCCGATTTGTTGAACGCTTTGAAAATGACGTTCTTTCTGAAAACTAGGTGTTACATCACTTGATTATCAAATATCAGTTCTTGTGAAAGCAAATAGATAGTGTAAAAACCTAGACTGTTTACTCTGGTCTATCATTGATACTTCAGAAGGTGCTATGAGCATCACCTTTTTCAGAGTTTCTACACCTATTAAGAGATTCATACTGCCGTTATAGTAGTATACCTGTCTCTGTGTATAAAAGTTCAGTAATAGCTCGAAGAGGAATAAAGGGCTTAAGCGAGATTGAAGTTTCCAGGAAAAACATAATTGGAAATATGAAAACACCTAAAATAGCAGATTGGGTATATTTACGTTAATAGTGATATTTGAAGACAAAGGAAGAATGAGTAAAATCTTGTTTCTTTGGTATGACGCTTAAGGAAGAATGGAGTATAGTAGAAACATGAAAGCTCGTAAATTGATCCTTTTTTTGCTTGTGCTTGTTGTTTCTTCTGGTGTTCTTTTTGCCTCAGATTGGAATTTTGTATTCGGAGATTTGACTCAGAACACAGAAATACTGTGGGGCTTCTGTCCTTCGTATTTTTATGGCGGAGTAGCTTATGAAGGAGTTGAAATTCTTGAAGGGCATAAAACCAGCTTTCAGTTCCTTATTGGAGCGGGATACAGTAACAGACGTGTATGGCAGAATCCAGTAACAGGGGAGGTTATGAATAATCAGAATCCACTGATTTTCAACCTTATTGATACTGATTGGGCAATCCGATTCAGCCAGGGATTCTACACTAATCCCTTGAATCCAAAAAAAGATCTTGTCACACTCTCTTTTGGTTATGAAGGACAGTATGAGCAGGCTCAGAATAGTCTTAAAGTCGGGAAAAAAGATGAAGTTGTTTCAATAGATGACTATTTCAAAAAATATACAGGTTCTGCTGTTTATGAGGGAGATATCTATCCTGAACTCAGAGGGGACAGAAAATTCCTAGGTACTCAGTTCTTCTTGAATTTAAAGCTAGATTCAATGATAGATGATATACACAGAAATGATGGGGCTCTTGCAAACATCAAGGCAATGTGGGGCCCAAGGTCTCTTAATGAGAGTATGGATGGAGAGGCAGACTATTTTTCAATGAATGGGAATCTAGTTCTTTCTTATACCCTTTATTCATACGCAACTGAGAAAGTCAGATGGTTCAGTATCACAGCCCTAAACAGAACCAACCTTAACTATACTACGGGTAATCAGGTACCTCTTTTCATCCAGGGACCTGCATCCCTAGGAAGGAAAGTAAGGGGTTTCAATACGTATACGTATAATACTGAATTCACATTTGTTAATAATACAGATCTTCGTCTTGCAGGTCCTGATATGGGTCTTAAAGGTCTTTGTCCGAGAATCAATTTCTTCTATGACATCGGACTTGGCTGGGGAAATATCCTCAATACAAAAATCAGCAGCAAGATGAATGTACTTTCCTCAACCGGAGTACAGGCAACACTAACAATTTTCGATTTTATTGATTTGGGTTATCAGGTTGCGTTTCTTTTGAGTGGGGAAAATTATGCGGAATCTTTGAAAAAGCCTGGTGAAAAAGTTAGCATGGCTGGTTCTGTTACATTCTTCCTGGACTTCTAGACTATTTATCTAAGTCCTTTTTTTCATCTCCCGCTTTCTCTGTTTTTCTCTCAGCTTTTGCTTCTGCCTGTTTTTCATGCCTCTCAATTTTTTCCTCATGGGCACTTTGGGCTTTTCCGTTCTTAATCCAGAAAGGAACAAGAATCACATGGCCCTTGCTGTCCTTGTTTCTAATGAGGCGTTCAAAACGTGGGCGGTTGTAACGTTGTATGAGTATACATGGGATGTTAAGTAAAAGTGTATATACGATTATAAAGAACCATGCTGAGGGAATTGAACAGAAGAGTATAACAACTGCAAAGATAATTGCCAGATCATGACAAAGCTCAGCTCTGACCCCTTCAAGCAGGAACTGTGAAACATATTCAGGAGTAAGGCGTGCCTTCATGTTCTTCTTATCAAATGAGGAAACGGAAGGTATATAATCCTTCCAGTCCTTGATGCGGAAAACCGTTTGATATATATTTCCGTTCTTTTCAAATTTTCTCGTTCGGTACAGAGGGTAAAGAGCATTCAGATTTTTGTAGGAAAGCAGGTTTACGATATAGGAAGCAAGAAACTGGGTGACCAGAATGATAAGGGCAACTGGCCAACCGCTCATAGGAAAAAAGTTCTTGACCCACTCGTGCATAAAAACCTCGTCTAGGAAAGTGGAGAAGGAGTCTCGATTAAACTTACTTCGTCAATCCCTGCTAAGTATATGTTTCTTCTCTGAGCCTCTTTATCGAATTCTCTGATATATGGAATGATAATCGTAATCTCTCCATTTTCCATTTCCACTCTAGGTTTGAACCCGTTTCTGATTAGTCTTTCATAAGCAGTAAAAGCTTCTTTTCTGTTAGTATATGGATTTGTTCTGAACTCATACCAGCCTGTATAAGAATCTTCATTTTCGGCAACTTCCTCTGGGGCCCAAATCAGACGCAGCGATACATCAAGCACTCCGTCTCCATAAGAGTCCAACTCTGAAAGAGCTGCACTGGTCAAATCAATATCTGAGTTCAGGGCCGATGAGGTGAGAGTATCAATTACAGTCACCACGACACTCCTGCCACTTTTCTTATCAGTTACTTCAAGAACAGAGCCAACAGGAAAACCGTTGCTTTTTGCTTCATTCTTATTGCTGTCGATAATATTTCCCTGTCTCGTTTTTTCACCCGGATATGAGGGTGCAAAATAATATGCATTGACCGCAAAAAGGCTTTCAGCGAAAAATATTGATGCTATAAGAGTAAGCAGAGCTTTCTTGAACATATTTTGAGTATATAAAAACTTAAAGAGAAAAACCATACAAAGTATATGGTTAACAATAAAGGTTAGATTTGTAATAATTGATTTATGAGTGAAAAAAATAACCAGAGTGCCCATTGGGCAGATATGATGGCAGACAGGATTATAAGGGAGAAAGGGGACAAGGAGCTTTATACCTGTGCAAGCGGTATTACTCCCTCAGGTACCGTCCATATAGGAAACTTCAGGGAAATTATCACTGTAGATTTAGTAGTTAGGGCACTGCGCAGTAAAGGTAAAACTGTTCGTTTTATATACTCATGGGATGATTATGATGTTTTCAGAAAGGTCCCCAAAAACATGCCAGAGCCAGAACTTCTAGAGAAGTATCTGCGTTTTCCGATAACACTTGTTCCTGATACAACACATACATCAGACAATTATGCCAGGGCAAATGAGGTAAGGGTTGAAAAGGTTCTTCCTACAGTAGGCATTTTCCCTGAATACCTCTATCAGGCTGAAAGATACAGGTCAAACTGTTATGCAGAGGTAATCAAGACTGCCTTAAAGCATAAAGATGAGATTGCAGCAATCCTTAATCAGTACAGAACTGAACCTCTTGCTTCCACATGGTGGCCTGTAAGTGTTTTTTCGTCATTCACAAATAAAGATACAACGACAGTCCTTTCATGGGATGGTGAATACAAAATAACTTATCGGGATGATGAGCTTGGGAAGGAAGAAACCATAGATATAAGGACAACCCCAAACACCAAGCTTCCATGGCGTATTGACTGGCCAATGAGATGGCAGAAGGAAAATGTCGATTTTGAGCCGGGTGGGAAGGATCACCTTACAGAGGGAGGTTCATACGACACAAGCAAGAATGTGGTGAAGATATTCGGAGGTGTCGCACCAGTTTCCATGCGTTATGACTTTATTCGTCTGAAAGGAATTGATAAGGGAAAAATCTCTTCATCCTCAGGGGAAGTTGCTGACCTTTATGATGTGCTTGAGGTATATACCCCTGAGATTGTAAGGTACTTGTTTGTCGGAACAAGACCAAACAGCGAGTTCGCTATTTCCTTTGACCTAGATGTACTCAAAATCTATGAGGATTATGATAACACTGAAAGAATATACTTCGGGATAAATCCCGTAAAAGAAGCCCGACTCGAAAAGGAAAAACGTATTTATGAGCTTTCACAGGTTGATAGCAATAATGTACCGAGTGAGCCAGGCTATCAGATTCCATTCAGACACCTATGTAATCTTTTACAGATTTTTGACGGTGACAAGGAGAAAGTATTTTCAAGAACGCCAGGTATAACCGAAAGTCAGAAAAAGAGACTTCTGGTTAGACTTGAGTGTGCGAAGAACTGGATAGAAAAATATGCTCCGGAGGAATTCATTTTCTCCCTTAAGGAGGGAAGAAAACCTTCAGAATTTACAAAAGAAGAGAGAAAGGCAATCAGAGATTTGAATGATGCTGTTACAAAGTACCTTGATGTGTCTACTGAAAAGGAATTTTCCCAGTACATATATCAGGCGGCTTCAGATAACGGCTTTGAGAATGCTGATTTCTTCCGCCTTTTGTATCTGGCTTTGATTGGCAAAGAAAAAGGACCGAAACTGGCTTCCTTTTTGAAAGCTATCGGAAAAGAAAAGATCAATTCGATTTTAGGGGAATTTTAATGAAAGTTTTACTTATTAACGGGTCTCCGAGGAAAAACGGTTGTACGAACCGTGCCCTCCTGGAGATGAAAAAAACATTTGAAGAAGAAGGAATTGATGCTGATATTGTTCAGGCATCAAATGATAAGAAGGAATTCGAGACAATAGCCCAGGCAGCATGTGAAGCAGATGGAATCGTTTTGGGTTCTCCCGTGTACTATGCTGCTGCAACTCCTTTAATAAGTGAATTTGCCATAAATCTTTTTGCAAAATACAGAAATCAGCTCAGGCTGAAACCTGCTGCATCTGTTGTTAGTTGCAGAAGAGGTGGGGCTGCATCCACATTTGACCAAATCAATAAATTCTTCTTTATCTCTGAGATGATTGTTGTCGGTTCTAACTACTGGAACCAGGTCCATGGTTATACTGCAGAAGATGTTGAAAAAGATGAAGAAGGACTCCAGACAATGAGATGCCTTGCAAGGAACATGGGTTATGTCATAAGAGCCCTCGCTTCTTCAGGTGCTTCAAAGCCTGAGGCAGAGAAAAGAATATCAACCAATTTTATTCGATAAATGATTCACCTGTTAAGGTATTTAAAGGGGCTGAGAGGAAAAGCAATACTCGCCCCATTTTTTAAACTGTTTGAGGCGGTACTGGAACTTTTTGTGCCTCTGTGTGTTGCATCCCTTATTGACCGTGGAATCGGAGAGTCAGACAAGGCCTACATCATAAAAATGGCACTTTTAATGATAGCACTTGGGTTTGCCGGACTTCTGTCTTCAATTACTGCACAGTATTTCAGTGCAAGTGTTGCAACTGAAGCAACGCACCGTATGAGAAATGATCTTTTTTCCCATATCACATCACTTTCTGCAATAGACAGGGAAAGAATTGGATCCTCAACACTTTTAACAAGGCTGACTTCAGACTCCAATCAGTTTCAATCCTGTATCAATATGTTTTTGCGCCTGTTTCTCAGAAGTCCGTTTGTGGTTCTCGGAGCCGCCATTATGGCCAGTGCCGTCGCACCCGGACTGAGCTGGATTTACTTTGTGGTTATAGCAATACTCTCTGCAGTTGTTTTCCTCATTATGCAGAAAACCATTCCTATGTATAAGAGTGTACAATCCAGGCTTGATAATGTGGTTCTCCTGACGAGGGAAAACCTTCAGGGTGTGAGAGTAATCAGGGCCTTTTCCAAAGAAGAAGAGGAAATAAAGGCATATAACAAGGCTTTGGAAGACTTGAAAAACGAGCAGTTAAGAAGCGGCAAGGTTTCATCTCTCCTTAATCCTTTGACCGGAGTCATTGTGAATCTGGCAGTGGCGCTTCTGATCTATGTCAGCTCCACTAAGTATAAGCTGAATCTGATTGAGATAGGTACCATTGTTGCTCTTGTAAACTACATGAATCAGATTCTTCTGGAACTTGTCAAGTTCGCAAATCTTATTGTAACTGTTACAAGGGGAATAGCTTCAGGAAACAGAATTGAGTCTGTTTTTGAAATTAAGAGTTCAATTGTATCTCCTCAAGACGGAAAAACGGGGAAAAGAGATTCCTTCTATTCAGTTGAATTTGAAAATGTGACGCTTTCCTATCAGGATGGAGGAAGTCCTGTTCTCAAAGACATTTCATTCGCCCTAAAAAAAGGGGAGAGGCTTGGAATTATAGGCGCAACCGGTTCTGGAAAGAGCAGTATAGTAAATCTTATTCCACGTTTCTATGATGTCACATCAGGCGCTCTTAAGGTGAACGGTCTTGAGGTAAAAAAATGGGATCTTGAAGAGCTTCGAAATCAGATAAGTTTTGTACCTCAGAAAGCGCGCCTCTTTAAAGGAAGTGTCAGAGAAAATATGAAGTGGGGTAAAGAGGATGCAACTGACGATGAAATCAGGAAGGCCCTCAGGATGGCTGAGGCGTATTCCTTCATAGCGGAAAAGGAAGGAGAACTTGATTTTCAAATTGAGCAAGGTGGGAGAAATCTTTCAGGAGGGCAGAGACAGAGGCTAAGTATTGCCCGTGCACTTTTGAAAGATGCACCGATTCTTATCTTTGATGATTCTTTCTCTGCCCTTGATTATAAAACAGAGTCTTTATTGAGAAAGACCATCTCCGCTCTGGAAGATAAGACAGTTATTGTTGTCTCCCAGAGAGCTTCCTCCCTTTTGCTGATGGATAATATAATGGTCCTCGATAAAGCCCGCATTGCAGAGTATGGCACGCATGAAGAGCTTTTGAGAAAAAGCGTCCTTTACAGGGAAATTTATGAGTCGCAGTTTGGAGAGCACAATGAGTAGAAAGAGAAAGTTATCATTTGATGCTCAGAAAGAAGTAATTAAAGAACTGCTTGTGTATATCGGTCCATATAAGAAATACCTGATAGTCTCGGTTTTTTCTGCATTTATCAGTGTTGTTGCAACCCTTGTATTCCCATACCTTGTGGGTATTGCAATTGATATGATTGAAGATCGTGCATGGTACAGTTTTTTCGCTTATCTAATGATAATGATTCTTGTTGCACTTGGGAGCGCTGTATTTCAGTTTGTAATGAATCAGGCAAACAATAAGCTGACCTACTACATCTCAAGAAGAATCAGGAAAGTTGCCTTTGACCACATACAGACTCTGCCTCTGTCGTATCTTGACAGTCATTCTCAGGGGGATATTGTTTCAAGAATCATAACTGATGTTGAACAGATATCTGATGGACTCCTGATGGGATTTACACAGCTTTTTACGGGAGTGCTTACGATTCTTGGAACGCTTGGTATCCTTTTTTATGTTTCATATCCCGTGGCCATTGTTGTGCTCGTCGTTACTCCAATCTCCCTTTTTACATCCGCTTTCATTGCAAAAAAGACATACCATCTGTTTCATGAGCAGAGCAAAATCCGAGGAGAAGAAACTGCATATGCTGATGAGATGATTCTTGGAGAAGGAGTCATTGAAGCTTTTAATATGGAAAAGAGGGTAGAAAAAGGCTTTAATGAAATAAATTCCCGTCTCGCTTCAGTCAGTCTTATGGCAGTATTCTTTTCGTCTCTTACTAATCCGCTTACAAGGTTTGTAAATGCCCTTGTTTATATGGGAGTTGCACTCTCCGGAGGTCTTATTGCGCTCACAGGACGCCTTTCGGTCGGAGCTCTTTCAGCGATACTGACTTATGCAAGCCAGTATACGAAACCGTTCAATGAAATAACCGGAGTCGTAACAGAGTTACAAAATGCACTCTCATCTGCTGAGAGGGTGTTCTCTTTAATCAGTGAATTAAGCGAAATGCCGGATGGAAAGGATGCTCTGAGTTTCCAGGCAAAGGGGTATGTAAGTGGGGATGATATTTATTTCAGCTATACCAAAGATGAGAATCTGATAGAAGGTTTTTCATTTAGTACAGAGCCCGGAATGAAAGTTGCAATTGTAGGTCCTACAGGGTGTGGGAAAACCACTATCATCAATCTTCTGATGAGATTCTATGATGTGGATAGTGGCTCAATCAAAGTTGACGGTGTAGATATCCGCGATATGAAAAGGTCCTCCCTCAGGGGAAACTATGGTATGGTACTTCAGGAGACCTGGCTTAAGAACACTACCGTAAGAGATAACATAACATACGCCAAGCCTGATGCCACAGAGGAAGAGATTGAAAGAGTCATCAGGTTATGTAATCTTGAAGGATTTATTTCTTCCTTGCCTAACGGGCTTAATGAAAGAATCAGCGACGAAAAGGAAAACATCTCACAAGGTCAGAGACAGCTGTTGTGTATTGCCCGTGTAATGCTTGCCTCCCCGAATATGCTGATTCTTGATGAAGCTACAAGTTCAATAGACACAAGAACAGAGATTCTGATTCAGAGGGCGTTTTCAATTCTCATGGAAGGAAGAACTAGTTTTATCGTTGCACATCGTCTTTCAACTGTAAAGAAGTCTGACCTTATTCTTGTCATGAAAGATGGAAATATAATAGAAAAGGGAAGTCACGGAGAGCTTCT
Organism: uncultured Spirochaetaceae bacterium; assembly: GCA_964582905.1. GTDB lineage: Bacteria > Spirochaetota > Spirochaetia > Sphaerochaetales > Sphaerochaetaceae > Ornithospirochaeta. Next base: position 59,576 of record CAZOTY010000003.1, on the reverse strand, counting down.
GTCTCTGGGCGGTTTCTATAATGAGTTATATAACAGTCAGTTTGCAAAATGATGGAAAGAATACTGTTTATCTATAATCCAAAGGCAGGACGGGGACAAATCAGGGCGAGGATAAATGAGATTATCAGCTTCTATACTTCAGAGGGAAACAACCTTCTGACTTTGTATCCAACAAAAAGCAAAGGGGATGGTGCTAAATTTATTTCAAGTCTTCCACCTTGCTCATTTGACAGGATAGTTGTAGCCGGTGGAGATGGAACATTTTCTGAAATTGCCGGAAAAGCTATGGAGTGTTTCCCAGATATTCCCCTTTCTTATATACCATTCGGATCAACCAATGACTATGCCCTTTCAAATGGAATTCCCCTGAAAACAAAGGATAGCCTTCCTCTGAGCCTGAAAAAAGCATCAAAAAGGGATTTGGGGATTTTCAATGGGAAAAAGTACTTTGTTTATGTTGCAGCTTTCGGCCTTTTCACAAATGTTACATATACTACAAGCCAGAACCTTAAAAATACCATAGGATACTCAGCGTATATCCTTGAAGGCGCCAAATCACTTTTTCCCCTTCCCAGTTATAAACTTAAAGTCATAAGTGAGGAGAAAAGCATTGAAGGAAAGTTCATTGCTGGGATTATCAGTAACTCTGAATATGTTGGTGGGCATAAGACTGTCAGGAATGGGAGCATCCGTTTTGATGACGGAAAATTTGAAGCCCTTTTTATCAGAAGTCCTGAGGATATCAGCTCATTTGTGGAAACCGCAAATCATATGCTTTCCGGTAAGTTTGATCAAAGGACCATGATAGCTCTCAGAAGTTCATTTTTTGAGATTTCAGGAGATAAACTTTTTTGGAACCTCGACGGAGAAGAGGGAGGAGAAGCTGCAAATACCAAGATAGAGGTTAAGGAAAAGGCCCTTAACCTCGTGACAGAGTGCTAATGCACCTTGAAAACCTTATCAACTATATATTTGTTGTTTCTCCATTTTTCAGCAACCTTGACCTGTAAATCAAGTCGTATGGATGAGCCGGGGAAAATTTCCTTTATTTCCGATCTGGCCTGAGTTCCTATACGCTTTATATTTTCTCCGCCTTTACCGACGATAAACCCTTTCTGGCCTTCACGTTCTACGTTGATAAATGCCCTGATCCATACATGGTTTCTTTTCTCATCATATTCGATGTCAGAGACATCCACATAAAGGACATGAGGTAGCTCATCCTTCAGACCATCCATTGCCTTTTCCCTTATAATCTCCCCGATCCTGAATTCAAGGTCCTGGTCTGTATATTTTTCTTCAGGATAGAGAAGTTCTCCTTCCTTTGCTTCTTTGAAAAGTTCAATCAGGATTTCATCAACTCCCTGGTCAAGCTTTGCAGAACAAAGAAGAACGGGTGAATCAGGGAAGACTGACTTCAGATATTTTTCTGCTGAGGCAATCTCTTCCTTTTTTGCCTCGTCAATTTTATTTATTGCAATAACAGTCTTAAGCCCCGATTCGGCAATCAGAGAAGAAATTGCATTTTCCTCTGTTCCTTGTTTTCTGGTCGGATCGACTACATATAAAACAAGATCGCTTTCATTTAAGGAGGACTCGGCGCTTTCTTTCATCCTTTTATTTATTTCCTTCTCTGAAAGGTGATAGCCGGGTGTGTCGGTGAATATAAGCTGGCCACGGCTATCAGTGTAGATCCCACGTATTTTATTTCTTGTAGTCTGAGGCACAGGGCTGACTATAGAAACCTTCATTTCACATATTGTATTGATTAATGTGGACTTACCTGCAGAAGGTCGTCCAACTACAGAAACAGTTGCTACTTTCATAGTTAAAAAATAACAATAACTGGACAAGGTGTTAACTCTTTTCCTTTTCAAAAACGTTAAAAGTAAATATATTGAGAGCATGGCAGAAGAAAAAAAAGAGACTAAAGTGGGAGATGCCTTACTGGAAAAGCTTCTTGCTACCAGAAGTGTTATGATCTCCGGTGAAATCAACAAGGAGCTTGCTGATTCTTTCAACCGTCAGATGCTTGTTCTGGACAGTATCAGCAATGACCCTATCACTGTTTATATAAATAGCCCCGGTGGGGATGTGGATTCCGGTTTTGCTATTTTCGATATGATTCGTTTTGTGGATAGTCCTGTGAAAGTTGTTGGTGTGGGACTTGTAGCTTCTGCAGCGGCCCTTATTTATCTTTCTGTGGATAAGCAAATGCGTTATGCATTCCCGAATAGTACCTATTTGATTCATCAGCCCCTTTCAGAGCTAAAAGGTGTTGCAATCGATATTGATATATACGCAAATAAACTTGGAACTTTAAGGGAGAAACTTGATATGCTTATTGCTAATGCAACAGGACAGAGCTATGAGAAAGTCAAAGCTGATACAGAGCGGGACTGCTGGCTTACTTGCAATGAAGCAAAAGAGTATGGTCTTGTCGGCAGGATTATTTCAAAAAAGAGCGAATTAAACGGATAAAAGCTGAGTTTAAAGCATATAAATGGTATGAAGAAGGTTATCCTTTTACTCATACCATTTTTTATTCTCTCATGTTCATCTGAAAATGATAATGTTGCTTTTTTCAAAGCCACAACATGGAATGCTTATTGCTTTTTTGACTCAAGGGATGATGGGAGTGAGTATCAGGGCTTTACATTGTCCAAAGGGTATAATATTGCCCTCTATGAGAAAAGAATAAAGAATACTGCATCTTTCATGTCAAAGTATTTTGCAGATTCAGATGTGATAATACTTGAGGAAATTGAGAGTGAGCAAGTGCTGTCTGATTTGCTGGAAAATGGGCTCGGTCGCCGTGGTTTTATTTATTATGGGGTTGCCCAGAAAGATGTAGGGTACCTTTCTGTTGGCTTTATCTCAAAAATCAGACCATCCTATGTAAAGACACACTCAGTAGCTTCTTCCCGCCTGATACTTGATTTGGGGTTCCGGCTTGAAGACGAGATGATTCATATAATAGGGCTTCATGCGTCAAGCAGACTTGATGATGAGAATGAAAACAAACGCTATGAGGAATTCTCTTTGTTGAGGAGCATATTTGACCAATACAGAGAAGAAATAACTATTGCACTTGGGGATTATAATACTGATCCAAGAAGACCGGAGAAAGGGCTCTCATGTGATGAAAACTATCCGGCTCCTATTATGCTCACTTATGACCGTGGAAACCTCTCAGATGGTTTTTTGTATACTCCGGCAGCAGATATGTACACACAGTATGGAAGAGGAACTTACTACTATCAGGGGGAATGGATGCACTATGATAATGCAGTTTTCAATTGCAAGGCTTTTGATTCAGAAGGGTGGGAATATGATCAGGTGAGGATCATTGAGGCTCCTGAAGCTCTTGATACTCTAATGCGTCCGAGAGCTTTCGATGTTTCAAAAGGGGAGGGATTTTCAGACCACCTTCCCGTGACAATTACTTTGAACTACAAGTAGATTTTGGAAAAAAAGAATATTAAATTAGTCTTGTGGAAGAAAACTTGGAAGAAATACTTTTTGGTGGCCAAACCTTTTCATGGGAAAAGAATGATGACGGTTCGTATACCGCGGTTCTGAATAACAGGGTTTATAATATCCGGACTTTGGCTGATGCTTATGATGATGAGTTTCTGCGCACATACTTTGATTTGGATTATCCATATGAAGAAGCCCGGTCTGCAATAAAAAAGAAGGATGAGATACTCCAGGAAGCGGTGGACACTGTCGGGAATCTCAGACTGTTGAAACAGGATGAGTGGACAAGTGCGATTTCCTTTATTCTTTCTCAGAATAACAATATAAAAAGAATAACAGGACTATATAGAAGACTTTCTGAAAAATATGGTAAGTGCATAGAGGAAAACAGATATGCTTTTCCGACAGCAGAAGAACTGGAAGGTGTTACAGAAGAAGAGCTACGGGACCTCGGAGTAGGATTCAGGGCTCCATTTATTATTGACGCAGTACAAAAAAAGGATATTTTTGAAAAGGTTAAAAACCTCCCATTTGAGGAGGCAATGAATGAACTCCAGAAGGTTAAGGGAATAGGACCTAAGGTAGCTTCATGCATCCTCATATACGGATACGGAAGAAAGGAAGGATTCCCGAAGGATGTCTGGATTAACAAAGTACTGAGCAAATACTACCCAGGAAAGGATGAAAGTTACTTTTCCCCTTATCAGGCACTCTCCCAGCAGTACCTCTTTTCATGGATCAGAGGAAAAAAATAAAAAAATCTGTTTTTTTACTTGGCGCTAAAAGTTTTCATGCTTATTTTCTGTTCATCCAGGAGGCACTAACATGAATGCAAGCGAAATCAAAGTAAGAAGACTACAGAGAAGATTAGGGGATGAGGTCAGAAAGAATAACAGAAAGATTGAGAAAATCATGATCGATAAGGATAGAAGAATCAGGGAGGAACTGAATGAGGATGCCTTATATTCTGACAGCCTTACAGCCTCAGCTTTGAATGATGCCGTCCTGGAGTATCAGGCAAGAGCCTTTATAATCAGATGTATTGAACAGGATCTTGCTGAGTGCGAGGCAATTGCACTCAGAGAGAAGGAAAACCTTTTACGTGTTAAGCTTGCAGAGGCCAGACAGGCTTAGTTGAACTGGAGTTCGTAGAGAATCTGCTCAAGTTCAAGTGCAATATTGATATTATGGACAACGACCACAGAACCATTTTCTGTGGTTGTATTTTTCAGTGTAATCGGAGTGAAATTCAGAACTCCCCTTATTCCCGCATTTACAGCTCTCTCATAGCACTCAGAAGCAGCACTCTCCGGAACAGTGAGTATACATGCTTTCACATTAAGAGCCTGTACAACTTCATTTAAGCGGTTGATAGGATACAGGGGAATTGGCTGCGATGCATCACTGTAAATTGTAGGATTTGCATCGAAACCTGCAACAATTTTTATTCCATCCATCTCAAAACCCGAGTAGTGCATCAGTGCTTTTCCGATTCTTCCGCATCCCAAAACAACAATATTCTGTACTTCACCTTTGCCTAAAATAGAACCCAGTGTGGAAAGCAAGTCTGCAATCTGATAGCCACCTCTTTTCTGTCCTTTTATCTCCAGAGCTGAAAAATCTTTTCTCACAATCAATGCATTCACTCCCGCAGCATCGGCAAGGTTATGTGCGAAAACTTTTTCCAATCCAATAGCTTTAAGACGGTTTAAAGCTCTGTAATACTTAGTTATTCTACTTAAAAGTTCACTGTTCATATAAAAGTCCAATTTAATGTGATTATATTCACATTTTTATATAAAATCGGTCTTTTTTCAATTGTGAAGATATCGCATAAATTACTTAATTTACAATTATCGATTTTTTTTTGTGAAATACCTATACTATCAATTGTGTAAATTTTTAGAGGAGGCGTTATGTCCCAGAACATTTTCTCGGATGAATTAGTTGCATTCATTGATGAATGGAAAACAAAACCCGGTAATTTGATAATGGTCCTCCATAAAGTTCAGGAGGAAATGGGTTACATCTCAGAAGATGCAGCTCAGGAAGTCAGCAGAATGCTTGGTGTTCCCCTTGCAACAATATGGGGTGTTGTTACCTTTTACCACTTCTTTAAGCTTAATCAGCCAGGAAAATATAACATTCAGGTATGCCTTGGTACAGCATGTTACCTTAAAGGCGGAGATGTTATCATTGAAGAAATCGGCAAGACAAGAGGACTTGAAGTTGGTGGCTTGACTGACGACGGTCTGTTCTCTTTAGAAGCTGTCAGATGTGTAGGATGCTGTGGTCTTGCTCCGGTTATGACAATCGGAGGGGAAGTTTTCGGCAAGGTTACCAAGGACCAGGTTGCAGGTATTCTGGACAGATTCAATTGATGGATCTTTCTTCCTCCATTTTCGAGGCTTTCAAAAACAGTGCAGAAAGTGGTGCAGAGAACATAAAGATAGATGTTGTTATAGAAAACGGCATAGCTATGGTTACTGTTCTTGATGATGGGAAGAATGAAATTGCGGGGGATGTTTTTAAAGACGGTTTTTCCACAAAAGGAGAAGGACGCGGGCGTGGCCTTTACCTGGTTAGAAAGGATGCAATAAGTACCGGTCTTGAAAGAAAAAACGGGAAAACAGAATTTACCCTCTGCAAGTATGATGATGAAACACTGAAAACGGTTGAGGACACGCTGTTTCCGATCTTCCAATATGACAGGAATACAGAGTTCTCACTCATCGATGGAAATAGAAAGGTTTCTGTCTCTTCCGATGAGGTTAGGAAATTAGGTTTAATACCAAACACTCCAACCCAAATAAAAAAGTTCAAAGCTTGGGTCAGAGAGCATAGGAGTTAAAAGAATATGGCTAAACTCTCACTAGAGCAATTGAGAGAAATCAGAAACCGTGAGGAAAAGAAACTCAAACAGAGAGATATTCACGGTAAAACCATTCACGTTGTTGTCGGTATGGGAACAAGCGGAATCGAACATGGCGCAAAGAATGTGCTTAACACAATTGCAGACGAAATTGCAGCTTGCAATTTGGAGACTGTTATTCTTACCCAGACCGGTTCGCTTTCACCTTTGAAAGAACCGGTTGTTGAGGTCTACAATCCAAAGACTGGACTTGTTATATACCAGGACATCAATACAAAAGATGCAGTAAGGATTGTAAGAGACCACCTAGTTAAAGGTGAGATTCTGAAAGACAAAAGAGTAGAGAGTAAGGAGGAGTAATATGGGCTACAAGAATTATATCCTCGTATGTGGAGGAACAGCATGTGAATCCTCACGCTCCGAGCAGATTTACTCAAATCTTATCGAAGAAGCCAAGGCCCACGGGGTCAGTGACCAGGTTCAGGTTATCAAGACAGGTTGTTTCGGCTTCTGTGAGCAGGGACCAATTGTAAAAATCCTTCCTGAGGATTCATTTTATGTTCAGGTAAAGCCGGAGGATGCTAAGGAGCTCATTGAAGAGCATGTTATCAAAGGCAGGGAAGTAACAAGACTTCTTTACAATAAGGAAAAGAGAAAACCTTATGAAGAAGTTGAGGATATCCAGTTTTACAAGAAGCAGCTGAGAATTGTTTTGCGTAACTGCGGTTCAATTGATCCGGAGAATATTGATGAGTATATCGCAGCTGATGGTTATAAAGCCCTTGAGAAGGTCCTCTTTGAGATAACTCCTGATGATGTTATCAACGAAGTCAAGACAGCCGGACTACGTGGACGTGGTGGTGCTGGGTTCCCTACATGGATGAAGTGGAACTTCACAAAGCAGGCAGAAGGAGATGTTAAATACGTAGTATGTAACGCTGATGAGGGAGACCCGGGTGCTTATATGGACAGATCCACACTCGAAGGCGATCCGCACTCAGTATTGGAAGCTATGACTATCTGTGGTCATACAATCGGTGCCCAGAAAGGTTTTATCTATATCAGGGCAGAGTATCCTCTTGCAATCCACCGCCTTGAGGTTGCCATGAAACAGGCACGGGAGTACGGACTTCTCGGAAAGGATATTCTTGGTTCCGGTTGGGACTTTGATATTGAAATAAGATTGGGAGCCGGTGCATTTGTCTGTGGTGAGGAAACAGCTTTGTTGCAGTCAATTGAAGGTCACCGCGGTATGCCGATGCCCAGGCCACCATTTCCTGCAGTTAAGGGTTTATGGGGAAAACCGACCGTTATCAACAACGTTGAAACATGGGCGAATATTCCTGTGATTATCAACAAAGGTGGTGCATGGTTCAGCCAGATTGGTACCGATGACAGCCATGGAACAAAAGTATTTGCCTTAACAGGAAAGATTTGTAACTCAGGACTTGTTGAAGTTCCGATGGGAACTACACTGCGTGAGATTGTCTATGAAATCGGAGGTGGGATTGCCCATGGAAAGAAATTCAAGGCAGTCCAGACAGGAGGTCCTTCAGGCGGTGTTATCACAGAGGCTAATCTGGACACACCAATTGACTTTGGCGGTCTCCAGAGGATTGGCTCTATGATGGGATCCGGCGGTATGATTGTCATGGATGAAGATGACTGTATCGTAGATGTTGCAAAATTCTATCTTAATTTTACAGTTGATGAATCTTGCGGAAAATGTGCTCCATGCCGAATCGGAGGCAGAAGCCTTATGAATATTCTCGAAAAAATTACTGTAGGTAAGGGAACGGAAGAGGATATTGATCAGATCTATCAGATTTCAAAGGCTATGCAGCGAGGTTCCCTCTGTGCTCTTGGACAGACTGCTCCGAATCCGGTACTTTCATCTTTGAAGTATTTCCCTGAGGAGTATGAGGCTCATATAAAGGATCATCACTGTCCTTCAGGAAAGTGTAAAAAATTAATCAAGTACGAGATTGACCCAGCCAAATGTGTTGGCTGTTCAGCTTGTTCTCGAAAATGCCCTGTCGGTGCAATCACAGGTGAGATTAAGAAACCATTCAAGATTAACCAGAGTGTATGTATCAAATGTGGCGTATGTAAGCAAACTTGTAAGTTTGGCGCTATTTCAGTTAAGTAGGAGGAAATAAATGGTACATCTAACTATCCAAGGAATTAACGTGGAGGTACCTGAGGGTGCAACAGTCCTTGAGGCTGCTAAGAAAGCTGGGGTAGATATTCCAACCTTATGTTACCATCCAGATTTAAAACCATTCGGCTCCTGCGGACTTTGCGTTTGTAAACAGGAAGGGAGTGCAAAGATTCTCCGTGCATGTGCAACACCGGCTGCTGAAGGTATGAAGATTGTCACCCATGATCCGGAGTTGTTCCAGGTAAGAAAGAATATTCTTGAACTGACTCTTTCAACTCATCCGAATTCATGTCTGACATGTATAAGAAACAACAACTGCGAACTTCAGAAGCTTGCAATTGAATATGGAATAAGAGAGCAGCCTTTTGAGGTCAGACTAAATGAGGATAAGCCAGATCATTCTACAAAAGCTATTGTTCTGGACCCTGTGAAATGTGTCAAATGCGGACGTTGTGTTCAGGTTTGTCAGAGCCTTCAGGGAGTATATGCACTTGAGTTCAGCGGAAGAGGAGATAAGACAGTCATGTCTCCAGCTTTCAACCTTCCACTAAACGAAAGTCCATGTATCAAGTGTGGTCAGTGTATTACTCACTGTCCGGTAGGTGCTATTTATGAAGAGGATCAGACAAATGAGCTTATCAAGGCCCTTGAAGATCCAGAAAAAGTTGTCATGGTCCAGATTGCCCCAGCTGTAAGAGTTGCAATCGGTGAAGAGTTCGGTATGAAGCCGGGGGAGGTTTCAACCGGAAAGTTATATGCAGCCCTTAGAAGGATGGGAATTAACCATGTGTTTGATACAAACTTCGGTGCTGACCTGACAATCATGGAGGAAGGAAACGAACTGGTTGAGAGAATCCAGAAGGGTGGAGTCCTTCCCCAAATCACATCATGCTGTCCTGGTTGGATAAGCTTCTGTGAGGAGTATTATCCTGAACTTCTGGAAAATCTTTCCTCTGCGAAGAGTCCTATGATGATGCAGGGCGCTATCACAAAGACATTTACAGCTGAAAAGCTTGGAGTCGATCCGGCTAAGGTATACTCGGTTGCAATCATGCCTTGTACAGCAAAGAAGACTGAAATTACCAGAGACGGAAAGCATTCTGAGTCTTCTGGATATCAGGATGTTGATCTTGTTCTGACAACACGTGAGATTGCGCGCCTTATCAAAATGTTTGGTATTAATTTCAATGAGCTTGATGAAGAATATGCAGATTCACCGATTGGAGAATATTCAGGTGCCGGTACAATTTTCGGAGTAACAGGTGGCGTTATGGAAGCCGCAATTAGAACAGCATTCTATGCGCTCACTGGAAAAGATCTTGAAGTTCCTGAAGTTGAACTTGTCAGAGGGCTTGGTGAAGTGAAAAAAGGTGCAGTTGCAGCAGGAGACAGAAATATCAGGGTTGCAGTTGTACATGGTATGTCTGAGGCCAAGGATCTTCTCGATAAGATTCGTGATGACAAGAAAGCAGGAAAAGAACCGGAATTTGACTTTATTGAAATTATGGCATGCCGTGGTGGATGCATCGCAGGTGGCGGACAGCCTATCGGTACCGATGATGAGGTCCGTGTTGAAAGAATTGCAGGTTTATATACAGATGACGAAAAGAGTGTAAAACGTCATTCCCACTATAATCCTTCAGTCCAGACTCTCTATAAGGAGTTCCTCGGTGAACCGCTTTCACATAAGAGCCATGAACTTCTTCACACATCCTATCATCCGATAAAGGCCTATAAAGACTAAACAGAAAAACTAAAAATATGGTGCTACGCTGTAGCACCTTTTTTATCGTGGAATAATATCAAAAACCAGAAGACCGCTTCCGTTACCGCCTCCGCGGTTAAAGAGAACTCCTTTCTGTCCATTCTCACATAACTCTATTGCATTGTACTTTGAGGCATTTACAGGAAGGGAACCGAGAATCTTGCTTTCAACATAATATGTATCGGAATATGGATCGATAAGAAGGGAATCTTCAATCTCATCACTGACGGGAGAGTATCTGTTACAGTCCAGATCCATTCCGCAAAGCAGGTTTTTCTCTCCATCAAGGAATATGAATGTTTTTCCGTCCATTGTTCCGGATGCTGTCTTGAATGCATTCCTATGTTCTTCGTCAGTCATAGCTCCGTATATTATTTCAAGTCTGGAGCTTTTCGTTTTTGATTTTTTTATACTCTGATGTATAAGGCTTGTTATTATATAGCCCCAATCTCCGCCATCATCTTTGCTGGATTTACCAAGATATGTTGCAAAGCGTATATCTGAAAGAGTTCCAAATTTGTCTCCGTTACGGCTAGTATAGAAATGCTCTTTGAACGAAGGAAGAGAGTTTGAAATCTCGAGAATATAAGTTGTTACACCAGTTGTTGTAGTAATGGTCACTGAATCACCATTCGTGTTTGCATTAAGACTTGTCAGATTGTTTTTCTGTGTCTCCGGGTTCATTATTACATTATTTAGGGCAACAAAGCTTTGGTCACTCACTGAAGCAATTTCCTTTAGAGATATAAATCCTGCCTGCTCAAAGGAGGAACTTGTTGCAGAAACAGCTACATATCTGAATTCTCCATTGGAGGATACAAATGGGGTTGCTTCTCCGAATTGGGCAATATTATAGGCATTATCAGATGTTTTGAAGGTCGTTTCCTTTCTTATAGTGGAAAGGGAATCGCTTGTCCTATTGTAGTTCAGGGCAGTTATGGATGGATTTGTATTGGATACAACGTAAACTGTCATTTCATAATCTTCAGCATCTGCTGCTGTTGCAATATCAATGACATTATTTGCCACATTAAGTATGTCATAGGAATATGATTTCTCGTTCATAGTCTGACCGTTACCTGAGTAAGTAACAGTATAGATTTCACGGTTTGAGTTTGATGCAACAATAAGCGTTCCATCAGGTAGGAATGTAGCAACTACGTCAAGACCAAGGGATTTTCCGTCAATGTCTGAGACTTTATTTATTCTGTAAGGAGAACCTGGAACTGAGTTTTCAACAGCGGTGAAAAAAGCACTTGCAGAACCTGTCGAACCTGCTTGGCTTGTAGAAAATACAGCATCCAGACGATGTTCTCCGTCATTAGTAGGTCTTATTTCGCAACTTAGTCCAGTGTCTATGAAAATACCATCCAGATACCACTGACAAGATACTTTTGAGGAATCAACATTCGGGGTGAGGATTTCTATTGTGCTTATAAAGCTGTCTCTGGTTTTTACAATAGATGAAACTCCGTGGATAACAGCCTCTAGAGGGAGACTTGTGAGGTTTGCAAATGTTATTTCCACATCTGAATTCTCAAGCATTGCCTTGAGATCTATATTACCTTTGAGAGTCATTCCGTTTGAGATTCGCACTGCCTCACTGAAACCGCCACGCCTCGTTTTTCCATTGTTTGAATATAAAACTCCGCGAAGTGTATAAGATCCTGCGTCCAAGTCTGTGAGTGTGATATGAGCGCTCCCTTGACTGGGACTTTGGGAAACATGTGAAGTGACTTCATTTTCTTCTTTTCCGGTCTGGGTAAGAAAAAGCCTTATTGAGCCGTCTGGAATTTCATCTTTATCCCACGTTATTGTACAGTTTAGATTCCCCTTACCAACAAGACGGTCAAGGTCAATTGTAACAGTATTTGTCCCTCGTGTAAGAGTTACCTCCTTTTCTCCGTATGAGATGTCCACCCCTGATGAGTTTCTTCCCCACACCTCAATGTGCCAGGTTCCAAGCTGGATATCTTCGACGGTGTAGTAAGTATAATAGTTTATTATGGGCTGAAGTTTGGTTCCGTCGGGAGATGTCAGCTCGATTCTATATGACTTTACTTCCATCTCTGTGGAATTAGGTGCAATAAGTCTTATGCCACGGTTCAATTCGATTCTCAGATTCGCACTTCCCCTTTTTGCTGCGCCGTTTTCACTGCTACATGAAAAGAGGAGAGATGAAACGATGAGGATGAAAATCAGAAACTTGAATGTTTTTTTCATAGAAACTCCTTTCTGTTTTTCTTTAATATGGTTAAAAGAAGTAAACAATCTAAAAACGGGGTAAAATCGGACGCAAGATGAAAAGGTTCAGTTTGGCTTTGATTGCAATAATTTTCGGTATAATCGTCTTTCTGATGGCATTCAGGAGAATTATCTACTGGCCATTATTCATTCCCCTTTTATTCTCTGTCGCTTTCTGGTATGTAGTGAATTTCTATATCTCTGACAAAATGATAAGGAAAGCTCGGGCTGAAGATGATTATTTGTATATTGCATGCAAGATGAGAGCATCAAATGAAGAAAAGGAAGACCTGATATATGGTGCCCTGACTATTACTGCCTCTGAAATAATCTTTTACAAAAGAAAAAACTGGAACGGAGGAGTGGAGATTGTCTATTCTAATTCCTCATCAGCACTTGATGGTTTTGAGATTGGAAAAATAGAGGAAGTCAGTAAAACTGAAGTTCTAAAGCTTTCATTCTCAAATGAAAAACACCCGCTTTATTTTGCATCCAAGAAATTCAGAAACATGAGGGAAGAAATAGAAAAAGCTCTGAACTGGTAGGACTGTCCGCTTTTTCCTGTTACACACTATTTTTCCCTGCTTTAATATAAACGCCATGAAGAAAGCTGTGGCGTTATTATTCTTTGTTCTGCTGTCCTGTTCCTTGTACGCAGAGTTTTCGCTTGGAGTTGACGCCGCGTCAGCAGAGTCATTTTTTCTGGATGGACTCAGGATTGACATAGAAGTCGGATACCTGTTTGAGAGGGAAGGAATACGACTTGGTGTACCTATAAGGTATGGCGAGAGCTATAAGGCTGACTTTAAGTATCTGGAGGCAGCCTTGGAGTTTTCATTCTTTCCCATTCCGGAGGAGGGCCTTTTAATTGGCTGTTCTCTTATACAGGCGGGTTATATGTTCGGTCTTGATTCTCCGTTGGACGATAACTTTGTCCTTTCAGGGGAAGGGTTTATAGGATGGCGTTTTGATTTTCCGTACTCATTTGTTGAGCCCCGATTCGTATTCAGAAACACATTCTCTACTGAGAGTTCCAAGGACAAGATTCTAACAGATAATATTCCACAGTTTTTTCAAATTTATATTTCCTTATTTTTCGGAATAAGGCTTTAGGAGGTTCGTATGAGTCGAACAATTATGGAAAGGACAATTTCAGTAATGCTGCTTTGCTGTCTGCTGGCATCTTGTGTACAGAATCCGGTGGAACCGAATAAGGTTACCAAGGCGGCAATGCTTACTGAAAGTGCAAAGCAGATTAACAGACACATTGCAGGAGTAATTGAAAATGTCAGAACTCTTGATACTTCAGGGGAGTATAGCGAGTTCCTTGATGGCCTTGATCTTGACGAAATGGAGTCGTATTTGAAATACACAGGAGAGGAGATGGTAAGAGGCCTTGAGGAGGAAGAAGGCGGGGAGAATATGATTGCCTTTGTATATAACCTTGATAAGTTTTCTTCAACTGACGAAGTTTATAAAAGTGCAGAAACTTTGATTAAAGATCAGAAGAAGCTTGATGAACTTAAAGCCATTGGAGATGATATTGAACAACATTTTTCTGAACAAGCAGAAAAGTACATTTCTGCAAGGGCTCTGACAAGCAGTCAGAGAAGTGCTTTTTATCAGGAAATAAAGAAGCTGACGATAAAATCCATAGTTCTTTTTACAGCTGCTCTTGTTTATTCCATCCTCCCGTCAAATGTGTTTTGGGGTAAAGTTACTGCAGCTGCCGCATTCTCGATTGCTGCAGGCGTACTTGCTGCAACGGTGCTCAACCTGATTGAATACTACAGGATTGATAAAGGATCATCGGATAAGACATTTGCTTCATGGATTGAGGACCTTTCGGTTGAACCGGCAAAGTATTGGGCTGTGGCACTGGGATTTTTAAATACATACAAGGCAATGAATATCAGTCCGCTCCTTGGGGGAATTCTGCTTGCGGTTTTTACTATCGCGGGAATAGCGGACGACGTTAAGCCACTTTTAAAAGAGTACAATCTTAACGCATAGCTTATTAAACTATCATCCAATTTGGTCTATCATAAATAAAGGAGATGTTTATGGTAGACCTAAGAAATTCCTTATTGGACAGATTTATCAGATATACAACCTTTGATACGATGAGCGATGATAAGCTTGTCGGAGAGAGACGTCCTACAACAGAAGGGCAGGAGGTTATGCAGAAAAGCCTCATTAAGGAACTTGAAGACCTTGGTCTTGATGTTTACTACGGAAAAGAAAAAGTAGTGATGGGGGTTTTGAAAGCAAACGATAAGACCGATATGACAGTCGGCTTTATGGCTCATGTGGACACTGCAAACGATGTTATGGGCAACGGAGTGAAGGCTCAGGTATGGAAAAACTATGACGGCAAGGACATAAAACTAAAAGGAACTTCAATTGATGTCCTGGGAAATCCTGCATTAAACAGATATATCGGTTCAACAATCATTACATCTGACGGTACGACACTCCTTGGGTCAGATGACAAGGCCGGAGTTGCAATTATTATGGAGGCAATAAAGTATCTTGTAGACCATCCGGAGGTCAAACATCCGAATATTGAAGTATATTTCACACCTGACGAGGAAACAGGTTCGGGAATGGATATGTTTCCGTATGACAGGATAAAAAGCAAGGTCTGTTATACTGTTGACGGAGGTGAAGAAGGTTATGTTGAGTGCGAGTGTTTTAATGCTGCGACAATCAAGGTAAATATCAAAGGCGTATCATACCATTTAGGCTCTGCCCGAGGCAGAATGGTTAACGCCCTGACAATTGCTTCCCAAATTGTAACGACTCTTCCCCAGGCAGAAAGTCCAGAAGCAACAGACGGCCGCTATGGCTATTACTGCCCTCTGGAGATGAAAGCAACCGGAGTGGATGCTGAGCTATACATATTTATCCGTGACTTTGATATTGAAAATTTCAAGAAGAGAATAGAAAACACTGAAAAGCTTATAAGTGCGATTGCCTCTATTTACAAAGGAAAAGCAGAAATCAATACACATATAAGCTATTACAATATGGCAGAAGCCAACAAAAAGAATCCTGAAGCAGTTAAGGCCATATTTGAAAGCGGAGAAAAGCTTGGGTTTGATATAACTGAAGCCTTGATCCGGGGCGGTACTGATGGTGCACGCCTTGCGCATCAGGGGAAAATCCCGTCACCTAATATTTTTACAGGTGGCTCGAACTTGCACTCGCTGAATGAGTGGGTGAGTTTGGATGCCATGAATAATAGCCTGAATTTGGTACTGGAAATAATTGAATACTGGAACAAATAAAGGGTGAAAAAAGCGCTATCTTTTCTAGCTATATTCTTTTCTCTTTCAGCTCTTTTTTCAGTTGCTGTGAGTTTTGATGTTACTTTTCCCTCTGAAATAAAAAGTGTGATTGAAAATGCTATCAATAGAAATACAGAGGGGAGGCTTGATTCTCATGGCTTGGTTTTCAAAGCTGAGAGCTATGAAGAAAACTGGGATGAATTTCCTGGAAAATTACTTGTCTCATTTAAATTAGTACCAGAAATAAATAATAATCCTATTTTGAGGACATCATTTTCTACTACAGTTAGTAAATCGGAAAATGATATTATACTCCATGATAATCAAGACTCTTCGGAGAAAAGTGAAGAATTAGTTAATGGTGGAAACTCTGAGTTTGAACTTGGTTTATTCGTTAACTCTTTTGAGGATGTCCAAGGTGAGGGGAACTTATCTGAGATAATTTCGCAGGAAGAAGCAGAACCTGATTTTTCTGAAGACACTATTAGTGAAGGAAGCCCAACACCTGATAATGTAGAAGGCATTTTTACAGAAGACAAGAGTAAAGCAGATGAAATGATTACCTACTACATCAGAGCGTTGGTTTCAAATAAGAAGCAACTGAAAAAAGAATTGGAAATTGAAATTGAAAGAGCATTGTATTTTGATGAGCTGACATCAAATATAAATCCCGAGTTTTATATCATTGATGGAACCTATGTTTACCACATGGATAGTGATGATGGACTTGTCAGGGGACAGATGTTGAAGGCCGTTGACCAGACAGGTAAAAAACGTGGGCTTTTTGTTCTTGGCTCTAAAGTAGATGAAATTGCATTCTTGAGCCCGGTTTATATCAATAATGTTTTACCGGGGCTCAGCCTGAAAAAAGCCTCAAACTTCCGTTATTTATTAAAAGGTGGAGTAGCTTTCAATCCTGTTTCATACTATTTTGGCCTTGATGTTTCCTATACGAAATATACTTATCCGTTTACTCCTACCATTGGTTTTGCTTTAGAGAGAAATGGAGGAGATACTAATTTATATCTCTCAGCAGGAGCAGAAGCCTTTTTGAGCCTGAATACCTTGTTTCCAAAAGTTAGATTTACACTTATTGAGAATGGCAGAATAGGGGCGGGTGCAAACTTCTTAGTTGGAATTAACCTGAATGGGGTTTTTCAGACAGATAGTACATTCAGTGTTTTCTATGAACACAGCCCGGTTTACAGTTTCTTCTGGAGAGTCGGTTATTCTCTTATGCCTGGAAATAAAGATGGAATAAGTTTTGGCATAGGAGGAATCTTTTGATGAAAAAAATTCTATTTGTATTCCTCTTTGTTGGTTTGTTTATTTCCTGCAGATCTGTTTATAACGGAGATATGCCTTCATGGATTAATGAAAAACCGAGGGCATCTGGAAGAGTTGTATATATTGGAAGGGGTGAAGGTGACAGTGAGAAAAAAGCCAAGGAGGCAGCTTTTCTTTCTGTGATTGAACAAGTTGAGGATGATCTTGGATATGATGTGGCAGACTCGTATCTGTCTGAGTTCATTCTCAGCAACAGGATTACCGAACTTGGGACCAGAATTGATGATGAGTGGGCGATGGAGGAAAACGGTCAGTACACTTACTTTGTAAAAGCTTCAACCCCATCCTGGGCGTTCCTTTCAAGCCGTAATCCTGATTATCAGAAAATCATTGAGAATGAAAGCAGGATAGAAACATATGTAAATGCTTCTTTGGATGCTTATAAGAGAAATGAAGATACTGTTGCCGTAAACTATCTTCTTGAAGCAATTCCTATTTCTGCTACAAGTGAAATAAGAAATTTGGAATATATGCCTGAAAAGCTTATAGAACGGGCTGTTGAGATACTTGAGAATATTGAGATTTCTTTCCGGTTTGAAAAAGGGAATACCAGCGAGGTAAGAGTTCAGGTTAAGAGAAACAAAGGGCTTTTTCATCCGAATGTGGTAAATGCACAGATTGAGGCTGTGTACCTGATGGAGAATGATACTGGCGTAATCAGTAAAAGTTCATTTATCTGTCTTACAAATGACAAGGGATATTTTAACTTCAATAAAACCAATTCCTATACCCTGCGTGACGGTGAGATTAATTTCTATGTCCATTTGGACGACAACCTTCTGAAAAAGGCAATCAATGCCGTCGGTTCAAATCTTATGACACCAATTCTGGAGTGTATAGAAGATAGCGAGAAAGTCCATACATATAAGGAAGGAACGACAATCAACTCAAGGGATATTATTATTGCACTCGGGGAATACGATATCAACGGACAGGTCAGGGGAGGAGATGTTACCCTTCGAGCATTCCGTAACTATCTTGAAGATACTGGCGTAAAGGATTTAAGTGTTGTAAACGCTCCTAAAGATGCGGATCCGGAGGATTTACTTTATGATCTTGTGGAACAGTATCCGAATAAACGTTTCTTTATCGTTGTAAGAGTAGGAATTACAGACTACAGGGAAAATAACAATTCAAATTATGTCAGGGCAGAAGGAGACTTGATTCTTTTTGACAATGAAGCACCTGATGAGATAAAAATATATCCTAGTTCATCCGTGGGCTACAACCCGATTCTTAAAAATGCTGAGGATATCGCACTTGAGACTGAGGCAAGAATGATAGCAGCTCAGCTTCTGGAGGAATTCTAATCCCTCAGCCCCTTCTTTTTCAAAACTTCAATCATTTCACCAGGAACATTGCTTATAAAGCCCTGAAGGTTTTTCAGCTTTAAAAGTGGTTCAAGTTCTTCCTCTGTATCTACACACCAAGGGAGAATTGAGTACTCAGGATGCTTTATCCCTGATTTTTCTGCTATATCCCAACGGGGCTTCAAAAAGTCGCAAGGGAAGAAAAAACGCCCCTCTCCTTTTCTGAGCATGAAGGGAATTTTGGGGTCATATATTATACCGAGCGGGTAAGTCCCTTTGTTTTCCCTAGAAAACTTCTTCATTGCCAAAGGATTAAATGATGAAACAGCAATCTTTTCCTTAAAGGACGGAAAAGACTGAAGTGTCTGAGAAACTTTGTCTATCAGTTTCGGATCCAGATCCATTTCAGCTTTTATCTCAATATCATAATATACTGGGCCAAGTGCTTTGAATACTTCATCAAGTGTCGGTATATCTGAGCTAACACCTTTTATCTCATCCAGTGTCATATTCTCAATAATACCATTGCTTCCGAATACCCTTTTGAGGTTTGAATCGTGGGAAACAACCAGATAATCGTCCTTTGACAGATGAACATCTAGTTCTACACCATCAGCACCATCCTCAAGTGCTCTTTCGAAAGACCTGATTGTATTTTCAATTTCCTTTTTTGGAGAGCCACGGTGACCCAATACAAGGAATTTACTGCTGATTATTTTCTTCTGACGCATTTTTCAAAATCCTAATTTCCTCTTTCCATCTTGATTCATCTGGTGTTTCCAGAATAAGAGGTATATTCTGGACTTCCTTTCTTTTTACAATTTGCTTGAATGCTTCCAGTCCGATTAGTCCCATACCCAGACTATCATGCCTATCTTTATTTGAAGCAAGCGGAACCTTGCTGTCATTAAGATGCATACCATAAAGCCTGTCTTTCCCAAGAATGGAGAAAAACTCATCTAAAACCTTATTGATGTCTGACTTTACATCATATCCGGCACCAAACATGTGGGCAGTGTCTAAAGTGAAGCCTACTCTGTCCTGGTATGAAATATATGAATACAGAAGTGCCAGTTCCTCAAACTTTGAACCAATTATAGTCCCTGCCCCGGCAGTATTCTCAACAGCAACATGGAAAGTAGGGTATTCACTAAGGACCTGATTGATCATGTCTGCTGACCTTTTTACCCCGTCTTTCCTGTCTCCTTCCTTATAGGCCCCAGGATGTATGTTGATAACATCAAGTCCAAGCTGGAGGCATCGCTTTGCTTCATCCCGGAATAAAGTTAGTGATTTTTCCCTCATCTCAGGATCTGGGCTTGCAGGATTTATTAGGTATCCTGCATGTGGGAGAACAGCTTTACTTGGGAACCCGAAAGATTCCATATTAGTTTTGAATGAAGAAATATCAGCTTCCTTCAAAGGAGGGCTGACCCATCTTTTCTGGTTTTTTGTAAAGATGGCAAATCCGGTTGCACCATATGATTCAGCTCTTTCTACCGAAAGTCCCATCAGACCTTCTGCAGATACGTGTGGTCCAATATAAAGCATAATTAAATGGTAAACCAAAGGAAAAAAAAGATATATAAATATATAGAAAGGAAAAAAATGATACAGAACGAGAAAATAAGCGGCTTTACCTTGGAGAAAGTAGAGTGTGTTGAAGATTATAAATCCATAGGATACCTGTTCAGACATGATAAAACAGGCTTTGAACTTTATTATCTGAAAAACGATGACAAGGAGTGTTTTTTCTCCTACGACGTTTATACACCTGCCGAAAACGACACAGGGGTTTTCCATATACTTGAACACACCCTTCTGACGGGCAGTAAAAAATATCCCGTCCGCGATCCGTTTATGAGCATGGTAAGAAACTCATGCAATACATTTTTGAACGCTATGACGGGCCCGGACAGGACTTATTATCCAGCAGCAAGCCCGGTAAAGAAGGACTTTGATAATATTTTTAAAGTTTATACTGATGCAGTTTTTGATCCACTTTTAAGAAAGGAGTCATTCATGCAGGAAGGTATAAGACTTTCCTCAGAAGGCGGAATACATTTTGAAGGCGTGGTTTTTTCTGAAATGCTCGGAGATATATCAAGTCACGAAAGTGTTGTATCAAGTGCTTCAAGCCGTCCTTTATTTGAAAAAGGCACTCCATATACATTCGAATCAGGCGGTTACCCGCCAAGCATAACAGATCTGAGCTATGAGAAGTTCATAGAGACATATAATAAATACTATGCTCCAAGAAATATCAAACTTTTTCTATATGGAGATTTGGACATAACGGAGAAACTCGAATATCTGGACAGGGAATACCTATCAAAGCGAGGAGACGGAGGCAAAAAAATTGAAAGGATAAAGCAGTCTCCATCATGGTCTAAAGCCCGGAAATTCAGGACAACAAGTAATGCTTCCTCTGATGAACTCAGTTCAACAGTGATGGTTTCATGGCTTTTTGGATCCTGCACAGAACCTGAAGAAAATACAGAGCTATCAATTCTTACAGATCTTCTTCTCGGGAACCCGGGTTGTCCACTATATAAAGCAATAGTTGACTCAGGACTTGGAAGGGATCTTTCTCCAGAAAGCGGAATGTCCGATTCATTCCGGGATCTTGTTTTCTCAGTTGGTATTGATGGTGTTAAGGATGAAAGCAAAGCTGAAGAAATTGAAAGCTTTATTTTGAATGCCCTTGAAAGGATAGCAGATGAGGGCTTTGATGGAAAAGCTATTGAAGCTTCAATCAGAAAAAGTGAATTCCGTCTGCAGGAGATTCCTTCTGGAAGTCCACAGGGGTATCGTCTTTTCTTCTCCAGAATTGATAAAGGATGGATTTTTGATAAAACGCCTGGACAGATGCTCCAGATAAAAAGTGAACTTAAGAGTATCAGGAATAAGCTTGAAAAGGATCCCGATTATTTTTCAAAGCTTATTCAGCGCTGGTTTTTAAACAACAGGCATAGACTTTTGAGTGTCATTACGATGGATAAAGAAAACAAGAACCGGTTGGAAAAGGAAATAGAAGATAAATTATCTGAACATAAAGATGAATATAAAAAAGAAACTGAGGATTCTTTTATCCGATTTTCCCATAGTGATGATAAAGCTGATGATATCAGAAAGCTTCCTAAACTCAATCTTTCAGATCTTCCAAACCTCAACGTTAGTACAGAACATGAAAAACAACAAAACCTAGTTACTATGGAAACCAGATCAAATGGAGTTGTGTACGCCGATATGGCATTTGATGTAACGAACCTGAAATGGAATGAACTTGAGGATCTTTCATTGCTTTCAAGACTGTTGCTGATGACAAATGTTTCTTCCTATTCATATAGCGATTTTCTGACAGAGCTAAATTTTGTCACAGGAGGCGCATCCATTTCCATTGAAAGCGGGACTGATTATAAAACTAAGAAAGACAAGACAATCCTGCTTGTACGGTTCAAAGCACTAAATGAGTATTTCAAGGATGCTCTTTCTCTCTTTGAGCTTCTAATTAAAGAAGCTGATATTACCAATAAGGAGAGGATAAAAGCAACAATTACAGATATTGAAAGTGACTATGCCGCTTATTGCGTCCGCATTGCCCATCAGTATGCGCTTCTTGCCTCATCAAGCCGAATCAATGACAGTGCACTCACTACAGAAAGAACAACTGGACTTTCATTTTGGCTTCGTCTTAAAGAAATGGAAAATGAACTTGATACCCTGCCGGACCGTCTCATGGCAATTAAAAATAAGGTTTTCACTCAAAACAGGCTATTATTCCACGTTGCTACTGATAAAGAACTTATTGATGATGTTGCATTATTATCATCTGGTTTTATTCTTTCTCTTCCAGAAGGAGAGAGTCTTGGTGAGAATACAAGGGAGTATATTAAAACAAAGGAAAACCTTGCTTTCCTTCTTGGAAGCAATGTTAGTTATCTTGGGCTTTCATCGCAATTTTCTGGCACCAAAGAAGATGAAGCGAAAGAAAGAATGTTCCTTTCTATTTATTCGAATAATCTTTTATGGTCACTTATCAGGGAAAAAGGAGGTGCCTACGGTGCAGGATCTACTCTCGATCCGATTGAAAGCCTTATAAGTTTTTATACTTACAGGGATCCAAGACTTGACAAGTCAGTTTCTGACATAAAAAAAGGAATTGCTGAGGAAGAATTTGACATAGATATGTTAAATGATGCAAAGCTAAGGGTACTATCAAGGGATATAAGGCCTAATGGACCAATGCAACTTGCTCTTGTTGATTTAAGACGCATGGTTTATAGCCTCAGTGATGAAGAGAGGATGAGGATGAAAAACGAAATGCTCAAAGTTACCCTGAATGATCTTGAGAGTGTAAGGGGGGCTGTATTGAAGGAAGCGGAAAATGCTGTAATTGCCGTTTTGGCAGATGAAAGAGCTGTTAGTGAGAGTTCAATACCTTTCAAGAAAATCAATCTTCCACTCAATTAGAATTTCTATTTTCATAATACAGCGGTTATAATTTTTCTATGACAAAATATGTGGGTGCAATTGATCAGGGAACTACAAGTACACGTTTTATCATCTTTGATGATATGAACAATATCATCAGTCAGAGCCAAATTGAACATACTCAGATTTTTCCCCGTCCAGGTTGGGTTGAACATAATCCGGACGAAATTTGGAAAAATACATGTAAGGTTATAACGGAAGCTTTATGGAAGTCAGGGCTTACAGGGGAAGATATTTCAGCAATCGGTATAACAAACCAAAGAGAAACAATTATTCCATTTGATAAACTGACTGGACGATGTGCCCACAATGCAATTGTCTGGCAGGATCTGAGAGGATCAGAGTTTATCGGAAAGCTTAAAGAGAATATAGATGAGTCAGTTATCAGGGAGAAAACAGGACTCTTGTACTCTCCATACTTTGCAGCATCCAAAATCAAATGGCTGATTGATAATGTTCCACTTGTTAGAAGAAAACTCAAAGATGACAGCCTTGTTTTCGGAACGATAGATACATTTCTGACCCATCGTCTTACCGGAGGAAGGGCTCTTGTAACGGATGTCACAAATGCATCACGTTATATGCTTATGAATATCAAAACACTGTGCTGGGACGAAGATATGCTCGCCATACTCGGTATAAGTGAATCAGCACTTCCAAGGATAGTTTCCTCTTCTGGTGTAATTTATGGGTATACTGATCCGGAAGGACCATTCAGGGCAGAAATTCCGGTTTGCGGAATACTTGGGGATCAACAGGCTGCACTTTTCGGACAGGCTTGTTTCAAGGAAGGGGAGAGTAAGTGTACATACGGCACAGGGTGCTTTATGCTGGCTAATACCGGAAATCGTCTTTGCTACTCAGAACATGGCCTGCTTTCGACACTTGCTTACAGAATTGAAGGAGAAAAGCCGGTTTATGCTCTCGAAGGATCAGTTGCTGTTGCGGGTTCTTTGGTCCAGTGGACAAGGGACAACCTTAAGATGGTCAATAATGCAAAAGAGCTTGATGAGCTTGCTTCTTCAGTTACTGACTCGGGCGGTGTATATATCGTTCCTGCTTTCAGCGGTCTTTTTGCACCTTACTGGAGAAGTGATGCACGAGGCGTTATCGCAGGGCTGACGGGATATGCGACACGTGCTCACATTTGCCGTGCGGTTTTGGAATCCACGGCTTACCAGGCAAACGATATTTTTTCTGTCATGGAAGAAGATAGCGGAATAAAGGTCGCTGCCCTCAAAGTTGATGGTGGTATGACGAACTCCTGGCCCCTTATGGCATTCCAGTCAGATATAATGGCACTTCCTGTAATCCGTCCGGTGATTGTTGAAACTACCGCTCTGGGAGCATGCTATGCAGCTGGTCTGACAGTTAAGGTCTGGGACAGTATCCATGATTTATCAAAATATTGGAAAGAGCAGCTCCGATGGACACCAACTATGGATGACAAAGAAAGGCAAAAAAAAGTAAAATTCTGGAAGAAGGCAGTACAAAGGACTCTCGATTGGGAAAGCTAGGAGGGATTAATGTTTGAAATCTTTGCAGAACTGTCATTGGCAAATTATCTGAGGATAGTTGCTGAAGTTGCAGTTCTGACATTAGTTATATACAGACTTTATGTTGCTCTGGCTGAAACCAAGGCAGTCCAGATTTTTGGAATAATCCTTGTCGTAGCATTTGCTTTTGTTTTTAGCTATGTTTTCAACCTTGAAGTTCTTCTTAATATAATGAAAACGCTCCTTGTACCGTTTGCGATGATGTTGGTTGTTTTCTACCATACAGAGCTCCGACGTGCTTTTTCAAAGTCCTTTTCACGTAAACGTTTTTTTGGAACTAATAACAGTGCTGACCAGATTGACTCAATCCTAAACGCATGTAATATGCTTGTTGAGAAAAAAAGGGGTGCACTTATTGTATTTCCCCGTCACTCTGATCTTAAGGCAATAATTGACAGCGGAACGACAGTCAATGCAGATTTGTCATCGACCCTCATACAGACGATTTTTGATCACGATACACCCCTTCATGATGGAGCTGTAATCATACAGGATGGAAGATTGCTGGCGGCTGCCTGTTACCTTCCTCTTTCGGAGCAGACAGGAATCAAGGCGTCATTTGGAACACGACACAGAGCCGCTCTTGGTCTTTCAGAGCAGACAGATGCAGTTGTAATTGTTGTATCTGAGGAAACCGGAGCTATTTCACTTGTTTATAATGCAAACATAATTTACAACTTGGATGCTGCAACTATAAAGACTATGCTTATCAACCTGTTGCAGTTCAAAGATGTAAATGCCGGGCTTACAGAAAGCTCAGAAAAGCAGAACCAGAACAATACAACCAATCTTGCTGCCATTGAAGAAGTGTTGGCAGAAAACAACAGAAAGAAGGCCCGTGAGGCCCTGAAAGGTTCTGACGATAAGAAGATAGAAAAAGCTGTTTCGGAGGATGATGATGAAGAGTCAAACTAAGTTTACCAGTGTCCTCCTGGGGTCATGGATTGTGAAGGTCCTGTCTTTCGTTACCGCGCTTTTTATTGTTATTGCGGTCAGGTATTTAAATGTCAATGACAGGATTGTTACTATTGCTTTGGATGTCACACTTCCGTCAGATCCAAATATTACTCCTGTTTCTCTTGTACCAAATACAATTGATATTGTTATTACTGGGTCTGATAAAATCATTTACTTAGTTGATCCGTCACAGATAACAGCACATGCTGATTTTTCCGATGTTACAAGTGCAGGAATAGCAAGAAGTACTGTTGATTTGCAGTATGATTCAGATATATTTGTAGAAGCCGGATTAACCCTGGATTCTAAGCCCTCTACAGTTAGGATCCTATTTGAAGAAATAAATCCGTAATGGCAAGATCTGACTGGAGACGACCTAAGCTTGAGCCTGTAGAAGAGGGCTTGAGGAGAATTAAAATAACAGTTTCATATGATGGATCATTGTTTTCCGGTTGGCAGGCACAAGATGGAGAAAGAACAGTTGAAGGAGAGCTGGAAAAAGTTCTCAGCAATGTACTGGGAGAAGAGACTTCTGTCATTGGATCTGGGCGCACGGACAGTGGCGTAAGTGCTCTCGGACAGGTTGCCCATTTTGATACAAGAAAAACATATCCGGCAGAAAAGTTTGCATATATTCTCAATTCATATCTCCCAAAAGGGATAAGGGTATTAAAGAGTGAGGAACCTGAAGGATTATTTCACTCCCGCTTCACTGCAATGGCAAGAGAATACTGCTATTTTCTCAAGCGCTATAAAGATATGCTTCCGCAGGATGAAAAAAGAGTTACTCCTATAAGTGTTTTTCCTTCTGTCGAACTTTTAAATGATTATGCCTCACTGATATTTGGTACTCATGATTTTACAACTTTCTCCTCCAGCCGTGATCAGTCTTTGTCAAAGTACAGGGATATTTATGAAAGTTTCTGGTGTATAAGAAAAGATCTGTATGGCTATGATGTGTTGACTTATAAAGTCGTTGGAAACGCCTTTTTGTATCATCAGGTAAGAAGTATGGTAGGGACTATGTTGGAAGCCGCAAAAAAGGGGGAAAACAAAGATAATTTCAAGGCTCGTCTTGAAGCAAAGGACAGAAGCAAAGCGATGAAAACTGCACCAAGTGATGGTTTATACTTATCTAGAATCAGTTATGATAAGGATGAATATATGTGGTTTGAGAAGGGAGAATATGGAAGAAAAATTTGAAGAAAATGAATACCTTTTGTCCCTTATCGATGAGAGTATAGCACTTTTTGAAGATGATCCATCGTTTGAAGAAAGGGATAAGTATTCGTATCATCTTGAGAAAAAGCCTGAAAATAAAAAGACTCATGATAATATAAAATTCCAAGAAAAGCGGCTAATAAAGGAAGAAGAGGAGTGCTATGAGTGTCCTTTGTATAAAAACCGGTTTATTTATGCTTTTCCGATAGAAACTGTTAATCCTTCGGCCTTGTTTGTTCTGCCGTCTCCTAGCGGCAATTCAATGCTTGGCAATGATGCTTTGCAAATGTGGAAAAAATGGGTAGATCTTCTTGGTTTATCTTTGAATCAGGTAGGACTGACATCATTGTTAAAATGTCCTGCAGACAATAGTTTTGATTATCAGTATGCAGATATTTGTAAGCACTTTTTGCGTGATGAGCTTGTAAAACTTCAACCTAAATCAATTATTCTTTTAGGAGAGAGCCTTTCACAGTATATGCTAAGAAATCAGTCATCTTTTGACAGCCTCAGGGGAAAATCCTACAAGATTAACCGGATTCCGACATACGTTACCTATAATCCGGAGATATTAGTTAGGAGTCCCAATTTAAAGAAACCGGCATGGGAAGATATTCAGTTTATACGTGATAATCTAAAGAATACAGGTATATGTACTACGCAAAAGTCTTAATCAATCTACCAATCTATCAAAGCTTTACTTACCGTATTCCTGATGATTTGAAAAATCGGAGTGAAATCCAGGTTGGAATAAGAGTCAAAGTCCCATTTGGAAAACAGTCCAAGGATGCTGTTGTCATTGAGATTACTGAAAATGAAACAGAAGGTCTTTCTGAAGTTAAGGACATTGAAAAAGTGATTGACAAAGAGCCAGTTGTAAATAAGGAGTTAATTGAACTGTCTTACTGGATGGAAGGCATGTATTTTTCACCGGCCGGGATTAATCTGTTTATGATGATACCCTCAGGAAAACGTGACACCGATATAGCTTCATTCTCTTCATCAATTGCCTCTACTCCAATTAAAGAGCTTACAGATGATCAAACTGGGGCTTTGAAGACATTAAATAGCAAAAATGACGGTTTATTTTACCTTTATGGTGTAACTGGATCAGGAAAGAGTGAGGTGTTTCTTAGACGGGCAGAAGAGGTAATAAAACAGGGAAGGCAGGTTTTATATCTAGTTCCGGAAATATCACTTTCCCATCAGATTTCTTCAGATATCTATGAACGTTTTAATGGCAGGGTGGCAATATTCCATTCATCACTGACACCATCCCAGCGTCTGAAAGCCTGGAAAAGTGTAATGTCAGGGGAAGTGGACATTGTGGTTGGAGCTAGAAGCAGTGTGTTTGTCCCATTTGGTAACCTTGGTCTGATTATACTTGATGAAGAGCATGAAACTAGTTATAAATCCGATTCAAGCCCACGCTATATTGCGCGCCAGATTGCTCAAAAAAGAGCTTTAACAAATTCTGCGCAGCTTATAATGGGTTCTGCCACTCCGTCCCTTGAAGCATGGAAGCTGATTAAGGAAAGGAAGATAAACTTGATTGAGATGCCTACCCGTATAGGACAGGGCGCTTTTCCTAAAATAAAAATTGTCTCTATAATCGGTGAAAAAAGAAATATTTCAAAACCACTGGAAACTGAGATAAGAAAGACCCTCAATGATAAAAAACAGGTCATTCTTTTCCTTAACCGCCGTGGTTTTACATATGCTTATCAGTGCCAGGCCTGTGGCCATTATATAGTCTGCCCCAATTGCTCTGTAACTATGACTTACCACAAAAAGGAAGACAAGCTTATTTGCCACACATGTGGTGAGACAGAAGAATATATAACTGTATGTCCCGAGTGTAACAGCAGGGATCTCAGACCTAAAGGTTTCGGGACTGAGAATGTTGAGGAAGAGGTTAAGTATCTCTTTCCTAAAGCAAGAATTGCCCGCTTGGATACGGACACTGTGAACGGAGATAAAGCTGTCCTTAAAAACATTCTGGAAGAATTCAAGGAAGGTAAGATAGATATCCTTCTTGGGACTCAGATGATAGCAAAAGGTCTTAATTTTCCTAATGCGGCACTTGTCGGAATTCTGAATGCAGACTCAACGCTATCACTTCCTGACTTCCGCTCAAGCGAAAGGACATTTCAGCTTATCCAGCAGGTTTCAGGGCGTGTAGGACGTTATCGTCCGGACGGAAAGGTTATTATTCAAACTAGTTCTGCACTTGCTCCTGCTATAGTATACGCAAAGGAGAATAATCTTGCGGACTTTTATGAAGAGGAGCTAAGGGAAAGAAAGGAAGTTGAGTTTCCACCTTTTTCCCGTCTTGTTGACCTTACACTGCGTGGCATTGATGAGCAGAAGGTTGCAATGGAAGCATTGTGTCTTGAAAAAACGGCCTCAAAGATTAAAGAAGACGGCGGTTTTGATAATATTACTGTTTATTCTTCCAGTCCATGTGCTATAGCAAAAAAAGCGAAACAATACCGCTATCATGTTTTACTTCAAGGGAAAAGTATTTCTAACCTCTTGCAATTTGTAAAGCATTTACTTGCTGAGTTCAAGCTGGGAAGCAGTAAAGTTCATCTTGAAATAGATGTGGATCCCGTCTCACTTTTATAGTTAATCGTTGTAATCAGAAAGCATTTGTTGGAAAATACTTTTGAAGAATAATTTATGATGGATGGGATATTAAAAACAGAGAACATTTCATTCTCTTATGATGGAGAAGATCGGGTTCTCTCTTCAGTTAATATTGAAATCAGAGAGGGTGAATTCATTTCCATTCTGGGGTCAAATGGATCTGGAAAATCAACATTGGCAAAAATTCTAGATGGCTTATTCGATCCCGATGAAGGAAAGTTTTACTTTTATGGTAAAGAAGTTAAAACTAAGCTGTTTTATGATGAAAAGAAGCATATAAGCCTTCTTTTTCAGAACCCGGATTCTTTTTTTGTCTCTCCGGTTTTAAAGGATGATATCGCTTTTTCATTAATAAACTTCGGTTTTGATGAGAACGTCATAAATGAAAGAGTAAGGGCGGCTATATACAAAATGGGACTTCAGGGCAAGGAGGACCGTAATCCCTTTACCCTTTCTGGAGGGGAAAAACAGAAAGCAGAGCTTGCACATCTTCTGGCACTTAGACCAAAGGTTGTAATAATAGATGAAAGTCTCTCTATGCTAGATGGAATTTCAAAGCAAGAGTTTATATCAGTTCTCAAAGAAATGAATAGGAGGGATAAAGTAACTGTTATCCTTATTACCCATGATGCAGAAAACACTGTCATTTCAGACCGAGTAATAATCATGGATAAAGGAAGAATTGTGGAAAATGGAAAACCCAGAGACATATTCGCCCTTCCGGATTTAAAAAAATACGGCATTCAACCGCCATGCACTACACGTCTTGCACTGAAACTTATTGATAAAGGGGTGAAATTCAAGTTTATTCCAATTACTCCAGAAGAATTTGGAGAAGCGCTATGCGAATAGAATTACAAAATATAAAGTATAAATATAATTCCGATTTCGGAATTGAAATCGATAATCTAATTATTAACAGTGGAGAGACTGTTGCGGTGGTTGGAAAAACGGGTTCAGGTAAGACAACATTTCTAAACCTGCTGGCAGCGTTGCTTCCATTTGATAAAGGAGAATATTTCTACGGGGGTGAATCTGTAAAGAACAAAGCAGGACTAAAAAAACTACGCTCTGATGTAGGCTATGTGTTTCAATTCCCGGAAAAGAGTCTTTTTGAGAAGACTATAAAGAAGGAGTTGTTGTATTCTCTGAGGAAAACAGGTCTCACAGAGGAAGAGAAAGAGGGTAGACTGAAAGAAACAGTCGAGAAATTTGCTCTTAAGGAATTTGACTTAAGTGAGAGTCCTCACGGACTATCTGGAGGAGAGAAAAGAAGACTTGCCTTGGCTTCGGTTTTTATCAAAAAGCCAAAGGTGCTCCTTTTGGATGAGCCAATTTCAGGTTTGGATGCAGTAACACGGGAAGCTTTTCTTGATGGACTGGAATCTCTTGGTAAAACTGGCGTAACAGTTGTTATGGTTACGCATTCTCCGGAGGCAGCAAGCAGAATGAAAAGGCTTATTTCCTTTGACAGGGGCAAGGTGAAATTTGATGGGGAAAGCAGGGCAGTCTTCCAGGATAGGTATAAGTGTTATTCTGTGGGAATAAATCCACCCGAGATTACCGAAATATCTGAGATTCTGTATAAAAAAGGTTATGATATTAAACCGACTCCGGATATAAGGAATCTGATTTCTCAGATACTGAGAGTAAAAGGAATTTTAGATGAATGAAGCCCAGCAAAGTTTAGTTTCATCTTCAGGCACAAGAGGCGGTAAAGGTAAGCTTACACCTTTGAGTGTAACTTTGTCTTATATCCTGCTTTTGGCTTCATTCCTGATTCCAACTTCATTATATGTTACTTTCTATCAGGTTGCTATCATTGCTGCCTTGACTTTAAGTTTGAGAGTAAAAGTAAGAAACTTGTTTAAAACGGTTTCAAAAACTTTTTTCTACTTTCTTTTAATAGTATTTTTGTTTAACTCCGTCTTTTATTCCAGAGAAAATCCCGTATTTTCATTCTGGATCTTTACACTCACTGAAGATGGAGTAAAAAACGGGGCATTGATTGTATTCCGGATTACTTCGGTAGTACTCCTAACAAATATCCTTTTCAGTGTATTAACTCCTTATGAGATATCGAATTCAATAGCAATTATTCTTAGTCCTCTGAAGATAGTAGGTATAAAGGTTGAAGTCATTGCCGAAGTAATGACTATGGCACTTTGTTATGTTCCCTTACTAAATAAGGAGGCCTCCTCAATATTAAAAGCACAACAGGCAAGAGGACTTGATATTACAGAGGGCAGGCTTTTTGGTCGGGTGAAGGTTATAACTCCGCTAATTATTCCACTTTTCATATCATCATTTGAGAAAGCGGATGAGCTCTCTCTTGCCATGATTTCACGTGGTTATAAAGGGGCAAGATGTATAAAAAAAGAGAGATTGGGATTCAATGATGTTATCTGTATTTTTATTTGTTTGAGTTTGTTTATAATATCTATATTTGTGAGGATAAAGCTATGAAAGAAGAAAAACTGTCTGAGGCAAAAAAGGTGGTTCTGACAGCCATTTTAACAGCACTTTGTGTTGTATTTCCTTTGCTCTTCCATGCTATCCCGAATGCGGGAAAGATTTTTTCCCCGATGCATCTTCCTGTATTTATTGCCGGTTTGACCCTGCCCTGGCAGTACGGTCTTCTTTGTGGTATTTTGGGGCCTGTATTGAGTGCTATGATTACAGGTATGCCGAACGCTGCCTCCCTCGGCCCCATGATTATAGAGCTTGCTTCCTATGGAGCATTTGCTGGTCTTTTTATGGCGGTAATAAAAACAGGCAAAGATTATTTGGACTTATATATTTCCCTTTTGCTTTCAATGGTACTTGGAAGAGTTGTTGCTGGAGTAACAAGGGCTTTGATATTTGCCAAAGGCTCATACACGATGAATGTTTTCCTTACTTCATATTTTGTTACATGCTGGCCTGCGATTGTTATGCAGCTTCTTCTTGTTCCTTCAGTTGTCAAAGCACTTGAGAAATCAAAACTTATACCTGAGCGTTATCAGAAAAAGAAAAAGGAAAAGCCAGAGGAATAATAGGAGAGAAATCGGTGTTGGATATATATACTCTTGGAGATGATGTTCTCAGAGAAGAGACTAAAACAATAAAAAGCGGGGAATTTGACTCATCATTGAAACTGCTGGTGGAAGCGATGAAAGAGACTTTACTTGAGGCTGAAGGTGTCGGCCTAGCTGCACCGCAGGTAGGAGTCAGTAAACGTCTCTTTATTGTCCAGCTACCTAATCAGAAAGCCGAGGTTTATATAAATCCGGAAATTATTGAGTACGGAAGGGAAGAAGGTCCCTATGAGGAGGGTTGTCTTTCCATTCCAGGATACTACGCTGAAGTTATCCGACCCTTGACTTTGGTTATAAAAGCTCAGGATGAAAACGGGAAGACCTTCATAAAAAAGGCTGATGGACTGAGAGCACGTGTAATCCAACATGAAAATGATCACCTATATGGGAAACTGTATATTGACCATATTCCGGAGGATAAGCAGAAGAAGATTGCCCATTCATGGGAGAAAAGAAAGGCTAAGGAAGAGAAGAAGAAAAAGAAATAATGAAGATATTGTTTGCCGGGACAGGAAGTATAGCCGCTCCTCTTCTTAAATCTCTTTTGGATAGAAACCTTGTCAGTCTGGTTTTTACGCAGCCGGAGAAGAGGGGGAAAAGATCTGGTTTGGTTGATAACCCAGTGAAAACTCTTTCCGAGATGTATGGGATTCCGTTTTATACTCCTGAGAGTCTGAAAAAAGCTGAGCGGGAGATAGTTGTTTCATACTCTCCAGATTTGCTCCTTTCTTTTAATTACGGGCGGATATTCGGTCCGAAGTTTTTGTCTCTTTTCAAGAGAACAATGAATGTACATCCGTCCCTGCTTCCTGCGTTCAGGGGGTGTGCTCCAACATATGGAGTAATTCTTAACCGTATGAAGACAACTGGAATAACACTGCAGGAAATCGGATTGGAAATCGATTGTGGAAAGATTTACTCACAGATGGAATTCCCTCTGGACGGTAGAGAAACAAATGAAAGCCTTGAGGCCAGGGTCAGTCAGATTGTCCCGGATTTTGTGTTAGATACAATCGGGAATATTGATTTTATAAAGACTGTTGACCAGAATGGTCTTCCTTCCTACCAGAATTTTATATATAAGGAGGACGGGATTCTGAATTTTAATAGAAGCGCAAGGGAGCTTCACGCCCAAATCAGAGCAGTTTATCCATGGCCAAAAGCTGTGACAACCTATGCAAAAGGTAATCTGATTATAACAGGGGTATACGGTTCGGTCTTTGATGAATTTGAACCGACAAATGGAGAAAAAGGCGGTACAGTAGTTGGTTTTATCAAAAATAAGGGACTTAAGGTGGCAACAGGAGAGGGGTATCTTTACATCACAAAAGTCCTTCCGCCGATGAAGAAGGAAATGAATGCCGCATCATTTTATAATGGTGCAAAATGGATAATTGGGGAGCGTCTCGGATTATGAAAAAAATAATAGTCTTGCTTTTGATTGTTTGCTTATCATTCTCACTTTTTGCCGATGCAGAGAACCCGAAACTTGCACTTGTTCTGTCCGGGGGAGGAGCAAGAGGTATTGCGCATATAGCCGTAATACAGGAGCTTGAAAAGCGTGGAATAATTCCCGATATGGTTCTTGGGACAAGTA
Source organism: uncultured Spirochaetaceae bacterium (assembly GCA_964582905.1). Lineage (GTDB taxonomy): Bacteria > Spirochaetota > Spirochaetia > Sphaerochaetales > Sphaerochaetaceae > Ornithospirochaeta. The sequence goes on along the minus strand of CAZOTY010000003.1, from coordinate 25,556 downwards.
TTGGCTCACTGGTAGGAGGCTTTTATGCAGCCGGTTATACAGGAAAGCAAATAGAGCAGGTGTTAAAAGAAAACGATATCACAAGTATGCTCATGTCTTTCAATAACAGAGGAGTAGCACCTATTATCAATCCCGCAAGTGAGCTTGAAACCAACCTGTTTATGGTTAACTTTTCAGAAAATGGAATCGGAAACAATAATGGTGTAATCAATGACTCAGAAATTAACGGATTTTTACGTTCAAATCTTGCAAAGGTAGCAAATATAGATAATTTTGATGATTTATCTATTCCATTCAGGTCAGTCGGCATCAATGCTGCAGACGGAGAGATGGTAATTTTCGAAGGTGGAAGCCTTTTCAATGCTCTTCGTGGTTCAATGAGTCTTCCTGTTTTCTTTGAACCAGTTAAACTCGATGATTTCACTTATATCATGGATGGCGGAATGGCAGATAATATGCCTGTTGACCTTGCCCTTGAAATGGGTGCTGATGTAGTTTTGGCAGTTGATGTCAATGATGCATTCAATGTTAACCAGAAAACATCAAACAAGAAACTTGATACCTTAACTGGTGCTTTTGATGCCTTTTCTTGGATGGTCACAATCACAAATACTAAGAACCAGTATGAATTAGCAGATTATGTTCTTATTCCTGACGTAAATGATTATTCAACCCTGGACTTTAACAAAGTTGAGGAGATTTTACAGAAGGGTAGACAAATTGTTGAAGCCAATACAGATGTCTTTGATGCACTTGAAGCTCAGTTTGCCAACCGTGAAGGAAAAACTTATTTGAACTATGAGGATAGACCGGCAGGTATTATTGCTGAAGTTAGTTCCCCTCTAACAAATGAGTACCCTCAGCTTAATGCGTATATCGGACGTCCTTTGACAAAAGAAGTCCTTGATGGTTTTGAAAAAGTCCTAGACTACATAAAAGAAGAAGAGGATTTGAAACATCTGGATTATGTTATTGATGGGTACAAGATTATTCTCCAACCGGAAGAATATCCTAGATCATCTGGAATCATTGCTGCTGGAGGACTTGGCTCTTTGGGGGTTATCAGCAACGGTTACAATTATCCTTTCTTTGCTATTGCTCCGAATATCTCATTATCTGCCCAGGTAGCTATGAAAAATCAGAAAGGACTGTTTAATTTTGGTCTGGCAATCAAGGACACAATAACTATGGAATTTAGATACTTTAAACCAATAAACGGGGATAGCTTCTATTTGCTTGCAGGTTTTGATTTGAACTATCTGAATCTTTCGTTCAACAGCATAGGAACCGTTTATGAGCATATAAGTAAGAATGATACAGGTGTAAGCCTCCTTGCTGGTATAGCCTATAATCCCAAAAAGAGCTTTGCCTTCACATCTTCCGTTGTTGTAGATTATACCCATATAGCAAGAATTCCGATTCTTGAAGCTACAAATAATGCCTTCTCTAAATGGAGAAATAATATTTTCATCTATTCAAAAAACTACCTTAAATATGATCAGAGGAATATCAAGCGAAGTGGCTACAATGATTTTTCAATATTTGCAAACGCAATAATCGGTATGTCTTGGTCATTCATTCAAGGAGAGGAGAGCAAACGTAGTCCAAAGCCAGACTTCCGTTATAATTTCCATGTCGATTTCAACGGAGCAATAGGAACAACTTCCAGACGTTTTGTCTATGCCGGCAGTGTTTCATCCAACCGTCGTTATCCTGAGTTGAAATCCAACTATGTAGTAACCAAAGGTGGAATCCTTACAAGTGACTACATTTTTGGAAGCATGGGCTACAAGGGACGCGTAAATCAAACAAGATTCTTCCTTGAATTATCTGCTTTTGCAGAAGGTTTTCACCATTATCTTGGGGCAATTGATGACTATGTGAACTATGAGCCAAACATATGGCCTTTCTCTACACTTGACTGCTTTGCTGCAGGTCCAAAGTTCAGTATTTCTTATGAAACAAACTTTGGAACGGTATATCTGGATACATATGTTCCGATTAATGATAAATTTGCATTCTCAATAATGCTTGGACTTAGAAGTTAAATTGGAAAAGCATTATTTTTCATATAAGGATTACCTGGAAAAGAAGTATAACGGCAGTGTTTACCGTATAGGTCTTGATGGTGGATTCTCCTGTCCGAACAGAAAAAAGAATAAAAGCGGTGGATGTGCGTTTTGTGATGGAACTGGGAGTATTGCTCAATACCAGAGAGAAAGTGAAAGGTGTTTTACGAGAGCATCAGAGTACGAAAAGGCCGTTGCATCTCTGCCCTTAGCGCGTCTTGAGAGCATCAAAGGTCAGATTGAAAAAGGAAAGGAGTTTCTGCAAAGGCGCTATAAGGCAGATAAGTTTTCTCTATATTTCCAGTCATTTACAAATACCTATGATACAGTTGGAAATCTTAGAAAGTTATATGATGAAGCACTTTCATATGGACCTTTCAAAGAGCTTATTATTGCAACCAGACCTGACTGCCTTGAAGAAGAAAAAGTAGAGCTTCTTTCTTCATATATCACAGAGGAAAGAGAAGTCTGGGTCGAATTGGGATTGCAATCAGCAAATGATGAAACTTTGAATAGGATAAACAGGGGACATTCGGTTTCAACATACATTGATGCAGCAGAGCGCCTCCATAAAAAAGGAATTAAAGTATCAACTCATGTCATTCTCGGTCTTCCTGGAGAAAACAGAACGGACTATATAAAAAGCATAAAGACTGTAAATGAAGCTGGAAGCGAGGGGATAAAAATCCATAACCTCCATATAACGGGGGGAACGCTTCTTGAAAATGAATATATGGATGGGGAAATTGTTACTTTTTCCATAAAAAGACATTTGGAGAATACTGTACTTGCCTTGAGAAATCTTAAAAAGAATATTGTGGTGCAACGTCTTTTGTGTGAGACGCCATCGCACCGTCTTGTTGCTCCAAGGAACTTTGCGGATAAGAATATATTTCTGAAGAATTTAGATGAAATAATGGAAAGAAATAATTTTTTTCAGGGGGATTCACTTTGAAACTGCGGGATTTGATTTGTGATGCTTTAATTAATGCAATAAGAGTATTGCCCGATGATGTAAAGGAAAGACTTGAGAATGCCTATAGGACTGAAAGTGGAAAGTACGGGAAAATTGTTCTTTCATCTATTATGGAAAACCTTGAGGTGGGTAGGAAGACAGGCCTTCCCCTTTGTCAGGATACAGGTCTTTGCTGGTGCCTAGTAGAAATAGGAAGGGATTCAGAAGTCCTAATACAGAATCTTGAAGAAGAAATCAAGGCAGGATCGGAAAAGGCATTCTTCGATGGGTATTACAGGAAGAGTATAGTAACCGATCCGATTTATAAAAGAGAGAATACCAATGACAATATGCCTGTTATCATTAACTACGAGCTTGTTCCAGGTAGGGATATAACTCTTCATTTCCTCCTGAAAGGATTCGGATCAGAGAACTGCTCGTCAGTTAGGATGCTTAATCCTACAAGTGGGGAAGAAGGTGTTATCGGCGCTGTTTTGGATATGGTTGAAAAAGCAGGAGGAAAGCCATGTCCTCCGATGTTCTTGGGAGTGGGAGTCGGTGGAACTTTTGACAGGGCAGCATTCCTTTCAAAGAAAGCTTTTTTCAAAAAAGGAGAGAATACCGGACTTGAGAAAAAGATTCTTGAGCGCATTAATGCCAATGGTGTTGGACCTGGAGGGCTCGGTGGGATTAACACCGCCTTGGATGTAAGAGTCATTGAGGAACCTACCCATATTGCAGGGCTCCCAGTTGCTCTGACTGTTAACTGCTGGTGTGACCGCAAAGTAGATATTTTGGTATTCGGAGGGGAACTATGACTTTGAATCTTCCTGATAAAAACGAAGATATCCTGAAAATCAAGGCAGGAGATGAGGTTATCCTGAACGGGGTCTTGTACGTTGGACGTGACCAGGTACATAAAAGGCTTAAAGACCTCATTGATGGTAAAGAAAAGCTCCCTTTCGATTTTTGCAACAATGCTATTTATTACATGGGACCTTCTCCAGCACCCGAGGGTTTTGTAATAGGGGCGGCAGGACCTACAACAAGTGCACGTATGGATCCATTTTCACCTGACCTCATTGAAAACGGTCTAAGGATTATGGTGGGAAAAGGACCTAGAAGTCAGGGTGTAAAAGATGCTATCAAAGCTTATAAAGGACTGTATCTTCAGGCATTCGGAGGCTGTGGAGCACTCTATGCATCAAGAATAAAAAGTGTGGAGACAGTCGCATTTGGTGAGCTCGGACCTGAGGCACTGCTTAAACTGGAAGTTGAAAACTTCCCCACGCTTTGCATAATTGACAGCGAAGGCAATGTTTTAGACCGATAGACTTCTGATTGTTTTTTCAAGTTCTTTGTAAGAAGAGACTGAGAAATCTGCCCTATCGCACTTTTCACCTGAGAAACTAATGAAGATACTTTTTATTCCCGCTTCGTTAGCACCTTTTATATCTGATGAATAGCTGTCTCCTATGACAAGAGCCTGATGTTTTTCCACACCGATTGTAGAAAGAACTATATCAAAAAAACGCTTATCTGGTTTCTGGTGTCCGATTTCTTCACTGATAAATATGTAATCAAAATATTTTCCGGTATCGGTAGATTCAATTCGCTTTCTTTGGATTTCACCTATCCCGTTTGTAATCAGTGCTTTTTTATAATCTTCCATCGCTTCAAGAAACTCAGTAGCCCCATCCAGCATTATTCCATTATTTGCAAGTTCATTCTCGTAAAAGGAGCCGGCAGACTTTCCATCTTCTTTTATTCCCATCAGAGAGAAGAAGAGTCCAAATCGTATATCCCTGAGATGTCTTAATGAGATTTCTCCTTTTTCCAATTTTACCCAGCACTTTTTGTTTTCAGTTTTATATGCATTTATGTATTGGTCTGTAAATGGAATAGAAAAGAAGTCAAAAGTCTTCTTTAGCGCAATTTCTTCAGTTTTATCAAAATCATAAAGTGTATTATCTGCATCAAAAAGCAAAAACGGTTTCACCCCTAAAGCTTACCAAAGACACAAATTTACCCCAAGTCTGAATGTCCTATGATTTATATAATTTAACTTTTCAAAAAACTGAAATTCCTCTTTATAACAGGATAAATTATTAAAGCTGATGTATTGACAGGTGGCCTGTAGGCTATCTAAGAGTGCGTTGTATTCCCCTTTTTTTCTTATTTACGATAAAGTTTCAAAATAGATAGGAATAGATTAAACTTAAGCTGTCAAAGTGAAAATCTGATGGACTTTTCAGTCTGTTATTACGATATTCAGTTAAAGGAGATTTTATGAAAAGATTTCTGTACTTTTTGGCACTTGGCCTATTACTTGTGGCCCTTGGAATATATATCTGGGCTAACCCCACGACATTTATCAATTTGGTAACAATCCTACTGGGAATCTATCTCATATTTGACGGGCTTAAGACATTTTATCTTCTTTTCAAGATAAGTCAGGACAGTAAGAAAGCAGGACTGAAGAAGGCTAACGGTGAATTAGCGAAAGGAATCAAGATTACAATGGTTGTTAAGGCACTTTTGAATATCATAATCGGTATTCTGGGTCTTGTGATTGTTGCCACAAGCCAGGACGCTGTTGTGAAGATCATCATGATTGTAATCGGAGTTGATTTTATTGTGTCCGGTATAATCGATCTGGTTGAATATTTCTCATTCAAGGCCAAAGGTTTTGATTCGGGCTCAGTTTTGGTTGAAGGAATCGTTGGTATTGCCCTTGGAATACTTTTTTGTATCTTCCCAGAAATCATAGGTGAAACTGCACTAAGAATAGTCTCGATTGTAGTAATGATGATTGGAGTAATCAGTGTATGCCATGCAATTTACTCCCTTGTTCTGGCAAATCAGCTTAAAAAATATGGAATTAATCCTGCCAAGAAGAAGATTCAGGATGCAAAATTTGAAGAAGTTGATAGCTCAGATGCCGATAGCAACAATGACGCAAATAATTGACCAATAAACGGATAAAAATATATGCTATTTTTATGAACAGAACACACCATATCCGCCAGTTTTAGTTTGAAACCAGGTGGATATAGTCTTGACTCCTCGCCCGGTACGAGGAGTTTTTTATTAGGAGAAGGTATGGAAGAAAAGATATTGAGAATTGCACTTCAGCATTCAGGACGTTTATCAGAAAAGAGCATGGGTATAATCCGGGACTGTGGCATAGATGTCGGAACCGAGTCCAGGATTCTTTGCGAAAGGGCCTCTAACTTCCCCGTGGAGTTTTTATTCGTGCGCGATGATGATATCCCTACCTATGTGGCAGATAATGTTGCTGATATTGGAATTGTCGGGAAAAACGAATTTGATGAAAAAGATCTTGATAATCTCAAAGTTGCCAGAGACCTGAAGTTTGCTTCCTGTCGCCTTTCCATTGCTGTTCCTCGGGGCTTTGACTATAAGGGGCTCAAAAGCCTTGAGGGGATGAGAATAGCAACAAGCTACCCAAATATCCTGAAAAAAGCTCTGAAGAATTCTGGGGTGAATGCAAGCGTGATTGTGGTTTCTGGCTCAGTTGAGATTACTGTTCAGGTCGGAATAGCTGATTGCATATGCGACATTGTTTCGACGGGAACAACACTCAAAATGAATGGGCTTGAGGAGGTAGAACCAATATACAGATCTTCTGCCGTAATGATTTGCAGAAATGACTTTGAAGAAAAGGATGAAGCAAAGGCTGAGATTCTACGACGTCTTTTGGAGCGCATGGATGCCTTGATGCTTGCAAAACACAAGAAATATGTCCTTTTCAACCTTCCGAAAACCAAGCTTGAAGAAGCAGCAAAGATTGTCGGTGGTATGAAAAGTCCGACAGTTACGCCACTTCTGGATAGTACATGGGTGAGTGTGCAAACTGTTGTTGATGAAGATAAGTTCTGGACTATTTTTGAAAATCTCAAATCCCTGGGTGCTGAGGGTATTCTTGTTATGGATATCGAAAAGATGACGGAGTAAAGATGGCTTACCTGAAGTACAAAGAATGTTTTGATGAAAATGATTTGAAAAGACCTGATTTTGATGAAAGCGCCATCAGGGAAAGTGTAAAAAAAATCCTTAAAGATGTTAAAAACAATAAGGATGACGCCCTTATCCGTCTTTCCCGCGAATTTGACAACACGGATTTATCTGAAGGCTTTTATGTAACTGAGGAAGAATTTGAGGAGGCTGAGAATCTTGTCCCCCAGCATCTGAAACTTGCGATTTTAAAAGCCTATAAGAATATTAAGGTATTCCATAAAGCCGAAATTGCAAGAGGGGAATGTGTTGAAACGGAAAGCGGGGTAATATGCGAACGGAAAATTGTTCCGATTTCCAAAATAGGTTTATATGTGCCTGGAGGAACAGCTCCTTTATTCTCAACAGTACTGATGCTTGCAACGCCGGCAGAAGTAGCCGGGTGCGAGGACATAATACTCTCTACGCCGGCAAAAGACGGTAAGATTTCCCCGGCAATTCTTTATGCAGCAAAAATAGCAGGAGTGAAAAAGGTACTGAAAGTCGGTGGGGCACAGGCTATTGCTGCCTTTGCCTACGGGACAGAGTCGGTTGAAAAACGTGACAAGATTTTCGGACCAGGAAACAGGTATGTCAGTGTTGCAAAGGGTCTGGTACAGTCTGTTACTGCTATTGATATGATAGCAGGACCATCTGAGGTTATGGTTGTAATTGATAAAAGTGCAAATCCCCTTTACGCTGCAACTGATCTATTAAGTCAGGCTGAACATGGAAAAGACAGTCAGGTTGTGCTTGTTATTAAAGGCAGCAAGAGTGAAGCAAAAGAAATATATGAGAATGTAGAAAAAGCTCTGGAAGCTGAAATTGAGAAGCTTGGTAGAAAAGAGTACATGCTTCCATCCCTATCACACTCTGTGGCATTCTCGTTTGACAATAATGAGGAGATTATAGAAGCCATAAACCTTTATGGACCGGAGCATCTTATTATAAATACCAGAGATGATGAAGAAATCCTTAACGGTATTAAGAATGCAGGGAGTATTTTCCTTGGGCCGTATTCTCCTGAATCAGCGGGAGATTATGCTTCTGGAACAAACCATACCCTTCCGACATCCGGATGGGCAAGAAGCCAAAGCGGTGTTTCTACCGATAGTTTTATTAAGAAAATAACAGTTCAGCGCCTTTCTAAGGAGGGAATTAAAAACCTTGCTCCTGTTGTTATTGAGATGGCAGAAGCAGAAGGACTGAGTGCACATGCAGAAGCTGCAAGAGTGAGAATCGATGAATAGTATTGAAAAACTCGTAAATGAACATGTACTAAAAATGACTCCATATTCATCAGCCCGTGATGATTTCAAAGGACAGGCTGATATTTATTTGGATGCAAATGAATCATACGATGATTACCTGAAGACCAACAGATATCCGGATCCGGAGTCACGTAAAGTAAGGAAAGAGCTTGAAAAGGTCCTTTCCCTTCCATATGAGAAGACCGCACTCGGTAATGGGTCCGATGAGGTTATTGATCTGCTGCTTAGGATTTTCTGTAAGCCGGGGTCAGATAAGATCCTGATAATGAGACCGACTTATGGAGCTTATAAGGTGTTTGCTGCTTTTTCCAACATCGAAGTGCTTGATGCCCCCCTTAAGAATGATTTTTCTGTGGATATGAAAATGTGCAGGAAGATGCTTGATGAGTATAAGCCTAAACTGACTTTTATATGCTCTCCGAATAATCCTGCAGGGACTGTTGTTCCACTTGAGACCATAAAGGAGATAGCATCTTACAATAAAGGGATTACTGTAGTTGACGAGGCTTACGGGGAATTTGCAAGCAATTTCAAAAGTGCCGTTTCCCTGATTGATGAAAATGAAAGAATAGTGGTAATGAAAACACTTTCAAAAGCCTGGGCCCTGGCAGGAGCTCGCATCGGCATTCTTATTGCCAATCCTTATATCATCAGCCTTTTTGTCAAAGTCAAACCACCATATAATGTATCCTTGGCCAATCAGAAGCTTGCCCTTGAAACTTTGAAAAATGAAAAAAGAATAAAAGAAGATATTGCTTCTGTTGTAGCTATGCGTTCTGATTTGGAGGACTTTTGTTCCTCTCTTCCTTATACTAAAGAAGTAATCAGAACACAGGCAAATTTCATATTGCTCCGTGTTGAGGATGCAGATAGTCTTTACAGGTATCTTATGGAAAAATCAATAATAGTCAGAAATAGGGATAAAGAACCATTACTAAAGGGTGTACTCAGAATAACTGTCGGAAACAAAGAGGAGAATGAAGCTTTGAAGGAGGCTCTGCTTGCTTATAAATGATAGAAAGAAAGCTTTATTCATAGATCGGGACGGAGTGATCGTAAAAGAGGGACAGATAGATTCCTTTGAAAAGATTGTCTATGTTGAGCATGTGTTTGAAGCACTGCGAACAATAGAAAGGGAGACAGATTATACGCTTGTCCTTGTTTCTAACCAGGATGGGGTTGGAACTCCTTCTTTTCCTTTTGAGGACTACCAGAAAGTAAGTGATAGGATTTTCCAGACTTTGAACGGGGAAGATATAGAGTTTGATGATGTGAACGTAGATTTTTCCCTTGATGAGGACAGATGTCCGGGAAGGAAACCAGGAACTGCAATGTTAGAAGAATATATAAGGGACGAAAGCTATTCAATGGAACATTCCTTTATGATCGGGGACAGGCTTACTGATATGAGCCTGGCAAAAAACCTCGGAGCTAAGGGTATTTGGCTGACAGAGAATGAAAATGAGATTCCCGAAAAATACAGAGATGTAATTGCATTGAAAACTGATTCCTGGCTTGATATAGCATCGTTTCTTACCTGTAAAAGTCTGAGTCATAGAAAAGCTTTTGTTGAAAGGGTGACAAATGAGACTGAGATTCATATAACGCTTGATCTTGATGGTACAGGGAAAGGAAAAGCAGAGACAGGGCTCGGTTTTTTTGATCATATGCTGGACCAGGTAATAAGACATTCAAGGTGTGACGCCGATATTCATGTTCACGGGGATCTTTTTGTTGATGAACATCATAGTATAGAAGATGTGGCAATAGCTCTTGGAGATGTCTTTTTAAAGGCCCTGGGGGATAAGAGAGGAATTGAACGCTATGGTTTTTTTATACTTCCAATGGATGAAGTTGTTGCAACTGTGGCACTTGATTTCTCTGGGCGTCCTGATTTTGTATGGGACGTTGAATTCAAAAGAGAGTATATAGGAGATATGCCGACTGAAATGATCAGGCATTTTTTCAAGTCTTTCTCTTCTTCGGCAAAAGCAAATTTATATGTATCAGTAACTGACGGAAATTCACATCATATGGCAGAGGCTATATTCAAGGGCTTTGCCAAGGCACTCAGGCGCGCAGTGAAAAGAATCCCTGATGATAACAGCCTGCCTTCAACAAAGGGAAGTCTATGATAGCAGTCGTAAAATATAATGCCGGAAACATATTCTCTGTAACCAAAGCACTTGAGCGTCTTGGTGAGAAGTTCATAGTTACAGATGACGAAAAGATTTTAAGGGAGGCTGATAAAGTGATTTTTCCTGGAGTCGGTTCTGCCCAAAGCGCAATGCAGAGTCTGAATGAAACAGGGCTTTCACAGATTCTTCCGACCCTGAAGCAGCCTTTTTTAGGTATTTGCCTAGGCTTGCAATTATTATTGGAAGGAAGCTGGGAAGGAGAAACAAAAACTCTCGGAATCACAGAAGGGGTGGCAGAGCTTTTCCCAGAAAGGGAAGGGTATAAAGTACCTGAAGTCGGTTGGAATGAAGTAGTGAAGATAAAAGATGATCCTTTATTCAGCAATATTGAATCAGGGGCCTTTATGTATTTTGTTCACTCATATTATGTTCCAATGTGTCCAGAAGCAATTGCCATTACAGAATATGATGAAGTGTCTTTCACTTCGGCACTGAAAAAGGATAATTTCTATGGAGTGCAGTTCCATCCAGAAAAGAGTGGAAAAGCAGGGGAAATGCTTTTGAGAAATTTTTTAAAGGAAATAAAATGATAGTAATTCCTGCAATGGATATTATTGATGGCAAGGTTGTACGCCTTAAAAAGGGAGAATACACGACCAAAAGGGAATATAGTGACAATCCACTTGAGATTGCCAAAGTCTTTGAAGGGGCCGGGCTTAATCATTTGCACATCGTTGATCTTGATGGGGCAAAGGGCGGCTGTCCTGAAAATCTTGGCATTGTAGAGGAAATTGCTTCAAAAACAAGTCTTCATATTGACTTCGGCGGTGGTATCAAATCGGTGAAGAGCTTGGAGAGTGCCATTTCCGCAGGGGCAAAGGAAGTCTCACTCGGATCCCTTGCAGTAAAGAATCCAGAGATTGTCATGGACCTTCTGAAGACTTATTGCGATAACATTATATTGAGTGCTGACGAAAGTAAGGGCCTGATTGCAATAACCGGATGGACAGAAGAAACGAAACTTGAAGTCATTCCTTTTATAAAGAATTGGTATGATGAAGGGATAAAAAAAGTTATCAGCACAAATATTGAGAAGGATGGAATGCTTTCAGGTCCTGATTTTGATTTGTACAGAAAAATAGGAAACGAAATTCCCGGTCTTAAGGTGGTTGCTTCAGGTGGTATCAGAAATAAGGAAGATCTTATTGCTTTGAATGAAAACGGGCTCTGGGGTGCTATTGTTGGCAAAGCTTACTACGAGGGAAGAATTAAACCAAGTGATATGAAGGAAGCTGAGGATGCTAGCTAAGAGAATTATTCCATGCCTGGATATAAAAGATGGCAGAACTGTTAAGGGTGTAAACTTTGTAGGACTGAGGGATGCGGGAAGTGCACTTGAACTTGCAAAGTATTATTCTGATGAGGGAGCAGATGAGCTTGTATTTCTTGACATCACAGCAACTGTTGAGAAACGTGATACACTTTATACCCTTGTCGAAGAGGTTGCTTCCCTTATCAATATACCTTTTACTGTTGGAGGAGGAATAAGGAAGCTGGAGGATGCTTCAAAGATCATCAATTCTGGCGCCGATAAGATTTCTGTCAACAGTGCTGCAGTCAGAAACCCTGATTTAATAAATGAGCTTTCTCTGCAGTTCGGAAGGCAGTGTGTTGTCCTTGCCCTTGACAGCAAGAGAAATGAGAGTGTGCCATCGGGCTTTGAAGTAGTTGTTGATGGGGGCAGAACCAGAACGGGAATAGATGCTCTTTACTGGGCTGTGGAAGCTGAAAAAAGGGGAGCAGGGGAAATCCTTCTTACCAGCATGGATGCTGATGGTACCAAAGATGGCTTTGATGTTGACTTAAATCAAAAAATCAGCCGAAATATTAACATTCCGGTAATTGCCTCTGGCGGGGCCGGAAGCATGGAAGACTTTTATGAAGTATTTACAGATGGAGCCGCAGATGCAGCTTTGGCTGCCTCAGTTTTCCATTTTAAAGAGATTTCCATACCTTCTTTAAAGGAGTATCTTACAGAAAAAGGTATACCTGTAAGAATTGAGAGGTGAAAATGACTATTGATTTCCAAAAAGGTGGAGGCCTTGTTCCTGCAATCGTTCAGGATGCGGTCACAAGAAGAGTACTGATGCTTGGTTATATGAATGAGGAAGCCTACAAGCTTACTTTGGACAGACGCCTAGTGACTTTTTACTCAAGAAGCCGGCAGAGAATCTGGACTAAAGGGGAAACAAGCGGGAACTTCTTACAGCTCAGGGAAATCATCACAGACTGTGACGGGGATACGCTTTTGGTAAAGGCCCTTCCATCCGGACCTGTATGTCACACTGGAACAGATACCTGTTTCGGAGAGGAGAATGAACCGGCAGAGCTTTCAAGTCCGGAGTTCCTTTTTTATCTTGAGTCTGTCATAAAGGAAAGAAGGGAGAATCCAAGCGAGGGTTCATATACAAATCACCTTTTCTCAAAAGGACTGAATAAAATTGCCCAAAAGGTGGGAGAGGAAGCTGTTGAGATGGTTATTGCTGCAAAAGATGAAGACAAGGATTTGTTTTTAGGTGAAGCGGCTGATTTGATGTATCATTATCTTGTGCTTCTTGCACAGAAAAATACCTCCCTTTCTGAAGTAATAGAAGTTTTAAAAGACCGCCACTCCAGATAAGAAAGTGCCACGCACGGTGGCACAAAAGAAAGATAGATAGGTGCTAGTTGGGAATAAAATTTCAAGAGGCTTATATAAGCACCTAAATAAAATATTTACTCCTTTTATATTTGATATTCTCTCATACGAGAGACTTTTTAATTTCTGCCCATAAGTCCGTTCTCCATAAATGAGTAATAACCCTCATCGGAGAAAACTATATGATCGAGGACCTTTATCCCAAGGATATTTCCTGCCTTAATCAATCTGTTTGTTATATCAATATCATTCTTTGACGGAGTAAGGATTCCTGATGGATGATTATGTGCAATGGCAATTCCTATTGCACGCTTTCCGATTGCAGGAGAGAAAACTTCTCTTGGGTGGACAAGGGATTTATCAATCAGACCTATCGTGCATACAAAAGTACCAAGTGTCTCCAGCGCTCCATTGAATAAGATTACAATGAAGTGTTCCTGTTCTCTTGAAGCATAGTGTTTGATTTCCTGGTAGATTTCACCTGGAGTCCCCAGAAACTTTGGTTTTTGCTTTATTTTCCTGCGTCCGAGTTCAATTGATGCAAGCACGGTTGCCGTCTTTGCATTTCCAAGCCCCCTGATCTGTCTTAATTCGTCATAAGAGACATTGGGATTCTTGTCCAGCATTTTCAATACCTCATCAGATATTTCCTTTACTCCGCATTTGGAATTTCCTGATCCGATAAGTACCATGACAAGCTCCTTATCCGTCAATGAAGATACGCCGTTCCTTTCAAGTTTTTCCCTCGGACCATCCTTATATAAAGTCCCATCGAAAAAATCTATTTCATTTTCCATCACATATATTTCTGTCAAAACGATGAAATGTTTCCGTAAATATTCAAAAAAAAACTATTAGAATTTAGAATTTTATTGTGGGTAAATACAAAATAAGCCAGATCTCGGCCTTATCAGGATTAACAGAAAGGACTATCCGTTACTATGAAGAGGAGAAAATTATCACTCCGGAAAGGACTTCAGGTGGGCAACGCATATATAAAGATGAACACCTTGTATATTTAAAGAGGGTAACTGAATTAAAGAAACTCGGTTTTCAGCTTTCTGAGATAAAGAAAATCTTTGAGCTTAAAAGAAGCGATGAGAATGGTTCAAAAAGAAGAGCGGAGCTAATTGCTGCATACAAAGCAAAGCTCGATGATGATAAAAGAAAACTTGAAAGGCTAAATAGTCACATAAGCGAACTGGAATGGCACCTTCATCAGCTAGAGAAGGCTGAGGATGGTTTTACTGAGTGCCCGGGAGCTTTATGTGTATCCTGCGAGTATAAAGCAAGATGCACATTCTTCCGTTCAGAGGGACAATAACCAGGAAGCAATATCCACGGACAGGTTTATCCTCTCTTCAATAAAGGAGGAGGGCAGGTTTTTTCCGAAAAACATTGCCTCATAGTTTAAATATCCTCCGTAATAATCCTTGAAGACCGGAATAACTTTTTCCCAGCAGATTTTTCCAAATCCTGGCAGGAGATGATCATCATTTTTTCCGTTATTGTCTGATATATGAGTTGCAATAAGATCCCTTCCTAGGGTCTTGATAAACAAAGGGATATCTTCTTCCATCAAAAACGCATGTCCCACATCCAGACATGCACCAAACCGTTCTTGGGGAAGTTTTCTAATAAGTCTGATTAAATCTTCTGCTGAGTAGATTTCATCTACCCTCTCCAGATTCTCAATGGCAATACTGATATCTGAAGGAAGAAATGATTCAATATATTCAAAGTATTCTATGTTATCATCCAGGTTTCCCTTTATCGGATGCATGACAGCAGTCTTTATTCCAAGTATTTTGCAGTAAGAGAGTGCCTTCTCAAGCATTGCGAAGTGGATTTTCCTTCCTTCTCTGGAAAGGGATCTGAAGTCTTTGACATATGGAAGGTGTGCCTGATGATAATCAAGGAGGTACATTTTCTTATATTTTAGTAAGGTTTCTATGTAAGGCTTGGCACTGAACTCATTTAATAGGGAGGATTGAGGGTTCAGCATTTCACAGAAGTTTAAATCCAGTTTCTGATAATAGCCTTGAAGGAGGGGGACAATCTCAGTCATTTTCAGACTCTTGTCCCTATTAAAACAAATCAGGTTAGTATTAGTTGATATTCTGTTCTGCATAGCTCGTGAGTGCTCCCTCGATTATATTTACCATCTGGCTAACTCCCTCATCAATGCTGAGCTTTCCTTTTGCAACACTGTCAATGTTCTCCTGGAATGAGTAGTAAATCTGATATGCAGATGGGAGCCAGACGTTGGTAAGGGCAGGATTAGATTCCAGTATCTCATCAAGCGCAACCTGGTATAGCGGGTTTTCGCGGGAGAATGAAAGCCACTCTGGACTTTGAGGGATATTCCTGTTAATTGGAATATAGCCTGTAGCTGTAGCCCATTTAAGCTGGACCTCGTCGCTTATAAGGTATTCAAGAACCAGTTTGACCTCCGGTGCAGAGGAAAAAGAGAACAATGCCCCACCAGAGAGAGCAACTCCTCCAGTAGCCTTTTTGTTTACGAGGGGAACTTCTGCTACTCCAAGTTCAAATGATGAACCGACTGATGCCATAATTGTTGATAAATTTGAGGATGAAGCCAGGTAGGATGCTGTTCTGCCTGAAGCAAACTCAACTAGGATATCACTGGTATTAGATGAGATGGCTCCGGTACTATACAGAGTTTTCCATTTTTCCAGAAATTCTTTATAAGTGCCATCTTTCCCCATCAGAACTTCGCTCGGAATGCCCATATGTCCGTTTTTCTCATTTACTATATAACTTAATCCATTCTGCGAGCCAATGAATGTTGTTATCTCAAGTGTTGTCGGAACACCTGAAAAAGCATACCTTGTAATATTTCCCTTGCTGTCTTTTTCTACAAGTTTTCCAGCGATGGAAGCAAATTCATCGAGAGTCTTTGGAGCATTTAAACCAAGTGAATCAAAAAGAGTCTTATTGTAATAGAAGAGTAGAGCGGATGCATTAAATGGAAGAGCAATCAACCCACGTTCAGATACAAATGCATTTTTTGCCTGACTGAGAATTGCAGAAGTATCAAGAGATAGTTCATCTGCTGTGACAATAAAAGGGGAGGCATTCATATCGAGTGCAGAGGTGGCATCCATCTGTGCAATATCGGGGAGATTCTGGTTTTCAGAAGCTTTGACTTTAGTCAGTACATCATTTGCCTTGCCTTGATAGATTGCGTTGATCCGCACACCGTTTTCCTTTCCGATACCGTTATTAAAAGCTTCAATTATTTCTTCAAATGCAGTACCGATTTTTCCCGTATTGGGGTGCCAGATTGTAACGGTCTTAATCTTTTTTTCACTTGTGCCACCAGCAAAGATGGAAACGGATAAAAGAAACAGAAATAAAAACAAACTCAGTGATTTTTTCATATATCCTCCTAGGATGAAATACTTTTTGTAAGCGCTTTTACAATCAGGCGCCTTGAGAAGCCAAGTATTATTACAAAAGGGATTACAGAGATTGCAATTGTTGCAGCCTCGGCTCCATACTTTCCTTCTTCCCTGAAACCGAGGAGCGTGAAAGCAATCTGAAGGGTTCTAGCTTTTGGAATATCTGTTACCAACAAGGGCCAGAGGTATGAATTGAACATACTTATAAAAGCTTGAAGGAAGAGAGTAATGACTACGCTTTGAGTCATTGGAATAAGAATTCTTGTAATGTAAATTAAATCATTTGCCCCGTCAATTGCTGCGCTCTCATAATATTCATTGCCAAGGGAAGTGAAAGCTCCTAAAAGGAACATCATTGAGGATGCAGAAAAAAATGACGGAAAGGTAATCCCAAGCCAGGAGTTTAACAGCCCCATGGAACTGATAGTCCTGTAGTTCTGGTATAAAATGGCATCCTGTGGGATAAAAAGAGTCAGTAAAAGCAAAAACAGAATTATTCTTTTTCCCTTGAATGTCATGTAGTTAAAGGCAAAGGCCGACAGTATTATTACCACCATTTTCGAAGAAGCTGAAAGAAGTGAAGTACCCACTGAATTAAACAGGTAGTACGCATAGTTTTTGACTGTTACTGCTGCCTTGTAATTACTGAATTCGGGTTTTGAAGGAAAAAACTTCGCTTTTTGAGAGTAAAAGTCACTTTGCTGGAAAAATGAGAGAGAAAGCATATAGAGAAAAGGAAATATTACAATTGCTGATAGTAGTATAAGAAGGAAATAAGACACACCTTTTCTCATTTGTGCCTCCTGAAAATGAATAAGCCAGTCAGGAGGGATGCTCCTATTACAAGCAGTGTACTAAGTGTATTTCCAACTGCTTTGTTTCCGCTTTTAAAGGCTTCAATATAATAATAGAAAAGGATGGTTTCAGTGCTTCTGAAAGGTCCCCCCTCAGTAAGGATTATTACAGGGGCAACGATCAGAAGAGCATCTTTTAGAGCGATAAAAATAACTGTCATCAGAATTGGCCTGATTACTGGCAGTTCAATGAATGTATAGATCTGAAATGAATTTGCCCCATCAAGTGATGCGGCCTCCAGATATGATTTGTCAATTGATCGAAAAGCAGAAAAAAGGAGGATAAAGTCCAGGGCGAAATCAAGAAAAACCCCCAGAAATACCAGGGTAAAAAGCGCTGAGCTTTTTGTTGAGAGCCATGCAATATCAGAGTGGAAAATCCTGTTGATTATGGAAACCTTCCCGCGAAACATCTGTTTGAAAATCAGGGATGCACCTGAAAGTGAGAATGATAACGGCATGAAAAATATAAACTCAAAAACAGATGAAAACCTTTTTTTGTTCCTTACCAGTGTTGCTGCAAGCAATGTGAGAAACGTATTGAGTGGCAGAAAAATAACAGTAAAAAGCAGTGTCCTGGAAATTGAGTTTGGAAATGATGGATCTGAAAACAGAATCTTGTAGTTTTCAACCCCCGCAAAACCAAGGACCTTTCCACTTTGGTTTATTTTCATGAAAGAAGATACAAATGCACTGAAAAACGGTATAAATGAGAACATTATGGCGATAAATAATGCCGGAAGTAAGTATAAGTAAGCTTTCAGACTTTTCTTTACCGTCATGTTTATAACATATTAGAAAGTGCTGGTTTTTACAAGATAATATTAATAAATACTTATAATATAAGAATATATTTAACGAATAAAAACTTAACGTAAACTTTTATATTGTCAGATTTTTATTTTAATGCAATAAAGTGCTTTAAGAAGTAAAATCAATAAAAATAGGAGATATTATGAAACCGACACTTGTTGTTATGGCAGCCGGGATGGGATCCCGCTATGGTGGTGTCAAGCAGATTGATAGCGTGGGCCTCAATGGTGAGACGCTTTTGGATTTTGGTATATATGATGCATTTCATAATGGATATCAGAAAGTTGTCTTTATCATCAGAAAAGATATTGAAAAGGATTTTAGAGAGCGTCTTTTTGACAGGATCAGCAGGAATGTGGATGCTTCATATGTTTTCCAGAGTACAGATAGCCTCCTTACTGAAAATGAGAAGCTTCTTGCAAAAGACAGAGAGAAGCCATGGGGAACTATCCAGGCAGTGCTATGTGCTGAAAAGGAAGTAAAGACTCCTTTTACAGTAGTTAATGCTGACGATTATTATGGGCGTTCAGCTTATAAGGTTATGGGTGAATACCTTTCAAAAATCGATAATACTTCAACCCATCATGCTATGGTCGGTTTTGTCCTTAAAAACACAATGAGCAAATCAGGTTCAGTTACCCGTGCAATTTGTGAAGAAAAAGGTGGGGATCTTGTAAAAATGGTTGAAAACTTCAAAATCTATTTTAAGGGTGACAAAGTGATATCCCTTGTGGATGGAGAAGAGATTGAACTGACAGGCAACGAACCAGTTTCAATGAATTTCTTTGGTTTCTCCCCAAAAGCTTTTGAATCATTCAACTCATATTGGGACAATTTTAAGAAAAAGAATATTACCGAATTGAAATCCGAATGTCTTTTACCATCCGGGGTAAGTGAGATGGTTGAAAAAGGCGAGGGAACTGTAAAAGTACTTCACTCAGATGATAAATGGTTTGGTATGACGTACCCTGAGGATAAACAGCTTGTTATGGATGCTCTGAGGGAGAAAATCAAATCTGGTTATTATCCTGAGAAGCTCTGGGAAAAATAAAACAAGGAAATCATGAAATGAACATAAAAATAGCTATCCGTTCTGGGATAGCTATTTTCTGCACTTTGCTTTTTATTTCCAACCCGGAAAAATATAGTTTTCTAAGCAGAAGTTCAAATTGCTTTCAAAGTCGCATCATAATTTTAGGCGATTGATTCTACAGTGTATCCTTTATCTTCAACAGCTTTCTTCAGTTCTTTGTCGCTTACTTTACCATTAAGATAGACTTTTGCTTCTTTGTTGTCTTTGCTTACCTCT
Source organism: uncultured Spirochaetaceae bacterium (assembly GCA_964582905.1). GTDB lineage: Bacteria > Spirochaetota > Spirochaetia > Sphaerochaetales > Sphaerochaetaceae > Ornithospirochaeta. The sequence goes on along the minus strand of CAZOTY010000003.1, from coordinate 6,007 downwards.
GCCTTTTCAACGCCTTTTAGTGCTTCCAAAGCATTTTTTACAGTTGCTTCACAATGTGCACACATCATGCCATCAATTTTGATTGTTTTTTCCATATTATTCTCCTTTATATGATTGAGTTTGTTTTTCTTTTTTCTATCGTGTTTGGGATTTTTAATATTTAGAGTGTTCAGTCTGAGCGCGTTAGTTACAACAAGGAAAGAGGAAACACTCATTGCCGCTGCAGCAAACATAGGGTTGAGTGACCAACCAAGTGCTTTGATAAATACACCCGCAGCAAGTGGAATGCCAATAATATTGTATCCGAATGCCCAGAACAGGTTTTCATATATATTAGTCAGGGTTCCCCTTGAAAGCCTTATTGCCTGTGGTACATCAATCAAGTTTGATTTGATTAATACAATATCTGCTGCATCGATTGCTACATCAGAACCTGCACCTATTGCAACCGCAGTATCTGATTTTGTTAAAGCTGGGGCATCGTTTATTCCGTCTCCGACCATCATGACTTTCCCCTCTTTGAGAAGAGAAGAAACTACCTTTTCTTTGCCATCCGGAAGCACATCCGATATAACTTCGTCAACTCCGGCCTCCAAAGCAATGGCTTTTGCTGTTTTTGCATTGTCTCCTGTGAGCATTATTACTTTGATGCCCATATTTTTCAGCTCTTTTATTGCCTCGGGAGAATCCTCTTTCATTTCATCTGCAACAGCAATTATTCCGACAAGCTGATTCCTGTATGCAAAGAGGAGGGGAGTTGCTCCTTTTTCAGCATAGTTTTCAGCTATTTTTCTGTCGTCTTCACTCACTGGTATAATAGAAGAAACATACTTTAGTGAGCCTCCAATCAGTTCTCCGTCCTCATAAAGCCCTTTGAGCCCATTCCCGCTGAGGGTAGTAAATGAAGTAACATCTCCCGGTGCCACATTTTTTTCTTTTGCTTTTTTTAGAATTGCCTTTGCCAAGGGATGTTCGCTTTTCTTTTCCAATGAAGATGAAAGAAGCAGAAGTTCATTTTCACTTTTTCCATCTTTTGTGTAGATACTGACAACAGAAGGTTCACCTTTAGTAATAGTTCCAGTCTTATCAAGAACTACTATATCTGTTTTTCCTGCGCCTTCCAGACTTTCTGCATTTTTAAATAAGATACCGTTTTTAGCTCCAACTCCGTTTCCGACCATAATTGCAACTGGAGTTGCTAGACCGAGAGCACATGGGCACGATATTACCAGAACTGCAATACCACGAGCCAAGGCATAGGAGAAACTTTGTCCTACGCATAGCCATATAATGACTGTGACAAGGGCAATTCCCATAACCACAGGAACAAAAACACCTGAAACCTTATCGGCAATTTTTGCTATTGGAGCCTTTGTTGCCGATGCATCTGAAACCATCTTTATAATCTGGGCAAGTGTTGTGTCTTCTCCGACATGTGTTGCCTTACACTTGAGATAGCCTGATGTATTAATAGTCGCAGCAAAGACCTGATCCCCTTTCTTCTTATCTACAGGTAGACTTTCACCGGTAAGTGTTGATTCGTTAATTGCGCTCTCCCCATCTTCGACAACACCATCAACAGGGATACTTTCTCCTGGACGGACAATAAAAATTGTTCCTATCTCCACCTGACTTATATCAACTTTTTCTTCCTTTCCATCTTTTAATATGACAGCTGTTTTCGGAGCAAGCTTCATCAGGCTTTTTATTGCATTTGTTGTTTTTCCCTTGCTTTTTGCTTCAAGGTATTTTCCTACTGTTATAAGGGTCAGGATCATAGCAGCACCCTCATAGTAAAGGTCATGAATCATATGCACTGCTTCCATGTGAAGGCCCTTTGATTCAAGATAAGCCATAAGGAACAAAGCATATGTGGAGTAGGCGTATGCAGCACTTGAACCGAGAGCAACAAGGGTATCCATATTAGGAGAAAGATGTATGAGTGACTTGAACCCATGTGTGAAAAAATGGAGATTGATGATAATAACAACTGTCGTCAACAATAGCTGCACTAATCCCATTACTACCGGACTGTCATTTATGAAGAATGGGGCAGGCCAATTGAACATTGCCACTCCCATTGAAAAATACATCAGAATAAGCATAAACACGCTTGAGTAAATCAGACGCTTCAGGATTTTAGGAGATTCTGTATCCTTAAGTTCATCATCCTGCCTGTCACCTTCTTTTAATGGGCCTTTTACTTTTGGTGTTGCTTTGTAGCCAGCCTTTTCGACTGCTTTTTCTATTTCTTTATCAGTGGCACTTCCCTCAACCATCATGGAGTTGGTTAAAAGATTTACCGCACACTCATCTACATTCTTGAGGCTTTTCACAGCCTTTTCGACTCTTGCCTGACAGGAGGCACAAGTCATTCCCTCTACATTGAATTGTCTCATCACTTCAGTACCTTTATAATTAAGTCAGCAAGTTCTTGGCTGCTTTCTGATTTTCCTGATTCAATATCTTCTTTGACGCACGTATTGATATGTTCTGACAAAAGCTCCTTTGAAAAGCTTTGAAGAGCAGCTCTTACAGCCTGAGTCTGATAAATGATATCAGGACAGTATTTGTCTGCTTCAATCATTTTTTTCAGTCCTCTGACCTGTCCTTCAATGCGGCTAAGGCGCATTGCTAATTCGTTTTTTCTTTCTTCGCTACGGTGCTTTGTTCTCTCACTCATATATACCCATACCCGTATAGGGTATATATAAAATACCCCAAACTCCCTTTTATGGCAAGATAGTACTGACTAACCTTTTTCCATTACACCTTCAAGTTTGTCCGGAAGAGAAACAGGTTCATCCTCAAGTCTTGAAATCAATGCTGATATATCGCTCTCAACAATGAGGGAAGAGAGAACTTCTTTATTAATAAAGCCTTCATCTACAGCATGATTCAGATATGAGAGAATCCCATCGTAGAAATGATCTGGATTGAAAATAGCAATGTTTTTTTTATGATAACCAAGTTGTCTCCATGTAAAGATTTCAAAAAATTCATCCATGGAGCCGATTCCACCTGGAAGAATGATAAAAGAATCAGAGTTTTCATACATGAGACGTTTTCTTTCATGCATGTCTTTTGTAACGATAAGGCGGGTGCATTTTTCATTGAATATTCCATCAATCATCATTGAGGAGGGGATAATGCCGATTACTTCCTGTCCATAGGAAATGAATGTGTCAGCACATAAACCCATAAGCCCCCTTTTTCCTCCTCCGTAAACCAAGGAAAAACCTGAGTGTGCCAGTTTTGTGACTAATTTTTTGACACTTTCCAAAATAATTTCATTCTTTCCTTTTGTTGAGCCGCAAAAAATTGCTATCCTAGACTTACGCATAGACCAAATTATTGCTTAAAAATGTAGAAAAATCGATACTTGTGATTTATTCTAGTAGATGTTAGACATTGATTTGGTTAAGTGGTGACGCTTTTTCAATTCAATTTAGGAGAAAAATATATGAATTTGAAGAAATTCTTAGTGTCCTTATTGCTAGTTACAACTTGTTTTGCTTTAGCTGCTGCTCAGACTATGACAGTAAAATGGCAGTGGGAACTAACGGATCCAGATGTTAAGGCATATCGCTATCAGTTAGATGGTACAAAAGATAATGCATGGACAGTGGTAGGCGGAAAAGTAGATTCATATCAGGCTGTTGATCTTGATCCATATACAGACCATACATTATATTTACAGAGCTCTTACAATGGTGTTGATTGGTCAGAAACAGCTTCTTCAACAGCAAAAGCTCTTCTTACCCAGCCAATTATTGTAAATGTTCCTGATGATGCAATCTATCTTGCAGACAACCAGGAGGGCATTGTTATCGATGAACTGGATGTTATTGATGCTGAATCAGCTAAGGCAACAAAAGCAAAGAAGGAGAAAGCACCAAAAGCACCTAAAGTACAGTCAGATTATCCTTTCTCATTCAATCTCCTGCTCTCAGCAGGTGTAGGAACCAACGTATACACAGATCCAATCAAGGATTTCAAGCTTGAAGGTGTCTTCATGCGCTACGATTTAGGTTTTGAACTCCAGAATATCATTCATGCCGGTCCATGGGGAATGGGCTTGAGGGTTGATGCCAACGTTCTTGTTGAACCATACGAACAGACCTGGGCATCATTTAATGGCGCTGCATTCAAGGATTATTTCGTTCCTGCAAACTGGTGGTTTGATTCATCATACAATGCAATGCTCATGATGTACTTCGGCTCTCCTAAGTTTGAAGCATATCTTGGTGGTGGATTCGGATATTCACTCTTCAACCCACCTCTCACACCATATTATCAGGAAGTTTACGGACACTCACTCAATTCAGAGGGTAAGTTCGCTTCATCATGGGTTGTTCCATTCAACCTGGGTTTCCGTTTTGCTTGTGCTGAGCATCTTAAGCTTGGTATTGAGCTCAATGGAAGGTACCTTCTTCCTGCAAAGAAGCTTACAGCAAGTACTGACTTGATGTTTACAGTTAATTTCTAAACTTGGAAGTCTGAAATTTACTCATTTAACTGCCTCAGTATTAGAGGCGTCATAGAGATTACAGAATTAAGGTATTCAGCTAAAGTTCTGTAATCTTTTTTTTACATGAATTAAGACTTTTACAAGTTCTTGCTATGGGGCACCAAATATAATAATCAATACAAAAAATATAGACCTACTTATAATCTTTTTTCAGGAATTTTATGGCGTTTTATGAATTTATTAGGAGATCTCTTTTTTGATACCGATAGAAAAATCTTATATTCACCATACTTAATTTCTCTTTGTCTGAAGCTACCATCTTTATTTTTTGGCGGTTAGTTTTTTTAACCCACTTACCGAGGCGTCTAATTATAAGATTCCAATAAGGTGACCTGTTGTTGGTTTAACAGGTTCCTAATTCGACTTAGTTTATAAGTTCACCGCTTCAGAAAGATTGTTGTTTTTGAATTGCCATTAAATTAACACTACCGGTTTTTGCTATACAAACCAGTTGTTGTTTTTTCGTGTCCACATATTTTGAAATAACCAAATATTTAAAAATTCACCAAAATACTTGACGGGGGGGGGTTCTGATGTAGAGTAAGCGCAATAAAGAATAAATGAGGTAAACAAAATGAAAAAATTTTTGTCAGTTTTAATCGTCTTAATGTTCGTCATGACATTTATTGCATGTGAGAACGATTCACCAAGCGTTGTTTCAAGTAATGCGGGGCAGATTGATGAAGAAAACACAATTCTTATCGGTAGCGAAGAAGAATATCTGGCCTTTGTAAGTGATGTTAATGCTGGGCTTGAATCAACTAAAGACAAACTTGTAAAGCTTACATCCGATATTGATTTCTCAGGAACAGGAGAAGCCTTTGTACCGTTTGATATGTTTGAAGGAACATTTGATGGAGATAATTTCCTGTTCAGCTATTGCTATACAGACTCAGCCTTTGAAGGTTATTTTGGCTTGTTCAAGGCAACAGGAGAGGATGTTGTAATCAAAAATCTCAATCTGTTAGTAGATATTGATATTACAGCAGCTGAAGATGAAAGCATTTCTGTTGGTGCACTCATTGGAAAGAATAATAATCTTTATTTAACCCTTACAGATGTTGTGGTATCTGGAAATATCACAGTAAACGGAAAAAGTGGAGCAATCGGTGGCTTTGTAGGTTCCAACGGAAGTCTTGACCAAGATTATGGTAAAGCGGAGAACATTCTTACAATTTCAGGTTCTTCTAATGTAAATATTGTTGCTTCAGAAGAAATGAGCGTAGGAAAATTCGTAGGAGAACTCTTTTGGACTAAATTAGAGATTCAAAACTACTCTAACGATATGGTTGGACAGTTAGATGGTTCTGAAATCTCAGAGTAGGGTCAAAATTCAGTTTATAAATTTTTCAGGCTTGCCTTATGGGATAACCCAAAATCTAAATTTATATGGCCGGGAGGATTTCCCTCCTGCCTAACTTTTTTGTCTCTTTTTCTTTCCCCCATAAAGAAAAAGAGGAAGGATAAATATGAGAA
>CAZOTY010000002.1:0-139089 GCA_964582905.1 uncultured Spirochaetaceae bacterium | reverse complement strand
TAATAAAAAATGGTCTTCCTGAAATTAAGAAGAAATATAATATTGATTGCACTATTGCCAATGGAGAAGGAGTCACTGGGGGCTTTGGTATTGGTAAGATTCACTCTATTACTTTAAGTAAATATGGAATAGATCTTATTACAGGAGCTGAAAAACTATTTTATAAAATAGATATGGTCGATTTTATAAATAAAGCTGGTTTTGTTTTACGTCCATTAAATTATCCCGTACAAACTCCTGGTAAATCATTTAAAAAGTTGTTATTAATGGCGTGAAGTTTATTATTGTTAATCTTCAAGGGAATGCTGATATGAGACAAAACATTGCCAATGCTTTAGTTTCAATAGATTATTTTTTAAAACACAACGAGGATGAAAGTATTATTCTTGTTCAATTTCACTCATCTACTACAGCAGAAAAAAACACTATGTTACATTTTCTTGATGGTAAAGTTGCTGCTGTAATTGGAACACATACAAAGGGGGGTGCGGACAAAAACTTGGACTTTTTATGCCGAAAAGAATGGATATTAAGAATGGTGAAATATGCGGTCAAGGACGGGGAAAAAGAGTATTCAAAAAATAGAGGAGAAAAAATAAAATAAAAAGATGGAAAACCACCTGATATACTTTTTCGATCTTTTCGGAACATTTATTTTTGCAATAACGGGCGCTATCAAGGGAGTTAAAAATAGGCTTGATTTTCTTGGGGTCATTGTTTTTGCTATTACCGTTGGATGTGTAGGTGGGATTTTAAGGGATACGCTTCTTGGTTCTCTTCCTGTCGGAGTTTACCAGAACGGATTATATGTAGGGCTCTGTATCATTGCTGGAGTTCTTGTCTTTGTTCTTAGTCCGAAACTTATAGGGCGCTGGCCGCTCTTGGTTTATTTTGATGCATTGGGACTTGGTGTTTTTACGGCATTAGGCTGTATGAAAGCAGTCAGAACTAATGTTAACATTGTTGGAGTTATTCTCAGTGGTGTATTAACCGCAGTCGGTGGGGGAGTTTTGCGTGATGTTTTCTCAAAAGAGGTTCCTGCAATTTTTACCTCTGACTTTTATGCATCTGCTTCAATTCTCGGAGCATTGTGGTTTGTTTTTATAATCCGGGTCACAGAAAGCTATAGCGTAATACTCTGGTCCACTGCGATTATCACCATAGCATTGAGGATAATCGCGTACAAGTGTCATCTGAGACTTCCTGTTGCTCGTATGGCCGGTGAAGAAAAAAGGAAAAAGAAGAAATAAGAATGGAAAAGGCATATTACAGAAATCAGTATCTTACTGAACTTGATTCAACTCTGGTTGAAATTAACGGAAATCACTTGGTCTTTGAAGATAGCATTTTCTATCCAGAGGGGGGCGGACAGCCAGGAGACATTGGTACAATTGGAGATATTCCTGTTCTTGATACAGACAAGGACGGAATTATAGTTGCAGACACGGCCTCGTTCACGGTAGGAGAAAGATACCGACAGAACATCGACTGGAATCACCGATATCATTATATGGTTGAACACACCGCTCAACACCTGATTAGTGCAGTTCTTTTCCATTCGTTTGGTTTGCATACTGTCTCAGTCCATATGGGTAAAGATATTGTTACTATTGAACTTGAAGAGAAAGATGTAAAAAATGAAGTATTCGAAAAAGCTGAGGATATTGTGAACGATATGATCAGAAAAGGGCTGAAAGTCGTTTCAATAATCCTCTCTCATAAAGATGCAGAGACTTATGGCCTCAGACGTTCCATAAAGGTAGAAGGAGATGTGAGGATTATTAAACTTGATGAGTATGATGCTGTCGGGTGCGGTGGAGTACACCTTGGAGATATAAGGGAAATAAAAGAGGTCTCTTTTATTTCAACCGAGGCAATCAGGGGTCACATCAGGACTTCATGGAAAGTTGGGGAAGATGCAGTCAGGGAGAAGAAAGAGAATAAGAGAATTCTTTCTGCCTTATCTAGGCTATATTCTGCAACAGGGGATGCAATTGTTAACTCGGCTGAAAAGGACCGGCAGAAAATCAAGGAATTGAGTTATGAACTTGGCAACAGTATGAAAGAGCTTGCTTTTCTCTACCTTAAAGATTTTGAAAAGGAAAAAAAGACAGATGTTCTTGAGACAAAGCTCCCGGTTTCTTCTTTTGTAGGTCTTGTTGAGAAAACGGATATAAAGGAAATACTTATAATCAACAATGAAAATAAGGAGTTCATTTACTATGGAAGCAAGGAAAGTTTTGACGAATTGAAAAAAAAGTATGATTTTAAGGGGGGAGGTAAAGCCCCTTATTTCCGGGGTAAGCTCATTTAATGGAAGAAGATAAGGAAAAAAAAGTAAGTAAAGCTAAAAAAGCATTAAAAAAACTTTTTGATCATCCTGCGTCTACACCGGATAAAGTAAAGGTAAAATGGGCTCCGATTCTCATTGTCGGATTTTTCTCTCTCTTTCTGATGGTGGCATCGTATTTTTTTGGCCTGAAGTTCGTTGGAAAGGAAAACTATACAGGATTTATTGACTGGTTAAGCAATAATTTCGGTCTTAAGCTCGGTATTTTCTTATATACATATATTTTGGATACTCTAATTCTTCCACTTTCCCCTGACCTTGTATGGGTAGTAGGTGCAGGAATGAATCCATGGGAATCGGTCCTGATTGTTGGATGTGCAAGTATGCTTGGAGGATTTACCGCCTATGGTATTGGTTACCTTGTTGATAAGATTCCCCCGATCAAACGCTTTACCAACAAAATCAATGACAAGTGGTCAGCATATATCAAGGCATACGGTGTTCCTTTTCTGCTGATGGCAGCCGTTCTGCCACTTCCTTTTAGTACAATATGTATGGTCGCAGGCCTTGTGCATCTGGGGCCGAGAAAGGCATTCCCACCATGTCTTTTACGTTTTGTACATGCACTTCTGTACTATCTGATTTTCAGGGCAGGATTTCTTCTTGTCTGATTTATAACATTTTCTGTACGTTGTACAGCATCTCCAATATATGATGAGGCGTCAAGGAGACTTTCTACTTCAGCTTTTGAGAGAAACTCAGATATTGATTTGTTATTCATAAGACGCATTTTCAAATCATTATCCTCACCTGACTGGACTTTTTGCCAGCTACTGAGTGATTCTGTCCGTATTACTTCATGGAAAGCCTGTCTGTCTGCACCACGTTTTCCGAGTTCCATTAAAAGGCGTTCAGTTGCTGAAAAAATCCCATAGTTTTCCATCAGTTTTTCTGTCGCTTTTTCATGTACATTCATATTTCGTACAATTTTAATCTCAGTAGTAAGTATTTCATCGATTGCAAGGAATGATTCAGGAATGAATATCCTCCTGTTTGCTGAGTCATCAAGGGAACGCTCCAAAATTGTAGATGAAGCATTTATCCAAGCACTTTCATAGAAAGATGTGATTATGCGACAAAGGGAATCAATTTTCTCACTGTTTATCGGGTTGCGTTTGAATGGCATCGCAGAAGAGCCTACCTGATGTACTCCAAAAGGTTCAGAGAACTCACCTATAGGAGGGGACTGGAGAATTCTGAAGTCCAGACTGAATTTATGTAAGGTTGCTGCAATAGAGGAGAGGACTTCCATTATCTTCAGGTCCTGTTTTCGTGTGTAAGTTTGTGTAGCAGCTTCAAATACTTCAATTCCCAGTTCTTTTGCGACCATCTGGTCAAGCTCAATGGAAGTAAGTTTTGTTCCTTCAAGAAGTGCTGAGTAAGAAGCTCCTGTTCCGACAGCCCCTTTCATCCCTTTGCCTTTGATATTGTTCTCTAAATTGAAAAGATCTGTTAAGTCAGAGTTCAAATCCTGAATGGTCTGGCTGAGGCGGTAACCTACTGTTGTAATCTCGGCTGGCTGTATATGGGTAAATGCCATTGTTGGTATTTCTTTGTATTTTTCTGCTTTGATGCAAAGCTGATCAATAAGCGTACTGAGCCTTTCTCTTGTAAGCGTCAGCGCTTCTTTGAATCTTATTGCATCTGCGTTATCAAGGGCATCCATGCTTGTTGCCCCTAGGTGGATTATTGCACCGCCTTTTTTGCATTGCTCTGCATAAGTTTTGATCTCTGCCATAAGATCATGATGGATCGTTGATTCTATCTCAGATGCCCTTTCAATATCTATATCATCCTTATGGTTTTCCAGATCCTCCAGTTGCTCCTTTGTGACAATCCCTGCTTCCATTTCAGCTCTTGCAAGGGCAATCCAGACACGCCTGAGTAGTTTTCTTTTATGAACTTCACTGAATATGCTTTTCATCTCTTCAGAAGCATAGCGCCATGTAAAAGGACTGATATACGAATCGTGTTTGTATTCCATTGTTTTTTCCTAAGTCAGATAGAATGTAAATGTATCGTTATAGTGCAGACGGGCCATTTTATCGTTATGTGGATAAGCTCCCCACGAGTTGTCTCCTCCTACACCTGTCTTTGTCTTTAAAAGACGTATAACTGTTTTTGTCTTCGGTGGAAGCTCATAATGATGACGGGCAATTTCCACCTCTTCAGGGGTATAGGGAAGGACGCTAAGGATCATTTGATCTTCTGCGGTGAATTTCAGACCTCCCACTTCGGCCCATTTGACAGCACAGCGGCAACCTGCTTCCTGCGGTATGGAATACTTTGTAAGGTTTTCAGAAGCTTTGAACGACCAAAGTCCGAAAAGGGCTCCTTCTTTTCTGTCAACTTCGTTTTCTTCAGGTCCAAGACCTAGGTATTTCACTTCATCGGCGAATTGGGGAAGAATAAAAAGTAGCCCGGCTTCTGGGACTATTGCCTCCCTTCCCAGGTATCTGAATGTTATTCTTACCCCATCTTTGCTAAAGCCCTGTTCAATTACGAAGTCATCGTTTGTAACAGAGAGCAGGAACAAGGAATTTACAACAGTCTCATTTTCCCTTATTTCGAGAGTAGAGCCCATAGGTCTTGTATAAAGACCTTCTGCAGACCATCTTCCAAGTTGCGTTGTAAGTTTTGAGCCTCTGTCATTATCGGTAGGAGCTCTCCAGAATGAGGGGTATGGCTTTGCTTTTATATATTCTTTTCCGTCTTTTCTGAAAGAGACTATTACACCTGAAGCCCTGTCTACAGTTGCACTGTAGTTCTTTCCTCTGAAGCCCCATGTGAACTTTCCTTCAATAACCTCAGCGGGCTCTGAGTTTTCCAAAATGTTTTCTTTTTCTATAGAGTAGTACTGACCGTGGGCAACTTCATAATCTTTTTCTGCCCAGAGGGTATTCTCCTTAAGTCTAATTGAGAGGGTGACAGCTTCGTTGCCTCCTTCCAGTTCAAAAGGCATTTTTCCCTTATATGCCTTCTGCGGAGGAAGAGATATTTTCAGTTCGGTCTCTTCAAGTTTCTTCCCGTCCTTTTCATGGATGAGTACCTGTCTGAATTTATCGAGATTTGTAAACAGGTTCAGGTTTTTTATACACAGATCCTTTTTGTCGATTTCTATAGCAAAATTCTGGTAGGCATATTTAATTTCCTGCAACTTTGGTGAGGGGTTACGGTCTGCGAAAACAAGTCCGTCAGCACAGAAATTGGCATCATTCGGACGGTCATCAAAGTCTCCGCCATATGAAAGATTTCCATCCTTGTTATAGAGCATCTGGTCAATAAAATCCCAGATGAAGCCTCCCTGATACTGCTTTTCCTCGCGCTCCAGGCGGATATAGTCCATAATGTCTCCGTTACTGTTACCCATACTGTGTGAGTATTCGCATAAAATCAGGGGTTTATCATTTCCACGCCTGAGAAAATGCCTGATCTCTTCCACAGGTGTATACATCTGGGACTCTATATCACTTGTTTCATCACTATACTGACGGTCTTTGCTGACCCCTTCATATTGGACAAGTCTGGATTTATCTGTATTTCTGAAATAGGAGGCAACTTCAGCAAGGACTTTCCCTCCGCCAGATTCGTTTCCTACTGACCAGATTAGGACAGAGGGGTGGTTCTTGAAGCTTTCATAATTGCTTTTTGCCCTGTCCAGTGCAGATGGAAGCCACATTGGGTTGTCGCCCGGAATTGAGGCTTCCATTTCAGAGCCTGTAACACTTGCCCATGTCCCATGGCTCTCAATATTTGTCTCTGCTACCACGTATAAACCATATATATCGCATAGCTCATAAAAATCCCTGACATTAGGGTAGTGGCTGGTCCTGACTGAATTTATGTTGTTCCTTTTCATCAGAATTATATCCTTCTGGATATCTTCTCGGCTTATTGTCCTGCCACTTGCAGCATTCCACTCATGCCTGTTGACACCATGAAATACAATTCTCTTGCCGTTAAGGCGCATAATACCGTCAGTTATTTCAAACTTTCTGAATCCTGTATGATCCTTTATAACTTCAATGATGTTTCCATTTTCATCTAAAGATGAAATCGTGTACGGGTACAAATTAGGGGTCTCTGCAGACCAGAGCTTTGGATTATTGATAAAAATCCCAACCTCTGTATTTTTCTGGATAACTTCAGTCTCTACTGTATTTTTGCCACATTCGATTCTTATTTTTCTTGCATCAGTAACAACTGAAAAATTTATTGTTCCTTTCTTGTAGTCTGGGCTGAGTTTTGCCCTCACATCATAATCTTTTATGAATCCTTCTGGTCTGATTTCAAGTGATACACTGCGGAAAATCCCAGAGAGTCTCCAATAATCCTGATCCTCAAGCCAGGTAGCAGAGGAGAATTTGAAAACTCTTACTCCAATCCTGTTTCTGCCTTTTTTCACATATCTTGTAATATCGAATTCACTCAGGCTGAATGAATCCTCGGCATATCCCACATACTGATCATTGACAAATAAATCGAATGCAGTCTGGACCCCATAAAAGAGGATTGATACCCTTGATTTTGTTTCAGGGAGTTCTATATCCCTTACATAAAGCGAAGTCCTGTTCTCCTTTGATGGGACTTCGGGAGCCTCAACTTCCTCCCTCCCATCCCATGGGTAACGTAAATCAAGATACTTTGGCTCTCCATAACCTTCAATTTCAACAGAGGAGGGGACATGAATACTTTCCCATGATGATAAATCATTGCTTTCTTTATAAAAATCATCGGGGGCATCCTCAGGTTTCAGGAATGACTTGAATTTCCATTCTCCATCTAAAGAAATTATTTCTCCCTTTGTAAAGGCGGGAGTGAACAGGGTGTGGGCTTCTTCTCTGTTAACCTGGTATACATCTGGCTTTGAAAGGTAGGGATGTTTATAGGACATAGCCTTATTATAATTAGTGAAAAGAAGTTTTTACAGTGATAAAAAAAAGGAAGCATTAGCTCCCTTTTTTAGTGTGTTTTTCCTGTCCTTAAGCCCGGCTGTTTATCCATTTGGCAACCGTGCTACCCTCTGAAGATAAAGCCGGATATAGCCTTCGTCAAGAAAAATCTGCACCTTTTTGCGAAAAAAATCAGAAAACATTTGTTTTTTTAATTTTTTCCTCATCAGTTAACATAACGGATTTTTTCCCAGTATTTGTTGTACATGTCCAGATATATCCCTAAATCATCTTTGTTTTCCCCGTCTTTCATCATCTCGACAGTGTAATGTGGTTTTGTTTCCATATATTTTTCAGCTTCGCCATATGTTGATGCGGGAAACCCGAAACGGTCCAGAAATTTCGCATAGTTTTCAGGTTCAATCAGGTAATTAATGAATTTATGTGCAAGATCCTGGTGCTTTGCTCCCTTGGGGATTACCATACAGTCCTGATATAGTGAACCTCCTTCTTCCGGGATAAAAAAATCTATTTCATCCCAGCGGGCTTCAGGCATCTCTTCGTAAAAAGATTCCGCATAGCCCTGTGCAACAACATATTCACCTGTGGCAAATGCCTTTGCAAATCCCTCTGCATCGAATTTGGTCAGGTTCGGTTTCCATTCATTGACAATAAGGTTATAGGCTTCTTTGAGTTCTTCTTCATTATGGGTATTGACTGAGTGTCCGAGTACTATAAGGGCAGCTCCGATAACTTCTCTCATATCATCCATCATTACCATCCTGCCTTTTAAGTCCTCACGGGAAAAAATCTCCCAGCTGTGCTCATAATCTGAGAGCTTATTCTTATTCACTGCAACTCCCATCGCTCCTACGTAGTAGGGTATAGAGTATTCAAAATCCGGATCAAATGTATTTTTCTCCTTTGCGAAGTCGGTGATGTATTTCAAATTCGGAATCTTGCTTTTATCAATTTTTTCTGCCATGCCGAGGGTCTTCATTATCGAAACATAATCTCCTGAGGGGATTACAATGTCGTAACCCGATGAGGCTTTTGTCACCATCAGTTTTGCAAACATTTCCTCGTTTGATGCAAAATAGTCCATGATAACGCGGCAGTTGTATTCTTTTTCAAAAGCTTCAACTACTTCTTCTGGAGTGTAGTATGACCAGTTATAAACATAAAGGACTTCTTTCTTTTCTTTGCATGAAGTGAAAAGAAATACGAAGAGGATTAAAAGAAGGGGTAGAAAAACCGGTTTTTTCACTGCTTTGTCCTCCGAAAATATCTTTTTATGGGGTTAGTGTGATTAATACAAAACCTTTGGTCAAGGTAAAAAGACAAAAAAAAGTGGGGCTAGCCCACCTTTTACTCACTGTACATACTGTCGAGCTTTGCGCTCTTCTTTTCTGCTTTGTCGAGTATCTTATCAATTCTATCCATGCACTCCTGCTCGGCCTGTTCTGTAGCTCCTTTTTCGAACTCAGCTCTCTGACGCTCCGCATCGCTCGGGCTCATGCCGAATGCAATATCCGTAGCCTCAGCATCCAGTGCCTGCTCTCTGGCAAGTTCCTTGTCTTTGGCTTCCTTTATAAAAGCCTTCTCAATCTTCTCCTCTGTTTTCAACGAAAGCTTTTCAGCTCTCTCCTCAATTTCTTCTCTGCTCATAGGCTATCCTTAGCGGTCACTGCAACCACATGAGCATTTTTTCTCACTTTCGTTTGCTGCTTTATCAAAAGCTCTTACAATTCTCTTGATTGACTGTGCTTCGTACTTGCTATCATCCTTGATATACTCGTCAAAATTCTCAGCCTGAGCCTGTGCATCATAAGTTCCGTCTGCGATCATCTGATCCTCTGTTGCAGTTGCTTCCTCAAGGTTCTCAATCTCTTCATCGTCCCTTCTCTTGAAAGCAGCATCAATTCTCTTTGCTTCCTTTGTTGCAATCTCGTCCTGTCTCTTTAAAGCCTTATCAACTTCTTTCATTTCATTCATAATTTTTGTTTTCTCCTTTAGGTTTTACCCTCTAACCAAAAGGTAATAAAAAGAGAGAAAATGGCAAGAAAAAATAACCGCACTATATATTTTTCATATCGTCTTGGAGATTGATTTTTTCTTCATTTTCAACCTCTTTTGTAAAGGCTTCGGCCTCTTCATCAAGCTCCTCTTCGGTCAGTTCCTCTTCAGTTGATAAAGCTTCGTCCCACGAACCGTTTTCCTCATAGTTGGAACATATTTCTTCCCCGATTTCATCATCATCCTTGACAAGGTTATCAACAGTACATTTATAAGTGAGTATGTTCTCTGATGACTGTCTCTCCGAGTAATTACATTTCTCACATAATTCATAAAGCTTCATAGGACAGAGTTTAACTTAATTGATGAATAAAACATAGCTTAATAAAAAGAAACTGGAGACGGCAAATTAGAAAAAAATTGGTTAACCCGAAGATTAACCAATTCTGTTTTTTTATTTGTTTCTTATGATTAGCTGATCGCGTTCTGGCCCTACACTTAAAAGCGTAATCGGTGTGCCCACCAGCTTTTCCAGTTCGCTGATATATAAGCGGCACTTTTCCGGAAGGCTTTCCCATGTCCTGCATCCGGTTGTGTCTTCCATCCACCCGTCAAACTCTGTATAAATCGGTTTTGCCTTTTCCTGAAGCCTTGTCTCCGGAAGGTAGGGATAATACTCACCGTTAATCATATAGCCTGTACAGACTTTGATTTTTTCAAAGGTATCAAGTACATCAATCTTGGTAAGTGCAAGATCCGTTATGCCATTTATATAACAGGCATAGTCAGTTGCAACAGCATCAAACCAGCCACAACGTCTTGGCCTGCCTGTAGTTACACCGTATTCGTGACCGATATCCCTGAGTTTCTGACCGTCCTCATCATCAAGTTCAGTAATATAGGGTCCTCCGCCGACACTTGTAGAGTACGCCTTTACCACTCCATAGGCCTTATTGATGGCTTTCGGAGGTATTCCGGCTCCGTTACATGCTCCTCCTACTGTGGGATTGGAACTGGTAGAGTAGGGATAGATACCCCAGTCAAGGTCCCTCATTATTCCAAGCTGTCCCTCAAGGAGGATCTTCTGGTTTTCCTCAATTGCATTCCTGACAATCGGGACTGTGTCGATAATGTGGTTTGCAAATTCCTTTCTCCACTCTTCACACTTCTTCAGAAGGGTTGAAATATCAAACTCAGGAAGATTGAAATACTTTAAATCACGGTTTTTCTTAGAAAGGACCATCAGAAGACGCTTTTCCAGCCTTTCTTCATCAAGGAGATCAGCTGCCCTTATTCCGTAACGAGCAGCCTTATCCTGGTAACAGGGACCGATACCTCTTTTTGTTGTACCGATTTTCTGGTCCTCGTCCCGCTTTTCTTCCTCGGCACCATCAAGTGCTATATGATAAGGAAGAATCAAATGTGCTCTTTCATCAATGAATACATTATCAACTTTATAACCTAGTTTCTTTTCAATTTCATCAAGTTCCCTTTTCATCGTATCAAGGTTGACAACACATCCGGCGCTGACAATATTCATAGTCTCAGGGTTGAAAACACCAGAGGGAATAATGTGGAGGGCAAACTTGCCTTTATCATTTATAACCGTGTGCCCTGCATTGTCCCCGCCCTGAAAGCGGATAACCATCTGGGCTCCCGTTGCCAAATAGTCAACGATTCTTCCTTTTCCCTCATCTCCGTACTGGATTCCTACAACAGCTTCGACGTTAGACATTTTTGCACCTCTTCTGCATCTCTTCTTCGTTTTTTGTATGCTCGTCTATATCTATGGCATCCCATGGATACTTGATCCAGGTATCCTCAACCTCAACAGCAGGGTAATATCTCTTGATTTCAGGAGGGAATTCTACATCTTTCTTTTTGAGTTTGTTATGCAAAACCAGCACTGCAATTTCCTCGGGCTGATATGAAAGAAGTTCTCCGACGCAGTAGGCAAGTGTAGCCCTTGTATCATCAACCTCATCAATAAGGAGTACTTTCTTACCTTTAAGCTGGGACTGTACTTCATCTATCCACTGGATTTTTGTCGGATGCTCCCTGTGTTTATGATCCAAGCCGTAGTATGAAATGCCTACTGCATAAATCGGACGGTTGATAAAAGTCTTTATTATACGGGCAGGAATAAAACCACCTGAACCAATTGCAACAATTATATCTGGGTCAAAACCATCTGCAGTAAGCCTTTCAGCAAGAGATTTGACCATTTTATGTACAGTATTATAGCCGACATAAAGTTTGTCATTGTCCATGTCATTCTCCTTTTTTGGGATACATTTCGGCTATGTATGGAAGTGTTCTGTATTTTTCCTTGTAATCCAGACCGTAACCAACAACCCATACATCCGGAATCTCAAATCCCACATACTCAATTGGTACATTAATTTCATGCCTTGTGGGTTTATCCAGGAAAACTGCGGTTGATACAGATTTTACATTTCTGGCGTTGAAAAGTTTAGTCAGGTATGAAAGTGTGTTACCGCTATCGAGAATATCTTCGACAATCAATACGTGATGGTCCGAAATATCGCTTCTCGTATCCATAAGCATCCTGACCTCTCCACGCTTGTCTCCTTTGTTGCCATAACTTGATATTGCAATAAAATCCACAACGTGAGGGATTCTCAGCTTTCTTGATAGATCTGACATAAAAATAAAAGAACCCTTCAGTACTCCGACGAGAATCAAGGGCTCAGATATATCTTTGAAGTTCTCATTAATCTGTCTGGCAAGCTCATCTACGCGTTCATGAATCGTATCGGCATCTACCAGAACTTGTTTCAGTTCATCCGTAAGTGGAGGAATGCATAAAGCAGGTGTTTTCTCCATAATAATCATCTCCAAGGTTTTGTTTTTCTATTTTTCGCACTCTAATTTTAACTTATCTTTGTCCCTTTGGGTAATATGAATTGGATAAATGGATGATAATTCGTCACTGTTTCACTTGATTGCGTAAAACAAGTTTTACCGGTAAAGTAAAGAAAACTTGTAGGGGACTGTACATCCCCAGAGGAATTTATGGATTACTTAGACCTGTATGAAAGTATGGTTCTTTCTCGTCTTTTCGAAAGAAAAGTAGAAGAGGAGTTTAAGAAAGGGACATTCTGCGGAACCACGCACTTGTCAATCGGGCAGGAAGCCGCCGAGGTGGGGCTCGTAAAGGCCCTCGATGAAAAAGACTGGATTATGCCGACTCACCGTGGGCATACTTATAACCTTGCACGTGCAACCAAGCCGGAGAAAATGTTTCTAGAGCTATTCGGTGCAAAAGGTGGAGTATGCAAGGGAATCGGTGGCTCAATGCATATGACTGATATTTCTACCTATAACCTTGGAGCATCAGCGGTAGTTGCAGCGGGAATCCCGATTGCAGGAGGGGTCGCCCTTGCCCTTAAAAGACAGAAAAGCCACAATATCTCAGTTTCGATTTTTGGAGATGGAGCAACAAGCCGCGGAAGTCTGCACGAAACGATGAATATGGCATCGGTTTTCAATCTCCCGATACTTTTTTTCCTTGAAAACAATCATTACGGAATGTCAGCTTCTGCAGCTAAGGTAATCAGTACTTCAGAGCTCTATAAAAGGGGAGCTTCTTACAATATAGCTTCAGAAAGAGTTGATGGAAACGATATTCTTGCGGTTATTGCTTCAGTGAAAAAAGCAAGGCAGTACATAATAAGAGAACACAGACCTTATTTCATTGAGGCTGATACTTACCGTTTATGCGGGCACAGCAAATCTGATAATAGGAAATACAGAACACGTCTTGAAGAAGAGGAGTGGGAGAAAAAAGACCCGATAAAGGTTTTTGCTTCCTTCCTGCTAGATCACGGACTAATAAGTGAAAATGACCTTGAAAAAGCATATGAAAAGGTTTCGTCCTACATAGAAAATGAATGGAATTCCGCCTTGGAAAAGAAGGATGAAAAGCTTACGAAAGATGAGCTTTGCTCCCTTGTACTTGCTCCCGGTTGTAGAAACATGGTTATTCCTGATAAGGCAGTGACTCATCAGGGAAGTTACAGAGAGGCTATCAATGAAGCCCTTGGGGAAATACTTCATTCTTGTCCTTCATCGTATCTTATAGGGGAGGATATCGGTCTATATGGAGGATGTTTTTCTGTCACGGGGGATTTGTATAAAACCTATCCAAACCAGATAATAGAGACTCCGGTAAGCGAGGAGGGGTTTACCGGTATTGCTATAGGCTCAGCCCTTTTAGGAGAAAGGCCGATATGTGAGGTGATGTACGGTGATTTTCTTACCCTTACTTCAGATCAGCTTGTCAACCATGCAGCAAAAATGTACTTCATGTCAGCCGGACAGCTCAGATGTCCGCTTATAATGAGGGCCCCGTCAGGGGGTGGAACAGGACATGGGGTACAGCATTCGCAAAGCCTTGAGAATATGTTTATGAATATTCCCGGTCTGATTGTGGTTGCACCTTCAGATCCATACAGTGCCAAGGCTCTTTTGAAGGCAGCTGCTCTTGAGAACAATCCTGTCCTTTTTATTGAAAGCAAATCACTTTATGGCACCATCGGTGAAATAGGGGGAGAGGATACATATTTACCTATTGGAAAGTGTATTTTTACCGACAGAGGTGGGAAAACGCTCGTTATTTCGTACTCAAGGGCAATGGCTCTTGCAAAAAAAGCGCTCCTTGATGAGAAAGTTTCATTCCTTGACCTTGCAACGCTACGTCCGGTTGACCGCAATGGTATAAAAAAGTATTCAGCAAAATTTGACAACATACTTCTCCTTTCTGACACACCATATGAAGGGGGAATCCTCCCTATGGTACTCTCTTGTATTGATAACGCAGAGAGAAAGAATATAAGAATCCTAACTGCTCTTGATTGTCCTGTTCCGTTTTCCCCTGATCTGGAAAGGACTGTTTTGCTTACAAGCGAAAAAATCAAGGAAGAATATGAGGCTTTCAATGTGGTTTGACGTTTTCAGTCTTGAAGAGAACAGAATTATAGGAAGGACAGAGAAGACCTTTGATCAGAGTAAAAGATCAAAATGTGAGCTTTTGCTGTATGAAAACCTGATAAAGGAAGGAAAGAAGGTTGAAATACCATTTTTTATGGGTGATGAATATACTGCTCTTGTGGATAGAAGAAAACTCATCCATATAGCGGTTGACAGCGAGGACGAAAGAAGAGCAATCAAAGCCAGGAGTCTCAAAAAGGATGGCCGACTGACAGTTATCATACTACGCGATGATAAAACGGGTGATTTAATTGCCACTTTTTAGGCTCATACTTTTATTTTTTCCGGCCTTTAAGTAAAATGTAAGCACTCTTTTGGAGGCAGAATGGGTATTGATATTAAGAACCTCCACCCACTGGAGGTCCGACTACTTAGAAATGTCGATAAAAACACAAAAATAACAGCAGAGTATCTTTCAACTGCCCTTGGTTACAAAGTCGGGCAGTGCAATCAGGCTTTTTCATGGCTTAGTGGCAAAAACATGCTTGAAGAGACATCAAGGAGCCAGAGAACAAGCTATGAACTTACAGAACTCGGAAAGGAATTTGAGGAAAAAGGCCTTCCATCTGAGAGAATTTTCAAAGCCCTGAAAGAAAAAGGTCCCCAGACACTGGTGGAACTCTCATCTTTACTATCTCTGGGGCAGAGTGATGTCGGATCAGCTTTCGGATCCCTTACAAAAGGCGGTACTGCATTTTTAAACAGTGAGAGAAAAGCCGAACTTAAAAGCGACCGTCTTCCTGAAGATATTGAAATAGCCCATATACTTCTCAAGAGAGCAAAAAGTGAACCGCTTGATGAAAATGCCCTTACTGAAGTGGAGAAAAGAGTTATACAGGGACTTTCAAAAAAGAGGGGAGCTGCTTCTTCCCCATTCAAGACAGTTCTCCGCGAAGAAGTCACATACACCCTTACAAAGCTTGGAGAACAGGCAAAAGAGGAGATTATAAAGAACAATATAACAGGAGAGGAATTCTCTGTTCTGACTCCTGAAATGCTCGCAACAGGATCCTGGAAAAACGGAAATTTCAGGCCCTTTGGTGTAGTTGCTCCTTCCAAAAGACTTATTCCCGGACGTTTTAATGCATACAGTGAATACCTCAAGTGGGTTAAGGATAAGCTTACAAGCCTTGGTTTTGAGGAGTTTGACGGCCCCCTTGTGGAAAATGAGTTCTGGAACGGGGATGCCCTGTTTATGCCTCAGTTCCATTCAGCCCGTGATATACACGACGTTTATTACATAAAGGAACCACGACACGCAAAGAAAATTGAGGAACCATGGCTTTCTCAGGTTGCAAAAACACATGAGAACGGTTGGAATACAGGCTCTCGCGGATGGGGATATTCCTTTGACCATGAGTTTACTCGCCGTCAGGTTCTCAGAAGCCAGGGTACAGTACTTTCTGCCCATCAGCTCACCAAGGCAAAAAATCCCGGCAAGTATTTCGGAATTGTACGTTGTTTCAGATATGATCAGGTCGATGCAACACACGGAGCAGACTTCTATCAGACTGAAGGAATTGTTGTCGGAGATGATGTAAACCTGAGAAATCTTCTGGGACTTCTGAAAATGTTTGCAGAGGAGATAGCTGGAGCAGAAGAAGTGAAGTATGTACCAGGTTACTTCCCATTTACTGAGCCCAGTATTGAAGTTCATATCAAGCATCCCGTTTTAGGATGGTTTGAACTTGGTGGTTCAGGTATTTTCAGACCGGAGGTTACCAAGGCTTTAGGTCTTGATAAGCCCGTTCTAGCCTGGGGGCTGGGAATTGACAGAATGGCTCTTATGCACCTGGGTCTAAATGACCTGAGAGAATTGTTCACCCCGAATATTGAGAGTGTAAGAACAAGGAGGGGAAACTGATGCCTAAAATAGATGCACCTGAAAAACAGTTTTTTGCCCTGTTGGGGAAAGAATATACAGATGATGAGCTTGAACTGATTTTCCCTGTTGCCAAAGCAGAATTGGATGGGCATGACAGGGATGGCAAAGTCATCAAGATTGAGCTTAATGATACAAACCGTCCTGACTTATGGTCACCTGCAGGAGTTGCACGTGCAATAAACACGTATATAAGCGGAAAAATCCCAAGCTATGATTTTTTCTCGACAAAGGATGAGAGCAAGGACAGCCAGGGCAGACTGATTATTGATGATCCGTCTGCAATCGGAATCAGGGACTATTCAATAGGCTTTGCCTGCCGCGGTGTTGCAGTTGATGATGATTTGCTCCGTTCCCTTATCCAGAGCCAGGAGAAGCTCTGCTTCAACTTTGGAAGAAAAAGAAAGACTATTGCAATGGGAATTTACCGTTCGGAACTGATAAAGTATCCTGTCCATTATGCTGCTGTGGATCCAGATAAAACAGCGTTTGTGCCACTTGGCATGAGTGAGAAACTGACACTCAGAGAAATCAACGAGAAGCATCCAAAGGGCAGGGAGTATGGCTATATTGTAGCTTCATATGACAAGTTCCCTTACTTATACGACGATAATGGGGATACACTTTCTTATCCACCTGTAATCAACAGCGCAAGAATCGGAGCTGTAGAGATAGGTGATTCGGAGTTTTTCATAGAAGTATCGGGCCCCATTCTTGATGATCTTCTGCTTGCTGTTAACATTCTCAGCTGTGATATGGCAGATATGGGATTTGAAATTCTCCCTGTTAAAGTAAAGTTTGCAAAGGATACTCCATACGGAAGGGAAATTACAGCACCTTACTATTTCCAGAAGCCCCAGAAGGCATCGCTTGGGGAAATCCAGAAAAAGCTTGGCCTGGATCTGAGTGAAAAAGAGTGCATTGAAGCTCTCAGGAGAATGGGGGTCAGTTCAGAATGCAAGAACGGTGAGATTTTTATAAAGGTACCTGAATACAGAAATGACTTTTTGCATTCATCAGATATTGCTGAAGATGTAATGATCGGGCACGGACTAGATAAGTTTACTCCTGTAATGCCTTCATCCTTTACAGTCGGAAGACTCAGCAAGGAGGAGGAGTTCTCCAGAAAGGTTAAAAATATCATGGTAGGACTGGGTTTCCAGGAAATGATGTATAACTATCTTGGGAGCAAAAAGGAATACATTGACAATATGCATATCAAAGGAGATGAGGCTGTATTTATATTAAATCCCATGAGTGAGAACTACGAAGTAATCAGACCTTCTGTTCTCCCATGCCTTCTTGAAAGCGAAGCAGTTTCAGGAAATGCTCCTTATCCCCATAATATTTTTGAAGTAGGAAAGATTACCATCAAGGATGATAATGATAACTCCGGGACGAGAACGATAAACAGTCTTGGACTTTTCTCTTCAGATGTACAAAGGACATACAATGATATTTCAGCATATATCCAGACACTCATGTTCTTCCTCAACAAAGAGTACACATTGGAAGCACTTGAGGACCCACGTTTTATCAAGGGACGTGCTGCGAAGATCATGTATAAAGGAATGAAAGCCGGAATCTTCGGAGAAACAAGTCCTGAAGTCCTTGCAAGCTGGGGATCCGGTATGCCGGCTGTCATGGCAGAACTTGATCTTGATATTCTTCTGAAAGAAAAAAAGGATGAATATGAAAAGAGTGAAGTCAAGGAAGACCCTGAATTATTAAAAGCATGGAGTGAGAAAGTCATCCTCAAGGTTTCTAAAATTGTAAATATTGAAAGACATCCGGGAGGAGATAAGCTTTACATCCTTAAGCTTGATACTGGAGAGGCAGAGGAGAGGACAATAGTTTCCTCTATAGTTCCTTACTATAAGGAAAACGAGCTTTTGGGACATAATATCGTTCTTGTAAGCAATTTAAAGCCTGCAAATTTCAGGGGTGTCAAAAGCTATGGAATGTTACTTGCCGCACAGGAGAGGGGAGACGAGACGCATTCAACCTGTGAAGTAATCTTTGCTGACGACATTCCTGTAGGTACAGTTCTGGAGTATGAAGGTCAGAAAGCTGTAGAGAAGATTACTACATATCTCAAACCAGAGCATTTTTTCAATATGATGATGGAAACAATTGACGGTTATGTATGTATAAACGGCAGGAAAATCGGATCAGAGAGTAAGGTTTTAAAAGTAAAAAAATATAAAAATGGCATAGTCGGATAATAAAAATGCCGCCCGGCGGCGGCAAAACTATGAAAAAACTATGTTGATTAATGTATATATAAGGCGTCATTGATTTGACCAGGTGTCAAGCTGGCGCCTAATATTTTCTCTAAATATTCGTCTGCAAGGCTTTCCATCTCCTCAGGGGAGAAAGCATCGTAACAAATCATCCTCAGCCACTCAAGCCCCAGAAGCCTCTGTATTGAGTTTGGATTTGATATTATGTTATACGGGAGGACTGGGACAAGGTACACTTCTTTATTTCTTACAGCCTCGACTTTCTGCCACTCTGGATTTGTTGTAATCTCATCATAGGCTTTCTCGTTGGATAAGAGTATTTTGTCTGCTCCGAGTTCTACAATTTCTTCGATTGTGTAAGAACCTGAAAATGATTTTGGAACTACATTTAACAATCCCATGTAATTGATTAGAGCGCTCTCCGGATATGATGGACTTACCGGTGTAAGGCCGTCAACAGATGTTGAGTAGTATACGCTGACGGTATTCCTTGTCAGTCTTACCGGGGATATAAACTTTTCAGCAAGGGATGCAACTTCTTCAGCGCGTTCTTCGCATGAGAATATGCTCCCTATTGTTTTTACAACACTCGGTATAGACCCAAAATCATCACATATATAGGCAATACTCTTTCCTGTTTCCCTTTCAAGCTCATCAAGTTGCAGTGCAATGCCCGGTTCCATGTTAGCCTTATCATCCACAATCAGAATAAACGAGGCATCACTTTTCTTTATTGCCTTGATATCCAATGTGGAAGAATAGAAATTATATACTCCGGTAACCGGTAACTTTGAAACTTCGCTTTTTATATAAAAGCTTTCCTTCTCAGGCCAAGGGATAGCAGAACTTGCAAGGCTAGCTGGAGATATTGCGTAAATATACATCTGTGCAGATGCACTTGCCGGAATAACTTTACCATCAGGGATTTTGACTTGTCGTCCAAGTGAGTCAATGATTGTCTTCTCCCCACTTTGCACAAAATCAGTTACTTCTTTGTTTCCTTTAGCAAAAACAAGAATAGGAAGTAACAAGAATAATAATGCTAAGTGAAGACGTTTTGTCATTTCTCCTCCGTACATACAGAAAATAATCAGAAAGGGGAAAATGGAGAAACAAATCAGAGAAAAATCTGGATTTCGGCAATTATTTATTATTGGGATGTGATAACTTTTTGAGAATCAAAGAATTGCGGCAAAAAAATAAGCGGCCTAGGCCGCCTGAAGTATTTGATAACTAATTATAAACCGAGCATTCTCTTGAGTCCTGCTTCCTGGGTTACCCCGGAAACCCTGTGCTCAACCTTCCCATTTTTGAAAACAAGCAAGGTAGGAATCGACTGTATTCCATATTCTCCTGCAATATCTGCTTCTTTATCGACATCAATTTTATAAATCATCTCGTTCTCAAATTCCGGACCGAGGTTTTCAAGAATCCTTGCCTGCATTTTGCATGGTCCGCACCAGGTTGCATAAAAATCCACAATTACCGGTTTTTCAGACTTCAAAACATCATTTTCAAACGTTGTTTTATCTGCGTGTATAATCATTGTTTTTCTCCTATTTTCCTAAAATTACTAATTAAGTATGAATTCGGCAACAACTGCACTGATACCAAGCCTGTCTGAAAGCCCCTGGATTGCCAGCACCTGAGAGGACTTTACAAAAAGTCCTTTTTCGTAGATAAAATCAAGACGCTCTGCAAAATTGTCATTTTTTCTTGTAATGCCAGGGTCTGTTTCCACCGAATACCTTACTAGATCAAACACATCATTCCAACCCCTGCTTTGGAGGGTTTGCCCGATAGCAAATGACGTTTTGTATCTATATGGAAAAGGTGTAAACTCTGTCCAGTCCTCACTCACAGGAGAAAGGGAAGAGAGAAAAAACAAAGCTGGTGAATCCAGATCCTTTACATACATAAGAGTATTGTCAGTAAGTCTGGTTTGCTCATCTTCCAGGTTTTTCATTGCAGATGAGAATTCTTCCTGGTTACTAGGTAAAAACGGCCCCATATCGTAGACTGAAATACCAAGTGTATCTTCACTGTTCAAGGAAAGAAGAGCAAAGTTTGGCTTGGCTTCTTTTACAGGGAAAGTATGTATAACAGTTCCACCTGAGAGCGTTACTGCATCATTTTGATATAGCTTGGAGAAGTTTATCTGGTTTTCCAGCGATCCAGTCAGAGCTATTATTCCTGCATCAAAAAGTGAGACTGTATTGTTTATATACGAAAGGGTTTTTTCATCCAAAGTAAAGTCTCCGAGCGGAAGCAGAATGACAGTGAATGTTTTATCTTCGTTTAATGTACTTGCACTTTTACTTGGTGTATATAAATGGGGATACCCGAGATCATCCAGATTTTCCGGATATTCGTGGTTGGATAACCTTTCTTCGGCCTCCAGTCGGGCATTTTCTTCAGCAACCCTCTTTTCTTCTGCTTCTTTTTCAGCTTTTTCCCTTTCTTCGCTGATTAAGCGGTATCTGGTCTCTTTCAAGGTGGTGTAAACAGGGGGATTTATCCCCTTGGAAGCTTCCCTGAGTGTTTTATGGACACAGGATGAAAAGGTAAGCACTATCAGCAGCAAAAGAAGAAGAGAGGTTATTCTTTTCATAGCTTAAGTTTATCTCCAAAGGCCTGCAGTTCTCCCTCTTCATATTTTTCCTTTGAAAACCGTGGAGTTTTATTGTCTCCTGAAAAGCGCGGAATTACATGAATATGCAGGTGAGGAACCTCCTGCCCTGAGGCTGGATCATTGTTAATCATTATATTTGTACCCTCTGCCAGAAGGATCTTTCTCATTTTCTCATCAAGTTTTCTGGCAATAGTGAGCATTCTGGCCAGTACATCTTCTGGAACTTCGGTGAAATTCTTATATGGCTCTTTGCTTATTACAAGAGCATGTCCTTTGTTAACAGGTGAAATATCTAAAATGGAGAAACATACATCATCTTCATACAACCTGACAGAAGGGATTTTTCCATCCCTGATTAATTCAAATACAGTTGCCATGGGAAAATTCTAACACCCATAAGGTTAATTTTAAAGATGGCTAGAAGTGGCAATTTTTACCTGCTTCTGGTTCTTGTTTTCTTTTTTGGTTCTACTACAAAGAGTACCAATTATTTAAAATCAATATGAGAGAGAACGAAATTGGACATATTTGATTTTATCAGGATGCTTGGAGGATTGTCTCTTTTCCTTTTTGGAATGAATATTATGGGACAGGCCCTCGAGCGAAGAGCAGGAGGTAGCTTACGTCTTCTGCTGGAAAAGATGACAAAAAACAAATTTACGGGCCTTCTGACCGGAATCGGGATAACGGCAGTTATACAGTCATCGTCTGCTGCAACGGTTATGGTTGTCGGCTTTGTGAATTCAGGCTTGATGAGTCTGAGTCAGGCAATCAACGTAATCATGGGAGCCAACATAGGAACAACAGTTACTGCGTGGATTTTAAGCCTTGCCGGTATCCAGTCAAGCAATCCGTTTATAGAGCTACTAAGTCCAGCCTATTTTACCCCTGTTGTTGCTCTCATCGGAATTATCTTATTCATGGTAAGTAAAAGTGACAGGAAAAAAGATGATGGTACTATTCTCCTGGGCTTTGCTGTTTTGATGTTTGGCATGGAGAGTATGACAGGTTCAGTCTCAGGTCTTGCGGCAATTCCATGGTTCAGGAATCTTTTTCTGCTTTTTCAGAATCCGTTTCTTGGTATGGCTGCGGGTGCTGTTCTGACGGCACTTATCCAGTCTTCCTCTGCATCAATCGGTATTCTTCAGGCGCTTGCAATCACAGGAGATGTTACATATTCTTCTGCAATTCCGATTATTATGGGACAGAATATAGGAACATGTCTGACTGCCATGCTTTCAGGAATGGGAGCCAACATAAATGCGAAAAGGACGGCCCTTGTACATCTTTCATTCAATGTACTCGGCACGGTTTTTTATCTGACGCTTTTTGTTATTCTAAAAACGCTCATTCCTATGCCTTTTCTGAATGAAAGTGCGTCCCTATTTGGTATTGCGGTGGTACACTCAGCTTTTAATATACTTTGCACATTGCTTATGCTTCCACTGTCAAGCGTACTGGAAAGGTTGGTTATCTTCCTTGTTCCAGATGGAAACAAAGATGAAGAGAGGGTTGAACTTGATGAAAGACTTTTTGCAACTCCCCCTATTGCATTGAAACAGTGTGAAGTTACAGCAATAAAAATGGCAGATATTGCATTCGACTCATTAAAGGAAAGCCTGAAACTCATGGATAGCTTTGACATGCAAACATTTAGCAAAATAGAACGCGATGAGGAGAGAAGCGATCATTATGAGGATATTCTGGGAACATATCTGATCAAACTGAGCGCATTAAAAATAAGCAGGGAGGACAGCGAAGAAGCGGCAAAGCTTTTGAAGGTAATAGGGGATTTTGAGCGTATCTCGGACCATGCATATTCAATTGCCAAATCTTCCAGGGAGCTTAATGAAAAGAGGCTGTCATTCTCAGATGAAGGGAAAAGGGAACTCGGGGTGCTTTCAATGGCTGTAAACGAGATACTTTCACTGACTCTTGCATCATTTAAATCTAATGATAAGGAAATTGCAAAGAAAGTTGAGCCGTTGGAGGAGACTATAGATCTTTTGAAGGAGAAAATTAGAACTCATCATATTCTGCGTTTGCAACAGAATATATGCTCGGCTGAAAGCGGGTTTGTTCTTTCTGATATTCTGACAGACCTTGAGAGAGTATCAGATCACTGTTCAAATATTGCCGGGTGCATTATCGATGTATTTGATGGAAATCTAAATCTCCACGAATCACTAAGGAAGCTCAAAAAAGGCAATAAGAGTTTTGATTCATCGTATTCCAAGTATATTGAAAAATACAAACTGACTTGAAAAACCAACATAAAAAGCCCGTTTATTAAACGTTATCTTCAATAGGAGTAAAAAAATACGAATTTAACCTTAATTTATGTTTTTCCTGAAATAATCTTGAAAAAAAGCCTGCTTTTTTATAGTATGCTAATCGGTAAAAAATGTACCGGAAAAACTAGAATTCACGCAGAGAAATCTGCTTAGATATTATGAGGAATATATAATGGCACACGATTTATTAGGTATGCGTAATATTGGTATCAGCGCCCACATCGACAGTGGAAAGACAACACTTTCAGAACGTATCCTTTATTTTTCTGGAAAGATTCATGCAATCCATGAAGTCAGAGGTAAGGATGGAGTTGGCGCAACCATGGACAGTATGGAGCTTGAAAGGGAAAGAGGAATCACAATCGCTTCAGCTGCAACTAACGTTACATGGAAGGGACATGAAATCAATATTATTGATACTCCGGGGCACGTTGACTTTACTATTGAAGTTGAAAGGTCCCTGCGTGTTCTTGATGGTGCGATTCTTGTTCTTTGTTCTGTAGGCGGTGTACAGTCACAGTCAATCACTGTTGACCGACAGATGAAACGTTATCATGTTCCAAGAATTGCATTTGTTAATAAGTGCGACAGAACCGGTGCTAATCCGTATAAAGTCAAAGATCAGCTGATTGAAAAACTGAATCTCAATGCAGTATTAATGGAAATTCCTATTGGCCTTGAAGATAAGCTTCAGGGTGTTGTTGATCTTGTCAGGATGAAAGCTCTTTATTTTGATGCAGGTCCCAATCAGGATGACGTGAGAGAGGAAGAAATACCTGCAGAGCTTTTGGATGAAGCACAGGAAAAGAGGGAAGAATTGTTGGATGCTCTCTCAATGTGTACAGGCAACGATGAACTTATGGAGAAGCTCCTTGAAGATCCAGATTCAATTACAGAGGATCTTATAAAGGAGTGCGTGAGAAGAAGTACAATTGCCTTGGAGCTCTGCCCTGTATTCATGGGTTCAGCTTACAAGAATAAGGGAATTCAGCCACTTCTGGATGGTGTTATTTCTTATCTTCCTAATCCTACTGAGGTTGAGAACAAAGCTTTAGATCTGGATGATAAGGAGAAGGAGATTATCCTGAAAAGTGATGAGAATGCAAAACCGGTTATTCTTGCATTCAAGCTTGAGGATGGTCAGTTCGGTCAGCTTACTTATATCAGGGTATATCAGGGGAAAATCAAGAAAGGTGATACCCTTTACAATACCAGAACGAGAAAGAAGTTCAATGTCGGACGTCTTGTAAAGATGCATGCAAGCACAATGGAGGATATTTCAGAGTGTGGATGTGGTGAAATTGCCGCCCTCTTTGGTATCGATTGTGCTTCCGGAGATACATTCTGTGATCCGAGTTTGAACTACTCAATGACAAGTATGTATGTTCCTAATCCTGTTATTTCACTGGCTATCAAGCCAATTGACAAGAAGGCTGCCGATAATATGGCTAAGGCTCTCAACAGATTCACAAAAGAGGACCCTACATTCCAGACCTATGTAGATCCTGAATCAAACCAGACAATCATAAAAGGTATGGGAGAGCTGCATCTTGATGTCTATATCGAGAGAATGAAGAGAGAGTATAAGGCAGAAGTTGAAGTAGGTAAACCTGAAGTTGCGTACAGGGAAGCAATCTCACAGAGAGCAGATTTCAACTATACCCATAAAAAGCAGACAGGTGGTTCAGGTCAGTATGCACGTGTTGCAGGCTATATTGAACCTACAGTTCAGACAAATCCTGATGAGCCTGCCAAAGACTATGAGTTCGTTGATGAAGTAAAGGGAGGAGCAATCCCTACTGAGTATATTCCTTCATGTGATAAAGGTTTCCAGCAGGCAATCAAGAAAGGAACACAGATTGGATTCCCGGTAATCGGAGTAAAGGTCTGTGTCAACGATGGTGCGTGGCACCCTGTTGACTCATCAGATATGGCATTCCAGACTGCTGCTATTGGAGCATTCAGGGAGGCATATGAGAAGGCAAAGCCTGTTATTCTTGAGCCTATAATGAAGGTTGAAGTAGAGGGACCAAGTGAGTTCCAGGGAAATATATTTGGTTCAATCAACCAGAGAAGGGGTCTGATTATCAGTTCAACTGAGGATAATAACAACTGTACAGTTATTGCCGAGGTTCCTCTTTCAGAAATGTTCGGCTATTCAACAGTACTTAGAAGCTTGACTCAGGGTAAAGCTGAATTCACTATGGAGGTTGCCAGATACGGCAGGGTTCCACAGTCGGTTTCTGATGACCTCAAGAAAGCTTATGAAGAGAAGAGAAAGAAGGAAGCTGGAAAGTAAAAAACAAATGGCCACTAAGAAGGTGGTCATTTTCTATTTTCATTAGCACTTCTTTGCATGTTATAATTAAAAAAATGGATTTAGGAGGCACTCCGATGGATATTAAACAGCTCAATTCACTGAGCCCTTTAAGAGCATTTGATGATAGTATCAATGGTGGACTTGGTCGCGGAAACCTTGGTGTGATTGTATCAAAGCACGGTGTTGGAAAAACCGCATGTCTTGTTCATCTTGCAACAGATAAATTGTTTAAAGGTGAGAATGTCATTCACGTATCATTCTCTGGAAACGTTGAGCACGTTATTAACTGGTACAAAGAGGTGTTCAAGGAAATTGCAGATAACCAGAGCCTGGATGATGCAACTCAGATTTACAATGATATTCTCGCAAATAGGGTAGTTATGAACTTCTCACAGGAACAGGTTTCGATTGACAGGGTGCTTGCCTCTCTTGAGAATCTTATTGCTCTTGGCTCATTCAAAGCAGATTGCATTCTTTTTGATGGTTTTAAACTCACTCTTGCAAGTGAAGAAGATATTGGGAAAATCAAAGCATTCGCAGAAAAGATGAAACTTGAAGTGTGGATTAGTGTCTCTCCAGTAAGGAAGGATGTCATATATAATGAATATGGCGTTCCTAATACACTTGAGCCATATTTTGATCAGATTGACGTTCTGGTTGCCCTTAAGTATGACGATAAGTCTGATAAAGTCATGATGACAATTGTACGTGATCATCATGCTAATGTTCCCAAACCTGCAAAAGTTGCACTCGATCCAAGAACAATGCTTATTGCGCATAATTAGTAGTAAGTTTTCAGATTCATAAAGAAACCTCGTTCATGATGGACGAGGTTTTTTCATACTGTGAAACTATTAATAATAGTCTTCAAAGCTTTCTAAATATTTATCCTGACTAGACATATTTATATGGTTTTGTTTCTCAACAACTCTTCATCGTATTCGCTTTTGTTGCTTGCGATAACAGCACAAAAGATGTCAAGCCAAGTCGGCCGTAGAGACACCAAACAATCCTATTCAAATACCTGAAGATCCATAAACTACACCGGTTTCAGAATGTGGTTTCATTGTTGCTCCTAATTCTAGTACAGACGGAAGAGCTGTTTTAAGCATCAGCTATGACGATGACTCAGAGTTAGTGACTGTTACGGGTGCAATTGATGAGCATGCTAATGGTGCTGGGTCGTTATCGTCATCCCTTATAGTGATGGAGATACACATCAGGTAAATGATAGGGTTATGTATGGTTATCAGTATTCAGAAAATGGTATTGAATACAGGACCATCTATTTTGAACCAGATGACGAAATTATCACTGATGGTGCTTTCTCAATCCAGATTATAAATTATGGGATAACTGTTTATACGTTCAGATTGAACTTTGATGTAAATAAGCTCAATTAATAAGCTTTACTGGTAATTGTAAAATATTAAGGACGCTACAGGTTTTGTAGCGATTCCTTTTTCGAAACCAACCTCGTTTAGGGGATTGGGTTTTTGATTTTTAGGCATTGTTATTGTTTTGGAGTTTTGAAATATTTGACTTGTCTGTATTACTTTTATCTAGGAGGTTATTAAATAATTCCCTATCTTCAAGAAATATATTATTTTAACCAATCAAATTAGATTCATAGCGAGCCACATATCTTCTCAGAAGAGTTTATCAGTTCTTGTTTTAGCGGGATCGGAATATTGGATAAAGCGATAATTAATCTTATTAAGGTAAGATTTCAATTATCTAAAAGAATTATAACCTCAGCTTTTATTGCTCTGCCTTCTCCTATTGGCCCCATACTTTCGTTTGTTTTGGCTTTAACGCTTACTTGGCTGATAGATATTGAACATAAAGAAGCAATACTTTCACGGATAGACGCAATATAGGGGCATAGTTTTGGTCTTTCCAACGTAATTACTGAATCCATATTGATGATTTTTGGTTTGGTTTTTTCAAGTATTTCTTTCAAAAGAACTTTAGAATCTGCGTTTTTATACTTTTCATCCGAGTCTGGGAAATAAGTTCCGATATCATCTAAAGAGAGTGCACCCAGAATCGCATCAATGAGTGCGTGGAGGAGAACGTCTCCATCTGAGTGAGCAACCTCCCCTACAGGGGAAGGAATTTCAATGCCCCCGACATACAGTTTCCTTCCGCCGCTTAAGCTATGGATGTCATTACCAAAGCCGATTCTCACCCTCTTCCTCCTGATTCATCAGTTCTCGCATTCTTTTAACTGCTTTATAAGAAGATCGTCCTTCTTCGCGGTTTTTTATATATTCATCTATCTGGGAGTCTGCATCGGGAATATCTGAGAGAAAAGTTATCTTTCGGTTATCCTCCCAGCCTTTGACTACATAGGAGGGAAAGCCGGCTTTTGAATAAACAGCAATATCATCGTCAAAACTACCATTTTCAATGGAGCTATATGCTTTTAAAAGATTTTCAGCGTTAAAAATCTGAGGAGTCTGAACTCTGATGATTTTAGCTCTGCTCAGGCTTCCTGTTATTTTCCCCCCTTCATCAATTTCCTTTATGGCATCAGTTATTTTCAGAGCAGGAGCAGCTGCACCCATAACAGAGGCTGCTGCAAGAACTGATATTATCTTTTCGGTATCAATAAATGGACGTGCTCCGTCATGAACAGAGATAAAATCACTTTTAAAGGGCAGATTTGAATATGCTTCGAGCGCTTTTTTCACGCTTTCTGTACGGCTTTCTCCACCAGGGATAATAAGAAAAGGAATACCGTTTATATTTGCCAGTTCTTCCAGGGCTACAACAGTTTCATCTTCACTGCCTTCTGGACAAGTTACAATAATTGATGTCAGGGACGGAATAGTCAGAAATGGGGCAGTTGCATGAAAAAGGACAGTGTGCCCATCTTCAAGTTTTAAGAATTCCTTTTTTACACCTGTCGGACTGAAGCGTTCAGATTTTCCACCGGCTGTGATGATAGCTGTCAAGCTTGGTATATCCATGAATAAATCTTAACCCGCGTTAAAGCTTGTTTTCTACTGGTAAATGTTTTCTTACAAACTGAAACTAATTCTCCCAATCAGCTTTTTTTCATCATTTGGGATGATTATACTTAAAATATGAAAGAAGTCAGAAGAACAGGAGTATTGCTTCATATAACAAGTCTTCCATCCCAGTATGGAATCGGAGATTTGGGAGATGAAGCATTTAAATTTATAGATACACTCAAAAAAAACAGTATTACACTTTGGCAGATATTGCCGACTGGCCCCACTGGATATGGGGATAGCCCTTATTCAGCTCAGTCTGCATTTGCCGGAAACGAACTTTTCATTTCACCCAAAAAACTTTATCTGGATGGATACTTGTCAATTGATGAGGTAACAAAGAAAGCTCCGGAGAGGGAAAGGGTGGACTATGGGGAAGCCAGAAGCCTGAAATTCCCTATGCTAGTTTTAGCTGCACGTAACTTTCTTGCTTCTAAGGATGAGAAGGAGAAAAAAGCGTTTAAAAACTTTAAGGATGAAAACTCATGGTGGCTTGATGATTATGCTCTGTTCAAGGTACTTTCTGAGAATTTCAATGATTCAAGATGGTATTCAGCATGGCCGGAGGAACTTCGGGACAGAAAGACTGAAGCTATGAAAAAGGCAGTGAAAGAAAATAAGGAAAGATTGGAGATTTACAAAGTACTTCAGTATTTCTTTTTTAACCAATGGGCTTCAATGAAAGCTTATGCCAATGAAAACGGGGTAAAGATAGTAGGGGACATCCCGATTTTCGTGGCCTCTGACAGTGCAGATGCTTGGAGTAACAGAAATCTTTTAATGATTGATCAGGAGGGAAAGCAGGAAGCTTCAAGCGGAGTACCCCCTGATGCATTTAGTTCGACCGGTCAGTTATGGGGAAATCCGTTATACAAGTGGGATGAACATAAAAAGACAGGGTATGAGTGGTGGATTAAGAGGATCAAATCATGTCTGTGCCTTGCGGATGTTGTCAGAATAGATCATTTCAGGGCTTTTGAAGCATTCTGGCAGGTCCCAAAGGGCGAAGTGACTGCTATAAACGGGAAATGGGTGAAAGGCCCCGGGCAGGATTTCTTTACAGTTATTGAAAAAACTTTTGGTAAAGACCTTCCGATTATTGCAGAAGATTTGGGCGTAATCACTGCTGAAGTTGAAAAGTTACGTGATGATAATGATCTAGCAGGTATGAGAATTTTCCAGTTTGCTTTTGCATTCCGTAAAGACGGATCATTTGATACATCAAACTCTTATCTGCCACATAACTATTCAAAGCTTTCGGTTGCCTATACGGGAACGCATGACAATAATACAACAATTGGGTGGTATAACGAACTGGATGATAGAACAAGGGATTATGTAAGAAGGTACCTAGAATGCTCAGATGGGGAAGTCCTTTGGAAGGCAATCAGAATCCTTTTGATGTCACATAGCATGTGGGTAATACTTCCAATGCAGGATATCCTTGGGCTTGATGCCAAGGCCAGGATGAATGTTCCATCAACAACCGGTTCCTCCAACTGGTCATGGAAAATGAGATGGGAAGACCTTGAAAGCAGTTCCTTTGATGGGATTCGATATTATAGTGAGCTTTACGGCAGAAAAGCAGATAATAAATAGAGTGAACATAATTCTTTTTTCTACTGACGAGACTAAGCTTCCTATTTGCGATAAACGGGTTGAACACATTAATAAGGTCCTGAAACTTCAACCGGGTGATTCTTTTGATGCAGGAATCATCAATGGGAAAAAAGGGCGGGCCACAGTTGAAAAAACTGAAAATGGATTCATGTATTTTTCCTTTGACTTCAATATAGAAACTTTTCTGCCAAAACCGCTAACCCTGATAATTGCTCAGGTCAGACCAATCTGTATGAAAAGAATACTTAGAGAGGTGGTCTCCCTTGGTATTGAAAAACTAATACTTACTGTTTCAGATTTGGGAGAAAAAAGTTATCTGACTTCATCATTATATAACAGCGATGAGTACGTCGAGATTATGAAAGACGGCGCCATGCAAAGCGGTGAAACAAACCTTCCGGAGTGCATAATTGTTCCATCCCTTGATAAAGCGATAACCTATTCTTCAGGGAAAAAAATTCTTTTAGACAATGTTATCGGGAAAGTGGAACTTTCTGATATGAACCTGAAGGGAACAAGCGTCACCCTTGCAATAGGGCCCGAGCGTGGTTGGTCAGATAGAGAAAGGAATCTCCTGCTTGAAAATGATTTTTCCCCGGCACTTTTGGGAAGAAGGATATTACGTACAGAGACAGCAGCTGTTGCTTCCACTTTCTTAGTCCTTTCGAAGATTTGATAAATAAGTTAGCATATTCTTTACTGGGAGATTAATATGCATTGTATTGTTGAAGAAGCTGAGAAGATTCTTGATCAGCAGTTTCCTGTTTTAGACCATGGATTCGTTCGTTTAGTTGATTACCTGGGTTCAGACCAGAGAATTGTCCAGTCAGCCCGTGTAAGTTATGGAGAAGGGACCAAGACTTACCGACAGGATAAAGGTCTTATTAACTACTTATTGCGAAATGATCATACTTCTCCTTTCGAGCAGGTTGTTTTCACCTTCCATGTAAAGATGCCTATTTTTGTTGCGCGCCAGTGGACAAGACACAGAACAGCAAGGATGAATGAAATCTCAGGTCGCTATTCAGTTATGAAAGATGAATGTTATATCCCAGATAAGGATCATATTGCCCAGCAGAGTGAAGATAATAAACAGGGAAGGAAGAACAACCCTGTAAGTGATGAAATAGCTGTTAAAGTACAGTCACTTCTTAAAGATGCAAATGATAAAGCATTCGATGTTTATCATGAGTTGCTGGATATGGATATCGCGCGTGAGATTTCGAGAATAGATTTGCCCCTATCACTGTATACTGAATTCTACTGGGAAATAGATTTGCATAACCTGTTTCATTTCCTTGCTCTCCGTCTTGATGCTCATGCTCAATATGAAATCAGGGCATATGCTGAGGTAATGCTTGAAATGGTAAGGAAAGTATGTCCGATTGCAACTGAAGCTTTTGAAAACCACAAACTTAAGGGCAGAAGCTTTAGCGGTAAGGAAGTTGAAGCAATAAAAGCAATGCTTGAAGGAAAGGAAGTCGATTTAAGTGAACGTGAAAAGGAAATCTTTCTTTCTAAACTAAATTAGCTATTTTATTCATGTAGGCCCTCTTCATATCCATTTCAAACTCTTTGTCCGAACTATATTCCCGGCCAAGACACTTCAGCCAAAGAGATGGATCTTCCATGCAAAGATAGAAAAAGATATTTTTTCTGAACTCTTCACTGAAAGCAGAATAAACAAAGGAGAACATCCTTTCTTTTTTCTCCAGAGAATAACTGTATTTTCCTGCAGCTTCATCAAGTTCCATGCATAGTACTTTTGAAGGAAATCCATTAAGCCTCAGGTGTTTTATAACAGACTTTGTGAATGTAAGAGTCCCAATACTTATCATGCAGATATCTTCTGGACTGAAGCGTCTTTCAATCTGGCTGACTACCTCGAGGTACTCATTTTCCCACCCTTTGAAATACATCATTGGATGGATATGGAAGCCGACAAGGTTTCCATTATCCCTTGCTTTTTCAGCTGCTTCCAGACGGGAGGCAAGGCTTGCAGTTAGGTGTTCCTCCTTTTTGATGATGGTAGGTGCATTGACTGACCACGTGAAAACCATATTTTTCGGGTACGGGTGTTTGAATACATCTTTCCTTCCTGATTTGCTCTTTAGTTCAAGGACCATGTTGGGGTGCATCTGCGCAAAATCAGATAGATTTTTGAGCGTTGAATAATCGTCCCCAAGAAAGAGTGAGTCTGATGCTTGGCCTGTCCCGATATGCCATATAGTCTCGTCAAGGGAAAGGTTTTTCAGGCGTTTATCCAAACACGATTTGATTTTTACAGAACTCGTATCATAAAAAGCCTGTACAGAGCAGTATGAACAGGCAAAACCACACTGCTCAATAACATCGAG
The DNA here is from genome assembly GCA_964582905.1 of uncultured Spirochaetaceae bacterium. Lineage (GTDB taxonomy): Bacteria > Spirochaetota > Spirochaetia > Sphaerochaetales > Sphaerochaetaceae > Ornithospirochaeta. The sequence goes on along the minus strand of CAZOTY010000002.1, from coordinate 106,450 downwards.
GGTCGTAAGTTTACAGCAGCGTGTTTTCTCACCATCAACAGGGCATGGACACTTTCCAGGTATCAGAGGGGAGTCTGTCTCTTCAAGAATGAGCTTTCTGTCACGGATTATATCGGCACTGAAGTCATTATAGTCTGGTCCATCACTTCTTTTTTCATACACATATTCACGGTGTGCCTTCATGTAAGCGTGAGCAAAACGTTTATCTTTTCCCGATAGTATTTCGTTTATATCCACTACGGAAGTGAAGCTGGAGTCTCTCCATTGATGCAAATCTGCTTCATCCTTTACAATTTCCAGTTTCTGTGAAAATGAAAACCTGATTTTACTGAACACGGAATTCAGGTTTTCCCTTATGTTTTCCGGCAAGGCACGGAGTATTTCTTCTACTGCATCCACATAAGTATTCTACATTAAATATCATCAGTTTATAACAAGAGGGCTATGCCTTGGGTAAAAGTTTCCAATAAAGCTGTATATATCTTTATGGTAAATGCCTCATCCTTTGGTTATCCTAAAAGCATGGAGATTTCTGCTAGGGAACAGGCAAAGGCACTACCTACCAATCCAGGCTGTTACCTTATGAAGGACAAGGATGGAGAAGTTATATATGTTGGCAAGGCCAAGAACTTGCGTAACAGGGTTACTTCATACTTCCTGGCAAACAGAAATGTCAAAACAGCAGCTCTTGTTGAAAAAATAGTAAACATCAACTACATCATAACGGGGAATGAGTATGAGGCACTTATTCTTGAAAACAATCTGATAAAAAAGTATAACCCCCATTACAATATCCTCCTGAAAGATGGGAAGAGTTATCCGGTAATCCAGATAACAAAGGAAAAGTTTCCGCGGGTTCTGAAAACCAGAAGGATAATCAAGGATGGGAGTAAATACTACGGTCCCTATCCTGATGTAAAAAGGCTTGATACCTATCTTGAGCTAATATATGAGAACTATCCAATAAGAAGATGTCATGGAGTTCTGAAACCAAGAAAGACTCCTTGTCTGTACTACCATCTTCATAAATGCGGTGGACCTTGTATCGGGAAAGAAGATGCAGATGAATACAATAAGTACATCAGAGATGTAGAAGAATTCCTGGATGGGGATGATACAACTCTTATTCATCAGGTAGAGAAGGAGATGGAAAGGGCTGCAAGAAATTTGGATTTTGAGGGTGCAGCAAAGAAAAGGGACATATTGAAAGCCCTGAATTTCATGCAGAAAAACCAGATGGTCGAAGATCTTGGGGAGTCTGATGACAGCAGGGATTATGCCTCTATTGAAATGAGGAGCTATCTGTGCACTATTTCAATTATGCAATTCAGGGATTCCCGTCTAATAGGTAAAGCTCTTTACAGAGCTGAAAGCCTTGGAGATGAGACTGAGACCCTTCTATCATTTCTTATGCAGTATTATTCTGATGGAGACACTCTGCCAAAGGAACTATATGTCAGTTGTGAAATAGACCGCCAGATGCTTCAGCGTTTTTTCAAAGAAGAGCTTAATTCACCTCTAAAAGTGGAAATTCCTACTGATGGAAAGCATTACAGAATTCTTCGTATGGCTGAAGAGAATGCATCCAGGGATGTAGAGAAACGTTTGAAAAGCGTTGATAACACTCCGGCTCTTGAAGAACTGAAAGATAAGCTTGGCCTTGAAAAAGTCCCCTACCATATTGAGGGATTTGATATTGCCCAGCTTGCCGGAAAGTACACTGTTGCCTCCCTTATTGTTTTCAGAGATGGCAACCCGTCAAACAAAGAATACCGGCACTTCTCCATGAAGAGTCTCAACGGAAAGATAGATGATTTCCAGTCTATGAGGGAGGCTGTCTACCGTCGCTACAGGAGACTTATAGATGAAGGTAGCGAACTGCCTGATTTACTTATGGTAGATGGTGGAAAAGGGCAGGTAAGTGCAGCACTGGATGCACTTAGTGCGCTGGGGATAAGTTTTCCGGTGGTTGGTTTGGCAAAAGAGCACGAGGAGATAGTTTTTCCAACAGGCCCGTCACTGTTTCTTGATCACTCAGACCCTGCTTTGAGGGTATTGATTGCACTCAGGGATGAGTGCCATCGTTTTGCAACATCTTTTAATCAGAGGATGAGGAGTAAGGAGGCCTCTTTTACACTTCTTGAGTCGATTAAAGGTGTCGGAAAGGAAAGAAGCAAACGTATCATGCAAACTTATGATAGCGTAGAAGCAATACTGGAACTTACTCCCGAAGAACTTGCAAAAGGTGCAAAAATCCCAGTTAATGTTGCAGAAAGGGTATTGAAGAAGCTTAATTTCTAGAAAGACTTCACCACATCCGGTGCTTTCAGGGATAGAGTTGTAAGCTTTCCGCCTTTTTTGATAATGGCATACAAAATAAGCTCATAAAAAGCTCTTCCCAGTGTTCCATTACTGGATTTGATTTCCTCATCCATTTCTGAAAGAAAGAGTATTATGCTCTCCACTTCTTCGATTCTGTATCTTGCCATAGCGATTCTGAAAATACTTTGTGAAGGGTATAGAACTCCTTTTCTGCGCCCACCCGGATAGATGGTAAAGGGTATGACTTCAGAGAAAATCTCATTTTCCCTTTTACCTTCCATTTTCATTTTAAGACAGGCTTCAAGGAGCCTGAACTGACTGTTAAGTATATTGAAGGCTGAGACAATATTTCTCTGGTCAGCAAGATATATTGAGTCAAGAATCAAAAGTGAATGCTCAAGGTCTTTTTCTGCAACAGCTTTGAAAAGAGAGTATCCTGTTTCTCCCTTTGTCCTGCTTGTATAAGATTCAATAACGCTTTCATCAATAGAAGAGTTCCTTTTTTTGCTTGAACGCATAAAATAAATAATTGAATCAAGTGTCATTTCAAGGTCTTTCATATTATTGTCAACAGCAGACAAAAGTTCACTGACTGCCTGTCCTGTTATCGTAAAACCCTGTTTCCTTGCATATTCTACTATCCTGCTTCTTTTTTTGCTGTCATCAAGTTCATAGAAGTATTTAACATCAAATAAAGGGAGGATTTCCTCAATTTCCTTTTTTACCTTTTTTTGAGTTCCCTTGCTTTTTTTTATCTGTATTATCTGGGAAATAGGATCAGGAAAATTCGAAGGAGTCTGCTCATAAGAGAGGATAATCATGTCAGAGCTTCCATCCCTTGAGGCGTTATCTTTCAAATACTCTACGATGGCCTTTGCCAGGGAATCCGTTTTGTTTTCATTCTCAAAGTGCTTAATTATTGCTGTCTGGTGAGATGAAAAGAAAGATGGGACTGTCAAAGAAGAAAGCATTTGTTCTCCTTCCTTTTCACCCCCGAAATATATGTTGACTTCTCCTCCTGGACAGTTTTTTTCAAGTCCTCTGAGAATTTCATTCATATAGGTGTTTTTGTCCCCCTCTTCAGGGCCGAGCAGAATGTAAATCATTCTTCTACCTCAAATCTGTTGAGAAAGAGCTTTTTAATTTCAGCCAGCGCTTCGCTTTCGTCAGGTCCGTCGCAACTCAGTATAAGTCTGCTTTTATAAGTTGCACCCAGTGTTATTACGCCCATAATTGATTTAGCGTTTACACAAACAGAATCTGTTTTAAGTTCAATATGAGACTTAAAGCGCTGTGCGGTCTTAGAAATGGCAGATGCAGGACGTGCATGTATTCCAGCCCTGTTAATTACTTCAACTTCAGTTTCTTTCAAGATTTATCCTCATCTATATAAAAAGCTTTTGCAGTTTCCCTTTCCATCCATTTTGTAACATCTTTGTCAAATTCAAGTCCTGAGTGGTAGCCAAGAATCTTCAGTCTTTCATTCTTTGCTGCGGTTTCAATGAAAATAGGGATGCTTTTTCCTGCTTTGACAGGAATTGTCACAGTCGGAATCCTTACACCCAAGAGAGATGTGAACTCATTTTCACTTCCGAGTCTGTCATAGTTTTTACCACTGTTCCAGTTTTCAAGGTTTACAACAAGCTGGACCTGTTTTCTTTCCCTGACAGCGCCAACACCATAGAGGGTTTTCAGATCAATTATACCGATTCCCCTTATCTCCATTCGGTAAGCAAGTAGTGGATTTGTCCAGGACCCTATGATAACAGAATCGGCAAGGTTAGTTATTTTGACACTGTCATCACTGATAAGGCGGTGCCCACGCTCCACAAGCTCCAAGGCAGCTTCACTTTTGCCGATTCCACTTTCACCACGTAAAAGTACACCGATGCCGAAAACTTCAACAAGAACACCATGAATCACTTCGCTTTTTGCAAACACCTCATCAAGAACTGAATACAGACGTCTGGTAAAGTCCGTTGAATCCAGCGGTGTTATAAGAACAGGGATATTGTTCTTTTCTGAAAGTTCTATAAAAAGCCGAGGTGGAGTATAGCTTTCTGCGAAGATTATTGCCGGAATAGGATAAGTAAACAGTTTTTTGATGGAATCAAGGTTTTCACTTTTTTCAAGGCCCTCAATGTAGCTTTCCTCTCCATGTCCCAGAAGTTGCAGAGCATTTCCTGAAAACTCCTTGAAATATCCTGTCAGGGCAAGCCCCGGACGGTTAACCTTGGGGTGAGCAATCAAGTTATCAAGCCCCTTTCTTCCACTTACGCACTCAAGGGACAGGTAGTTTTTTATCTTTGTGTCCAGGTCCAGTAAATCAAGAATTGAGAACTTAACTTCCATATATCCATTATAACAAGTAAAGCGATTCTCTTTGTAATATTGATAACATATTTTTTCAAAAGAATAAAAACCGTGTTAAATTTTAGTTAGGAGGATCGGTCTATGGATATAAATTTCAGATCAGTCGGATTTTCACTTACAGATGAGGATAGGGAGTTTCTTGATAAGAAACTCAAGAAGCTTTCTTTCGCAGAAGAATACCTGCTATCAATTGAAGTGATTGCAAAGAAGGAGGCAAAAGGAATTGGCTTTTCTTTGGAGGCAATACTTGCTTTCTCCTGGCACAAAGAAAAGGTAGTAAAAAATGATAGTTACGAGCTTTATGAAGGGATTGAGAAGCTTTGTGACATGATACAGGCTGCTGCAAAAAAGGAGAAAGAGAAGATAAAAGGGTAATTACTTGACCAATTCATAGAAAGAAAAAATAATTAGAGCGAGGTTAAATAGGGATGAAAAGATTTTTATTAATACTCGCTCTTTTTGTTTTTATGACAGCTTTCTTGTATGCTGATAAAGTTAACCATAACGGGTCTGTCAGTTTTGACCTCGGTCATAGTTTTTCTTCATTGAGTGAATATGTTGATAAGAATACCAAAATCAGCCAAAGCATGTTCGGATTTGGAATTGTTGCAGAAGTTGATGTTGAACAGTATTTTACAACTTTTCTGGAAGGAAAGATGGGACTTGGTTTGGATGTTTCCCTCGGTTTCAATAAACCATATTACATAAAGGAGAGAAGCGCATTCAAACTTAATGGGGTGGATATCGATATGTTCTTTATCCGTCCTGCTGCGATTTTGATATATTCAGTTACAGACAGAATTTCAGTAAAGGGCTCTTTGGGGCTGGGCTATGAAGTTTCATCAAAACATTCTGTATATGAAGAAAAGCAGGAGACACAGAATGTCTATCAGCTTCAGATGTTTACAGGCTTTGAGTGTTCCTACCGTTTCAATGCGTCGATTTCTTTAGACGGAGGCTTTATATTCGGTGGAAATGTTTACAGTGCTGTAGAGGATCTCAAAGACGGAAGATGGGCAAAGACATTCATAATTCCGTACATAGGACTGGCTTATAACTACTCGGTATTCTATTGATTTAGTGCAATATTCTATCAGCTTCGCTCTCATTTTTCCTGATTTTACGTGGTTTCTGGATTAAAGCCGCAATGCAGATTATAAAAATTGAGTTAAAAAGAATAGCAAAAAGAACTGAGAAAATATATGGCATCTGTTTGGCTTTTACAAGGCTATTGCCATAGCCGAACATTAGCACTGAGTTACAGATAATATTTACGCTTTCAGCAAGAATGAACTCATAGATATAGTGCATTTTTTCGTTTCCACCCAAAAACGGAAAAATGGCGAAAATAACGAAAAAAAGAATAACGTTCAGTGTAGCGTATAGTGTGAATGTAAAAAGAATCTTCTTTTTGCTGTCCATATGAGAATGATAAAAGATTTTCACAAAAATAAACATATTGAGAGCTTTTTATCACAACATTAACATTGAAGTGTGGAAACAATAGTTCTCAATCCTTCTGATGATATTACAAAAAAGATTAATTCATCTTCTTCTAGTAGTCTGGATGTCATACTCAGGGAAGGTGTATATAAAGAAAAAGTCTGTATTTTTCGTGATAAGGTTAGCATAAGAGGGGATGGAAATGTTGTTGTAACGTATTCTGACCACCGTATAAAGACAACCGGAGAGAGTGCGACATTTACAATCGGCGGTAAAGATATAACCCTTGAAAACATCACTGTCAGAAATTCATTTGATTATTTCAAGGCTATTGAAGAAAGAAAGAGTGGAAAAAGCGTAGATACGCAAGCTGTTGCTCTGAGAACTGTTTATGGGGCTGATAATACGAGATTGAAAAATGTATCCCTGTTTTCGTACCACGATACACTTTATTTGGATAGAGGTTTTCACTTGCTCGAAAACTGCAAGGTATACGGAAACATTGATTTCATTTTCGGAGCCGGAGAGGCCTTAATTAGGAACTCGAGAATAATAAGCCTGTCCTCCGGTATCGTTTGTGCTCCATCAACAATGAAAGGAGAAAAAGGCTTTACATTTGAAAACTGTATATTCGATAAAGAAGGGGGAGTTGAAAAAGGGAGTGTATTTCTTTCACGTCCTTGGCACCCGTCAGGAAGTGATAACAGGTCCCCAAATGCCATCTTTATTTCTCCTGATCTGAAAGATCATATAAGCAGTACTTTATGGGTCGGAATGAAAAGTGTAACTCCGTTCGGTTTTGAAAGAGTATGGACAGAAAATGAAAGCAGATTCCTTGCTGTTAATCCTAGGTGGATTAAAGAAGATTGAGTTTTCTTGCAAGGTCTGAAGTATTGGTTAATTCAAAAAAGTTCTTCTTGAATTCCACAATAGCGATTGCGATTAAGTCCAGAATTGCATCTCTTCTGACATCTTTTTCATCAGTTACGTAGCTTAGATCTACTCCAGTCTCTCCATTTGGCATATATTTTCTGAACGACCACTGAGATGTATCAAATGTGCTCTCAAGCAGTAATTCATCCTCATCAGGCAGTCTAGGATAAAAATCAATTCCTGTAACTTCCTCAACTGTATCTACTGAAACAGCAAATTTTTCCAAAGGTTCCTTACTCCCTTCGTTTGGAAGGATGAAGCCGATGGCTTTAAGCTCTGGTTCTTCATAATCAAGTATTACTTTATAAAAATACTTTGGAACTGCAACTTCATTTTTTCCGATAGTTTCATAAGGACCATCTGTGAGAACCGGTCCGGTAACAACGTATATTGAGTTATTGTCATAAGCCATTGTCCTTACAACAGCTTCCAGGTCGGCCCAGATATTGCGGTTGAATTGGGGAGCCTGCGGTGACATATTGGATAAATAGAATGTATCGTCCATTGCTTCTTCAGACCATTTGAAATCAGCAGCAGGAGCAAGGTGTCCTCTGTCATATCCTGAATTTCTGTAATCGCTTAATGTAGCTGATCCGGTGATGATCTCGGGGTCGGCCCTGAAATTATCTGCCCTGGAATATTGTCCGAGAACCTCATCTTTTGTAAGCTCATATGCGACATAACTGGGCTGCTCATATTTCTCATTATATGAAAGTGTGTACCCTGTGTGGCTGACTATCTGTTCTCCCGGTATAGGCTCAGGCAGTTCAAGGTAGGGTATTTTTTCTCCTTTTTCATATTCTTTAACCAGGCTGACTTCTTTTGGTGTGATGTAGCAAAAGACAATAAACAAGATTACTAATATAACTAAGATGATGAGAAGTTTAAGTAATAAGTTCCTCTTTTTCCCGGATAATTTCTTCTTTGGCAACTTTTCCCTCCAGAGCAGAACTTCTGCGCCTCTTCAAGTAATAAGTTAAACCAAATTCGGCTCCAAAGAGAATAAGTAATTGTATAAGACTGATTAGATTGGAAAAAACCGGATCTGTGTTTACAAAAACTGCATTGGTTGGCATGCTTGAACCTTCCTTGTTTACAATCAGTGCAACAAAGAGGTTATTCACTATATGCATTGCAACAGGAGCTTCAAATCCACCAGAGTATAGGGCAAGTGCCATTGCCAGAGCTCCCCACAAGAAGTAGTAGATGCACGAAATAACAGGGATACGGTTCTCCTGAACCTCAACATTCAGAATATGGGGCAGGAGGAAAACAAGACCTGAAATCAGAGTCAGGGCAAAGCCAGATGAGAATGTGTTTGGAAGTTTGTCCTTATAGGCAAAGCGGGCTGGAAGCGCCCTGAAGAGAATCTCCTCTGATATGGACTGCATGGGAGTCAAAACAAGTATAAATGGGAGAAGTTTCAGTTTGTCAATCAGTGGAGTGCGATCTATATGTATATATCTAATGTTGAAGAGCTCAAAGACAAGGCAGAAAGCAAGATATACAAGACCAACATAAAGTGAGTATAAATAACGGTATTTTTTTCCATCGGGAGAAAGAAGGTAACGTAGGGGTGTCTTAAGAACCAGATTGCTTGAGATAAAAAGTGCAATAAAAAACGGAATATAAGTGCCCACAACAATCAAATAGTCGAGTATGTTGTCAAACGATCTGGGAAGTACATTTTCTTCGAGATGATAAAACCAGAATGATAGAAGTGGACCGAAATTCAGCCAGCATACCATGCTTAAAACCATTACGATTGCGGCAAGGATTGGAGAGAAGGTATTTGGCTTTACATATTTTTTTTCTTCCACATTCTAGATTTTACGAGACTCGGAGATTTCTTAAAACATCAAAAGCTGGAAATACTGTGAAAAATGGAGTTTTATTGAAGGACAAATGGGTTAAAATTCTCTTGTGAGAGAAGTTCTTATAAGGCATTATCAGGAAATCTTTCCTTTTATAGCTGAAGGGTACACAATTATATGTTCAACAGAGTTGAGTAAAAGAAACCTTGCAGTCAATTATGTGCGAGAGACAGGAAATCCTCTGCTGGCTTCTTCAATTATCAGCTTTGACGAATTTACAAATGCACTTTTTAAAATGGAAAGTCCATGGCGTAAAGTGGATAGTCTTGATCTTGCTATTTTCTCAGAGTATTTTGTCCAAAAGTATGCAGAGAGCGGGAAACTAAAGTATTTTTTCAGAGATAACGGGTTTTCTGAACTGAAAGCGAGTTTTCCTTCGTTTATTGTTGAAGCGATAAAAGGACTCCGTGATAGAGATAAAAGAAACGGCATAGGAGTAACAATTGATAATCTGAGAAGCGATTTAATGCTTCTTGAAGATGAATATCTGATTTACCTTGAGAATCTGGAATTGTATGACCAATCTTATCTTGATGTGGATGATAACTTTGATTTTTCCAGATTCTGTTTTTTATATCCTGATTCAGATGTGAATATGAAAACATTCATAAATAAGCACAGGATTGAAGATAAGAACGCTGTTTTTATCAAAGCTGCTATACCGACAAAAGAAAATGATATAAAGCTAGGATTATTCAAAAATGAAAGGGAGGAACTTCGTTCCCTGATGCTTAAAATCAGATCTTTAGTTGATGCTGGAGTACCTCTCAATGAAATAGCAATAACAAGCTCGGCAGTAAAAAGAGTCCGCCCATATCTTGAGTTTGAAGCCAAACTTTTTGATATCCATCTGGAATTTGTGCAGGGTGAATATATTTCTGACCATCTTTTTGGAAAATATCTTTTATCTCTTTCAAAGATTTATAATGAAGGATACCTTGTTTCTGACTTAAAATCTTTCTTCCTTGATCCGGGCTTTGATTTTCCTGATAAGGAAAAAATGCGTTCCTTTATTCATAAAGCGCTCAATTATAATGTATTTGGTTCCCAAAGCAGGAAAGAAGATATGCTTTTGAAGCTTCAGACTCCTGATGGATTTGACTATCACTATTTCCGGTCCCGTCTGGACGCTATTATGAGTACAAAAAACCCTGAAAGTTTCAGAAGAATCCTTATTGAATTTATAAACAGAACACTAGGTGAGGTGCCCTTTTCTGGTGATCCGGTGGAGAAAAGTGCATATGGCTATTCAAGAAATAAACTTGATGAGTTTGTTACAAGGCTGTCTAATGATGTTCTTAAGGAAAAATATTCCCTCAAAAAACCGCTTTTTTCACTATTCCTGGATTATATTAATAACTCAAGTTATACGCGGCGCCGGGATAACCGCCGAGGAATAAATGTTTATTCGCTCAGTCAGGGAAATGCTTTGATTTACAAAAATCACTTTGTTATTACACTCAATGAAAAGGAGAGCAGTCTGAGTATTAAGGAGGGAGCTTTTCTTACCGAATATGAAAGAGCAGGGTTAAATGAAATAAAACTTACAAATGATATAATCAATACACTCCTTGTCGGATCAGATAATTTGATATTGTCTGCCAGCGTTGAAACTTACTCAGGTGCCGAGCTCCCTGTTATTACGCTGCTAGACAGGAAAATAGATGAGAAACTTGATTCTCAGAAGGATCCTTACCTTGTTGAAGATAGTAAGGAAAGAGGAATGATCACTATTTCACCTTTTCAGAGAAATGGATTTATTGAAGCAGAAAAAATATCATTTAAACCCCCTGTAAATGAAAGAATCGGAAAAAAGAAGAAAGACAACTCGGTACTTTCATATACAAGTATCAGTCTTTATAGTGAGTGTCATTACAAATGGGCTCTTGAAAAGGAGTACAACTTAGCCAAGAAAGAAACTTATGATTTGAAAGATAGTGATAACCTTGAGATAGGAAATGTGATTCATAGGGTTTTCTCCCAGTATTTTCTTCTGAAAAATGTGGGGAAAACCCCGGATATCCAGAAAATTTATAACAGGGAAATGGAAGAGTGGATGAATGGAAGAATGTTCAATGGCATTGATAAGAACGGTGATCCTCTTTACAGAGAACTGCATTCAGGGGCATTCATTCCTCAGAAAAGTTTTATAAAGTATATTGATCAGATACATTTGCATAATGTAATAGAGATTGCCAAAGAACTAGATGACGCTGTTTCATGGAAATCTGAGAAGACCATAGAAAAAGATATTGACGGTGTAAAGCTAAAGGGAATAATTGACCTTGAAGTGACTGGAAAAGATGGGGAAGTCACTGTAATTGATTTCAAAACAGGAAAGCCATATTCCAAACCTGAGCTTGAAAAACATAAGCTTCAGTTCTTTATTTATTCATTACTGGAAAAACTTGATGGAAAAGAAGTCATGTCAGGAAAATTTGCTTTTACCAGAAAAGGGAGTAAGAACTTCAAAGAAGCGTACAGCAGAAAAGATGAGGATGCTCTTGAGGCAGTAAGAGACGGGATAAAGAAGGTGGACGAAGACATAAGAGGCGGGAACTGGAGTGAAGTTGAAGACCAGAATATGTGTTCGGGGTGCGAATACAAGGCCATTTGCAGAAAGAGGATGGTAGTGCGTTGATAAAAGAGAGCAAAATAACATTCAGTGAGGTTGAGGATGTGATAGGCCAGAAGCTCTCTGAAGAACAGAAGGCAGCGGCATTGTCTATGAAAGCAACGGTTGTGTCAGCAGGAGCTGGAAGCGGTAAAACAACAGTCTTGTCATACCGTTTTATGAACTTGCTTCTCAATGGTGTTTCTGCTGACAGGATTCTTACTCTTACTTTTACAAAAAAAGCCACAGGTGAAATGTATGAAAGGATATACCATTTTCTTTCTGTGCTGAGCCAAAAGGATACTTATTTTAAGAATCAACTAGAGAATCATTTTCCTAAAGCTGTAATCAGCACCCTTGATTCCTTCTGGGCGGAGATTGCACGTGCCGGAAGTTTTGAGTATGGGTTTCCCCATGATTTTGCCATCCTTGACGGCAACGATATTAAAGAAATAGTAACCAAGGTTTTTGACAAACTTGAAAATGAGGATCTTGATAATAAAGAAAGAGAGAGTCTTAATGAATTACACAGCATTAAAAGTCGCTCATCCCTTATTGAAATACTTACAGATGTTGCAAGTGCCGTTACTGTTTTGTATAACCAGAGTGCAGAATCACAGAATAAGGCTTTCAGTGACTTATACAGACTACTTGAAGAGTATCAAAGCCCCGACTTAATAAGAAACAGGCTTAAGACAGAATTTTTTGATGCAGTTATTGATCTTTATTCCAAACATCCCGGAAAGGACAGTCAGGAAGAAAATTATAGGGAGCAGATTTTAACAAACCTGAATGCTATGGAGAATAAGAGCTCTCACCTGGCTGATATTAATTTACGAAAAACACCTTTCAAAGCCAGAAGTGAGGAGGCAGGAGTATATTCCGACCTTGTTAAGGAAACATACAGGCCATTGATAATAAAACTTGCAGTATCCTGTGAAAGGGAGGTGGCAATAAAAGATCATATTCTTGAAAGATATAATGCCATACTTCCACGGTTTATACAGGAAGTTAATAAGGAAAAACGGCGTCTGAGAGGATTAACCTACAAAGATGTTGAGGCTATTGCCTACGATACTCTTCTGAATAATAAGAATGTCAGGAACTTCTATAAAAATCGCTTCTCCTACATCATGATCGATGAGTTTCAGGACAATAACAGTAAACAGAGAGACATTCTATATCTGCTGTCTGAAAAGAAAAGCATTTTTACTTCCGGTATCCCGCGGGCAGAGGATCTCGATCCTAATAAGCTTTTTTTCGTTGGGGATAGCAAACAGAGTATTTATCGTTTCCGCGGTGCTGATGTATCTGTTTTCAATGAACTGGAAAACGAAGTAGTGAATAAGATGGGAGGACAGTCTTTGCCTTTGAATACAAACTACCGGTCCTCAAAAACGCTTGTTGAACACTTTAATCAGGTATTTGAAAAGATACTTACTGAAAAGAAGGAGATCCCTGATGATATCAGGCTGACTGACAATTTCATTGGAGAAGAAACAGCATCATATAGTGCACGCCATCAGTTAATCCGGGCCGCTGAGGATAAGGATTATCTGACAAGTCTTGAGTTCTATAACTACCAGTTTAAAAATAGTAGGGGAAAAGAGAGAAAGGCAGAAGATTTTGAGGCAGAGTTTATTGCAAGAAAAATAAAGGAAATCACTGATCCCGTTTCTGGTTATGACATTCCGTACTTTTGCGATACTAAAAATGAAAACGGAGAAAAAGTAAAACAAATCAGGTACAGGAAAGCAAAATATGAAGATATCGCAGTCCTTTATCCTTCTTCAGGCAGACAAAGACTGCTTGAGAGAGCTCTCCGTGATAATTCCATTGCGCATAATACAGTTGAGTCCAACTCTGCCTTATCTGATGGATTGGCTTATGATATTTATTCATTTTTACAATTGATTGTTTACCCAGAGGATAAAAAAGCATTTCTTACTTTGCTTAATTCTCCACTTGTGCGCCTCAGTGACGAGGGGCAGAAAGAGTTTTTGGGGAATTCAGATTTCAAGGCTTTCGAGGCCAATCCGACATTCAGTCTTGAAGAAGACAGAAGATCATATTCAGCCTTCCAAAATCTATACTTTGAATGCAGGAAAAAGCTGGCAAATGGCTCGATAGCTTCTGTTTTGGAGGATTTTTACTTCAGTCTTGGATATCATACTTACATAGTTTCATCAGAGAGAACATCGGGTTATGATGAGCATTTTTATTATATCTGGGCGCTGGCGAATGACTTTGACCAGAGCGGACGTAACGTTGTGGAATTCCTGGATTTAATCCGTGGCAAGGTCGGAGAGAGTGAAAAGCTTTCAGACGTGAAAGTCTTCCCTCTTGGAAGTGAAGGTGTCACTCTTATGACTGTACATAAAGCGAAGGGGCTCGGTTTTCCTATTGTAATACTAATGAATACAGCAGGGAAGCGTTCCAATGACAGTAAAGATGTCATCGTGACTAAACATGATGGAAAGGATTTAGTATTTCTCGATTTCAGCGTTTCATCGGAAAAAGAGAAAAAAAGGCTATTTGCTGAAACTTTTTTTGCAAGTGAAGAGGACAGAGTTCTGGAGGAAGTGAAGAGAACATTCTATGTTGCAATGACACGAGCAAAAAACCATTTTATAATGACATCTTTTTATTCCACCAATGAGAAAAACAACTTCAGGGATATATATACTTCTGCTATAAAGAGCCTGAATGCTGATGAGATAAAAATCCATATTGATGAAAGGGAAATAGATATGGATGAATTTGAAGAAGCAAATGAGATGCCAGATTCAAAAATATTGTTGCAACGTCCCAAAACTTTCTATAACAATCCTGTTATGGAACCTGGTCTATTTAAGAGGGAAAGTCAGGGTGTAAAAGAATCCAATGAACTTGATTTTTATTCTGATACCAAGGGTGATTTACTTCCTCCATTTGGAAAAGCAGACTATATAAACGAGGGAAAAAGCTCTTACTCCTATTTTGGAACCTTGGTCCACGAAGCAATAGAAAAAGTCCTTGGAAATGAAGATCTGACTCTCTCTTCTTCAAACGGTGAGTTGGATAAAAACAGTGAAAAAGCTCTGGTTTCTGAAGCTGAGAAAGTGGCAGATAAATTTTTGGAAACTGATTTTTTTAATAAGGTAATAAAGAACAATGTTTATAAGAGTGAGGAAAGATTCTATATAAAAGAAGATGATATGGTTCTTGAAGGATCAGCAGACCTTTTAGTTTTCAAAAAGGAATATAATCTGGTGGTTGATTATAAAACTGACAGGAGAAAGAATCCTGATATACATAAAGGGCAACTCGTTACGTATGTGAATGCGCTGGAGGCTCTCTACAGGAAAAAGTGCTACGGAGTCCTTCTATATGTGAGGGATTTTTCACTAGGACCAATTTGGGATAAGGATGGGAATGTTACAGAGTCAGAAGAGCTTTTCTGATTCCTTCAAGTCCCTTTTTTACCATCTCTCTTGAAGTCCCGTAATTGAAACGGATAAAGGCGTAATAATCATCTCCAAACCATGTCCCGTCGTTAAAGCAGACGTCCCCTTCAATTCCGAAGAATCTTGAAAGTATGCCACCTCCGTCTCCACCTTTGTAACGGTCTATGTTCTTTTCGACTTTTTCTCTGATTCTGTCGTAATATGCTGATAAATCAATAAAGGTAACATAAGATGCATTACCATTCACCAGTTTAGCATCCGGTATGTTTTCTTTCAGAAAGGTGGAAATGTATTCAGCGTTCTCTTTTAAGTAGGAACAAAGCGCTTTATTGTATTCAAGCCCATAAATGTAGCATGATCTGCCAAGCTCTCCGATAAGGTAGCCAGGAGTGGTCACCCATAATGCTTTCTGCTTTCTGATAAAAGCGTCCCGCATTTCTTTATCTGAGAAGATGGCAAATCCCATATGTTCTCCGGCAACATTGAAGGTCTTGCTTGGTGCCATATATGTAATAACTTTTGCACCGATATCATGATTTGCCTTTCCCATAGGAATATGCACATAGGGAGGATGAACTAAGTCACCATGTATCTCGTCAGAGAGTACAATTATATTCTTTTTTTTTGCAAGGCTAAGTATGAACTTCAAATCAGAGTCTTGAAAAACGAGCCCGGAAGGGTTATGGGGAGAGCAAAAAAGGATAACCTTGATGCCCTCAAGGGCATTTTCAAAACGTTTCCTGTCAAGGGAAAAAATACCGTCTTTATACCCTAATGGATAGTCAACCATAGTGCGACCAGAAAATTCGCAAAGCTCTCTGAACGGGCGGTAGGTAGGAGATGGAATCAGAATCTTATCTCCCTCTTTTGTAAACAAGTCAATTGCAAGAGCAATACCATGAAGAAGTCCCATAGTATATGTGACGTCATCATTATCGATTCTCCATGAATGCTTTTGTGAAAGCCATGATGTGAATACAGGAATCAAATCAGCAAACTCAGGATATCCAAATGATCCTACGTCGGCAATCTGTTTTGCTTTTTCGATAATATGCTCTTCGCTGACAAAATCCATATCTGCAACCCAGAAAGGAAGAGCGTTTTCATTGCCTGTAAGGTTTTTTATTACATCTTTATTCCATTTGACTGAGTTAATATTTGTCCTGTCGACCGTTTTATCAAAAAAACTCATTTTTTCATCAGCTCCTCAGTGGGAATAAGTCCTTTGTACTGAGTTGGGATTTTCTTGTACTTGATTGCGTTCTGCGGGCATCTGTTGTAGCATGCAAAGCATTCAATACATGAAGCTAATAATACAGGTTTTCCGTTGTTCATCTTAAGATTGTTCATCGGACAAACTTTAAGGCATATTTCACACCCATTACACTTGTTGTTGACTGTGAAATAGGGGAAGGGATGTGGCATGTTTTTTGCCTTCGAGATACGCACTGACAGTCTTCCGAATGGACGTGGGTGGACAAGCTTTATCTCGCTCTGGTTGATCCTCTGACCAATTTTCTTCATGGCATTGAGTTCTTTATTGGCGAAAGCAAGAGTTTCCATCTCTGAAAGCGGTTTATGGTGTTTTCTAAGATTTGTTTCAGGCATTTTTACTGCTGCAGAGAAGGCAAGGTTCAGTCCAAGCTCCATCAGCGTTCTGTCTAAAGCATATAAACCGGACCCAAGTCTGTTTGAGTAAGTCATAACACCGAAAAGATACTGTAAATTGAAATTATCCCGTCGGGAGAGGGCTTCTTTTATAAATTCAAACATAGGATATGGCAGACCTCCATTATATACAGGAGTAATAAGTCCGATTCTCTCTGTATCTGCAGGTATTATGTATCTATTCTGTTTGAATTCATTGACGTAATGAAATTCTGCGTTTTCAAGGTTCAATTGATCATAAACATATCGGGAATTACCGTTGCCAGTGTATATTACAACGATTGTTTTCATGTTAAGTCTTCCTTCTTTATGGTCTTAATTAAATCAACTATTTTATCTGCATCCTCGTTTGTTACGTTGATATTGGTAACTATTCTTCCCATACCACCATCTTCCAACATCAGGATTCCTCGTTTTTTCATTTCTTCAATTATTTTAGCCATAGAATAACTCGTGGTAAAGAAAATCATATTCGTGCTTGATATGATGATGTTTGCCCACCCTGTTTCCTCTAGGGCTTTAGAAATCTTTTCTCTGTTAGAGTGATCATCCTGTAGGCGTTCGACATTGTTTTCTAGTGCATATATTCCTGCTGCTGCAAAAATTCCAATCTGTCTCATACCACCGCCCAGTAGTTTTCTTATTTGCTTAGCTTCCTTGATAAAATCATGGCTTGAAGATAAAACAGAGAAAGCCGGGGCACCAAGACCTTTCGAGAGGCAGAATGTAATGTCATCAGAAGTTTCGGCCCACTTTTTTACAGTAATTCCTGTTTCAACCTGGGCATTAAAAATCCTGGCTCCATCCATATGAACCCATAAGTTATTCTTTTCTGCAATCTCCTTTATTTTTTTTAATGTCTCTAAAGGATAGATCAAGCCACTTGTTGTATTTTCAACTTCAATGATGCTTGTCGAACTCATATCGTATGCGTAAGGATGTATATTCTTTTCAACAGAATCAGGGTCCAGAATACCGTATGAAGAATCTGCAAACACAGGAAGTGTCCCGCTAAGTGACGCAACAGCTCCAATCTCATGGCGAACTATATGGCTTTCTGGTGCACATAGGACTTCTTTACCTCTTCCTCCTTTGATCATAAGAGGAATAAGATTGCCCATACACCCGGAGGAAACAATCAGAGACTCTTCTTTTCCGGTGAGCTCTGCTACCATATCCTGAAGTTTATTTGCAGTAGGATCCTCACCGTAAACATCATCTCCTACCTCTGCTTTATACATTGCTTTTCGCATACCTTCACTTGGAAGAGTAAATGTATCTGAACGTAAATCAAAACTCATCTTTATTTCCTTATGCTTTCAAGTATTTCAAAGAAAGTGGGGAAGGTTACCGCAACCGGTTCAACTTCGTCTATGATTATACTGTCCTCAGAAGATGAAGATAGTATAGAAAGTGCCATAATTATCCTGTGATCAGAGAAACCTCTGACGCGTCCACCTCTGACGCGTCCACCTTTAATCAAAAGGCCATCATCTTCTTCTTTCACATCTATACCAAGTGATGAGAGATTTTCCCTCATTGTTGCAATTCTGTCAGTTTCCTTGATTCTGGCCTGAGGAACATTTGTGAGGTGAACGGGCTCACATGCGAATGAGGCGACTACAGAGAGTATGGGAAGGGTATCTGGGATAGAGTTAAGATCAAATTCCCCACCTTTGAGTTTCCTAGGTCCCGTAACGGTTACACTGTTTCCCTCCCATTTTATAGTGCATCCCATCTTCTCAAGGATCTCCAGGATTTTTTTGTCTCCCTGCGGATCATTCTTATCAAGACCTTTTACAGTGATACTGCTTCCATTTATTGCAGCCAGACAGAAAAAGAATGAAGCAGAAGAGTAGTCTCCATTTATATATTCATCAAAACCCTTGTACTTCTGACCACCTTTGATAAATGCATGCTCTAAATCATCTGAAATCTCAAACTCTATATTCTGTTTTCTAAGCCAACCGAGAGTAAGCTCAACATATGGTTTTTCGTATAAAAGTGAACAGTCGATACAGGTATTCTCTTTTGCAAGTGGAGAAGCAAGTAAAAGCCCTGAAAGATATTGGCTTGTCTTACATTCAATAACTGTATTTCCACCTATCATAGGGGATACTATCTTTACCGGTGGTTTCCCATCCTTGTCTTGGACATCAGCACCTAAGTCTCTCAGAGACTTCACAAGTGGACCCACTGGGCGTTCATTGAGCTGCTTGTCTCCAAACAAGGTGAAATTTCCATTTATTGTAGATAGCATTGGAAGAAGCAGATATTCAGTGGTTCCGCTATTAAGACAGTTTATTTCAAGATTGTCTGGAAAAGAGAACGCTGAAGTTGAATCCACAATTGCAACACTTGAGTCATTGTTGAACTCTATTTTTGCCCCTAACTGGCGACAAGCTGAAATACATGCTTCAGTATCACTTGAGATAAGTGGATGGCGGATAGTGGAAATACTTCTGGCAAATGTGGCAATCAAAAAGGCCCGTATTGTCTGGCTTTTTGATGCTGGAATCTCCACTGTGCCTTCAAAGTGGGAAGGATGTAATGTTTTCATGTGTATATTCTATTAGAAAGACAGAAATTAAGGAATATTTGCTTTCTTTAAAGGCAAAACTGATATAAGTCTCTGTTTTCTATTAATCTTTTTTTTACTATTTTCTGATTGGGAAAAAATTATGAAAGTAAAAAGCCAAGCGATATTAATCAGCATTTTGACAGTTGTAACAGTCTTTGCAATAGTTTTTGCCTCTCTGTATTTAAAGAGTCAGAATATTGTAAAAGGCTATAACAATCACAGTGGTCTCATTGGTAAAACCGATACCGGTACAATCAATAACGGGGTATATGAAGGCAAGCTCATTTTCGATGGAATGGAATTAAGCGCTTCTGTGACTGTTGAAAACCATGGAATAACCAAACTTGAAATTATGGATTAACTAGAAAAAAAATGGAGCTCCGAAGAGCTCCATATCACTACTTTGCGTAGATATCTTTAACAGGATGGTAATCCATTGTATTTGAGTGCCAGCCACCCCACTTGTTTGTGTCAACAACATTCTGTGAAACATAAACATAGAGAGGAATAATACCCTGATCTTCATTAATCAAAAGATCTTCAGCGCTCTTTAATACAGCAAAACGATCTTCACCAGCCGGCATTCTTGCAGCTTCATTGATTGCCTGATCGTAGTCAACGTTTGAGTACTGACCACCGTTCATACCAGCACCTGTTACGAACATGTCAAGGAATGTGTTTGGATCCTGATAGTCTCCAACCCATCCAGCTCTTGCAACTTCAAAGTTACCGCTGTTTCTGTTGGAAAGGTATGTTGCCCATTCCTGGTTCTCAAGCTCACAGTTGATATTAAGGTTGTTCTTCCACTCCTGCTGGATGAATTCAGCAACCTTCTTGTGGTTGTCATCTGTATTGTAAAGGAGATTGAATGTCGGGAATCCAACACCATTCGGATAACCAGCTTCTGCAAGAAGTCTTCTTGCTTCTTCATTCATAGCTTCCTGGTCAGCTCCAAGTGGGATTTCCAATGCATCATATCCTGCCATATCTGGTACGATACCCCAGCATGGAAGCTGCCCGGCTTTTGTTACTTCATCAACAAGTGTCTGTCTGTCGATTGCATACGATAATGCCTTTCTTACTCTAGGATCATCAAATGGTGCCTTTGTATTGTTGATTGTATAGTAATATGTTGAAAGCTGTGGTGCTACCTGATAGTCATCTCTCATCATGATTGCCTGGAGGTTGTCACTTGGGATACTTGTAACCCAGTCAACTTCTCCATTTAAGTACATGTTGTAGTTTGTTGTTGAATTGTCAGATGCATAGAAAACTACTTCATCAAGCTTTACATTGTCCTTGTCCCAGTAGTTCTCGTTCTTTGCCATGACAATCTTGTCCTGAGGTGTCCACTCTGTTAATACATATGGACCGTTTCCTACAAAGTTCTCTGGAAGAACCCATGCATCCCCATATTTTTCTACAGCATGCTTTGGAACTACTGCAAATGAATAGTGTCCGAGAGCTCCGATAACATATGGAAGTGGTCCGATCAATTCCATCTGGAATGTATAGTCATCAAGTGCCTTGATCTTAACATCTGATGCTGAGCCTTTTCCGCTGTTGTATTCCTCTGCGCCTGCTAAGAACATTACAGGGAACCATGCATATGGAGAAGCTGTTTCCGGAGCTAATTCTCTCAGCCATGAATAAACTACATCATCAGCTGTAATTGGTGTTCCGTCTGACCACTTTGCATTCTTTCTGAGGTGGAATGTATATGTTAAACCGTCATCTGAGATATCCCAGCTTTCTGCAAGACCTGGAATTCCATCAGCTGTAACTGGATCATATACGACTAAGCCTTCAAAAAGACCTTCAAAAAGCCTGTGCTCAGGAACTCCCTGAATCTTTGCTGGGTCTAGTGACTCCGGCTCTGCACTGTTTGCGACTCTAAAAACTTTCTTTGCGCTTGAAGAACTTGCTGTTGTAGCAGTTTTTGCTGAAGTTGTATTAGAAGTTGAAGTTGTATTGGTTGTTGAAGAAGCAGTAGTAGATGTTGATGCCTTCTTGCTACATGAAGCTAAAAGAAGGACAGCAAGGAGTACAACTGCCATTGTTGATAAGACTCTCTTCATTTCAAAACTCCTTAGATAGTATGGATTAAGTTTAAAAGAAATAATTAAAGCATTCAATATAAAGAGGAATTCTTTGGCTGAATTGTTAATTATTTCTTATAAATGGAGTTATTAGAAGTTGAAAGAAAAAGTTTTTTTATTGCCATATGTTCATTTCACATAAAGGAATCTAGTTGATTTTCCTTTGTGCAATCTGGCGTGGAAGAACCAGCTTTGAACCGAAATCCAGACCAAGTACCATGCTTCTTTTGTTTTTAATGGAAATGGAATTCTTTGCTTTTTTCAGTCTTGTGTTCTTGAATACAACTTCCATGGCATTTTTCTGGTTCTCATTTTTAATGACTGTTAATGCCGTTTTTACTGAGGCACTGTTTTCCTTGTTCAGCTTTTTTGCCATCTCCCGTACTGCAAAAACAATGAAACTAGGTTTATGGATAGTTTCTTTGCATCCTTTCTGCTTTTCGTTGATCTCTGAGCTGAAAGAGTTTATCAGGTAATCATAAAGGTAAAGTGACAGTTCCACTTCTTTAAACGAGCCATATAGAGTGGGGAGAAATACTTCGCAATCATTATCTGCTCTGGTTATTACAAAAAAAGTTCCTGTTGCTGAGGATATGAAGTGACATATTTCTTTGATCCATACGGGGACTTTTTTCCCTTTATAAAGCTCAACATAGTATATCTTTTTATAAGTTTTTTCTGCTTTTCTTATTTGTATGTTGTTCTTGATAATAAGTTCCTGGGCTTTTTTCAGTGCTGATTCTCGTTCGGATATAAAGTTTGAGGATGAAAGGGAGAGGAGTTTTTCTATCCTTCTTTCCTCTTTCCTCCTTTTTTCGAAGGAAGGAATAGTTGCACCTTGGAAATCAGGACTGACCCCCATAATGGAACAGCACGCTCTGAATGACTGGCCATGGGGAGAACCCTCAATTCTTGTCAGGGCAAAGTCCAGAGCATGGGAAAGCTCATGGAGGAATATATTTTTTATAAAGAAATCATCTTCGTCCAAAAGGGAATCGGAAAGGATAATCGCTTTGCTGTCGAAGTGAAATTCCCCGAGGTTGTTGTCATTTTTCAGTGGAGCAAAGAAAATAGAGGTGTACAAAGCTTCTTTGAGTTTGTATTCCTTTTTTATTAGGTTTTCTTTTGTTTTTCCAAGTCTATCTAGCTCTGAAATTTTCTCTGCTATTTTATCGGAAACTGCTTTAATTGTTTTTATCACAAGAATATATATAACAAATTATAATATTTTCCTGAACTGTAAAAACATTTTTTCTGTGAAAATGATTCCCATATCAAGAACTCGTTTTATCCATTGTTAAGCATGTATCCGATAACTTAGAATAGAGAAGTGTTTTCATACTCTTTCAGACAAAGAAAAGAAAGTCTTGTTTATGGTCCTCCGCTATCTATGAGGATTGTTTCTGCCCTGATTTTTCTCCTTCTTACCCTTGGCCTTATAAGTGTAATAGAGGAGAAGGTTTTCACCCTTTCTGCTTTGGTACCAGTGCTTGTAATGCTACTCCTCCTTTTTTGTCTTCTTTACAGGGACAGCTGGGTTTTTGATAACAACATCAAAAAGATTACTTACACATGGGGTTTTGGACCATTTGTAAGAAAGCTCAGCTTGGACTACTGCGAGATAGATAGGATAGAAGTATCCTTTTTTATTAAAGGCATTACCGGAGAGCAAAAGGCAAAACCCAGCTGGAAGCATAAACAAATGATCGTCCTATCGCTTCGTCTGGACGAAGAAAAAAAATATGATCTGGAGATTCTCGGAGAGAAAAAGAGCGGAAGGAGATTAAGGAGAGATGCCTCATATTTGAGCGCTTTCACAGGCCTTCCGCTTTATACGGCAGAATAAGAAAATGCACCCGAAGGTGCACTTATCATTTCTTTCCCTTTTTCTGCGCTTCAGGGGCAAATGGAGGTTCTCCAGCAGGATCATTCTTGTGATCAACTTCATCATATAGCCAGCAGGCACATTTGTGGTCCTCTCCGACGTCAAGCATAGGAGGTATATGGTATTTGCAGTAATCCATTTTCTTTGGGCAACGGTCATAGAAGTAACAGCCATAGCGCTCTCTGTCAGGTGAAGGAACATCGCCTTCAAGTACAATCCTCTTTCTGTTTCTTTCTTCTTCCGGGTCAGGGATAGGTGCGGCAGAGAGGAGAGCTTCTGTGTAAGGGTGGTAAGGATGGGCATATAGCTCCAAAGCTGGTGCGATTTCCATAATCTTACCCAGATACATGACAATAATTCTGTCAGAAATGTGCTGGATAACAGCTAAATCATGGGCAATAAAAAGGAATGTTATTCCATACTCCTTCTGCAAATCCTGAATCAGGTTAAGAACCTGGGCCTGTATTGATACGTCCAGAGCTGAAACAGGTTCATCGGCAAGAATAATCTTTGGGTTCAGTGCAAGAGCACGTGCAATTCCTATTCGCTGTTTCTGACCACCTGAGAATTCATGGGGATAACGGTTCTTGAAAGCGATATTAATGCCTACCTTATCCATGAGTTCCTCAACCTTTTTATCAATTTCTTCCTTTGTGAGTTTGTGGTCCAACAGACCTCTGTTATTATAGATTTCAAGAGGTTCTGCGATAATATTGCTTACAGTCATTCTTGGATCCAGGGAGGAATAAGGATCCTGGAAAATCATCTGTATTTCACGTCTTTCCTTTAAAAGAGTCTTTTTATCTGCTTTACAAAGGTCTATCCCATTGAATTCAACTGTTCCGGAAGTTGGTCTGTGGAGTTGTGCGATTGAGCGGACGGTTGTAGACTTTCCACACCCTGACTCGCCGACAATACCGAGAATCTCACCTTCATACACATCAAATGAAATTCCATCGACTGCTCTGATTGCTCCGATCTGTTTTCGGAATAGGCTTCCGTTGGAGATAGGGAAGTGCTGGTAAAGATCTGTTACTTTCAAAATTACTTTTTTATCTTCAGCCATTGTTTACACTCTCCTTTAAAGCATTGGCAATCTCTTCTTCGTCTGCATATAGCCAGCAGGAAACCTGGTGATCACTCTCAACATCTTTTCTTGGCGGATAACATACTTTACATACATCCATTGTTTTGTTGCATCTTGGATGGAACGGGCAGCATGGCGGAAGGTCAATAACGTTTGGTGGCTGACCTTCAATGCTGAAAAGCTTTTCTTTCTTGCTTTCCCCATCAAGCTTCGGAACCGAAGCTATAAGACCTTCTGTGTACGGGTGTAAAGGTTTATTGAAAAGTTTGTCAGTTGGGGCACTCTCGACAATCTTTCCTGCATACATGACGCAGACATTATCACACATTCCTGCAACGACGCCCAGATCGTGAGTTATGATAATAACAGCAGTATTGAATTTCTCGTTCATCCTCTGAATCAATTCGAGAATCTGGGCCTGAATGGTAACATCCAAGGCCGTTGTCGGTTCATCTGCAATCAGAAGATCTGCGTTACAGGAGAGGGCCATGGCAATCATAACACGCTGTCTCATACCACCAGAGAACTGATGTGGGTAGCTGTCAATTCTCTTTTCAGGTTTTGGAATACCAACTTCCCCAAGCATCCTGATTGCTCTTTCACGGGCCTCCGCCTTCGTTACTTTCTGATGCATTCTTATGGTTTCTATCATCTGGGTAGAAATCTTCAGGAAAGGATTCAGGCTGGTCATTGGATCCTGGAATATCATTGAAATCTTGTTTCCTCTGATATTTCTTAAATCCTTCTCCTTTAGTTTCAGTATATCAACGCCCTCGTACAACACCTCGCCTCCAACGGTTTTACCGGGGGGGGAGGGAACAAGGCGCATGATTGAAAGGTTAGTTACAGATTTTCCGCACCCTGACTCACCAACTAGGCCGACAGTTTCTCCCCTGTGTACGACAAATGAAACACCATCGACTGCCTTTACGATACCAGCATCCGTTTTAAAGTAGGTCTGCAGGTCTTTTACTTCAAGAATAATTTCTGAGTCTTTAAAATCCTTCATCCAATCCTCCTTTAAAGCTGGTTCTTACTTTGCGGATCAAAAGCGTCTCTCAGACCGTCTCCGAGGAAGTTCATTGCAAATAGGAATATAACCATCGCCAAAGATGGGAATATCAGCTTCCATGGATAGAGTGTCATAGATGCCACCGCATCCCCGATTAAAGAACCCCAAGACGCATATGGAGCCTGTACACCTAAGCCCAGGAAGGAAAGGAAAGACTCCTGCATGATAAAGTTTGGTATTCTTATTGTTGAATACACAATGATAATCGACAATGAGTTCGGAATCATATGTCTTGTGATGATTCTTCCCATTGAAGCGCCCATTGATCTGGCAGCTTCAACATATTCCTGATTTTTGAGGCTCATAATCTGGCCACGCACCATACGGGCAATCGTGAGCCACGATATCAGGGCAAGGGCAAAGAACAGATTGAATATACTTCGCCCGAATACCGCCATACAGATAATGACAAGAAGCATATATGGCAGTCCGTACATTACATCAACAAATCTCATCAGGTAGTAGTCAATCTTACCTCCTGAGTAGCCTGCAACTGAGCCTACGAGAATACCGATGAAAACGGATGTAATCGTACCTACAAGACCGATTGCGATACTGACTCTTCCTCCATAGATGATTCTTGAGAGCATATCACGTCCAAGATAGTCAGTCCCAAGATAGTAACGGCGGTCATTGACCTTTGAAGCTTTAAGCTCCACATGCATGCCATTTTCCAAATCAAAGCTTTCCTTGATAGGGAACTTAAGGCTTGGATCGGCCTGAATCTCCTCCTTTACCCTTTTGAGTGACTCCCTGTTTGCAATTGACTCGATTTTACCAATAAGGTTCTGTTTTACTTTTGATTCATAAGTCTTTTCTGAATAGTTTTCAAAGTCGATTTCAGCCTGAGCACGGGCATCTGTGCTGGAAAGCTCAGTATCGTTTGCCTTAATTTCATTCACAAGTGCTGAAATAAGCTCATTGTCCACAGATGTTTTAACCGTATCGGACTTTATATTATTCAGCTCTGCATATATGTTAACCAGTTCGTCTGCCGATACTTTTTCAATATTCTCAACCTTTCCGTTCACAGGGTAATAAATCTTTTTGATAGTAACCATTACATCGTTCTGGATCTTATCCTTTGTCCTGTCTATGGTTCTCTGATCAGCAGCAGAGAACTGAAAAAGACCCTCTTCAAGCTGCTTTGCACCTTGATCGTAAATATACTGCAAAACCTTGTTTGTCTTGTCCTGCTGTATCCAGGTTCTGATTTTTTTGTCTTCTTCCTCTGTAAGTTTCAGTCTGCCCTCCCTCCATGCAGAGTAGAATACGTCCTGATATTTCTTTGCAAGAACCAGTTCTCCGCTTGTTTTGGTAAGTGATGGTTGCAGGTGCTGGTGCTCCATTACAACTTCGTCATATGGATAGAGTGGCAGGAGGTTTGCGAAAGCGCAGACCAAAGCGTATATTATAACGACAATCAGACCAAAAATGGCCATCTTGTTCTTTTTAAGCCTCTTCCAAGATTCCTTTGTAAGGCTAGTTCCTTCTATTTGCTGGTTGAATTCGTTGGTTGCAACAATTTTTTTCTTCTTAAACATAGGCCCTACTTGTATGTGATTCTTGGATCAAGAAGCGAATAGACGATATCTACAAGGAAGTTCATCACTACGAGAATTACCGAGTAGACGATAACAACACCGACAATCAGTGTATAGTCTCTGTTGAAAGACGATTGTACGAAAAATTTTCCGAGTCCGGGAACACGGAATACCTGTTCGACAACTATACTTCCGGTTATTATACCGGCGAAAGCTGGACCAAGGTACGAAACAATTGGGAGCATTGCTCCTTTCATAGCATGCTTGAAGATAATCTGGGAGTTTCTCATACCTTTTGCCTTTGCTGTCCTGATGTAGTCAGAGCGGAGCGTTTCAAGCATGGAAGATCGGGTAAGTTTTGCAATGTCTGCATAATAAGCAAAGCTAAGAGCAAGAACCGGGAGGATTGCTGTTTTGAATGATGCATCCCCGCTCATGAACCAGCCGGAAGTAGGGAACCATTTTAGCCGGATTGCAAAGACGTATTGTAATATAGGGCCTATGACAAATAACGGAATCGATAGACCCAAGGCAGCCAGTCCCATAGGAATGTAGTCCCAAATAGTATTCTGTTTCAAGGCAGCTATAATGCCGAATGCAATACCGAAAACCAAGGCAACTGCCATTGCCATCAGTCCTAATACAATTGAGTTTGGAATTGAACCGAAAATAAGCGAGTTTACGTCATGGTCCTTATATTTGTAACTGGGGCCCAAATCCCCGCGGATAACATCAAAAAGGTATCTTCCGTACTGCTTTATTAACGGCTCATCCATGTGGTATTTGGCTTCAATATTTCTCTTTATTACTTCAGGAAGTGCACGTTCCCCATCGAACGGACCGCCTGGAGCAATACGCACGATAAAGAAGCTCAAAGTCACGATTACCAAAATAGTGGGAATCATTCCGATGAGTCGTTTTATTATATACTTTGCCATGCAAATTCACTCCCGATAACAAGTAATTTTAGACCATAAAAAAAGCAAGAGCAATAAAAAGTAGGAAAATACAAAACCAGAGTGCATAAAGGATGCAAAAAAATGCAGTCTTCTGTATATAGCTATATGGGAATCTTGATTCCTAATTCCTTTATTTTGGTTGTTTACAAGACATGATTAAGGTAAAGTTTTTTTGTGAAAAAAATATATATAGAAAGTCTTGGATGTGCAAAGAACCAGGTTGATTCGGAAATTCTCCTTTCTTATGCAATCGAAGGCGGATATGAATATACAGCAGAGGCAGAAAATGCCGATCTCATAATTGTCAATACATGTGGTTTCATTGAAAGTGCAAAGGAGGAATCCATAAATGCATTTTTCAGCCTGAAGGAGCTAAATCCGAAGGCAAAAATTATCCTTTCGGGGTGTTTGGCACAACGCTATGGACAGGAAATGGAACTCGAGGAAGCTGATGCAATTTTTGGTAATCATGACCTAAGTCTTTTTCCAAGGCTACTCAGTGAGCTGGAAGAGAATAAAAAGGATATTGTTGCCATTCCAGAGTATCCGGACCCTGATGATGAAAGGGACGACAGGCTGAAGCTCCTTTCTTATCCGAGAAGTGCCTATCTTAAGATAAGTGAAGGGTGTGACCACCGTTGTTCATATTGTGCAATCCCTGTAATAAGGGGGGGACTCAGAAGCCGCCCTGAGGAGAAAATATTAAAAGAGGCAGAACGTCTTATTGCCCAGAACATATATGAAATAAATGTCATTGCCCAGGATCTGGGAGCCTATGGAATGGATCTTTATGGGGAACAGAGGATTGTAAGCCTCCTTGATAAACTTTCATCTCTGGATGGGGATTTTGTACTGAGACTTCTGTATATTCATCCAGACACATTCCCGAAAGGACTTATAAAACTTGTTAAAGAAAGGGAGAAAATACTTCCTTATTTTGATATTCCTTTCCAGCATGCTGATGAGAGCGTATTAAAAGCCATGAGAAGAACTGGAAACAGTGAAAAATACCTGAACCTAATCAAGAAGATCAGGGATGAAATACCGAATGCGGTAATAAGGTCAACTATAATGGTGGGCTTCCCCGGTGAGGATGAAAAGGCTTTCAAAAACCTTGAAAGCTTTTTGAAGAAAGCAGAACTGGACTGGATGGGGTCTTTCATCTATTCAAGAGAAGAGGATACCCTGGCTTATGAAATGCGCAGTGAGGAAGAACATAACAGAAATCTGAAAACTGCATTGAAATACCAAAAAGAAATTGAAAAAATACAAACTAAAATCACTGAGCGTCGCTTAGAAAGCTTTATAGGTCTTGAGACAAAAGCGCTTGTTGAAGAAATCATAGAGGGTGAGGACCTTGCAGTCGGAAGGATATACTCTCAGGCCCCAGATGTTGATGGGCTTACTGTCATTATGGGACGTGGTATGAAAAGCGGAGACGTTGTTAATGTCGGTATTCGTGCTGTAAGGGGAGTGGATTTAGAGGGTATTAAAATTGATTGACCTTTCTCTTTTGAACGATGACCAGAGAGAAGCAGTTCTTGACTTTGATCATAATCTTCTTCTTCTGGCTTGTGCAGGATCAGGTAAGACAAGAACCATTACAACCAAGATTGCCTATGCAATTGAAGAAAAGCTTTATCGCCCAGCTGAAATCCTTGGTGTTACATTTACAAACCGTGCTGCAAAAGAAATGAAGGACAGAGTTGATTCAATGGTGGACAACCAGAATATCAGCCACCTTGAAATCAGAACTTTTCACTCCTTGGGGGCTTATCTTCTCAGATTGTTTTCTGATTCAGTTGGTCTCAGTCCGGACTTCTGTATTTATGACGATGAAGATTCCCTCTCTCTACTTTCAAGTGTTTCACCAAAGGACAGAAAGTACCTGAAAGCTGTGTACCGTGATATAGCGATGGCAAAGGATAATGGCTTTAATCTGGAAAGTCCCACTTTATCATATCAGTCGGATTTTCCGGATTTTGTTGAACTATTCAGTTCATATCAGGAGGCATTGTCTAGAACAGGAAATGTCGATTTTGCAGACCTCATTGCAATTCCGAGAAAGGAACTTGAAAAAACCGATTCCCTTATGAGAAGGTATTGCCATTCGCGTTTCAGATATATCCTTGTTGATGAGTATCAGGATTCGAATACTGAACAGTTCAGGTTTCTTAAAGCCCTTAAGAGTGAGGATGCGAAGATTACCGTTGTGGGAGATGACGATCAGTCAATATATTCATTCCGCGGGGCAAATATCCAGAATATTCTTACTTTTTCCAAAATGTTTGATAACGTCAGGGAGATAAAAATTGAGAAGAATTACAGAAGTACTTCGGAAATACTTGCAGTTGCCTCTTCCCTGATAAAGAAAAATACCTCACGCCACAAAAAGGAAATAATATCAGCAGATGGGAAAACCGGGACAAAACCATGTGTCATGAACCACTACAATGGTTTTGAAGAAGCCCATAATGTCGTTGCTAGCATTGAAGCAAATGGAGACTATGATAATACAGCTATACTTTACAGGACCAATGCCCAGTCTGGCATTTTTGAAAAAGAATTATTATTCCTCCATATCCCTTACAAGATAATAGGTGCACTGCGTTTCTATGAAAGAGAGGAAATAAAGGATGCAATCGCGTTTCTGTACCTTTTGCTCAATCACAAAGATATTGTCTCTTTCAGAAGAATAATCAATAAGCCTTCAAGGGGAATAGGTGAAAAGAAGCAGGAAAGCATAATCAGTCTTGATGAGGATTTAACGGTCGCTTTAAAGGAATTTACAGATAAAAACAGTAAAAGTGACGGAGCTAAAACCTTCCTTGACGGACTTTTAAAGGCAGAAGAAGACCTTAATGAAGAGAAAGTTGAGCTTGGTGTTATGCTTCATAATGCCCTTGAGAGAATAGGGCTTATTGAATATTACCATAAAATAGAAGACCGGACTCAGAGGGAAAGCAAGGAAAGAAACCTTGAGGAGTTTTTTGTAATGCTTAACAGAGCAGGACGCGGTAAAGCAGATTTATCAAGGTTTCTTGAGGAGCTGACTTTGGACCGTACAAAACTTGGAAACAACGATCCTAGAGATGAAGAAGGGGTAACCTTGATTACAATGCATAACACCAAGGGCCTTGAGTTTGACAATGTTTATTGCGTGGGTCTTGAAGAGGATTATCTTCCTGGAAGAAATGCTCTTTCAGATGAGGTTGAGGAAGAAAGGAGAATCCTCTACGTTGCAATGACCCGGGCCAGAAAAGAACTGTATCTAAGTTATGCCAATAGCAGGTCAAGGTGGGGAAATATGGCCACTTCCGCACTTATAAGTCCTTTTTTGAAGGAAGTTCCGGTTGAACTTCTTCGCGGTAACCTTATAGACCTGAAAGATAAAAAGAAAAGCTATAATCATCAGGAAAGGGGAAGTTCCTGGAGTAGTGGAAACTCCTCCT
This sequence comes from uncultured Spirochaetaceae bacterium, assembly GCA_964582905.1. Taxonomy (GTDB): domain Bacteria; phylum Spirochaetota; class Spirochaetia; order Sphaerochaetales; family Sphaerochaetaceae; genus Ornithospirochaeta. Next base: position 75,098 of record CAZOTY010000002.1, on the reverse strand, counting down.
GGATAAAAAAGGATGCATCCAAATTCTCTGTTTCTGAGTTTGCACATAAAATCGATGCAATAAACATTCCAGAAGAAAAGAGGAAGGGAAAACCGGAAAAACGGGTTTTTGCAAAGAAACTAGAAACTGGGGACCGTGTTAAGAATGCAAATTACGGAGAAGGCTATGTCAGTGAAAAGATTATCAGGCCCAACGGAGCACCGATTATTGTTGTCAAATTCGGGCAGAGGAGTGTCAAGTTCATTGAAGGTAACGCCCCGCTAGAGAAGATTTAGGTTAAAGTATAGACAAATTTTTTCCTCCGTGCTTAAATCAAAGTTGCGCTTTTTTAGCGCCTCACGTGTTTTGGGAAGAAAAGCTTGGTTTGCTGGCCTCCACAACCTGGAAATTGAGCTGCTTGGAACTTGCCTGAGGAACTATATTATCTTCCTTTCTTCTTTGGAAGCTTCTCTACAGCTTCTGCCATCCTTTCCCGGTAAGAATGAGGACAAAAAGAAAGTATAGTTGGTGAAACTCAGACATCATTCCCCTGGATAAGGAATGATGATACGTAAAAAAGACATGGTCTTTGAGAAAAACAATTATTAAGGTGTAGTTTATGAAAACTATTTTTGTCAAACCAGCATCAGTCGAGAAAAAATGGTACATCATTGATGCAGAGGGCAAGAACCTTGGAAGAGTTGCAGTTAAAGCTGCAAGGATTTTAAGGGGAAAAGATAAACCAGAGTACGTACCTCACCAGGACATGGGAGACTATGTAATCATCATTAACGCAGCCAAAGCAACTGTCACCGGCAATAAAGTAGAGGACAAAATGTATTATCGTGTTTCTATGTATCCAGGCGGACTTAAGGCTGAGAATTACGGCGACGTCATAAAGAGAAAGCCAACATATCCGATGGAACATGCGGTTAAGGGAATGCTTCCTTCTGGAAAACTCGGTAAGAGGCTTTTTACTAATGTTAAGATTTATGCAGGATCTGAGCATCCTCATAAGGCACAGCAGCCAATTGCTGTCGAAATCTAAGGGGGAAGTAGAGTATGGCAAAAGCAAAAACCGCTAAAAACATCAACCTCGGAACTGGCGTTGGCCGCAGAAAGACAGCTGTCGCTCGTGTTTATCTAAGAGAGGGAAAAGGCGAAATAATCGTTAACGGAAAGAAAATTGAAGAGTACTTCGTTTCTCCATCCAATGTAATTGTAGTAAACTCACCATTTGAAGTTACTGAAACAGCAGGAAAGTATAATGTTGTTATTAACGTATATGGTGGGGGAATCAATGGACAAGCTGAGGCATGCCGATTAGGAATTGCCCGTTCACTTGTAGCAATTGACGAAAACTACAAGCCAGCTTTGCACAAAGCAGGTTATATGACCCGAGACCCAAGAATGGTCGAAAGAAAGAAATATGGACAGAGAGGAGCCAGAAGGCGCTTCCAGTTCTCAAAGCGTTAAAAGAGTGGTCAGCAAAGGCTGGCCATTTTTTATTCTTTTTTAAAATGCCTGTAACCAATATAATCAAGGTATGAGTGAGGCCTATGAGAAAGCCCTTTATCTGCTTTCTTACCGTGAGCATACCGGCAGGGAATTAATTGATAAGCTTGAAAAGAAGGGATACCCGGAAAATGATATTCTTGAGGCAATAAGTGCACTCAAAGAAAGGAATTTTCTCAGCGAGGAAAGATTTGCTGAAAGTTTTATTCGTAGCCGTCTTAGAAAGACTGCAGAAGGTAAAGGTATACTCCTTTTGCGTCTTGAGGAAAAAGGGTGTCCCAGAGATATAGCCTCCTATGCCCTTAGTGAAGCTTGGGATAAAAGGGAATACGAAAACATCTTGAAGAAAAGTCTCTGCCGGGACTTGAAGAAAAAAGACAGATTGAATACTGTCAGCAAATATTTGAGAAAAGGTTTTTCTCTTGAAGAAATTGAAGAAGTACTGAAGGAAATTGAAGGAAATGAAGAATAGCGAAAAAGAAGGTGAGATATCAAAATCCAATGGTCCTTCAGAGATAAAAGGTAGCAATATAGAAAAAAACCGAATCTTAAAAACAGAGCCAGTAGCCAAGGCCAAAAAAGAGAAGAACATTTCAGATACCCAAAGGAAAAAGAACCTGAGTTCAAAAAAAGACTCAGAAGAAGTCTCTGCTGAAACCAAGGAAGGCAAAAATCTTGAAGGGAAAAAGGCTTCATCGAGAAGTAGGGCAGAGGCAGATACTTCTTCAGTATCTAATGATGTAAAGAAAAATACATACAGGATGAAATCCCAGGCTGCCTCCAGAAGCGAAAGAAACAGTGAAAACAATGCAGGAAAAACAAAAACAGTAAAAGTTGACAGAAACGGGGAAGAATACTCACCAGAGAGACTACAGCAGATCAGGCAGATCCTTAGTGTGAGAAAAAGAAGCAGCAAGGTTTTTTATGTACTAGCTTTTCTGGTGCCTCTCAGTTGGCTTGCTCTGATAATCACCGTGTATTTCAGACAAATTACTTTCCGTCCCACAAGCTATGCCGGCTTTGTGCTATCTGCATTTTTCTTTTTGCTTTCCATGATTCTTCTATGGTTTGGGATGGGGCGCCTTTATCTGAGGGAGTATACAGATACTGTAACCCTTTGGTCTCTTTCTGGGTTATTGTCGTTAAGTGTTTTTCTGGTTCTCCCTTTCAGATACAAAGTATCTCTCCTGCCTTTTGAGACGCCTGCATTATTTAAAGCCCTTGTTGTTTCCCTGATATTCTCAGGCGTAGTGATTCTTTATGGGATGCTTGTTGACAGATTCAGAATGGCATTTTCAAAAAAAAGATCGATGGTTTTCATGGTTTTGTCATCAATCATGGCCCTGATTTTATTAATGGACTACCTTCTGTTTATAATTATTTACAGAGGCGCTTGGTCGAGCAGGGTATTTTTGATGATTAGCCTTATGGGAATATATGTCTTTATGCTTGTTGGGTATACTGCATATGCATTCTTTTATAAGGATTTCAGAAGGTTTATATGGATTGATTACCTGGCTTTTGTAAATTTCAGTTGTTTTATTATTGCAATCGGGGTAATAGGATATTTTTACGGAGACTTTATCACATGGAGGACTTCCCTTCTGGGCGGAATGTACAGTTTATTCATCTGTGTCTCAATTGCGCTTGCTTTTGATACGATAAGGAATGTCATGGATTACAACATTGTGGTACGTGGAACCAGTGAGGACCATGACAGAAAAGCAAATCAGATAGAGGAGAGGTATTGGTCCTAGTCTTTCCTTGACTTTTCCCTCCTTTAGTTACATATTTAAGGCTAGTTAAATCAACTCTTGATAGGAGAAATAAATAATATGATTTTGATTGAATTAATTGAGGCAAGAGAAATTCTTGATTCTAGAGGAAACCCAACAGTAGAAGTTGAAGTTACACTTGAGGACGGTTCAGTTGGCAGAGCAGCAGTACCGTCAGGTGCTTCTACAGGTATTCATGAGGCTGTTGAGCTTCGCGATGGAGATAAAAAAAGATACGGTGGCAAAGGCGTATTAAAGGCTGTTGACAACGTAAACAACATTATCGCACCTGCAATTGAGGGCATGGATGCTTTGGATCAGGTTGCAGTTGACAGAGCAATGATCGAACTTGATGGAACACCTAACAAAGGAAAGCTTGGTGCTAATGCTATTTTGGGTGTTTCAATGGCAGTTGCAAGAGCAGCAGCAAACTATCTTGATTTACCTCTTTTCAAATATCTTGGAGCTTATCATGCATGCGTACTCCCAGTACCAATGGCAAATATTTTGAACGGTGGAGCTCACTCAGATAACAAAGTTGACTTCCAGGAGTTCATGGTAATGCCAATCGGTGCACCATCAGAAAGAGAAGCTGTTAGATGGGTTGCAGAAGTCTTCCATGCATTAAAGGCAGTATTGAAGGCAAAAGGCTTGAATACAGGTGTTGGTGATGAGGGTGGATTTGCTCCTGATTTGCAGTCCAATGAGGAAGCACTTGAAGTTATTATGGAAGCTATCAAGAACGCCGGATACACAGCTGGAAGAGACGGAGATTTTATGATTGCTTTGGATCCGGCTGCATCTGAGTTATATGACGAAAAAGAGAAAGTATATACATTAAAGTGGACAACAGGCGAGAAGAAGACATCAGCTGAAATGGTTGACCTCTGGGAAAGCTGGGTAAACAAGTACCCAATCATTTCTATTGAAGATGGTATGGCTGAGGATGACTGGGAAGGCTGGAAAATGCTTACAGACAGAATCGGAGACAGAGTTCAGCTTGTCGGAGATGACTTGTTTGTTACAAATACAGCCAGACTTCAGATGGGTCTTGAGAAGGGAGTTGCAAACTCAATTCTTATCAAGGTTAATCAGATTGGTACACTCACTGAAACATATGAAGCAATCAAGCTTGCTGAAAGAAACGGTTATACAGCAGTTGTTTCCCATCGCTCCGGTGAAACAGAGGACAGCTTTATCGCTGATTTGGTAGTTGCTTTGGAGACAGGGGAAATCAAAACTGGTTCAATGTCACGTTCTGACAGGCTTGCAAAGTACAACCAGCTTATGAGAATCGAGGATATGCTTGGTGAAGATGCAGAATATGCTGGAAGAAAAGCATTTAACGTTCTCTAATATTATATAAATGAAATGAGCCTCCTGCTTAGGAGGCTTTTTTTGTAATTGAGAATAGTTTTTAGGCCCAATACCTTTCTTCAGTTAAAAATAAACCAAAATTCAACCGGAATAAATACAAATATTCCTGTTTAAAATTACATGAAAAAGATTTTTGTCATTTTAAAATTATTGGGAGCAAAAATATGCCCAGAGCCGTAAAAATTCAATAACTCATTATAAATAAGAAAGTTATTGGCAAAAATATTCAGAAATTTCGCAAATATTACGATACAATTCTCCTATAATCTTTTAATTGACAGTACTTAAAAGCCTTTGTTAAAATTACTAACGTATAACGGAAAAAGGGAAAAGCGTGCCCTGTGGTTCGCTCCCGAATTTATCAATGGAGGAAATAATGAAAAAAATTGTTTCTATTATGTTAGTAGCACTTTTAGCTACTTCTGCTCTATTCGCAGGGATGTCTTTTTCAGGAAACTTTAAGGCAGCTTATGATTTTAATTTTGGTGATGAAATAAAAATCACACCATGGAAAACTGGTGAAGCAAAATTAGCAATCAAGGCTACTGATGACAATAAGATTTGGACTGTCACATATAAAGGTGATGGCAATGATGGAAAAGCTGGTTTTGATTCAGACAACCACTGGAACGCAAACGCAAGCATCAATATTGCTAACTTAGTTAAGGCTATGGGTGGTGATATGGGTGATTTCGGAATGACATTTTCAGCAGGAAACAACTCAAGCATGAATGGCCTTTCAGCATACAATGATGTAACAAGCAACGGTTACAAGAACTTAAAGAACAATGGTAAAAATTCAGTTCAGTTAGCAATGAATTATGGTTCATTAGTTAAGTTCAATATTGCTGGCGACCCAACAGATGCAGGAAGATCATTAATCGTCAGTGCATTAACTTCTCCAGTTGATGGTGTTTCAATATCAGCTGCTTATGGCTACAAAGTAGCTTCAAAGTATGGTGATGGTACAAGCATTGCTTTCCCATCAGACAACGCTGTTAACGTAGCTGTTGATGTTAACGTTGCAAAGCTCGCTGGTTTGGACTTCAAGCTTGGTGTATCTGCTTATGATACAATCGGTTTCGGCGATAAGATGGTTAATACACTCGCTGCAAACGCTTATACAACAATTGATATGGCTGCTGCTTATGTTGAATTCACAATGGATTCTGCAAACGATTCAAATGTATACGGACTTAAGGCTGGAGTTGGCTTAGACAACTTAGTAGAAAACTTTGATCTTGGTATTACATTCAGTTCAAAGGACATCACAAAGGTTGCTGATAACTTCGTAGTTGGTGCTGAAGCAGATTATGCATTAGCAGGAACAAGCGTAGCTCTTAACTTAAAAGCTGAATATGATCGCGCAAAAGAGAATTTCTTAGTAAGACCTAAGATGATTATCACATTCTAATTAGTTTAATTAGTTTGTTTTTATTCACCCGTTTCTACGGGTGAATTTTTTTATTTAAACGACCAGACCTAGCACATAAATCTTCACTTTTAGCTGAAAATTGTACTTCTAAGCCAGAAAATTGATGTTTTGAAAGTGAAGAGACTCAGCATTTTCTACTTCAAAATACATTTTTTAGATATTTGTTAACAAACTTGTGAGGTTTTTTGCTGAAGTTACTTATTTTAGTAAGAGAAATATACCTAGAGAAAATCCATCTACATCATAATCTGGAATTGATAAAGGCTTTAACTAGAATCAGACGTTGTGGAATATAAGGGTGAACTTAACTACATTTTCTCTAAATGGATTTAAATAGCAAGATAAAACCATATATAGACTTTATAAATAGTTTTCAATTAAATTAAGCGTATCTTCAAAATAATTACTCCAATCGCCAAATTACACACAATTAGCTATTAGGGACTACTAGTATATAGTGGCTTTAGATTGACTGAAGGCTTATTAAGTCATAATTAATATAAAAAAACACCCGCATTGCACGGGTGAATAGTAGAGTAAATAATCTGATTATAATTAGAAATTGATTATCATCTTAGGTGTAACTTTAAGGGTCTTATTTGCAGTTAAATACTCAACGTTTGCAGCAACTTGAACACCTGCAATCTTATAAGAAACATCTCCACCAACTTTGATAGTATCAGCAACAGCATCAAAATCGCCAATGTTGAAGTAAACATCCAAGCCCAGGTTATCAACCAAATTAAGATTTACGCATGCGTTTAATCCCATCTTATTTGTTGCATCTCCACCGTCTGGCATATCTGTTGTCATAACAACTTCTACGTAACCATCAACAGCATCAACACCACCATATACACCACCTGCTAATGTATTGAGATTATCCTTAGCAGAGTCATCAATAACCTTAGAAGCAGCATCTTTTGCTCCAAGAGCGAAAGTATCATAAGCAGTTAAACCAAGATCAAAATCCATGTCTAACATTTTTCCAAGATCAACATTAACTGATCCATTAATACCCTGATTGAAACCGTATTCAGTCTTTGAACCATAACCCGTTTCCTGGTAACCGTTTAATGTGTAGCCAACGCCGATTGCTAAGCCAGAAACTGGCTCTGTTGAAGCAGAAATAATAAATGATGCATCTTTAGTATCGTTAAATGTTGGGTCAACACCTACGTTTAACTTAAAAAGCTTAGCATAAGCCATTGCAATCTGGATTGACTCTGTTCCATTGGTCTTCATTTTATAGTATTCATTTCCAGTTGGATCTGAATAGGCTGACAATGCTGCAAGTTTTCCATTATTACCAAAACTTACTGACATTGTTAAATCACCCATGTCTCCACCTGCAGCTTTAACAATCTTGTCAACGTTAACAGATGCGTTAGCAGCCCATTTGTCATTTGAATCCAAAGCGCCTGGGCTCTTTAATGTAACTTTCCAGACCCCATTGTCATCAGAAATAGAAACAGATACTTTTGCCTCTTCTGTCTTCCAAGTTGAAATGGTGTTTTTAGCATCATCGCCGAAACCAAAACCGAATACGTAACCCTGTCTGAATCTTCCGCTGAATGATACACCAGCAAAGAGTGTAGCAGAAACGAGAAGTGAAACAGCAACTATTGTGAGTACTTTTTTCATTATTTCCTCATTAGCAAAACTTAGTATTAGCTACTCCAAAACACATTTTTTATATATTTGTTTATAAATTTGTGAAGAAATTCAAGGATCAAAATATAAGAATTACTTAGCTTATTTCGTCTGTAATAATTAACATAAAATGCTTATTATTGTGATAAAATAAAATATAAAAAACCTAGAAACGTGAAATTTCATATTGAAAAAATTTAAATTTGGTGGAGATATTTAATTATTTACTATGAAAAGAACAGTTTATTCAGATTTGGTTGCTTGGAAAAATAGAGCAAAAGGAAAAACAGTTTTATTGATTGAAGGTGCCCGGAGAGTTGGAAAAAGCTATATAGCAACAGAATTTGGAAAGAATGAATATAAGACCTTCATGGTAATAGATTTCAGTAATACAAGTAAAGAAATAAAAGAATTATTTGAAAATTATCTTAACGATTTAGATAGTTTTTATTCCTACCTGACTGCAATCACTAACACAAAGTTAATAAATAGGGAATCATTAATTATTTTTGATGAGGTACAAATGTTTCCTAAAGCCAGAGAGGCATTGAAAACTTTGGTACAGGATGGGCGTTTTGATTTTATTGAAACTGGGAGTCTGGTTTCAATAAAAAAGAATGTCAAGGATATAGTTATCCCTTCTGAAGAAGAAACTTTAAAAATGTATCCAATGAGTTTTGAAGAATTTTTAATGGCCCTTGATAGAGAAGATCTTTGGACATTGATACTGGACTCATGGAATAATAGAAAACCTCTGCCAGATTCTGTTCATCGAAAAATAATGCAATACCTTAGAAAATATTTGGTTATAGGAGGAATGCCCCAAGCAGTAGAGAAATACATTGAAACAAAAGATCTTTTGGAAGTTGAGATAATAAAAAGAAACATCCTTAACCTTTATAAAAATGATATAGCCAAACATACTGCAAATTATGAATGGAAAGTTAGATCTGTATTCGATTTGATTCCTACGAACTTAAAGGAGAAAGAAGGAGTTTTCCGTTTTGCTGATATAAATTCCAATGCAAGATATCGTGACTTTAAAGAAGCTCTGTATTGGCTTGAGGATGCATTCATGGTTAACTTTTGCTATAAAGTATCTGATCCAAACCTTGGTATGAAACAAAGTATCATTCCTGAAAAGTTCAAGTGTTATTTATCTGATACTGGGTTACTTATAACTTTGGTTTTTGATGAGAATGATGATTTAAAAAAAGAACTATACGAAAAGCTATTACTGGGTAGTTTAGAAATAAATGAAGGCATGTTTATTGAAAATCTAGTTGCTCAAATGCTTGTTGCAAGTAAAAACAGACTCTATTATTATGCAAAAAATAGCATTACAAGCTCTCTTGATAGAATGGAAATAGATTTCCTTATTCAGAAGGAGACCATTACCAATAAGCACAATATTATTCCAATAGAAGTCAAATCAGGCAAAAACTATACTTTTTCTTCCTTAAAGAAGTTTAAAAACAAGTTTTCAAATTATGTCTTTAGAGAAGTTTTAATACATACTGGAAACTTGAAAGTTGATGAGCAAATTATGTTTGTCCCTTTGTATATGACACCATTAATAAGGCAGTTAACTTCAATAACTAAGGGACTGTAAAAATTATGCGGACATTGGAAAACTCCTAAGTTCTAATTAAGGCAAGGGCTTAGGAGTTTCTTATATGGAAAAGAAGAAAAAAGGAAAAACAGGAGTTAATATCAAAGCTGATTAAAGTATTTGATTGTGGATACACTTATACGCTGTGTAAATAGCTCTCAGGCTTGAAGGAAGCGATAAATGCAGTATTTCCTCAAACGGATATTCAGCATTGCATTATTCACAGATAAGGTCTTCTACCAGGCTAGTAGTAAACAAAGACCTTAAAGCCCTTGTAAGGGATTTGAAGAGAACGGGAGCTCAAAGAACCAAAATGAAGCATAGGATGAATTACTTGCCTTTGAAGAAATCTAGGGAAAGAAATACCTTTCAAGTATTAGAAGCTGGAAGGATAACTGTAATGAGCTTACTCCATTCTTTAATTACCCTCTGTAGATAAGAAAGCTTATTTATACTACTAATACAATAGAGGACTTTAACATACAGCTAAGAAAAGTAACTAAGGCAAAAACAGTATTTGCTACAGGTGAATCATTACTGAAGAAGTTAAGGAAAATGTCTACATAATTTTTTACAGTCTCTCCTACTGTACATACGTAATATCCTCTACACTAAAATTGTCTATTCCCATAGCGATATTTTAACGATACAAACTATTATTAAAGAGCTCTTTCCCATAACCATTAAACACTTATTTTTTGCGGTATCGATATAAGCATATGTAAGTATATGATCAGGACAACATTCTGCTTCCATTGTCTCTACTTTATTTTGAGGTGCATTTTTCTGTTAGCATCCTCATATTGGAGAATCTTTTTTATTTGTCTAGCTTAAAGCCTCTTGAACTACCGCACCAAGAGGGAGTTCTCGTAGCACAAAAAATTCACCCGTAGAAACGGGTGAATAATATAAATCTATAAAGGAGATTAGAAAGTTAAAGCCATCTTTGGTGTTAAGATGAAAGCTTTGTTCTTCTGAGCATATTCGCCCTTTAAACTAAGCTCAACACTTGTTCCAGCGAGCTTATATGTTGCTTCTGCATCAACTGCGAAATTATCAGCAAACTTTGTTACATCTTTTGAAGCAACTGAAGCAGAAATTGTCAAGTTGTCAACAACATTTTTGAGGTCAACTTTTGCCTTGATGCCATATGTGTTTTCTTTATTCATTGTATCCATGAAGAATTCAGCTGTAGCTGTTAAGAAATCATATGTTCCATAAAGCTTAACACCTAAAGCGTTTACTTCTGGATCTTCAAAGCAGAATACATCAAATGCTGATAAGCCAAGGTCAAAGTCTTTCAAGCCTGCTAACTTTGCGATATCAGCGTCTGCAGTTGCAGCAAATGCATGGTTCTGAGGTGCGTCAATCTTCTTTCCGCTATTTGTTTCAAAATATGGCTTATAAGCATAAGCTGCTGATACCTTAAGTCCGCTAATTGGTTCTGTTAAAGCACTGACTACCATTGATCTTCCATCATCGGTTGGGTCTCCAGCAATATTGAATTTAACTAATGAACCGTAGTTCATTGCTAATTGAACAGAATTCTTTCCATTATTTTTTAAGGCGCCATTGCTGTATGCAGCAAGTGCTGACATTTTTGCGTTGTCTCCAGCTGATAATGTCATTCCGAAGTCTCCCATGTCACCACCCATTACTGCTACTAATTTAGCAATATTCACAGAAGCTGTTGCTGACCAGTGGTTATCAGAATTAAAACCAGCAGCGCCGCCTTTAGCGTCGCCTTTATATGTTACTGACCAAATGCCATTGTCATCTTTAGCAGTGATAGCTAATTTGGCCTCTCCAGTCTGCCAAGGAGCAATTTTCATGTCATCTTCACCAAAGGTAAATTTATAACCTGCTTTAAAGTTCCCTGAGAATGAAATTCCCGCAAAAATTGTTGATGTAGCTAGAAGAGCTACCAACATGATAGAAACAATTTTTTTCATTATTTCCTCACTGATTAAAAAGGCAAACGGGAGCTTAATTCAGGCATTTATTGCCTTCTGTGAAGACTTTGGTAAAAAAGCTACATCTAAAGTTTTCTTTGCAGAAGTTTTATTAAAACTACAAATTATTGATAATTTCTGTTTTCACTTAAATGATTCAATTTCAAATTAGTAAACACGATTAAGGAGAATTATTTATGGCACATAGGCTACCTTTTTATTTGTTTAAGAGAAAACTCAAATATGGAAATTATTGGTATGTCTGTTATTTGGATCCCGTTTCTGGAAAACAGACAACGGCGAAATCAATAGATATAATCAACAGTAAGCTTTTAAAACGTCCTTCTTTCACCAGGATAAAACGAAGAGATGAGGCTGCAATTATAGCTTTTAAAGCCCTTGAAGAAGGCCTGATATTCGCAGCAGAGAAGGAACAAGTCTTTTTTGCTGAATACCTGATTCATTTCTGGACTTATGATAAATCAGAGTACATTAATAAGCGAAACAGGTTTAAACCTAACTCCATAGGACGTGACTATGCAGCAAACATGCTTTATAACATTAAGGTAAATGTTATTCCCTTTCTTCCACATGGTGTTTTATTAAGCGAAGTTACAACGTCAATGCTGGAAAAAGTACTGGAAGCCCTTTTCCAGAAGGGGCTTGCTTCTTCCTCAATCAATGCTATTTCATTTTCATGGTCAATTCCATTAAAAGAAGCAAAGAGGGAGGGCCTGATTGATAAGAATCCAGCAGAGAATGTAATAAAGATCTGGAAGGAAGAGAGACCCAGGGATTCCCTGAAGGCAACTGAAGTTGAAAGATTCTGCCAGACTCTGGTGAGGATGAAGGAAACCATCAACAAACATTATTATTATGCTTTGATTCTTGCTGTATCTACAGGCATGCGGTGCGGAGAAATCCGGGCCTTAAATACAAGCGATTTTGAAGCCTCATCCTATCCTGGTTATACAAGATTGATTATCAGACATTCAATCAGTACTTTCTCTGGACTGAAGGATACCAAGGGAAAATATGAAAGATCAGTTTTTATTCCTACATATCTTGCTGAGGCCTTAACGACTCTTGCAACTCCAGATGGTAAGATATTTCCTTCTCCAATGAAAAAAGATGGGTATATTTCTTCTCCCACACTGAGAAATGAATTTTATAGATTGCTATCCATATCAGGTATAAAGGAAGGGGAAAGAAAAAGGAGGAATATAACATTCCATTCACTCCGTCATACTTTCTCAACACTTGGCCGCGACATGAGCGTTTCCCAAGAAGATAGGATGGTTGTCTTAGGCCATAAAAGTGAGGAAGTGAATAACCGATATACTCATGTTTCAGATGAAGCACTAAAAAGGGTTTCAGTAATAACTGATGCAATTTTAGATGCTTTTTCGTGTGAAGAGAAAAGTGAAGATTAGGGTCTATTATCAGATAAAATTAGGCAACTGGACTGTCTGTCCAGAAATAGATCGACATCGGACCCTTTTCTGAGAGAAGAAGCAGGGGAGGCTGCTGACAGCGTATCAAAAAGACAGCTGGCTACAGCCTTTGCCTTTCTCTGATCAGGACATGAGCAAATAATATGCTTTGCCGAAAGGATTTCAGAAATAGACATTGTAATTGCCATTTCCGGTACTTCTTCAAATTTACTAAACCAGCCCTCACTGACTTGCTGACGTCTTGATCTGTTTTCCAGTTCAACTACCAAATACGGATCTTTTATAAATAAATCTGCTGGAGGATCGTTTAGAGCAAGGTGCCCGTTCTCTCCTATACAGACAAAAACTACATCCAGGGGATACTTTGTCATCTTTGAATTCAGGCTTTTAAGTGTCTCTGAAATTTTGTCGGGGCTGGAATCGATAGTAGTAATGCTTTTTACTTTTCCTATTTTATCTAAAAGGTTGGTTGTAAGAAAGTTGATGCTTGAAGCAGGGTGTGTTTTATCAAGACCGATGTACTCATCCAGAAGGAAAACATTGACCTTATCCCAGTTTATATTCTCTTCTGAGAGATGTTTCAAAGTCGGTACCTGACTTAAGCCGGTAACGAAAGCTACATTTACCTCTCCTTTTTCCATGAGTACGGAATTAATATCTTCTGCTCCTTTCCTCGCTGCTTCATAACCCAATTCGTTTTTATTCTCACAAATAACTATTCTCATATTTTTAGAATAACAAGAATCAGAAAGTTTAAAAACATTGACTGCTCAGATTATCAGCCTTAATATACTAATATATTAGTATGGGAGGCTCATCATGCAGATGACACTAAGATGGTTTGGAAAGGGGTATGATTCGGTTGAACTTTGGCAGATTAGACAGATTCCTGGAGTTACCGGAGTTATTACCACTTTATATGATATACCTGCCGGAGAGGTCTGGCCTTTGGAAAGGATAAAGGCTTTGCAAAAGGAAGTAGAGGATGCAGGGCTAGATATTGCTGGTATTGAGTCAGTCAACATACATGATGAGATAAAAATCGGTGGACCGAAAAGAGACTATTATATCCAGAACTATATTGATACCTTAGAAAATCTGGGAAAGTGCGGAATCAAAATGGTCTGTTATAATTTTATGCCTGTTTTTGACTGGACAAGGACAGATTTGGCTAAGAGGCGCCCTGATGGAGCAACCGTATTAGCCTATGATCAGAAGGTTGTAGATACTATAGATCCACAGACTTTCTTTGATAAAACAAATGATAACTCAAACGGTTTTGTTATGCCTGGTTGGGAACCTGAAAGACTTTCAAAAGTTAAGGAGCTCTTTGAAGCATATAAGGGCATTACAGATGAAAAGCTTTTTGACAATCTTGTTTATTTTCTTAAAAAGATTCAGCCTACTTGCGAAAAATATGGAATCAACATGGCCATTCATCCAGATGACCCTGCGTGGCCGGTATTCGGGTTGCCTAGAATAATTACCTCAAAAGAAAAAATCCACAGACTGCTAAAGGCTGTTGATGCGCCGTTTAATGGTATTACTTTCTGCGCCGGATCTTTTGGTTCCAATCCGCATAACGACTTAATAGGTATCATCAGAGAAAATCCTGGAAGAGTTCATTTTGCCCATGTAAGGAATCTGCATCATTTTGCAGAGGGAGTATTTGAAGAGGCTGCACATCTTTCTTCTGATGGTTCATTTGATCTTTATGAAATAGTACGGGCCTTATATGAAACCGGGTTTGACGGACCTATCAGGCCAGATCATGGAAGAGCAATCTGGGGAGAAGTTTCAATGCCTGGTTATGGCCTATATGACAGGGCACTGGGAGCTGAATACATACTTGGCCTATGGGAAGCAGTTGAAAAGAGTGAAAAGCGATTATGCCAGAAACAGTAGGGCAGTAAGCAGTCAGTCTATCTATGAGAGTATAAGAGGAAGGATTACTTACCTTGACTTGAAACCTGGAGAAGAAATAAATATAAACCTTCTTTCTGAACAACTTTCTGTCTCTCGCTCACCAATAAGGGATGCTTTGATACGATTACAGAGTGAGGGGCTTGTGGACATTCTTCCTCAGCGTGGTTCCTGGGTCTCCCTGATAGACTACCAAATGGTAAAAGAGGAAATGCTTTTAAGGGAGTTGCTTGAGTTAGAAGCACTTGCCCATCTTCCAAAAGAAAAGGAAGCTTATATAAAAGCAATGGAATATTGTATCGCTTTGCAAAAGGAAGCAAAAGAAAATAGTGATGCTGTTTCGTATTATGAAGCAGATGATAAGCTACACTCAGTTTATTTTGAAGCTGCTGGCTACTCTCGCTTTTGGCAAATCATATTGAGAGAGACAGGTAACTACAGACGGCTGAGGATGTTATCATTTTTCTATGAAGGTATTGCGGGTTTAAATATCAGGCAGCATGAGAAGCTCATTGAATCTATCAAAAAAGGGTCTTTTGAGGATAGTAGGAACATAATCAAGTCACATATAACAAAGCTGGATACTGAAAAGAATAAAATAATTGAAAAATGGCCAGAATATTTCTGCAAAGGAGAAGAAAATGAAACTTATTAATGAGGGTATAAAGAGTAAAAAAGATTGGGAAGATAAAGGATATAAAACTCTCTCTTATGACAGGGCGGAAATTGTTGAAAACACGGAAAAGGAGCCAGTATGGATTCATTTCGGTGCAGGAAATATATTCCGTGGTTTTCCGGCCAGGCTACAGCAGATGCTCATAGAAAAAGGACTTAGCAACAAAGGTATTATTGTCGGAGAGGGATTTGATTATGAAATTATTGATGACATATATAATAAGTTCGATAATCTCACCCTTCTTGTTACATTGAAATCAAACGGTTCAATTGGCAAAGAAATAATAGGCTCTGTTACAGAAGCATACAAATGTGACTATTCATTTTCTGAGGACTGGAAAAGGCTTGAGCAAGTATTCAAGGCACCGTCTCTGCAGATGGTATCTTTTACAATTACAGAAAAAGGGTATGCTCTGAAAAATCCCAAAGGTGAGTATTATCCTCAGTATCTTGAGGACTTTGAAGCGGGGCCGGGAAAAGGAAAGATGTTTCTTTCAAAACTGACAGATTTGTTATACATCCGCTATAAAGCCGGAAAGCTCCCATTGGCACTGGTGTCAATGGATAACTGCTCACATAACGGAGAGAAACTGGAGATAGCAGTTTTGACTATTGCAAAGCAATGGCTGAAAAACGATAAGGTGGAGTCCTCATTTGTTTCTTATCTTGAAAGCGAGAAAGTGTCATTCCCAATTTCAATGATTGATAAAATCACTCCAAGACCGGACGCTTCGGTTGCCGCTATGCTTGAAAAGGATGGCTTTGAAGATACAAAGACCATAGTAACAACTAAGAATACATATATTGCTTCTTTTGTAAACGCTGAAGAGACTGAGTACCTTGTTATAGAAGATAAGTTCCCCAATGGAAGACCAGAGCTCGAACAGGCAGGTGTTTACTTTACAGATAAAGAGACTGTCAACAAAGTTGAGAAGATGAAGGTATGTACTTGTCTTAATCCTTTACACACAGCACTTGCAGTTTTTGGCTGCCTGCTGGGTTATAAGCTTATTTCAGAGGAAATGAAAGATGAGGATCTTGTTAAACTGGTTAAGGAAATAGGATACACTGAGGGTCTTCCTGTGGTTGTGGATCCTGAGATTCTTTCTCCCAGGAAGTTCATTGATGAGGTTATCAATGTTAGGATTCCGAATCCGTTTATGCCAGATACACCGCAAAGAATAGCAACAGATACTTCCCAGAAACTTTCAGTTCGTTTTGGTGAGACAATAAAAGCTTACCGAGAAAGAAAACTTGATATTAAAGATCTTAAATGCATTCCCCTTGTATTTGCTGCATGGCTCAGATACTGTATGGGTGTTGATGATGAAGGCATTCCTTTTACTCCTTCTCCTGATCCACTTCTTGAGTACGCCCAGGGAGAATTGAAAGGAATAGAATTGGGTTATAAAGGTCCGCTTGACAGATTGCATGGTATACTTTCAAACGAGAAAATCTTTGGTGTTAATCTTTATGAGGTGGGTCTTGCTACTCCTACGCTTACTTATTTTGAAAGCATGATTGAGGGAAAAGGAGCAGTGAGAAAGACGCTTCATAGTGCAGTTAACCAGTTATAAAAAACAAGTAGGGATAGGCTTAGTGCTAATCCCTATTTTTTTTCACTAAAACTCAAGAAAAAGTGCCAGAGTTCTTTCTTTTCATTTCTTCTTTATTATTCCAAATCCAGCTATCCAATAATTATATCCAGTAAATATAAAGAATAAACGCAGACTACATACTTCTATCATTGGTCTATGTTTCCATTTATCTCAATGATTATGCCTAACTGTTTTAATGTTACAAAACCCATCAAAAAGCGAAGTTAATACAATCCATAACACCCGGTAAACAAGAAAAATCGTCAAAATACTTGACGGGGGGGGGTTCTGATGTAGAGTAAGCGCAATAAAGAATAAATGAGGTAAACAAAATGAAAAAACTTTTATCAGTTTTAGTCGCTTTATTATTAATCATGACATTTGTGGCCTGTGACAACAGTGCAAAAGTAGATGTGGCAAATTCATTTGGCTATGATGCTGTCTCTAAAGTCATTAACAGTGCAGAAGATTTTTTAGAGTTTGCAAGGGAAGTAGCTGAAGGAAACAGCTACGCTGGAGAAGTAGTAGTGCTTAATGCAAACGTAACACTTTCTGCAGAAGAGTTTATTCCAGTAGGAACACTTAATAATTCATTCCAGGGAACATTTGATGGAAATGATAATACAATAACATATGCCTGTACTTACAATAAGCTAGGTGAAGATGTATACCTTGGTTTATTTGGATCAACACTTAACGCAGAGATTAGAAATCTTAACGTAGTAGTAGATGCATCAGAAATGGTTGCAAGTAATGGCTATGTGCTTGCCTTCGGTGCAGTAGTAGGATTTTCTAGTGGAGACATCACAATATCAAATGTAAGCGCAAGTGGTGAGATTGTAGCATTCGACTCAGTAGGTGGCTTAGTAGGAAGAATTGAAGAGTCAGAGAGTGTAGTTATTGAGAACTGCTTAAGCGAGGTTAACCTGACAAGCTATTTCAAAGGCGAAGATTTTTCTTGGACAACAACAAATGAAGATGGAGAGGAAGTTGTTGTAACTATTCCTGCAGAAGAATTTGATGTAAAAGTCGGCGGATTTGTTGGAAGCATAAAGGATGTAGCAAATGCAGAGATTAATGACTGCGCATACTATGGAGTAATCAAATCCGGCAAATGGGCAAGTGCATGTATTGGAGGAGTTGAAGCTTCAGAAGTATATGTATCATGCTTAACAGGTGAATTGAGAGCAGGGTTTACTGGAAGTTCAAATATAGCAGAAGGTCTTGGCTGGGAAAGCTGTGGGTACTGTGATGCAGAGTCAAGAATAAGCCTCCGCGATAGCTTAGATGAAGAGTGGAAAGTAGTAACACTTATCGAGGCTGAAGCAGACCCAATTGAAGAGTAAGCAGGAGTCTAAACTTAAAGGAATATATTATGGAGCTGTTGCGACTATGTAACAGTTCCAAACCCCAATTACAAATCGGAAAAAAAGTATCACGTTTTTTCTTCATTGCTTCCCCATATGCAATAAGAGAAAACCAGAATTCCCAAACCATTAAATTCGAAATTTAGTGAAGGAGTAGAAGATGAGAAGAATAAAAAGCTTAGTAGTAAGCATAACAATTTTAATGCTTGTGCTTCTGGCATTTGGCTGTTCTGCAGAACAGAGTGCCCCTAAAGAAGTACAAAAGCCAGCTGAAGAAAGGAAGCTTGAGGTAGATATACCAGACAATAATAGCGATACACTGACTATAACCGTTCCAACCGGAGCAGAAGAGGTTAGGTATGTAATAGTTCCAAAAGGTGAAGAGGGAGAAGAAACTGTAAAGCCTACACCAGAAGAGATAGTAGAAAGTGGAATCTCATACATACCTGGAACAGAAATCTCACGCCCTGTTAATGAAGAAGGGGATGGTACTGATGAAGAATATATAGTTATAGCAGTAGCCGTTAATAAAGATGGTGAGATTGTAGGTGTAGTAGAAACTACATGGAAAGAACCAATTAATCCAGTTATTGAAGATACTGAATTAGATAGAAAGAATCATAAAGCTGAACTTGGTGAAACAACAGAAGGAGCAAAGACAAAGTATCTTCTTATCGAGTATGTAGAGGGTTTTAGTCATGATGCACCAAGTGCAGAAGAAATCTGGGCAAAAGGAAAGGAATATAATGGAGAGGAGATTGACCTTGAAGGCAGCTATTATATTTACAGTGTTGCAAAACTTGGGAGCAGATACTCACAAGTAAAGTGTATTTCACACATTATGGTTGAACCAAAAATCCCAGATAACAACAGTGATACATTAGTCATCAATGTTCCAGAGGAAGAAGAGGGGGAAAATATTGAAGTTAAGTATGTAATAAGGAAAAAGGGTGACCCAGCTCCTACAACGGAAGAAATACTTAAC
The DNA here is from genome assembly GCA_964582905.1 of uncultured Spirochaetaceae bacterium. Classification (GTDB taxonomy): domain Bacteria; phylum Spirochaetota; class Spirochaetia; order Sphaerochaetales; family Sphaerochaetaceae; genus Ornithospirochaeta. The sequence continues at coordinate 55,798 of CAZOTY010000002.1, read as the reverse complement.
GGAACAACATATAACCCAGGAGAAGAAATAACCAGACCTGATGATGACGAAGAATATATAGTCTACGTTGTGACTAAAACCACAACAGGAGATGGAGAGGAAGAGATCTCTGGTGTAGTAGCATCTGATCCATGGAAACCACCTGTAACTCCTGAGGATCCGGAGATAAAGGTAACAGGAAGTAAAGTTGAAGTTACAGGAGAAACAGGAGCAACAGAAGAAATAAAGGTAAAGTATTTAATCCTTCCATATGGAAATGGGACAAAGCCAGCTACCCCAACAGCAGATTATATCTGGAGTAATGGTGAACTTTATGAAGGAGAACTGGTACTTAATAAGAGCTGTCATATCTTCTTTGTAGGAAAGCTTGGAAATAAGTATTCAGAGATTACATATAAAGAATTCAAGTGGGTTGAAGTAACAACACCAAATAACAGTAATACAACTCAGGTTGATATTCCAGAAGGGACAGATGTTAAGGTTGTATTTGTTGAGAAAGGAAAAGAGACTCCAAGTGCAGAAGAACTTTGGAATCAGGGAACACCGTATACAGGTGGAAGCGTAACTAGACCAAATGATGGAAAAGATTACGAGATGATTGTAGTCACAAAGGATGATGAGAATACACCACCTTCTGTTGCACAGACAATTGAATGGAAAGCACCAGTAGCACCCTCTGCTCCAACAATCTCGGTAAATAATAGTGCGCATACTTTCACAATCGCAGCAAGATCAGATGGAGCAACTGTGAGGTATTATACTGTGAACTACTCAAGAAGTAATCCAAGTGGATCTACACTAACTGCAAGCGCAGTTTGGAATAGTGGAGTTAATGGAAGTAGTGGAGTATACAATAAGGCTGTTGCTAATAGTATGCATGTTTATGCTGTAGCCAAACTTGGAGATATGTACTCCCCAGTTTCAAGAGCGGTAGTACAATATAAACCGACAGTAACGGCAAATTACAATGTTGCTAACAGAAGAATCAGTTTTACTTCGGATATTGCCGGGGTTCTTTGGGGTAGTACTACTGCTTCCACAAGTGGAAGCTATATCTCGTTTGGTGCTACAGACAGCGCTTCAAATAATATGAGTATGACTGTTTCGACAGGTGTACAATACCGTTATATAAAGGTAGTTCCAAGATCTGATAACTATCATGAGTCTGATCCGGTAGCCGTTGATTCAGGACTCTATGTAGGAAGAAGATTTACATATGCAAATGTAACTTCAGGAGATGGTAAAACTGCGGCAGATGGTAAAACGTACAACCTAATTATATTCAGTGCTCCTTCTTCTGGAAAAGTATTGGCTGTAGATGAAACTCCATTAAGTGCCTACATTGAATGGGGTGGTGGAAATACACTTTATCAAGATTTAGCTTCAATGGATGGTAAGAGCGGATTAGAGATTACACAGTATATGTTGAAGTTCTGCAATACTTCTTTGAAATATATCTGTCCGCAATACAATAAATATGATAGTACAACTGATAATTCAAGGGGATCAATGTGGGCCCTTCTAGCTGATAGAGCAGGTTATAAATCTAATGCTACAGGCACTGAATATACTGGAAAATGGTTTATACCTTCGTATACAGAGCTAAATACGATTAATACTTTGCTCCAAGGTACCAACAAGAACTTCAATACTTTGCGATCTAACGTCACTTCTAATCAGAAGAATGGTTCTTATACTTGTTGGACATGTAATTTAGATACAAGTCAAGGAACTCAAGGATACTATAAATCAGTTGCATTAGCGAATGTTGCACAAAGAGCAGTAGCTTATGCTGCAAATTTTGCGAATAACCAATATGGTGCTCTCGCTTGTTTAGCTTTCTAATGCGGTATATGAAAAGATTTTTAAAGCTAATTCCCGACTAAGATAGAATAATAATAGCCCTCCCCCCATAGGGCTATTATTTATTAGGGCTAAAAGGAGAGTTTTGGTTTACTCAATCTAGAGAAATAAATAGTCTTTAATTCCTTCTTTTTTCACACCTGTTTTAGTTTTACAAGTCATATTTATATTGTGTTTTTTGATATTTTCGTTAAGATTAACCTGACATGAAAATCCAAAAGAAAGACTTTCTGATATTCCATCATCCAATTGAATTACTGTATCTCCTTATCGGTCCGATTGTCGGGGCATTGGGGATTGCCCTCTTTTATACTCCGGCTAAAATTTCAGGTGGTGGTTCAACTGGTGTGGGTGTTATCATCTATCATTTATTCGGTATTGATCAAGGTTTTACCATGCTGATGGTAAATGTACCTTTGATTATTGGAGGAATGTTTGTTTTTGGCCTTCCTTATGCACTGAAAGTATTTTTGGGTTCTTCTCTGTTGTCAGTATGGACAACTGTATTCGGAAATCTTTTCCACCATACCTCTCCTTTGAATCTCAATGAGCCGGTATTCATACTGCTATCAGCACTCTTTGGTGGAGTATTGCTTGGAGTTGGTATAGGACTGACGATGAAAAGCGGATGCAATACGGGGGGAACTGATATCCTTGCCCAGATTGTTGCGCACTACACACCACTATCAATTGGAAGTGTATTGCTTTTCTGCAATGCCCTCGTTGTAGGAGCAGCCGGTATTTTCTTAGGACTTGAACCGATGCTTTTCTCCTTGGTTGCCATGTACGTTTCATCTAAAGCAGTAAACTATATCCTTGTTGGAGTCGGGACAAAACTCAGTAAAAGTGTATTTATTATATCTGACTATCATCTTCAGGAAATTTCAAAGAGAATAATTGATGAATTAGGGCATTCTGGAACACTCTTTACAGGGCAGGGTATGTATACCTCTAAGGAAGTTGATATGCTTTTGGTTGTTATTCCGAATAACCAGATGAGAAGTCTTATCAGGATAATAAATGAAGAGGACCCGAGGTCCTTCGTGTTTATCCAGGAAGCTTATCAGGTACTTGGCAATGGTTTTAAACCAATAAAGAAGGTCGCTGAAGAAGCTTTGGTTGATTAAGCAAGAAATAGTGAAATTATAACAGTAATTATCCCGGAAAAAGATAAAGCAATTCCTGAAATAGCTCCGATTTCTTCCCCCATCTCCAATGCTTTTGATGTTCCGAGTGCGTGGGAAGCACTTCCGATTGCGACTCCGGCAACAGTTGGATCTTTAAAACGGAGTAGCCTTGTCAATGAAGGGGCAAGAATGTTTCCTAAAATACCTGTAAGCATAACAGAGGTTACTGTTATGCCTTGAATTCCTCCTAGTGATGATGAAATTGCCAGGGCTATTGGTGTTGTAACCGACTTTGAAATAAGTGATTTTCCAACTGTTTGATCAATGTGGAAAATTTTTATCATTGCAATAATCGATAAAACAGAAATAATTGCGCCCACAAGGGTTCCACAAAGTATTGGAATAAAGTTCTTCTTAACTCTTTCCCTCTCTCTGTAAATTGAGAGCGCCAAAAGGGCAGTAATTGGAGGAAGGAACATATTTATTACTGTTCCACCCAGCATATAGTCCATATATGGAATCTTGAAAACAGAAATAAAGGAAATGACTAGTATTATTGCAATTGCCAACGGATTAACATAACTTTTTTTAGTAATCTTATTCAGATAAACCCCAATTATGTAACATACAATAGTCAATGCAATTGAAAAGAGGGGACTTTTGCTGAACAAATTCTGAATTTTTGCAATCATTTTGTCGCCTTCTTTTCTATCAGTTTTATCATGAGGCTGACTGTTGCTCCAGAAGCAATAAAAGTCAGGAAAAAAGAAACAGTTGAGACCAGTATTATCTGCCACCATGCATTCTTCAATAGCTCAATGTGCTCCATGAGCCCGACACAGGCGGGAATAAAGAATATAGCCATGTTGCCGAGCAGATAGTCAGCAGTTTCAACTATCTGACCCTCCTTGATAATATGGGAAAACAGCAGAATTAATAATATCAGCAGGGCATAAATTGAGCCTGGAACAGGCAAAGGAATAACCGTTGCCAATAATTCGCCAGAGAATGTTATTAAAAATATGATGGCAACTTGACGAAGGATTTTCATGTTTAGATTATAGTTTTTCTCTTTCTCTGGTAAAATACACACCTCCTATTTTTTTATAGTTTTTGAAGTGGTAAAATATTTTGGAAAATAGAAAGAGGATAATATGACAGTTCTTGTTACAGGTGGGGCAGGATATATTGGCTCACATACAGTTTTGGAATTACTTGAAAAAAACCACAGCGTAATAGTTATTGATAATCTATCAAACAGTTCAGAAAAGGCACTTGAAAGGATTGAACACCTTACAGGAAAAACGATTAAGTTTTATGAAAATGATGTCAGGGATAAAAAAGCATTAAGTACTATATTCAAAGAGAATAAAATTGATGCAGTTATTCATTTTGCCGGACTGAAAGCCGTAGGTGAGTCTGTTGCAAAACCAATTGAATACTACGACAATAACCTGATTTCTACTTTGCATTTAATTGAGGTAATGAAAGAAAACAACTGTAAGAATTTAATTTTCTCATCTAGTGCAACGGTGTATTCATCTGATAATGAAATGCCACTGAATGAAAGAAGCAGGGTCGGAAACTGTTCAAATCCATATGGGTGGACAAAATACATGATAGAGGAGATTTTAAAGGGGCTCAGTTTCTCAGATAATGACTGGAATATTGTACTTTTGAGATACTTTAATCCAGTTGGTGCCCATAAATCTGGTTTGATTGGTGAGGATCCCAATGGCATTCCGGCCAATTTGATGCCATACATAACGAAGGTTGCCCTTGGTAAACTACCGTTTTTGAATGTCTTTGGAGATGATTATCCGACCAAAGACGGGACTGGAGTAAGGGACTATATCCATGTTGTTGATTTGGCCAAGGGGCATATCTCAGCTTTGGAATATATGGAAAACAATAAAGGTCTTGGTATATTCAATCTTGGAACAGGGGAAGGGTATTCAGTGTTGGATATTGTTAAAACGTTTGAAAAGGAAAACGGGGTAGATGTTCCATATAAAATTGCGCCGCGCCGACCTGGAGATCTTGCAACGGTTTATTCTGATCCAAAAAAAGCTGAAGATGTATTGAAATGGAAGACTAAATATAATCTTTCCGATATGGTCCGGGATAGCTGGAATTGGCAGAAAAAGAATCCCAATGGCTATAAAGCTGAGGATAAACACCAAGCTTAATTGGTTTTACTTTCCAGTAAGAAAGATTTTCTGATAAAAAAGGGCGGTATGAAAACCGCCTATATTTTACTTTTTCTCTCCGCCGATATGTTTCAGAAATTCCTGGTAATTGTCTTTTATATTATCTTCAGGCTCATAGTTTTCAAGCGGATAATGCTCCATGACAAACTCAATATCCTTATCTCCACGTCCTGATAAGTTAACAAGAATTGTTTTACCTTTGCCAAGTTCTTTTGCGAGTTTAATGGCATATGCAACAGCATGGCTTGACTCCAAGGCCGGTATGATTCCTTCCATACGAGAAAGAGCATAAAAGGCCTCAACTGCTTCCCTGTCTGTTGCAGTTTTGTAATTTACCCTCCCAATTGAATGCAAGAATGAGTGTTGAGGTCCGACTCCCGGGTAGTCCAAACCGGAAGCAATTGAGTAAACAGGAAGTGGTTGTCCTTGATCATCCTGAAGTACAATTGACTTAAAACCATGGAGAATGCCTTCCTTTCCTTTACTGATTGTTGCAGCATGAAGCGGAGTATCAAGTCCTTTTCCTGCAGGTTCAACCCCATAAAGAGACACATCCTTATCATCAAGGAATGCAGAGAAAATACCCATAGCATTTGATCCGCCACCTACACATGCAACAACTGCATCAGGGAGAGCTTTATTGTATTCGAGCATCTGTTCTCTGGCCTCAATCCCGATTACTGACTGAAAATCCCTTACCATCATAGGAAACGGGTGAGGACCAACGACTGAGCCGATACAATAAATCTGGTTTACCGGATCAGCTAAGTAAGCTTCAAACGCCGCGTCTACCGCATCTTTAAGGGTCTTTGTCCCTCTGGTTACAGAAATAACTCTGGCGCCGAGAACTTTCATTCTTGATACATTCGGTGCTTCCTTCTTAACATCAACTTCACCCATATATATGTCGCACTCAAGTCCCAATAAAGCAGCTGCTGTGGCAAGTGCAACACCATGTTGTCCTGCTCCGGTTTCAGCAATTATTTTTTTCTTACCCATACGAGAGGCAAGCAGGGCTTCTCCTATACAGTGATTAATCTTATGGGCACCTGTATGGTTCAGGTCTTCCCGCTTCAAATAAATTTCAGCGCCTCCTGCTGCATTTGATAGACGCTTTGCATGATAGACAGGGCTTGGACGACCTGTGTAGTGTTCGTTAAGTTCTTTCAAATCTTTTATGAAAGAAGGATCTTTACTGATTTTGTTGTAAGCCTCTTCAACTTCCTTCATGACACCAACAAGAGTTTCTGGCAGGAATGAGCCACCATATGACCCGAAATAACCATTATTATCTGGCATGTTTTCTGTATTGATTTTTTCATTGACTAAATTCTTCATTTTATGTTCCTTGTTACTGTATATAGTAACATTACGGATTATGATTAGTCTTGTCAATACAAAAAGTCATTGAAAAATAATGTTACATTTTGTATTCTCATGAGTCTTAAATACCTCAGGTTTTACCTGTACACCTGATAAAAATATTGTTAAAATTCAACTTATCAATAACACTTAATAATACGTCTTAGTCCAAGAGAAAAATAATATGAGAAAACTTAGAACATTTCTTTTACCGCTTTGTTTAATACTGATAGTAGTAATAACATTCACTTCATGTGATGAGGATACCGATGCCAGATGGGCTGCAATAGAGGCTAAGAAGAGTGCATTCAATATTGATATGGATAACTCTTCACTTTCTGGTCTTTCACAGATTGAAATTGCTAGTGATAACCCATATTGCTTAAGTGCTACCAAAATGTTTCAGGATGATGAAAAGTGGGAGGTACTGGTTGATGCAAAGCAGAGAAGCTGGTATGTAAACAAACCCATCAAAATAGAGCTTTTATCGCCCACAACTTATAGGATCAGTTCCTTTAGCACCCATAATTTCAGAAATGTAAAAATCTGGGTAGAGTTCAAAGACGGAAGGAAATTCCTTCTTCATGATTTCTCATCGATGCCAGCTTTGATGAGAAATGAATATCAATATCCATTTAGCACCAGTATGACTAAGCTTCAAACAAAGGAAGGAAACAAGGTAACGGTTCTTCCTATTCCATCAGTTACAGCAAATGATCTGGTCGGTGGCAATCTAGTAATAGAGTGTAATGATCCTGTGTATAAGAAGATTACCGGAATAAAAGCAAACTGGTTGTTACGTTTTGGAAAATATGGAGAAAACAATAAATTCCATAAAATTACTCCGATATATGCTCGCCGATGGATGGAGAGTATGACCAATATTGCTTATATGTACAGTTCTCCGCAGTTTAAAGTGCTGTTCAATGAAGTTGTTTACCCGATGACAAACCAGACTTATACGTATGCAAATAGTGCTCTCAGTAACACAGGAAAACAGTTTCATATGAATAATGGCACACAGCTGAAGACTCAGGCGGAATATACAGCCAGGTTAAATGGAATCTTGATTACAAAAGGCAGTAAAACTTTTGATCTTGGTCTTGTTAGCGGGAAAGGTGGCGTATTAGGCCTCGGAGGTGGTTCAACTTTGACAGTTATCTCCGGCTCCCTTTCACCTGTAGGTAACTACGTTATTACACATGAATTCGGGCATTCATTGGGATATTCGCATAGTTCGTCATATTGTTATGGTGAATTTGAAGGTTACCCTCAAAACTTGCAAGGGGATTTGTACTTAATCGGAGATCTTCCTTATATGTATGATTACTATGACAGTCATGAGAACTCTGCATATACTTGGGGAAATGCAACATATGATGCTCTAAAAAATACATTGCAGAAAAGAACAAGATCACTTACTGAGGAGTTCTTTGTTTACTACGAAGATTTGATGACTGATTATGGCGTTTTTACCGACACTCAAATGACATTAATTAAAAATAGACCTCAGTATAAGTTCTCAAGCAATAAGACCAATGATGCATTAATGCGGGCATCGTTAAGAGCTCACTGGGATGAAAGAAGACCTCTTGTGGAGAACAAACTAAGAGAATTGGGATTTAGTAAAAAATAATCAAATTGAGGAATAAAGAATTATGAAAAAAACTGCAGTTGTTTTGTTGCTATTGATTGTAACCGTATTTACTCTCTCTGCAGATACGGAGTCGCTGTTGTCTAGTTCAACAGCACGTTTATTTACCAATGCAACTGATTATATTATCAGGCCGAATGTTGAGTTTAATAAACAGGACAGGGATTTTGTTATAGCTCTTGGTGATATGGGGCTTGATACAGGAAATGTGGGGCAGGGAAGTGCAGAACTTGGTTATTATAGACATGGAGATTATCCGTTTGCCCTTTCAACTAGCATGTTCCTTTCAAGTATTTCAAAAGGAGAAGTACAGTCAGAATTGGATTGGGATGCTCTTGTTCGTTTTACCATGGGGCTACCAAAAGTCATGGATATGTCATTCGGTCTGGTCATGAATTCATGGGGAGCTAAGAATGTCGGACAAGATAACTACGGTTTGTCATTCTCATTTCCAATCGGGCTGCAGATAGGACCAGTTTATAATTATGCCCATCCATATATAATTTATGAAAGTCCAAATAAGAGATCTGAACCACCTGAGGAAAAGGGAAACTTCAACTTTGTTTTCTACGATAAAGTCACTTTCTTCTCCCTTATTCCTGGTGGCGTGGAAACAAATGCCTGGATTGTAGCTTCATTGGATAGTTTCTCTCCGGATCTTCTGCCGTTTATCGAGATGCCGGGTATCCAGAGTGCAGGTAATGTAGACACAGAAATCAGTGGTCAGGCCGGTATTGCAAACAGATATGATTTCTCTCCGGTTGATTCAATCAAGCTTATCGTCAATCCAAAAATCTACATTGACTGGTATCTTATTGAAAAGAACTATTATGAGCTTGCAGTAACTGCAGGAAGTGATGCAGGTATTTATTATCGCCCTCGTAATGGAGCATTCGGTTTCTTCTTTGCCATGACACCTTGTGTGCTCTTCTCCTATAACAGGGCAAATACTGATCAGATTTCAGAGTTTATGACGACAATAAACTGGACAGGACGTCTGGGTGCAACATTATACTTGCCGAATGAGATTACCCTTGATGTTGCTTGCAATGTTAATACAACGAACAATCCTTTCGAGATAAAGGTACAGATGACTTTTGGGCTGTAGGTAAGATATGAGTAAGAAACTATCAGCACTTTTAACTGTATTATTAGTTACAATTTTTACTTTAAGTGCACAGCAATCTTTACTTTCATACTCAACTAACAGGCTTTTTACCAATCAGAATGACTGGGCTTCCTATCCATCAAGTCGTTTTAATACCGTCGAGAATAATTTGGTTTTTGCACAAGGTGATTATGGAAGAATAAATATGAATGGAAAAAATGGAGGAGGAGTTCTTCTTGGATATCACGCCAGGACGAAGTTTCCATTTTCCCTTGCCGGATCATTTAATATGAACGGTGTTGGGACCGTGGAGGATAATTTCTTTTCTGACTATTATGCTTCTTTCCGTTCTGTTATAGGCTTTCCTGAGTTTAATAATTCTTCAGTCGGTCTTTTTTTCGATTACAGGGGAATAAATGAAGAGGAGGATCAGGAAGATGCTTATTATGTTGACTTCTATATTCCTTCATTTATTGAAATCGGTGGGGTAAGTAATTATAACGAATTGCATTTGGAAGTTGATAAATTAAGCAGTAATAAAGAGTACCTTTTTTGTATGTTCGACAGGGTGACTTTCAAATCACTGATTCCTGGAGGTGAGTCTTCTTCTGCATGGATTGCTATCGGTACAGATCCATTTAATCTGGATCAGGCTGAAATTCCGGCATTTGGTTCCTATCTGGATAGGTTCACATCTTTCCAGCTTGGCCTGTCAAACAGAATATCATATACCAGTAACAGTATTAACCTAGTTATTAATCCTAAGCTTTATACTGATTATCTGAGTGTCGGGAAAGGAGCATACTATTTGGGTGCAACACTTGCTAGTGATGTGGGTATTCAAATTTACAATCCGTCATCCCTTATTGGATTCAACTTTGGTTTCACTCCACGCTTTGTGTTCTTCTATAATACTGTTGAGAACTCAGACCCGACATTCTATGTCAATACAAATATCATATGGACTGGTAACTTTGATTTGACATTCTATCTTCCACGGGGTTTCCACTTGGATGTAGCTTTAACTGTGGACAGAAAAGGGATTCCTGCAAGATTGGCAGTACAATGTACTTGGGCTTTTTAATAGCCCAAGTATTCTCCCACAAGAATTACTGTGACTCTGCCATAGTTAACATAACTTTGTTTGGCCATTATCGCTGCATTGCAGCATATTCTGTCGTCTGATCTGCAACCTGTTGCGAATAGACTGTTCTCATCCGCAATAGGAAATGCGCATACCCCATTTTTTGAACACGGAGTATCTTTACTGAGTCTTATTGCATTGCATGGAGCAGCATCCTGCTTTACTTTTGTGACAGCAGCCTTCAAATTAGGAACAATTTTGTTAAAACCAGCAACAACAACGACTTTCTCCGGTCCGAAAAGCATGGCAGAAGTCCTATTGGAAAATCCATCTACATTATACAGTTCCCCATTTTCGGTAATGGCATTTGATGAACAAAGATAAAAATCTGCACTATATGCATCCCGGTGTTTTTCTGAATAGGAGGTTTCATTCTTTAAATAGTCAGTAATTCCACATTCTGCAAGTGTCATTGAGCCCCCGGATGCAGTCTTGCTTCCTTTTGTAACGATAGACTTAACCTTTTTCAAGGCTTCTTCTTTTGTTGAGCAGTAAAACGGAACAAAACCATTGGCTTCCAGTTTTTTCATCGTTCCTGTTATTTTCTCTTCAATAGCTTTTACCTTATTCTTATCCATATTTCTATTATATCCCTCACATTTATTTTTGAAATTAAGGTTTTTGTTTTTGCAGGATTTAATAACATAAAAACTTCAACAACAAGATTTTTCATATTTAATGAAATATTTATTTGACATCCCGGTTTTGTGCCTTTATTCTAGATTTAATATTTCATGAAATCTGGGGATATATGGTAAATTCAATCATAAAAAAGAAAGGAGTTGAGAAAAAACGGGTGGAAGCTCGTGGGGTAAGAAACAGCCGTTTCATAAGAAAGCATGAATGGCAGCTTTGGCTTTTCATAACTCCTGCAATTGTTTTTTTTATTATTTTCCATTACATCCCGATGCTTGGAATAGTTATTGCTTTTAAGAATTATTCAATTACCAGAGGTATTTTTGCTTCCCGGTGGGTTGGTTTAAAGTTTTTCAAGCAGTTTGTAAATTCACCAATGTTTACACAGCTTTTAGGTAATACTCTAATTCTGAGCTTTTACCAGTTGTTAATTACATTTCCACTTCCTGTTTTATTGGCACTGGCCCTGAATCATGTCAGAAGCAAGAGAACAGTTAAACTTGTTCAAACGGTCACATATGCTCCCCATTTTATTTCCCTTGTTGTCATGACTAGTATGCTTTTCCTGTTCCTTTCACCATCCTCTGGGGTTATCAATGCAGTAATTGCTAGGTTTGGAGGGGAAAGAATATATTTTATGGGAAAGGAAAAATACTACAGAACAATATATGTTTTCTCACACGTATGGCAACATACCGGCTATAACGCAATAATATTTTTAGCTGCATTGACTGCAGTGGATCCAACTCAATATGAGGTTGCAACAATCGATGGAGCCTCTATCTGGAAAAAGATAATTTACATTGATATTCCGGCAATCAAACCGACTTTAGTTACAATGCTTCTTTTGAATGTCGGAAAGATGATGAATGTAGATGTTCAAAAAGCTCTGTTGATGCAGACACCGACTAATCTAGCAGTTTCTGAAGTTATAGGAACCTATGTTTATAAGATAGGACTTGTGAATGCGCAGTTCAGTTATTCAACTGCGATTAATTTATTCCAAACAATTGTCAATCTCGTAATTTTGCTTCTTGTTAATGAAGCAAGCAAGCGCCTTACAGGCGAAAGTCTTTGGTAGGGGAGGGAATTATGTCAAAAGCAATGGAAAACCAGGAAAGAGGCTTCAATATTGCTGCAACAATATTTATGACAATCCTGTGCCTCTTAGTACTATACCCTTTGTACTTTGTTGTTATTGCTTCTTTCAGTGATCCATTTGCTGTAATGTCCGGTGAAGTGTTTTTCTTTCCTAAAGGTTTTGACCTTTCTGGATATAGGAGAATTTTCAGTTACACACCTTTATGGATAGGATACAGAAACTCAGTTTTTTATACTTTGGTTGGCGGACTTCTATCAACGGTTTTTACCCTTTTGGCAGCCTACCCACTTTCCAGAAGGGATTTTAAAGCTAGACGTCCGCTAACTGTTTTTTTTCTGATTGCCATGTTCTTCCAGGGAGGTATGGTTCCAACATATCTCTTGGTTAATTCCCTTAAACTCAGAAATACATATTTTGTCCTTCTCCTGGTTTCAGGAATACAGGTAATGAATTTAATTATGGCAGCTTCCTATTTCAGATCCACGTACCTACCTTCACTTTATGAGGCGGCAGAGCTTGATGGATGCACTCATTTCGGGTATTTTTTCAGAATTCTTTTGCCCCTTTCTGTACCAATCGTAATTGTGCTTTTTCTGTTCTATGGAGTTTATCAATGGAATGACTATTTCAGGGCGATGATTTATCTGGATAAGGAAAAATACTATCCGATTCAGCTTGTTTTGAAAGATCTTCTTGCTTCCAATCAGGTAACAGGGGCAATGTTTGAAATGCTTTCAGAAGATCAGGAAGCATTTTCAGAGATGCTGAAAGCTGCAGAGAGCATGAAATACGGGATTATATTGATGGCAACGCTGCCGATGATGGTTATTTACGTATTCTTACAAAGATATTTTATCAAAGGAATTACACTTGGCTCAGTCAAGGAATAAATATTAAAAGGAGAAGACAGAATGAAAAAACATGTTGCATTGTTCTTTGTCTTACTGTGTCTTTCTTTAACCCTGTTTGCTGCGGGAAAGAAAGAAGCCACAACTAGCAAATCTTCCACTTTCAACAAAGAAGGACTTCCGATTACCAGTACTCCTTCTAGGCTTGAGTTTACAGGAATGAATATGAATTCAACACGTGTTGGTCGCTATGATGAGACTGATATGATGAAAGCCCTGGAAAATGATACCAATGTCCATATCGAATGGAATATGATTCCGCAGGCACAGTGGAAAGAAAAAAAGAATCTGATGATAGCAAGCGGTGAACTTCCAGACGGAATCATGGGACCGTTAAGTATAACTGCTGATGAGGCACAGTTACTGGGAGCTGATGGGGTTTTGATCCCTCTAGAAGGCTTGATAAAGGAATATGCCCCAAATATACAGGCATTCTTGGACAGTGATCCTACTTACAAAGCACAGGTAACAAGCCCGGATGGGCATATCTATGCACTTTCTGCCCTCCAGGATATGGGCTTTGATTCTCTTTCAGTATCCATTATTAATAAAAAATGGCTTGATGAGCTTGGATTAGCTGTTCCGACTACTACTGATGAATTGTATGAAGTCTTAAAAGCATTCAAGGAAAAGGATCCGGCAGGAAATGGAAAAACTATACCATTCAGCTTTTTGTATCAGGAGAGTTCTGATTTAAACAGGGAAGTTAAGAGAGAGTTTGAATGGATTTATTTGGCGTTCGGAGTTCCAGAGACACCTACCCACATAATGATAGAAGATGATGGGACCTTGATTTTCACTGCTGATAAACCTGAATACAAAGATGCCATTGCATATATCCATAAGCTTTACAGTGAAGGTTTAATAGATCCTGAAGTGTTTTCACAAGATAGGACATTGTTAACAAATAAAATCCGTCAGGGAAATGTCGGACTTTATACTGATTACCGTCTGGAAAGTTCAATGGCCCCGGAGGATATTCAGGATGATTATATGATTCTTCCTCCACTTAAAGGACCTAATGGAGACCAGAGATGGTTAAGAGCCAAAGCAGGATTATCTGATGGAGCTTTTGCTTTGACAAGTAAATGTAAGAATCCTGAGATTGCAATACGTTGGCTTGACTACATCAACTCTCCTGAGATTTCAATCCAGATGCTCTATGGAATGTTCAAACCTGAAGGATGGGTTGATTCTGAAGCTTTGGTTCCAGACCCGAATGTTCCAGGAAAGTATACTGCCAATACAACTCAGCGTCCATCAAACATTAATCCAAGTGATTGGCCATGGTCTGCCCCAATCGGATCATCACCGGTTATTGTTTCCAAAGATACTATCAATAAGTACATATCAGAGAGAATCAATAACGTTAACAAGGAAAAAGCTTGCGCTGTATATCGCCCATACCTGACTGCATATCCTTATAACTATCCATTCAGATTCACAACAGATGAGATTGATGAGCTTAACACTATTCAGGTAGATTTATTGAACTATGTGTATCAGACAGTAGCTAAATGGATAAGTGAGGGAGGAGTTGAATCTGACTGGTCTAATTACCTTAAGCAATTGGATCGTCTGGGACTGAAAAAATACCTCGAACTTTATCAAAAAGCTTATCAGAGAAGTATATAGTTAAGGTATAATTTCTGTTAAAATTCTTTACTGGAGAAGGTTTTAGTTATGAAAGTTGAAGTGACGCCATATCTGACTAAGCAGGAATGGATTTACAATGAACTCAAAAGACAAATCGAGGATTGTACCCTCATGCCAGGAGAGCGACTGCTTCTTGACCAGATTGCTGAAACCTTCCATGCAAGCAGGGTCCCTGCCCGCGAAGCTTTGTTGCAGCTGCAGGCAGAGGGACTTGTTGAAATTATCCCTCATTGTGGTGCAGTTGTTGCTCCAATAGACTTTTCTAGTGCTTCGGATTATTTTGCAGTTTCGCGCTCTCTTCAGGTATTGGCTTCAAGAATGGCCTGCCAGAGGGCTACGGAAGACGAGCTTAGAGAGCTTGAAAGAATAGTTGAGGAAATGGAGAAATGTGCTGAAAGCGGGGACAAGGAAGAGTATTCGGTACTTAATCATCACTTTCACGATACAATTGCAGAGATAAGCAGAATGCCGTTGGTTCCTGAATTTCTAAAAACTTTCCAAAACCAGTGGCACCGCTTCGAGTGTTACTATGATTTATATCCTATGCCAGAGGAAAGGATCGAGGAAACACTTGCCCAGCACAGAGAGATATTGGATGCATTGCTCAGCCGTGATGAAGACAGAGTAGAAAAAGCGACTATAAAACATAACCTTACTGGCCTTGAAGATCATTTGAGGCATATGAACAGTAGAAAGGAAAAAATCAATTAAGGAATTAGGCTAGGCCTGGTGGAATATGGAGAACAAAGAAATAACTGTCCCTGTTTACAGGGATGTGGATGTTCTTGTCGTTGGAGGTGGAATTGCAGGTGTAACTGCTGCAATTGCATCATCAGAGGCAGGAGCAAAAACACTTTTGATTGAAAGAAATGGGTGTCTTGGGGGTGTATTGACCAGTAATATAATTCCCAACCTCTTGAATAATCATTTTAGTGCTGAGGCGGAGCATTTGCTCTGTGGAGTACCTAAAAGGATAATAGAGCGCCTTGTTAAGAATAACGGATGTATTGAAGCATGGAATAAACCTCTTGCCAAACTCGTGGTGGATGAGCAGAAAATGAAAATTGTTCTCATTGAGATGCTTGAGGAAGCTGGGGTGGAAGTGTTTACTCACACATATGGTGCCCAGCCAATTATGAGTGGAAACAGGGTTGACGGGGTTTATATAGAGACAAAGACCGGCAGAAAAGCAATAAAGGCCAAGGTAACAATTGACTGCACCGGAGAGGCCGATATTCTTTCGCAAACCGGATGTCCTCTCAGAGTCACAGAAGGAACTGCATCTCTGGCATTCAAGATGAGCAATGTGGATATGGATGCCTTCAGTGAATACTTCAAAAATCATCCGGATGCGTTTCCAAAACATCATGATGGCATAAGAGATTATGAGGATTTCAGACTGAATCTGGAAGAATACGGAGATTTCTATTTTCCTCACCGCGGAGGAAGGGAGATTCCATTCGTACAAGAAGATATAAAAAATGGAGTTTATTCAAAATCCCTTGGTCCGATATTCGGCTTGGATATGATGTGCCTGATTGGTAAAAGTGATTTAAAAGATGTATCTGTAAATTCAATGCTCTGCAGGCTTAAGAATCTTGAGGCAGATACTATCTCTCAGGCAGAACTTAAATCGCAGAAAGCTGTGTACTATATAGCTGATTATATGAAAAAACGTATGCCTGGTTTTAAAAATGCACATGTTTCTCAAATTTCCCAGGATATGGGAATAAGAGTAAGCAGGGCAATAGAAGGTGAGCAGACACTTGAAATTGAGGATGTCACAAGCCTTAAGCCGGTTTACTGTGAAAATGTAATAGCAGTCAGAAGCTGTAAGCCATGGTCTGATGATGGTATAAAAGACCATCCATTTGATGAGGATGATAAAGGCAATGTCAGCAAGCAATCTACAGGAGGGGAAACTGCATCAAACGGTGATTTTTTCTATCCTCATACCATTGATATTCCTTATGGCGTTTTATTGCCAAAAGGTGTAGACAACATACTCTCCGGAAGCGGAAAAACCCTTTCAAGTATTCCTCAGACTACAATGAGGTGTGGTACAAACAGCATGCGCCCGGCTCAGGGAGCAGGAGTAGCGGCTGCAGTAGCTGCCCTTTCGGGAAGCAGTACTAAAAATGTTGATATAAAAAAAGTTCAGAAAGAGCTTCTGAGACAAGGTGTATTCCTAGGGGATGAAAAGCGTCTGAAAGAGCTTGGTTTGTAAAAGAATGCAGGTAATCCTGCATTCTTTTCTATTTGCGCCAGAAGGAGCGGGTGAACAATGCGTAAACCGTAAAAAGTTCAAGCCTTCCGACAAGCATAAGAAAAGAGAAAACCCAAAGTGCCCAGTCCGGATAGATTGAGAAAGTAAAATTAGTACCAATTCCACCAAAACCGACTCCGATATTTCCTAAAGTCAAGATGACAGAGGAGTAGCAAACATCAAAAGGATTGTTTGTCAGGGAAATAAGAATAGTACCCAGAATCATTGTTATCAGGTATAGACCAACGAAGCCAGAAATAGACAGAAGGGTATCCTGATCAAAAGAATCATCACCAATAGTGATATTTGAAACTGATGTGGGATGCAATCTCTTTTTTATGGAGCGACCACCAAGTTTTGCTACAACCGCTACCCTGATTACTTTTATGCCACCTCCTGCAGATCCTGCGCAACCACCGATAAAACACAGGGCAAACAAAACAGCCTGACTAAAAACTGGCCATAAAGAATAATTTGTAGTTGTAAAACCTGTTGTTGTGATAAAGGAAATAACCTGGAAAAAAGCATCCCTGACTGCAACTGAAGCTTTTATTTTTGATGAAAAAATCAGGTCAAAGGCTATTAATAAAGATGCAGTCAGAACTATGCATGTGTATATCCTTAGTTCTCCGTCTCTGAATACTTTTTTGATTTTTCCCTGAATAGCTTTGAAATATAAGGCAAAGTTTACTCCTGCAAGAAACATGAAAACAATTACAACCCACTGGACAAACGCAGAGGGATAGGCACCGATTGATGCATTTTTTGGAGCGTAGCCTGCTGCTCCCATTGTACCAAATGTTATAGTAACTGCATCAAATACAGAAAGACCGCCAAACAGTAATAAAATTGTTTCGAGAATTGACAGTCCTATATAAATAAGCCATAGAGCTAGGGCTGTATACTGAATCTGAGGTGTAAGCTTATCTTTTGTCGGACCTACCGATTCTGCACCGACAAGAGCAGTTCCTTTTACACCAAAAGCTGGAAGAACTGCAATAAACAGAACGACGATTCCCATTCCCCCAAGCCAGTTAGTCATATTTCTCCAGAAAAGAATGGATTTAGGAGCTGCTTCAATATCATCAAGAAGCGTTGCTCCTGTTGTAGAGAAGCCACTCATTATTTCGAAAAAAGCAGAGGAAAAGGAGGGAATAGTTCCGGAAAAAATGAAAGGAAGGCATCCGAAAAATGAAATTGTTATCCAAGTGAGTGTAACAAATAAATAACTGTCTTTGGCTGAGATATAAATTCTCTTATGTCTTTCCTGAGTCGCAATAACAATTGAGAGCGCTACCAGCATCATTGCTGAAATTGTAATCAGAAATGCCCAGAATGAAACATATTCCTCCTGTGCTATTGCTATAGACATGGGAACAGACATCAAAGCTGCAACAAAGAGTGTAATAAAAGCCAAAAGTCTGAAAACGGAGCTATAATTCATTCCCGAAAAGCTCCATTACGTTAGCATAATCTTCGTGAGCTGCGGTTACCAGAATAGTATCTCCCTCTGTAAAGGTATAAAAACCATTTGGAATGAAGTTATCGTCTTTACTGCGCTTTACACCGGCGATAATACAGTTTTTCAGCTTTACATCCTTCAGTTGCTTTCCCAATTCCCTGAATTTACTAGAAAGCACATATTCATATATTTCTAGCTCTCCATTGAAAATTGAGTGCAGTGCTTCAATTCCGTTTCCCCTCAGATACTTCATAAGGGTGTCTACTGTAGCTTCTGTTGTACTTATCGGGGCATCAATATCCATATGGCGTGCAAAGCTCATATAGTTTGTATTGGTCTTTATAAGAGCCATAGTCCTTTTAACGCCGAGGCGCTTTGCGTAAGATGCAGTAATAATATTAAGTTCATCATTCTCAGTAACGGAAATAAGTAAATCTGACTTTTTCAGATTCTCCTCATCCCATAGCTGCTCATCGGTGATTGTTCCGTGCAGGACCAAAACCTGGGGAAACTCAGTAACAAGTTCCTCACATACATCCTCATCTTTGTCGATAATTGTTATGTTCTTGAGAATACGCTTCGGGAGGTTTCTTAAAATATACCGGCTGATACTGGTGCCTCCCACAAGAATAATCCTTCTCAGTCTTGTCGTTACAGCACCACCAAAAACCTTGAATATTTCAGCTGATTCATCATCATCAGCTACAATGGCAATCTCATCATTGGCTCTTAGAATTGTGTTTCCCTGCGGGGTAAATGATACACCATCCCTTCTGATACCTGTAATAAGATATTCACCTGGAACCTCATGTTTGAGCTCCATAAGGGACTTTCCGTCGAATCTGGATCCGATTGGAATGGTTCTTGTAAAAAGAATGAAGTGTGCATCTGTAAAATAGATAACGTCCGAGAACATCCTTGACTCAATAATTCCGCAAATTCTTTCAGCTGCCTGCTCATCAGGGTTTACTATATGGGAAATTCCAAGAATTTTTCTCTCCGTATCTTTTTGCTTGTCTACATATGTTATTGAACGGATTGCTGCTATTGTAACAACTTTCGGCCATTGGGAAGCAACAATACCACAAGAGACAAGGTTTGTTTCGTCATTGTCAGTAAGGGCAATCACTGCATCCGCCTGGCCACAGCCGGCTTCGATTAGTTTATCAATATCTGTTGCAGAACCACAGATTGCCATACAGTCGACTTTACTCATAGCAGAAGTACATCTTGCCTGGTTTGTGTCTAAAATTGTTACAGCTTTCTTTTCCTGAATAAGGTGTTTGGCAAGGCGTAAACCTCTTCTTCCTGCCCCGAATATGACGACGTTCATGTCACTATTATATAAAACTTCAGATTTTTTAAATAGACAGAAGTCTTGATGCCCAAAATGATAAAAGTCTATATACTTAGAACATGAAATTCTCGTATATATCCAGAGAGAAAGCACTCTCACTTGGGCAGAAAATACCACAGCTGGTATCAAAGGTTATAGTCTCTCCTGAGGAGGATGTTTTTATCATGGGATCAACTGATTCCTTGATGCCTTATTATGTTGTGGGGATTGTAAATGATGGAAAAATTCTCTGGCTCAGTGACCAGAGCTATCTTTTTGAGGCTGAAGCTTTTTTGAAAAAATGATGGAGTCTTAACGTCATATAAAAAAGCGGAAAATGTATAAAGTCTTCACAGATAAAGGAATAACATTACTTCTAATTTGTCTCTAATCGAGTAGAATAATAAATATGTTAATGAACGCTTTAAGAATTGTGGCAGTTGGCTGTATATCAGCATTATTGTATTTTTTCTTTGTTTCAAGCAGGCTTAGGAACAAGGAGAGTATTCCTTCATTCCTTTTGCCCTTTGGAAGAAAGAGTGAGAAAAACAGGGGAGAGAAAGTATCAAGAACATTTGATGTTCTGATTATAGAAGAAGTTATACTTGTTCTATTGGTTTTCCTTCTTGGTGGAAGAACTTTCTGGCTGGCAACACTGATGTCTCTTGTAGGAGCTTTTTGTGTGCTTGGGACAGACATTGGGCTTTCTTTTTCCAAAGCTGCAACTCCTGTAATCACATCACAGGGTACAATCCAGCTTAATCTCTCTTATGTAAGAAAGCGTCTTATTGCAGACACTCTTCTTGCTACAGCATCTGGATTTCTGTCAGGATTTGTGTGCTACATTCTTTCTCACGCAGTTGTGTAGCATAATGACAGAGTTAAAGAAAACCAATTGTTCTG
Source organism: uncultured Spirochaetaceae bacterium (assembly GCA_964582905.1). Taxonomy (GTDB): domain Bacteria; phylum Spirochaetota; class Spirochaetia; order Sphaerochaetales; family Sphaerochaetaceae; genus Ornithospirochaeta. The sequence goes on along the minus strand of CAZOTY010000002.1, from coordinate 35,061 downwards.
CTGTATCAAAACGACACGCTTAATTTCAGTGATAATTCAAATGGGTCAGCCTGGCCCATTTTTTATTTATTCTACTTAATTATCAATCATAATTAACTCTATATAATATAAGTAATTAATCAAGTTGGCACAGAAAAAGCATATGTTTTTCCGTAAGGAGATAATAAAACATGAAATATTATTTTAATAACACATCAAATGCATTTAATGACTTTTTTGGAAGCCTTCTTGATACTAACCCCGGATTCCCGCCTATGAATATTTTTGAAGAAGAAAATGGTTATGTAATAGAGGCAAATATTGCCGGCTACGAGGAAGATGAGGTCAAGCTTTCAGTTGAGAAACATGTTTTGACACTCAAGGCAGAAAGAGCAGAGAAAGAAGATGACAGGAACTATACATTAAAGGAAATTAAACTTCCTTCTTTTGAGAGAGCATTCACTCTTCCGGAGGATGCTGACGAATCTGCAATTACAGCTGAGAGAAAAAACGGAATTCTGAAAGTTGTCATTAGTAAGAAAGAGGAATATCTGAAGGGAAAAGTTGAGATCGAAATAAAATAAAGCAGTTTATATAGATTTTTCCAAATATAATTCCCCTTGGGCCCGAAATCGGGCCCTTCTTCTTTTAAACACTTTCCCTTTTTCTTATAATCCTAGATAGGAGAATGTATGTACAAAATTATTAAGAAGGAACGTCTTTCTGATCAGGTATATAAAATGGAAATCGAAGCTCCCCTTATCAGCAGGGAAAGAAAAGCAGGACAGTTCGTTATAGTTCAGCTCGGTGGAGACTATCACGAGAGAATCCCGCTGACAATAGCTGATGCTGATGAGAATAAAGGAACAATAACGATAATATTCCAAACTGTTGGAGAAGGGACACTGCTTTTATCAACATTGGAAGAAGGGGAGTGCATCGGCAATGTTTTGGGGCCACTTGGTAGCCCTACCCACATTGCAAAGTATGGGAAAGTTGTCTGCGTTGGAGGTGGAATCGGCGTTGCTCCTCTTTATCCTATTGCCAAAGCAATGAAGGAAGCAGGAAATGATGTCCGTGTTATAATAGGGGCCAGGAATAAGGACCTGATAATTGATGAGAATCAGATGAGGGAAATAGACCCTGATTTGATTATTGTCACTGATGACGGTTCTTACGGAAGAAAAGCTCTGGTAACTGAACCTCTTGGTGAGCTTTGCGATAAAGGTGTTGACCAAGTTGTTGCAATAGGGCCTGCTCCAATGATGATGTTCTGCGTAAAAACATGTCAGAAGACGAATACACCGTGTCTTGTATCACTAAATACAATAATGATTGATGGTACTGGTATGTGTGGCGGTTGCCGTGTTTCAATCGGTGGAGAGACAAAGTTTGTCTGCGTGGATGGACCTGAATTTGATGGGTACCTTGTTGATTGGAATAACATGATGAAAAGGCAGAAGACATATAGAAAGGAAGAGATGGAAAAAGACCATAAATGCAGAGCTATACTTTCCGGGGAGGCAAAATAATGGATCCAATGGAAGAAGAAAAGAGAGCAAAAGAGATACTTTCATCACTGGAGGGTAAAGTCCTATCAGCTAAGGACAGAGCCCAGATTCCTCCTCAGCAAATGCCGTCCCAATCTCCAGAAGTAAGAATTCATAACATGAATGAAGTCGCTCTCGGGTACACAGAAGATGAAGCAGTTCTGGAATCAAACAGATGCCTTAGCTGCAAAAACAAACCTTGCGTTGAAGGATGTCCTGTTCATATTGACATACCGTCTTTCATCAAGAAAATCCAGGATAGGGATTTTAAAGGTTCTTTGAAAGTAATTAATGAATCATCCCTGCTTCCGGCTGTCTGCGGGCGTGTGTGTCCTCAGGAGAATCAGTGTCAGAAGTACTGTACTGTCGGAAAGATGCATAAGAGTGTTGATAAGTCAGTGTCAATAGGTCGCCTGGAACGGTATGTTGCTGACCGTGAAGGAAAAAATGTCCCCTTACCTGAAATTCCTGAACCTACTGGAAAAAAGGTTGCCATAATAGGCTCTGGGCCAGCAGGAATTGCCTGTGCGGCAGATGTTAGGAAGGCAGGACATGAAGTTGTCATTTTTGAAGCTCTACATAAAATGGGTGGGGTTTTATCTTACGGAATTCCTGAATTCCGACTGCCAAAGAAAATTGTCGATGCGGAGATAAAAAAACTCGGAGAGCTTGGAATTCATCTTGAGGACAATGTTTTAATCGGAAGAACCAGGACAATTGATGAACTCATGAATGAGGATGGCTTTGATGCTGTTTTTATTGGTACAGGAGCGGGACTGCCTAAATTCCTGGGTATTCCTGGGGAGAATCTGCTTTCTGTATTCTCTGCAAATGAGTATCTTACAAGATCAAATTTGATGAAAGCTTATGACACTGAAAATGCCCATACACCGTATTTCCATGGTAAGAAGGTCGCAGTCTTCGGAGGTGGAAACGTTGCAATGGATGCATCCCGTACAGCCCTCCGTCTTGGCGCAGATAAAGTCGATATTATATACAGGAGAACTTTGGATGAGCTTCCTGCAAGAAAAGAGGAAGTCCATCATGCAATGGAAGAAGGGGTCAACTTCCGCCTCTTAAGTCAGCCTGTTGAGATACTTGGAGATGAAAACGATTATGTAAAAGGAGTCGTAATCAGGAAGTGTGAGCTCGGAGAACCGGATGCCTCCGGAAGGAGACGTCCCGTTGAGATTGAGGGGTCTGACTATATTGAAGAGTATGATACAGTAGTAGTTGCAATCGGAAATGCATCAAACCCTCTTATAAAGAAGACAACTGAGGCTATTGAAACAAACTCAAGGGGAAACTTTATTGTTGATCCGGAAACCTGTGAAACCAGTGTCAAAGGGGTATATGCTGGAGGCGATATTGTTCTTGGGGCAGCAACTGTTATTCTTGCTATGGGACAGGGCAGGAAAGCAGCAGGAGCTATAAACAAGTATCTAGAGACACTTTGATATCTTGAAAACTGAAAAAAGCGGGAGCTCCGCTTTTTTCTTGTCTTTTGCTTTATTTGATATTTAGCGAATAATCAAAAGGTGTAATGTCTTCTGTCAGTTTTTTAATAAGAGCAGGGTTTTTACTGGACTCTATTTCATCCTGGACTTTGAGGAAGAATGATTTACCCATACCGAAAAAATAGGAAAGTTTCCATGCAATTTCATTATTAAGTCGTTTTGAACCATTTAAAATGGCAAAGAAAGTATTACAGTTTATCCCTATCCTTTCAGCTACTTCTGGCGCAGTAAGTCCAAGTGGTTCCATCCATTCATTTACAAGATATGCTCCGAATGATTCTTCATTTATTTTATTATAATCAGGTCTTAAAATATGAAGCTGAGACTTAAGAGTTTTATCCATAATTATTTTCCCTTAAACAAAATATAATAAAAATATAAGTCTCAGACTGTTATAATTCTGCTAATTTTTAAATCATGGCTTTCCCTACCAAATGAGTTTACCAGTGAAGGGGGAAACACAAGGGCAACCGTTGAAAGTTTTGATTTGTTTTCAGCTACATACCTATCATAAAAACCACCGCCACGACCAAGTCGGTAACCATCTTTGTCTATGGCTACGACAGGGATGATTATAAGAGCATTATTAAATTCAATTCCTGTGTGTTCTGGTTCAATAAAGCCAAGTTCGCTTTGATGAAGACCTTTGGGCAGAGCGAATCCCATTTTGCCGTTTTCTATAAATGGTAGCAGGGTATTTTCCATCTCAAGCAAGGGGCGAGTGTCTGGTTCTGTTGAAAGCAGCGGATAATAAGAGAGGATGTAATCATATTCTAATGATGCTATTTCCGTTTTGAGCTTTGAAATGAGAAGTACACTATCTTCTTTCTTATTCTTGTACTCTCTCAGAGAGGAAAGAACTTTTTTTCTCCAATAAGCTTTAGAAGAAGAAACAGTATAATCATGCATGCCATAATAAGGATATCCGAACTTTTCAGTTTATAAAATAATCTTGGAGCTTTCTCATCAAATGCCCGGGCAAGAAGAGCATCTTCAAATGAAGTAGCCTTTTCGAAAAGGGAGAGAAGAGTTGTGGTCAAGTAGAGACTAAGCATTTTGAAAGGGTGCCTGGACAGATGAGAGGAACGGGCTTTGAACGCATTGAGCTTTCTGGAACTTGTAGAAAAAACCAGAGGAACGAGAGATAGAGTCAGCATCACCGCACTAGATAGTCTTATGGCATATTTCCCAAGTATCGGTTTAAGAAGAACTGAAAGGGAATAACTTAAATGAATTGAATCAGTGATTGCTATAAAAGAAAGGGAAAGGCTAATTATCGTCAGAAAACGGATGGCTTCTTCTGCTGAGGCTATAGCTTTACCCGATGATAGAAATGATGTCACTCCTATTATCGGTACAAAAAACAGAAGGAGTTTTGTTTTCCATAGAAGGGAGAGCAAGTTGATTTTTGAAAATGCAAGCAAGACTATAACCAGGATAAGAATAAGAACATTCCCGAGAATGGCAAAGGACGTTGATAATAATGATAAGAGTATTAAGCCCATAAGGTTAACTATTGGATTAATCTTTATTGCTTTACCATTATTACACTTTCCGTTGATTAGACTCAGTTCCATCTCAGATCCTCAAAAGAAGCATTTCTTGGAATATAAATATTGTTTTTTATAAGCTCCTGTATACTATTTGAAGAAGCATTATCGGAAACAAGATGCCCTTCATCTATTATGAGAACGCGGTCAGTGTAATAAAGGAATTTCTCTGCCTCATGGGAAACAATTAGAATGGTGAATCCATCCTTTTTTAGTTCGTTCAAAGTATTAATGACAGTTATAACTGAAGGATAGTCAAGATTTGCGAATGGCTCATCAAGGAGCAGGACCTTTATTCCCATAATTAAAACCCCTGCAATTGAAAGCTTTCTTTTCTCTCCTCCTGATAGGATTGAAGGATTGAGATTCCTTGCATAATCAAGGTTGAATTTTCTCATAAGCTCATCGGTTTTCGTTTTTATGAGGTTTTCATCAATACCGATGTTTTCAGCCCCGAAACGTATATCCTTTTCAACGGTCTGTCCGACGATCTGTAAATCAGTATCTTGGAAAACAAGGCCGAAATCTGAAAGACGTTCCTTTCTCTTGAGCTTTTTTCCCTCAAGAATAATGTTACCCTCTGTTTCCTTTTCAAGCCCCTTTATTGTTTTTAGAAGGAGGGATTTGCCACTTCCGTTTTTTCCTGCAATAAGTGATATTGTTCCTTTTTCAACTGAGAATGAAACAGAGGAGAGTAAAAGTTTTCCTTCGAGTCGGAGGGAAAGATTATCAACTGTTAAAAATGCCATACTATAATTATTTCAGGAATAGTAAAATTGGTAAACCGATTACACTGTATTGGTTTACAATCTGATTGCAACATCCAGAGCAGCATCATAGCCTCTGTTCAGGTCTTCGAATGTAATTGGTATATATATGTCAGGTTCGATGTTTTCCCCAGATGTATCAGATGAACCAAAAAGCTTAGTCGAGTAGGTATAAGTCATATTTGAGTTTGGGAGTGTACCCATTCCTAGTTCCCCGTAGTGTGTATCAAGACCACCTGTCGGCATGCCAATAAACAGTGAGTCAGAAATTTTTTCCTTTAGGTATTTGACATTTAGAATTGCAGAGGAGAATGTTGCATGTCCGATTAGGGCAATAACTTTTGTGTCATCTTTTATGTTTTCACTTACTGCATCAATAACTGGCTCAAAAACAGAGCTGTTACCCCCTGAATTAAAACGGAAATCAAGTATAACCTTATTGTACTCCGGGAGTATTCTTTTCAGGTCTTCAACGAGTAGGACAATAGGATACTCCATATCATCCCGGCAAGCATTGCACTGAATAAACAAAGTTCCATTATCAAGACTTCTTATATTGTAGGGTCTGTTGGTGATGAATGTTTCAGGATAATCAAATTTGTAATTATAAATTGCCCCTTCCAGGTACCGTCTTGCATTTTTGAACTGAACGTTGACAACGAATGTTTCCGAGTCAGAATTCCGGAATTTTATTAATAGCGAGTTCGTCCTTGCAATTCCTGCGTTGCGGTATATATCTCCTATATTCAAATACTGCGGGAAAATAAGATGTGTATATAAATCATTGTCTGATGGTAGATATGGGCGGAAACGATCAATTATTCTTTCAATCGGATATGACGCAATCTCAACTATTTCACATCCAAGATAATCCTTGAGCTCCGGGCCGGATGTTGTAACATAATACTTTCCGTCTATGTAGCTGGCATTGAATGGTAAAACTGAAAGTGTATTCCGTATCCTTTCTGTCAGATATACATTTGTATGGCTGTCATGAGCCAGAGCTGCAATTTGCAGTGATGCCATAAAGAGACTTTTTCCATCTTTGACGTGATGAATCAAATCTTCCAGAAGAATTCTCCCGTCTTTGGACTCAACAGAATTGAAGAAGTTTATATGGTTTATTGCAAGTTGGTTATAAAGTGTAATAAGGTCATCCTGATAGGAGTTATACTGGACTACACGCTCAGAATGAACACATCCGGAAAAAAGAACAATAGCAAGCAAAAGGGAAATTGCAAGAAGTAAGTTACTCTTTTCTGTGCTCTGCCTTTTTCTCTTTTCCATAGTTTTCTTTATTCAGCCGGGGCAATTCCTTACTAGATTATACTCATAAAAGGACAAAATTGAATTATTATATTCAGGTTTATCTTCACTTCACGTATTATACAGATTTTTAAAATGCCAGAGTAAGACCTACTTCCAGGCTATCAACAGGGTTAAGACCTACTTCAGAGCCGAATTCTTCTATCCTGTAAAGGGCTGTAAGCCTCAGATTCAGAAGCTGGAGTTTCAGCCCACAGGATGGATACCCACCATCCAGCCCCAAGTAGATAGCGAACCATGTTGAGAAATTCAATTCGGCTCCCAGATTTATATAGTACGGGAGGTATGAGAATCTGAAGTCCGGTGAGAAGAGTTCCTCAATATTGACCAGGTCTGCAGCCAGCCCCAATGAAAACCATTTCTTTATTGTTTTACTCCAGCCGACACCGATATTTGCATAAACCGGTGTAAATATCGATTCTGTTTTGTTTTCTGTTGTATCAAGGAGGAATATACATCCCCCGATATTGTTGACTGTTGCGCCAAGTGAGAAACCGTTATCAAACGTCGCAATAAAACCTAAGTCCATTGTTGCGGACCACGAGCCAGATACAAGGGATATTGCATCATTGGATCCTAAAATCAAAGAAAGGGCAGATTCAATGCTTATATCCGTTGAATACCATACACCGGATAAATGTCCCATGATACCAAAATCAAGGTCTACGTTATTGCCTGCTGTCCATCTATGTCCCCATCCAAATGACAGGGCAGAATTAAGAGCCGGTATAAAACCTGTTCCTATTGAATCGCCGTATGTATATAGAGTCTCCCTTATATCTACCGAAGCACCGAAGGATCTGAATGAGAATGAGATTCCTTCATCTGCCCTTACAAATGGGGTAGCACCTTTGAAATCATTTACTGTGGCTAATATAGCTTCTACATCTCCATCCATAATTTTGCCATATGGAGCAGTAAGAAGAGTTTTTACGTGATAAATGGAGAGTGAGATGTTTGGTATATCAAGGTAGAATGTTCTATCATCAGCCAGTCCTGCAGCATTGATGAAGAATGGCTCTTGTCTCTTTGGAATTGCAAGACCTGCTTTGCCCATGGCTTTAAAACGGAATGTATCTGCCCGGTAGGGTTTATCGGTTATTCCATTGTAAACTGTGGGGGATGAAAAAAGGGAAATAGAAACTAACAGAATAAGTACGGATAAAAACAGTCTTTTCATATCACTTATTCTCTCCGACAAATAATTCAACTACATCGTCAACTGTCACGAGGCCTAAATCATAAGTGTTTTTAAGCCTTTCAGTTACTGAAATGTAGGTTGAAAGTGGATCAATAAGGGATGAAACAAAACTGACTATTACTCCCTTTCCTGCCACACTGATATTGTTTTTAACAAAATCCATGAATTCGCTGATGCCTTCTTCTGTTGTGAAGTCAAAGTTTTGGTCTTCAGGTATTTTCATGGCATCTGCAATGGTCTTATAAGATTGATTGACTCCCTGAAGAACTCCACCTATCAAATCCATAGTCAGTTGAATCCTAAGATAATCTGCCCATTGCCAAGCTGAAGTCTGTACACCAAGGAACTCATCCAGCGATGAATAGAAATCATCAAAGAACGAAGTCAACGCGTCATAGGTTTTATCAATATAAGAATTGATTTCATCAATTGTCTCGTCTGAAAGACTTCCCTCATTATCCTTGGAAAGCTTCAGGCTGTTGATCTTGGAAATCAGCAGTTTAATATTTGCTTCCGTATCTTTTAGGGCAGCCTCAGCGTTTGCAATACTATCAAGGAGAATGAGATTGGTAACATTTGAAGACAGGAAAGATTTAAGTTCTGAATCTGAAAAACATGGTGCAGTAAGGATTTCCACCGTTTTAGCCATCTGGCTAACATCCTGGATTTTCAGCAAATAGGAAGCATCTTCTGAAGACAGGGCTCTTTTAAACTCAACATCATATGAGAGGTTTGAATCTGCATCAAAAAGTGAGAAGAGGTTTACTTTTCCGTCATCAGCTATTTTCAAAGTTGAAAAATAGGTCAGCCTAAGCTCCGGCTTACCTCCCAAACCGATATCTTGGTACAAGTTTCCTGTATCACATGAAAAAAAAGTGAGCAATATCAGGAATATCAACAGCAGCTTCTTCACATACATAGAATAACCAAAAAAAGTGTGTTCTCCTAACAAAAGAGATAAAAAATATCATCTTTTCTCCTCAAAATACGGTGTTTTCCCTATAATTGGAAACGGTATGGATATTAGTGAATATTTAAAAGGCAGAATATATCCCGGCCGTATTCTCAGCCTTGGTAAAACAACAGATGGAAAACCGTATGTTCTTTACATAATTACAGCAAGAAGTGAAAAGAGCAGGGACCGTATTCTTGTAAAAAATGAAGAGGGACTATTTACGAAAAGTCTTTCTGACAGTGATGACCACCTGCTGCTTTATAAGGCAACCGAAAAACTGTCAGATGGAAGTGAACTGATAGGAAACGGGGATCATGTCACATTTATCAAGGAGAAACTTGATAAAGGGAACACGCTTGAAGAAGCAATTTCTGTGATTTTTCCCGAAGATGATACTTACTTTACACCAAGAATATTTGCTTGCCTTGATAGTGATGGCTCATATAGTATTGGCATTGTCCGCGGCCAAAATGAAAATACTGAAAGGATTTTATGGAAATACGGTGAGAGCGGGAATTATGGGCGTTTGATTTCTACATACAAAGGCATTTCTGATGAAGTTGAACAGTTCGACAATAACCCGGTTTTAGTTGAATTTGACGGAGATATAGAGCGAATCTGGGCATCAATTGGAAGCAATATAACTGTTGCTCTCTATTGTAAAATTGGAAAAGAAGAAAAAATAATAAATGGTAGAGAGCAATGAAACTGGAATTGAAATACGGGCTTAATCCGAATCAGAAGCCATCTTATGTGGAGATTCCTGACGGATATCTCAGGGTTTTAAACGGGAAGCCGGGGTACATTAATCTTTTAGATGCATTAAATGGTTACAGCCTTGTCTGTGAATTGGAAAATGCATTAGGCATTCCTGCTGCAACTTCCTTCAAGCATGTTTCTCCGGCAGGAGCTGCTATCGGGCTTCCACTTTCAGAAAATGAAAAAAGAGCCTTTTTTATCGGAAGAAAGGAAGAATTATCTCCTCTTGCATGTGCCTATATAAGGGCACGTGGAGCTGACCGAATGTCTTCATTTGGAGATTTTATTGCACTTTCCTCAAAGTGTGACAGTCAAACTGCAAAAATAATAAAAAGGGAAGTTTCAGATGGAGTAATAGCTCCTTGCTATGACGATGAAGCACTTGACATACTTAAGAGTAAGAAAAACGGTGCATATACAATACTTGAGATAAATGACAGTGTCAGTATAAATAATGAAGAGTTCAGAAGAGTAAGGGGAATTGAGTTTACTGAGCCTGAAAACAATCTTTTCATTAATGCTGATACATTTTCGAATATCGTGACAGGACATTCATTTCCAAAGGGGGCAATAATTGACCTTACTGTTGCTACAATTGCCTTGAAATATACCCAGTCAAACTCAGTAATTTATGCATATAACGGCCAGACAATAGGAATCGGCGCAGGGCAGCAGTCAAGACTTCACTGCACCCGTCTTGCCGGTGATAAAGCTGATAAATGGACACTCAGGCAGTCAGAAAGAGTGCTTAGTCTGCCTTTCAGGGAAAAACTTAGCAGAAATGATAAAGACAATATAATAGAACAATATCTGAGTGATGACGGAGAGGAAGATGTAATTGGTTCTTGGGAAAAGTATTTTTCCCAACCGGTTGAGCCTTTTACGCGGAAAGAGAAAAAGGATTATATTGAAAAGCAGAGAGGCCGAAGTCTCTCCTCGGACGCTTTTTTTCCGTTTTCAGATAATATAACCAGGGCTTTCAGAAGTGGGGTGGATTATATAGCTGAACCGGGTGGTTCACTAAGGGATGAAGATGTTATAAGTAAATGTAAGGAGTTAGGTATAGTTTTGGCTTTGACTGGCTCAAGACTATTCCACCACTAAAATGAAGAGAATTAGCGAAGAATACGATGATTATGAACCTGAAATACCTGTCTGGCCACTGGTGATTTTGGCACTTGTGTTGCCTCTGATTCCTCTTGCGACATTTTTTATCATATCGTATACAGAGAAATCTGAAGGAAGTCTGGTTCTGGTATATAACCTATCATATTATTTGCTGATAGCATTCCCCCTTATTATCACTGCTTTTATTGTAAGAAACGGCAGAGGGCAGCTTGCCTTCATTTTCTCATCAGCTTTGTATGTATTCTTTGTTCTCGCACTTTGGTGTCTGAACAAACTAGGAGCAAAAACATTGTTTCTTGACTGTCCTATTGCAACAGCCCTTTCTCCTGCTATGATGGGACTTCTATCATATTCATTCTATTCAAAGAGAAGGAGACTTAACCTCTGGGGTCTTATATTTATAATCAATGTGGTTCTGCTTGTATCTCTGGTTATGGCACTAAGGTTCTTCTTGCACCCAGAAGGACTTTCCCTACTTTTTTATCTCCCCATACTTTTAATGTTGTTTATATCAATAATGATTCTGTTTGTCACAAGAAGAAGTGAAGCCTGCCCATGGTATATAAATATTCCACTATCTTTTCTGGTTTTATCGGCATTTGTGACAAATTATGAATTTATTGCGCTAGTATCAGATATAAATCTTGATGTGTATGGTGTTAGGGAGATTGTACTTTACCTTCTAAGGGAAGTTGCAGGCAATTATCTGGTGTGGTATTACATATCCTTTGCGTTTGTATTTTCCTCTCTTGGTATGAAAAGTTGTTATAAAAACTTGCGTTCCAGAAAAGACACTGTGGACAATCCATATGATTTTGAAGAAAGAACAGAGTCTGCAAGCGATGAGACGCCTGAAAGAACTGAGGGCAAAGGTTCAGAAAGAAGGGCTCAAGAAGGGAGATATTCCGACGTCAGGAAAGAAAGGGAGTATACGTCCCCGTCTGAGCCTGGTCGCACTGATTCATATTACAGGGAAGATTCCCTCCCGTACAGAAATGATTATATGAGTGATTCTCCTCGAAGGAGTGAGAGGCGTTTTGACGAGGATGATTCTCTTCCATATGAGAGAGAACCAAGATACCGAGATTATCATTCTAGAAGAAATGATCCACGCTCTTACGCTGAAGATGAACGAAGGTACAGCGACGAGGTGCCTTATCGTTATGAGAGACGTGATTATGAATATTATCAGAGGCCTGGTTATGAAGAGCCTTACCGAAATCTTCCACCTGAAAATGCAAAAAGAAGAGAGTATTCTGAAGAAAGGGACGTGGAAAGAAGAAGGTCAAGGTATCAGGCAGAGCCAGAGGAGAAGGACAAATGGTACAACCTTCTTAAAAACGGCATTCCTGAAGATGATTTTGATCCTCCCCGTCCAAAACGGTAAATTTTTATAAAGTTTTATCAATTTTGTAACCTGTTTAGTTATCTTTTGTTTATGATTGAGGAGAACACTTTGAAACGGGTTTATATTTTTCTTGGAATTTTCTTTTTAGCAGTTTTTCCGCTTTTGGCAACGGATTCCTATTCGCTTTCAACTAGGGACATCAAAGAAGGAAAGCTTCCAATTGATCCTTTTAATCCTTCTTTTTCAGACACTGTGAGCATAGATGAAAGCGGAAAAATCCTCGCTATCGGTCCTGAAGGAACTGCCTTTATTGATGTCGTAATTCCGTCCGTTATTAATGGAATAACAGTTACTGAAATTGGGGATGGTGTATTTAAGGGCCTTGCAGACTTAGAAAGTGTGGAGATTGCAGAAACAGTCAAAATAATCGGAAAGGAGGCTTTTGCCAATTGCAAGAACTTGGTATCAGTTAAACTACCAACTACGCTGTCAAGTTTGGGTGAGGGAGCTTTTTCAGGGGATAAAGCCTTGATGAGTATAAACCTTCCTGTCAGCTTGAAGACAGTTAGTAAAGCCTGTTTCAAAAACTGTACATCTTTGAAGGAAATAAATATTCCGTCTTCTGTTACCAAAATTGAGGAAGAAGCGTTCGCACATTGTTCTTCGTTGGTTTCTGTAAGTCTGACTAACACCAGATATTTAGGGGATAAGGCATTCATGGATTGCTATAGTCTTTCGACTATCTCAATTAGTGCATCTCTTCTCACTGTAGGACCATATACATTCTACAAGGCTCCAATAAAGGAGATAATATATCCTGGGACAACTGAGGAGTTTAAAGCAAAACAGAACAGCTTTTTCAGGACAATGCTTAATGCAACAATTACCTGCAGGGATGGGAAGATCAGCGTAAAGAGCTGAATAGGAAAGAGCTATTTCTGTAGTTACGTTTTTATCAGTAATCTATGAATTCAATAACAGAGCAGACATAAGTCAGTGAAAAACCGAGCCTAAAAATTCATGTAGCTGAAAATTTCGAGAGAAATCAATCTTCAATTTCAACAAATCTTGACAATATTTAGAGATACGTAAATAAGAAATTTTTCCGTTAAAAAATATTTATAAATTTCCGAATAATTAACAAAAAAGATATGGAAAAAGTTTGCTAATCACGTTATATTACGTATATATAAATGCGCACCTCCTTGGTGGGCACAAGTCTAACTCATTTATTTTTATTCTTCGGGCTATAACGGACGTTATAGCTCTTTTCGTTTTAAGTAAAAACTTTTTTTAAATATTTCTTGCTTTTCCAAACAAGTATGACAAAATAGATAAAAATATATTAAGTGAATTGATTATTCACTGTTTCCTTAATAATTACGGTTCTGTTTGAACTATTTTTCGTTCTCCTTCTAGTCCTGCAGGGTTGCAGGGCTTTTTTTGCGAAAAAAAACAGCCCCGAAGGGCTTAATGCTATCTATTGAGAGCTTTGTCGATTTTGCAATCCGTCTTTTTTTCGATTTTTTTATCAAGTGCATCCTCAAAGCGATCTTTGAACTGCTCATCAACATCAAGGGAGCCGCCATATGCATTGCTCACAGTTTCATCTTCATTTGCCATAGCTGCAACCTGATCAAGTTCATCTTGTTCCTTTGCCTTATATCTTGCAATCTTTTCCTCGTCTGTTTCTTTCATTTGTTTTCTCCTTATATTCATAATGTAGGCCTTCCTACATACAGAAAATAATAAGAATAACGACATTTGTTAAATTAAATATTTGCAAGGTCAGATGCTGTTACAACGCCAAGAAGAGGCTCTTTGTATGTACCACCTGATGTGACCAGTAGGACATTAACTGGCTTAGTAAGAGCTCTTTCCTTCAATAGTTTTCTTGCATCCCAAACTCTTACACTAGATGAAATCAGTGCAGCTTTTGTCGGATTCTGTTTGTTGATAAGTACATAATTGCCGAAGTCTTTGAAGCGCAGAGACTTTAAATCAATACTCTCCTTATCTGCCAGAAGACTTGAAAAACATAGACCGGAATATATTCCGATTGGGTTTTTTCCCATTAGGATAGGCAGATTTGAAAGGGACCGGATCTTCAAATCTCTTAGTTTGGGAAGAACAAGATCATCCAGAGAGGCAGTAATAAGGCTTTTAAATGGTGTCATTACATCCCCGATTGTCTTTCCAGAATCAAGACGGCTGACACAAATCTGAAGTGTTTCAATAAGAGAAGGAGATATTTCCATAAGCTCACCCGGATAATGGGAAAGTATATTTCTTATTTCCCGGCAGGCTTTGAGGGGAACACGTAAATCAGCAAAAGCCTTTTCCTTTATCAGGTTTGAAATTGCCTTTCCATCATCATAATAGCCGTATGCTATATTTGCCTTCTGTTCGACTTCTCGGTAAAGATCCATAAAGAGTGGATTATTGCTCATAGAAGTACCCACTTTTCTTTTATAAGAGCTTCAAGCGATCCGCTGAAAACAGGAATCCGGTTTTTTATGTCCTTAATTCTTATAAATTCTCCCTCTCCATCTTCAACTATCATTATAAGAAAAGTATCCCCCGCCTTGAAAACAAATCCTTCAAGTCCTGTTGCAAGATTTCTGACAGGGAAGGCAAAACTTGAGTCTCCCTCAGGAGGGTGGTTTTTCAGCAGTCGTAGAGTTTCTGCCCTCATGGCTATCTCGTCCATAAATAGATTTTCCATTCCTTTTAAAGAGAAAACAAGTGCAAAGTCTTTTTGCTTGAGAATGGAAATCAATAATTCTAAAATTTGATTATGGTCGTTTATCTTGTCGGAGCAGGGGCGGTGGGACTCTCTGTTGCATATAAACTATATAATCACTCTGAATTTGCACTCATAGTTGATGAAGAAAGAAAAACCAGATATTCAGAAGGACTGAAGTACAATGGCAGCAGATTGGATGTACGCCTGATTTCCCCAGGAGAAGATGCCAAAAAAGCCGATTTAATAATTATCGCTGTCAAAAACTTCAGTCTGAGTGAGATCCTTGATGAGATTTATCCTTTCGTAAAGGAAGATACTGTACTCCTACCACTTCTTAACGGAATAGAGGCAGAAGGAGTGTTAGAAGAAAGATTCGGTTCAGATAAAGTCCTTTATGGCTTTATCACAAGTCTTTCTTCAAATCATTCAGGACTTGAGACAAACTGTTTCTCCGATGGAGGCGTGATTGTTTTTAACGAAAAGGATAACCATGAAACAGAACGCCTTAAAAAAATAGAAAAGCTGTTTTTAGAAAGTGGACAACGCTACAGAATTCCTGAAAACATCCTGCATGAAAAATGGTGGAAATTTATGCTGAATACTTGCTATAACACACTCTCAGCCATTCTTTTCTCCGATTATTCGCAGATTCATGATAATCCGGATTTCATCAGGGCAGTGAGGATGATTGCAAAGGAAGTTCAGTCAGTTGCCGATTCTGAAGGTGTTAAACTTACCCAGAATGACATTGAAAGAATGATTGCGACAGTGGATGAACACCGGGATCGTGGGCAGACTTCAATGTTACAGGATGTGATTGCAAAAAGGAATACCGAGAATAAATATTTTGCAGGCTCTGTATCCAAGCTCGGAAAGAAAAACGGTGTTCCAACACCTCTTACTGATTTTATTTATATACTTCTGGAGGCAAAAAGAGTTTCCTATGACAGAAGCTAAAAGCCGGGCAGCTATTTACGAGTCACTACTGATGCTTTTCAGATTTGACAAAGTTAAAGCCTACTATGCTTATAAAAACCTACCTATTCAGGAGGGCTCTATTCTCCCTTCTTTCACCTCAGAGCTATCGTCTTTGTATGGCTTTTCAGAAAATGACATCAATGATGTCTGGAGAAGTGTAAGGAACGCTTTTGATGAAGTTAGAATTGATTATGATGTGATGGAAGAGAGTAATAAAGAAGCTCCATTTTTATACTATCACGGAGAAAAGAATGTATTTGAGGATAATACCATAACTGTTTTAGGGCAGAGTATCCCGTCCCTTTACAGCAGGGAGAGAGCAGCTGATGCAGTAAAGGAAGCAGTGAAAATGGGAATTACTGTAATTGCGCCTCTTGAACCGGGTCTTCCCGCTTTTGCCTTATCAAGAGCTATTTCAGAAGGAGGAAAGGCTGTTGGAGTTCTGTATTCATTTCTGAGTAAATGCCCCAATGAAGCCTTAGCTGAACTACAGAAAAAACTCTATGAGAAGGGAACGCTTGTAACACAGTTTGGCCCGGAAAGAAAAACAGAACGGGTGAATGTTGTCTTTCGGAATATGCTCCTTTCTGAAAAATCGAAGGCCATTCTTCTTTTTGAAGAACGTGACGGTGGTCCTACATGGCCCATTTTTGATGGAGGTTTGAAAAACGGTAAAGCAGTGATGCTTGAGAGTGCTTTTGCAAAGAATCCTAATTACCGGTTTCCATCTGTCCGTCTTAAAGAAGGTGCTACTGAGTATAAAAAGGTCTCTGACCTTAAAAAGCTGGTTCCAGGAAAGAGAGTTCAACGAGTCAGAAAAAGTCCTATAAAGGAGACAGGACAGCTTGATTTATTCACATAGTAAAAGTTCAATCTATTTTATAAATGGGCTTAACGTGGTAGAATTCTCTCTACTTTATATAGGGGAAAGACTTAGTAATGAGAGAAATTACTGCCAATGAATTAAGAAAATTATATATAGATTTCTTTGTATCAAAAGGACACAAACAGATTTCCGGAGCATCACTGATTCCTGAAAATGATCCTACAGTACTTTTTACAACAGCAGGAATGCATCCTCTTGTACCGTATATACTGGGTCAGGAACATCCACAGGGGAAAAAGCTTGTGGATTACCAGAAGTGCATACGAACTGGAGATATTGATTCTGTCGGAGATCCACATCACCTTACATTCTTTGAAATGCTTGGTAACTGGTCGCTGGGTGCATACTTCAAAAAAGAGATGATTGGTTATTCATTTGAGTTTCTTACCGAAGTTCTTGGTATCCCGCTTGATAGACTGAGTGTAACGGTTTTTGAAGGAGATGATACAGTACCTCGAGATACTGAAGCTCATGACAGATGGAGGGAGCTCGGGCTCAGGGAAGACCAGATTTATTATATGCCCAGAAAGGATAACTGGTGGGGACCGGCAGGGGAAACGGGACCTTGCGGGCCGGACAGCGAAATGTTCTTCGATACAGGACGTCCTGCATGCGGACCTGAGTGCAAACCGGGGTGTTCTTGCGGCAAGTATTTTGAAATCTGGAACGATGTTTTTATGCAATACAAGAAAGAGAAAGATGGCTCTTACGTGGAGATGGCTCGTAAATGCATAGACACAGGTATGGGAATTGAAAGAACTGTCGCTGTACTTCAGGGAAAAAAGTCAGTTTATGAAACTGAAGTTTTCCAACCTATAATAAAAAAGATTGAGGAACTCTCTGGGAAGAAATATGGGGTAAATGAAGAAGATGATATTTCTATCCGAATTATTTCAGACCATATAAGGACCAGCGTATTCATTTTAGGTGACCAGAAGGGGATTGCTCCTTCGAACGTAGGTCAGGGTTATATTCTTAGAAGACTGATAAGAAGGGCAGTCCGTCATGGGAAGAAACTTGGTGTAGAAGGAGCATTCCTTTCTCCAGTTGCAGATATTGTTATTGAGCTTTACGGTAAGCCGTATCCTGAACTTATCGAGCATGTTGGTTTTATTCATGATGAGCTTAAAAAGGAAGAAGAAAAGTTTTCCCAGACCCTGACAAAGGGTGAGAGAGAATTTGAGAAAATGCTTCCGAACCTTTTAAAAGGAAAGAGCAGAGTGCTCGGGGGCAGAATTGCATTCAAGCTTTATGATACATATGGCTTTCCTATTGAACTGACGACAGAACTTGCAAAGGAACATGGCTTTACTGTCGACGAAGATGGCTTCAAGGAAGCTTTTGAGAAGCATCAGGCTCTAAGTAGAGCAGGGGCTGAGCAACAGTTCAAGGGTGGACTGGCTGATCATTCCGAGCTGACAACTGCGCTTCATACAGCAACACATCTTCTGCATGCGGCTCTCAGAAAGACTCTGGGAAATCACGTTGGACAGAAGGGATCTAATATTACCGCAGAGAGACTGAGATTTGACTTTACCCATCCTCAGCCAATGAGCAAGGAAGAATTGAAGACGGTTGAGGATTTAGTTAATGATGCAATAAAACGAGATCTTCCTGTTACTGTTGAGACTATGACACTTGAAGAAGCAAGAAACGCCGGAGCGATTGCATTCTTTGATTCAAAATATGGGGAGAAAGTAACTGTTTATACAATCGGTGATGTATCCAAGGAAGTCTGTGGGGGCCCTCATGTGACTCACACAGGAGATATGGGGCACTTCAGGATTCTCAAGGAACAGTCATCTTCTGCAGGAGTGAGAAGAATCAAGGCAGTATTAGAGAAATAGAGTATCGTTACTTTTCCTTTTTTACAGAGGTCGCGAGCATTCCGCATGCAGCAGAATTATCGCGGCCTTTACTTAACCTTATTGTGTAATTGACACCAAGTTTCTCCAATTCACGGCAAAAAGCATCTATTTCTTTTTTTCCCGGCGTTTCAAATGGGAGTCCATCAATGCGGTTCCATGGAATCAGATTGACAAGTGGATGCATTGATCTGGAAAAAGATGCAAGCTCTGCAGCACTTTCTCTTGATGTGTTTATCCCTTTTAGAAGGCAGTATTCCAAAGTAATACGTCTGTCCTCTGTTTTATAATAGAACATAAGGGCCTTTTTCAGTTCTTTCAGTGGATAGGCCCTGTTAACTGGCATTATTTCACTTCTGACTTTATCATTTGCACTTACCAGAGAAACTGCTAGTTTCACAGGGATATTCAGTTCTGCAAGGCGTTTGATGCCAGGGGCAATACCACAAGTAGATATGGTTATTTTCCTGTACGAAATATTAAGCCCATCTTCCTTATGAAAAAAAGAGATAGCTTTGATAACTTCCTGGAAGTTATTCAGAGGCTCTCCCATTCCCATGAAGACAATGTTCTGTATTTTCTCTCCGAGTCTTTCCAGATGTATATACTGTTCAAAGATTTCCCCTGCTGTTAGATTCCTTATAAATCCCATTGTTCCTGTTTTGCAGAATGCACAGCCCATCTTACATCCAACCTGACTTGAAAGACATGCTGTATATCTGTTTTTATCGTCACTGAGCCTAACGCATTCAACAACAGCATCATCATTAAGCTTTAAAAGAAGCTTTATTGCATTCGGACTTTCAGATGAAGTAATGACTCTCGATGAAAACGTCTGAGAAAATTCAGAAGAGAGCCTTTCACGGATTGCCTTAGGCAGTGAAGATATTTCAGAAAAAGATGTAACCCCTTTTATGAGACTTTTGGAAACTATTCTTGCCTGAAAAGGTTTTTCAAGACCAAGGATATTCATTAAATCTTCATCTGACTGGCAAAACAAACTATCCATATACTCATTGTATTTATTTTTATAAATCAAAAACTAGTATCAACTGTCCGCAAAGTTTTCAGAGGTTAAATGAAAACCAAAATAACGCATAGCTATATGAACATTTATTGCTAGTTGTCCAATTAAGTTGACGACAATACGAAAATCAATAAAAATGTAATTAACAGTTTTGAAAAAGACTTTTCAGAAGAAGGAGACGATATGAAAAAAACTTTAGTTGTTCTTTTGGTGGCTCTCTTATGCGTTGGAACTGCATTTGCCGCAACCAGCTACAGAAGTTACAGAGGTGCATCAAAAAAAGATACACTTTCACTGGGCTTGAATATCGGTACAGATAGTGGTTTTATCGTTAATTACGGTATGGGAAAATTCGATATCGAAGGTGTTTTTGCTTTTGGTTTCATCAATGGAAAAGGTCTCCATGTAGAAGGTGGAGTTGCTTACGAAATAGTGGATGTAGCAGATGAATGCAACTTTAAGGGTGAAATGCCTTTCACTCTGGGAGGTACATTGGATCTGGCTGTCATGTTCGGTGATAAGCTTTGGGCAACTCTTGGTGTACTCGTTCCTGCAAAACTCTCTTATACATTTGACAATGTCCCAATCTCTTTGTATTTGAGACTGGCTCCAGGACTTCTTATTTCATTTAAGGAAACAGTTGGGGTAGGTTTTGCAATGGAAGGTTCAATTGGTGCAACCTATAGTTTTGATTTATAGAATAAGAATAAGGTAAATAAAAAGAGCCACATCGTTGATGTGGCCTTTTTTATTAAGTTGTTAGGAGCCCTTCGTCGCTTGTAAACTCAGTTTTGCTGATTTCCTTGAAGCGCTTTACAAGACCCTGGACCGTCAGATTCTTTTTTTCATTCCCTGATATATCCAGGATAATATGACCTTTATCCATCATAATAAGTCTGTTTCCGTAATCAATTGCAAACTGCATATTATGTGTAACCATCATAGCAGTCATATTGTCTTTTTCGATGTATTCTTTTGTAAGGTTCATTACAATCTCTGCATTCCCCGGGTCCAGAGCAGCTGTATGCTCATCAAGAAGCATCAGTTCAGGCTTAGAAAGGGTAGTCATCAATAGCGTTAAGGCTTGTCGCTGTCCTCCTGAGAGAAGCCCGACATTATCCTTGAGCCTGTCCTGAAGATGAATAGGAGCAAGCAGGGCCTTGTACTCAGACCTGATTTTTGAATTAAGAGAGAATTTTACGCCTCGCATTCCCTTTTTTGATGCAAGCATCATGTTGTCTTCAATACTCATATTGGCACTGGTTCCCTTTGTCGGGTCCTGGAAAACTCTTCCGATTTCGTATGCTCTTTTGTATTCGGGAAGACGTGTTATGTTTCGTCCTGCCAGTTGGATAGTACCGCTTGTTACAGGGAAAGTGCCTGCAATCATATTGAAAAGTGTTGACTTTCCTGATCCATTTGAACCAATTACGCAAATAACATCACCGTGATTTACAGTAAGGTTTATATCTTCCAGTGCAACTTTCTCATTTACGGTTCCAGGTGCAAATACCTTAGTTACTCCTTTTATTTCAAGAAGTGCACCGCTTTGACCAATGCTATACTCTTGTTCGAGTTTTCTTACTTTATCCTTGATATCATTTGCTTTTTTTATGTAATCACTTGATGAGGATTTCAATGTCGATGCCTTTTCCTTGGTTTTCGGATCAGACTCTAACCTACCGCTTTCCGTAATCAGATTATCAGCTTTATCTTCATAAGTTTGGGCCTTTGCCTTAAGTTTCTCGATTTGTTCTGCTATCTGTTTTCTTGTAAGGGACTTACTCATTTTTCTCCCCCTTATTTACAATTTCATCTTCAACCTTCTCAAGCGGAACTTCCTCGTTACTTGCAACAATCTCAAGCTCTGCTTCCTTTCTCCTCATGGTTCTCAGAAGAGCCTTCTTTCTTGCGCTGTTATCGCTATACATTGCTCTTGTTTTTGCAATGAAAAGTGAAACGATAACAAGGATACCTGTCAGAAGTTTGAAATCATTGGGGGTAATCCCAATCAGGTAGCCATATTTTCTCCCAAGGAACATCAGGGCTTTATAGATTATTCCACCGAGTATTGCTCTGAAACATATAAGACCGACCTTATTGGTATTGAAGAGGAATTCACCAAGCATTATAGCTGCGAGACCCTGGACAATCATACCTTGTCCTAGGTTTGCATCAGCAAAACCCTGATACTGTGCAAGTAGTGCACCAGATATTCCAATCAATCCGTTTCCCAGACCAAGTCCGATATACTTTAAAGTTGCAGGATTCATTCCCTGTGATATGACCATCTGTTCATTTCCACCCATTGCACCGAGTGCAACTCCCAAATCAGAACGGAAGAAAAAAGTCATTATAGCGAGTACAAGGGCAACTGAAATCATGGAACCGAAGAGTGCCGCCCATGAAGAGGACACAAAGGGAAACCATTTGGGATAGAGGCGATAAAGGGTTACTGCCCTTACAAGCGGAACATTGGCTTTATTGCCGAGTATTCTCAAATTGACCGAATAGAGCATGGTCATAGTCAAGATACCGGCAAGCAGAACGGGGATATGTAGGCGGTTATGTATAGCTGCAGTTACGAGTCCGCAAAGAACGCAAACCAAAAAAGCCAGAATCATCCCGACAGTGATTCCCAGTCCGTTGATAATGCACATCGTACAGACTGCAGCCCCTGTGGCAACAGCTCCGTCACATGTCATATCAGCCATGTCCAGAATACGGTAGCTGATAAGTATACCCAATACCATGATGGAGAAAATCAGCCCTTCTACAAAGATCCCTTCTATCATATTGAAACCCCTAAAAAAAAGAGGCCACCACCAGGTGGCCACCTCTATGATACTACGAATTATTACTTTCTTATAGTTTTACCGTCCTGAATTATGACTGAAGCACTATTAATCAAATCATCACTGATAGTGTAGCCAAGCTTTTTTGCTGTATCCAGGTTAAACCAGAGCTCAAAGTCAGATGGATCAGAAAGAACAAGTGACTTCTGTTCACCGGCATTAGCTCCCTTCAAAATTGCTTCTGCCTGTTTTCCAGCTGATTCTCCGATGGCATAGTAGTCAAAGCCCCAGGCAATCATGCACTCAAGACCCTGAACTGGAGATGGATCACCTGAAAGGAGTGCTTTTCCAGCTTTGTTACATACATCGTCAACAGAGGCGAGAGCAGAGATAACAGCATTGTCTGTTGCAATATAAACTGCATCGACTCTATCAATGATTGACTGTGTTGCCTGTCTTACTTCGGAGCTGTTTGTAATAGCTGCGGAGACGAAGCCAAGACCGAGTTTATCACATGCATCCTTCATAAGTTGCTGCTGGACTGTAGCATTTGCCTCAGATGAGTTATAAACATTACCGATAACTTTTGCTCCAGTTATGTCAGCCAAAAGTTTAATCTGGGCTTCAACAGGGGATGAGTCTGATGTTCCGCAAACAAGGATATCCGGACTTCCATCCCATGATGTAACAAGACCGGCTTCGACAGGATCTGTTACAGCTGCGAAAACAACTGGTGTATTAGGAAGTGCATTGGCAAGAGCCTGAGCAGTAGGAGTAGCGATACCGAAAGCCAGGTCAACACCATCATCCTTGAATTTCTGAGCGATTGTAGCTGTAGTTGAAATATCGCCTTGGGCGTTCTGGCGATCAAACTGGACATTCAAGTCTGTTGAGTTCAAATAGTCCATAAAGCCCTGCTCGGATGCATCAAGTGCTGCGTGAGCAAGAAACTTTGAGATACCGATTTTATAAACTTTTTCCCCGTTTACTGTTTTATCTTTTGTACCACCAGCAAAAAGAGATACTGAAACGATAAGCAAAACTGCTAAAAGAAGTGAGAATTTTTTCACTTTGAAACCTCCGATTATACGTGTCTAAGTTTAACAAAGAGATACGATTTTCCTCAATATGCAATAAAGTGTAAATTTATTCAAATATTATGCATTTATAGGTCTGTTAAAATAAAAAAATGCCTGGAAACCAGGCAAAACTAAGGAGTTGGATTTATTTACTTTTAATATCAGTTCCGTTTTTTATCAAATAAGTTGCTTTATTTATCATCTCTTCAGGTATTGTAATACCGAGTTTTTCTGCACTGTCAAGGTTGATATATATTTCTTCATCAGTTACAAATTCCATGCCAAGGTCTTTTGGAGAGGTTCCTTTAAGGACCTTGTAAGCCATCTTACCTGTCTGTACACCAGCGTTATAGTAGTTGAAACCACCAGAAAGTAGTACGTCGGTATCAAAAGAAGATGTAGTATCAGCGGTAATAACTGGAACCCCTTTTCCAAGTCCTACCTCTGCCACTCCGTTGATTGCAGATATTACCGTATTGTCTGTTCCTTCATAGATTGCATCAACCCTGTCGATAATTGTCTGGGTTGCACTTTTGACTTCAGCAGAGTTGTTTACTGCCTGTGGAACGAACTCAATTCCGTTTTTCTCTGCAATTGCTTTCATGTTTTCCATTAAAGCAATTCCGTTTGCTTCAATTGATGTGTAAAGCATTCCGAGTGTTTTGAAATTGGAACCAAGAAGCGTTCTGATTGTATCAAAGTGAGACTCAAGAGGAGGCTGGTCTGTGGTGCCGCAAACGTAGTCAAGTCCTTCAAGTCCGGCAGCTTCCGGGTCTGTGACAGTTGCGTAAATAACAGGAGTCTTTCCATCTGAGAAGGTATTTGCAAGAGCCTGCGCTGAGGGGGTTGCAACACCTATAACCAGATCCATATCATTTGATTTGAATAACTGGGCGATTTGTGCACATGTTGAAACCTCCCCATTTGCAATCTGTACATCAATTGTGTAATCAAGGCCAGTTGAATCAAGATAATCAATAATTCCTTCTGTAATTGCATCAAGGGCAGGGTGTGCCAGAAGCTGTGATACTCCGATTTTAACACTTTTGCTTTTTTCTTCTTTTGTTCCCTTTGCAAATAATGACAGGCATAGTGCCAACAATACTAATAATACGGTAATTCTTTTTTTCATGTTTTTCGTCTCCATTGTTACTACTAGCAGTAACATATTAGTTACTATAAACAGTAACGCAATAAGAGTCAACATGTTTTTTCAATTTTCAGAAATCCAGATCAAATGCTTCGTCTTCTTCATCTTCGTAGATACCGTCACTTTCAGTTTCACTGAGCAGTGAAGCCATATCTTCAGCTTTTAAAGAAACTATATCTAGCTTAATCTGGTCATCATCTAATTCTGGATGGTCGTCACACATAAATATTAATTATCGTCATAAGAAGTATTTTTAGCTATAATCAAAAATGTTCTGATACATTTCAGTTTTGCTCTATATGTAGAAACAGAATTCAAAGTGTCAGCACAGGGTAAACATTAATAACAATAAACAAGGAGCTTTTGCTTATTATGAAGAAAAGCAGGAAATATGTTTCTCTCATCCTTTTAATACTAGTAGCAGTAGGGTTTTCTTCCTGCAGAACTAGTGTACGTGTCAGCTATATGAGTCCAGCTAGTGTAAATATGGGACCGTACAAGAATATAGCAATTGCATCTACTGTCCCGTATAGTGGTCGCCTATCTTATCCAACATATGTTCCAGTAAATTTTTCGTTCTCTTTCCCGTATTACATTAAATCATCATATTCAAGCAATTTACCTGAGAAGACTGCAAATTATGCTACCAACCAGATAGTTTCTTCATTAAGTTCAACAAATTTCTTTGATTCAATTATGGGGACAAAGCAAACTGATGCAATTCTTAACTATCCCAGCTACAAGGGAAACACGACCAGTGATCAGTTCAGAAAGCTCGGAGTTGATGCAGTTATTATCCCTAAGATTACTTCAATGAATGTTAATGAATACATATATTCAGAGAAGAAAATAGTCCAGAATAACCAGAAACCATCCTCCTCATCAGCAAATAATAAACCAAGTTCTTCTACAACGACCGTAAGTTACGACTATTATAAGAATATCAATTGTTCCATGACACTTACGGTAACTGTCATAAGTACTAAAACCAATTCGATAATTGCAACAAAGTCATACAATAAATCTTCCTCATTTAACAGTGATTTCAACCCACTGAATCCGTATTTCTCCACCACTGCCGAGGACTTATTCAGGAGCATGATCCGCCAGATTCAGAGTGAAATACTAAGTGATTTCATTCCGGCAAGAATTACAACTTCGCTGGACTTGATGGATAACAAACCTAAGAACAAGGATATAGAGGAATACTACAAGATGGCAGAGAAGGGTAACCTCCTTTATTCTCTTGAAGGATTCAAGGAAAACTTTGAGAAAACAGGTAATGTTGTCTCTGGATACAATGCGGCAGTTTTGTATGCCGCACTCAATCGCTATGATGAAGCTTTGACTTGGGCTAAGAGAGTATACGATCAGAGTGGGAACTCAAAAGTTTATGCTTTGTACTCAAGACTCTCATCCTATCTGAAACAGACGCGTGAGGCTCAGAGCCAGCTAGACGGGAGTGAAAATAGCGGAACAACGTCTTCCTCAGGTCCTGTTCCTGAAAAGACAATTTATGATTATGTAATAGGAAACTGATTTATGAATAAAATTATTTGTTACACCGGAGTTGTTGATACAGAAACATTTCGATCAGTAAAGGCAGAAATTGATTTTGGAAACCCTGGTAAGCAGACAGGGATAGTTAACAGAAAAACATACAGTGAAAGTGAAATAAGAAAAGGCTTTGAGCAGCTTAAAAGGTGGGTCAGTACCGGGGCTTTCAAGGCAATTGTACTTGCAAACTTTTTTACTGCATTGAAAAGGTTTGATTCTAATGGCCATATTCTTGAGTGGGTTTCAGAACACTCTGAAGAGCCTGATTTTCCACTGTTGATTGTTCTTGACCAGGAAGATATGAAAGGTCTTCCGCTGAAGGTTTCAAGCGTAGAAACGGCAGAAGAACTGAGAACCCTTGTCTGATGATGGTATTAAAGGAATAAAAGTCCCGAAAGTGAGAATAATGCGTTACTTTCGGGATATTTTTTTATAAAAATGATAAATTATGTAACAATAGCCTATTTTTGCACTCTTTATTAACTCATTTAACAATTTTGGGTATTTAAAGGCCTTATTATTGATTTTTTGTATAGACTAATTGAGCTTTAGATAATAGAATTTACTTAATGTGATTCTCATAAGTAGGAGGAGAATAGATGCTTCTTAGTATGACAATTTCGAACTTCAAGTCCGTCAAGAAGAGTCAGACAATAAGTATGGTCGCTTTAAAGGACAACTTTCTTGATTCAAGCAAGACAATCAGGGCTACAGAGAAGTTCAGTGCATTAAAGACTACAGCAATTATCGGTTCAAATGGTGCTGGAAAGAGTTCTTTTGTCAGAGCTCTTGAAACACTTAAGGCTATTGTCTTCAGCCCGGAAGAAGTTGAGAACCCACTCAAGGGTGCACTTCAGAAAGCAGCATTTGCCTATGGGGACGGAAAGGACAGACCGAGTGTAATAAAAATTGATGTTCTTCTTGACAGGGGTGTTCCCGGGGATGAGGAGAAGCCATGTATCGTTGCCGAGTATGAGATGGGAGTCACCCAGAAGCAGTTCTATTCAGAGTCTCTGTACTTTTATATCAACGGTTCAAAAAAACTGATGTTCGATCGTGTCTGGGATGGAGAGGAGTACAGGTACAGGTTCGGAAAGCTTTACAGGGGTGAGAAAAAGAGGCAGGCAGCAAAGCTCAGTCCTACTAAGAGTTTCTTGCAGGGTGCAACATTGAAAGGCAGTCCGACCACATCAATGCTGTATTCATGGCTTGATAAGTCATTAAATCTTCTTCCTCTTGGCTTCGGTAAACAAGCTGAGGTTATAATGATTGACGCCCTTAAGGCTCATCCATCATGGGCAAAGCAGATTGTAAATTTCCTATGGTCAATTGATGTTACTGACATCTCCAGAGTCAGGATTATAAAGAATGAAAAAGGAGAAGAGGCAATCGGTGTATCCCACTCATTTATCAATCAGGGAAAGAGTGAGGCATATAGCCAGGTTTTTATGAAGGAATCCCTTTCTTTGAGAAGGCTCATGGTTATAGCAGTATCCTTCTTTGAAGCGTTTACAGAACCTAAGACACTTGTAATTGATGATTTCGGGCAGCTTTTGCACCCATATGTTGTTAAGCATATAATTGAAATCTTTGATGCAAACAGCAAGGAAAGCCAGCTGGTTGTTGTTGATTGTAACCCATCACTCTTGCAGGATAACTTATGCAGAAAGGATGCTGTATGGTTTGCACAGAAGGGAGAGGACAGTTCAACAGAGTATTACAGCCTCGCTGATTTCAAGGGAGGAAAGGGCCGGCTGCCGATTTACGAAAGGTATCTTCAGGGTATGTATGGTGCGCTCCCTATCGAGAGTGAGTTCTTCTTTGATGATGAGGAGAAATAGGAGGGAATTATGATAGACAGAAGAAGAAATAGAATTGAAGCAAAAGAGACTATGCTCCTAGTTTGTCAAAGTGAAGCCGAGAGCGCATATTTCTCCCAGTTCAGAAAAGATTGCAGATATTCAAATATGACAATCAAACTTAAAGAAGGTAGCAAGAATACACTCAGGGCCTTGATTGACTCTGCATCGCGACAGAAAAACAGGGGAAAGTATTCTGTTTGCTGGGTTTGTTTTGGTTTTGATGAAGTAGATGTAAAACCCGAAGATATGGAAAAGGAAATGGAATATGCTGAAAGGAAAAAGGTGAACCTACTGTATTTCAATCCGACATTTTACCTATACTTTCTCCTATTTGATCTTAAACCTGAGATTATGCTTTCCAGAAATGAGATTATGGATAAGCTTTCAAAGAAGTATCCGGGTTTTGATGGAAGTGAGAAATATTTCCTGACAGATGGACTGACGCTGAATTTGAAAATCTATCCGAAGCTTGCAGTAGCTGATGCCAATGCCCGTTCATACAACGACATGGTTGAAATAAAGACAGATTTCCCTGCCACGAGTTTGCCTCAGTTCCTGGACAGCGTCAAAACAGTCTGCGGTAAAGCAGATATGTCCAGAGTACCTGCATCGCGTTAAATGAACAGAGCAGCTGCTATAATCAGCTTGGGTGCCATTTCCATTGTTTCCATGGATTTGGCACTTGCGATAGTTTTAGAGAAGAAACGCCACCTTGGCTGGACAAGGTGGTTTATTGTTTTTCTTTCTTCTCTTTTGGGCCTGAGCATACTTTTCAATCTGGATTTGGTATCAGCTTTCTTCTGGGAAGGGACGGTGCGTCGTGTTATGCGCCTTATATGGCAGGTTTTCTTCCTTGTGGACAGTTCGTTTTTGTGTGTGTTCTCGGTTCTGTTTTCTTCATGGCTGATTGCTGTTCCTCTTTCGTTTCCTTTGAGGTTTCTGGACTATGCCCTTGGCACAGGGTATCTGGTCAGTAGCATCCTAGGGCACATATATGGCAACAGACTGCTTTATGTTCTCCGTTATCTATTTGCTACTCTGGTCGTTTTTTATATCGTTCTTATCATCCTTGTCAATTACAGGAAGATTGAAGGAAGAAGAGTCAAGGTTCTTTGCCTTACGCTTATAATAATAGCATTTTCAACTATACCACTTTTGGTACTGGCTATGGTTTTTCCCAGTATGGGGACCCTTTCCCTTTCAATACTCGGCCTTGCATTTTTTATTGCATTTCTTGTATTTCTTTTCCTTGCAGTCAACGTTAGTGATGAGAAAGTAAAAAAGGATACAGAGCTTGAGAATGCCAGAAAATACGGTATTACAAACAGGGAACTTGAGGTGGTTAAACTAATTAAGCAGGGTCTTACAAATAAGGAAATAGCATCAGCATTATCAATTAGTGTGAATACTGTAAACAATCACGTTGCAAATCTGTTTTCAAAAACGGCGACAAGAAGCCGTATAGATTTGCTGAACCTGCTTAAGGAGGCAGCCTGGTAATGGAAATAAAGTATTCAGTACCTTCTGAATGGTATGAAGGTTTTTATAAAGATGAAAAAGAACCTTGTAAGGCAGGAAGAAGCTTTTCAATTGTGCACGAGGACAAAGTTGAAAGCTGTGTTCTGCTTATTCATGGTTATACAGGGTACCCCGGAGAGATGACACGTCCGGCAACAGATTTGTATAAAGCAGGGTTGGATGTTTATGTTCCACGTCTTCCAGGGCATGGTACGTCAGGAAAGGATTTTCTTAATACAAGTGAAAAAGACTGGGTTGGAGTAGCAGAAAAAGCTGCAATCTCCCTCTCCGGTGAGTACAGTAACTTATATGTCTTGGGACACTCGATGGGAGGGGGAATATCAGCTATTGTTTCTTCAAGGGTGAAAGAAGTAAAAAAGCTTGTTCTTGCTTGTCCTGCAGTTGCCTCAGAAGCAAAAAAACTCCCTGCACGTCCAGGGCTTCTTAAATTCATTTCATTTTTCAGAAAGACCATTCCAACTAAGTGGCAGAGCGACCCAGATTATGTAATGTACTATGAAAATGCCCCGGCAGATGATTTATACCTCGGAAGTGAATACTGGTCGAAGCTTTTCCCGAAGGAGCTTTCATCCCTTTTCAAAATTATGCTGGACGGGGGAAAGGCCTTAAAAGATGTACAGTGTCAAACTCTGGCAATCGGAAGTGAAAATGACAGGATTCTTGGAACTGCACCCATCAATTTAATCAAAAGTGAAATGAAATGCCCATTGGAAACCCTTATTCTCAAAAATGCTTCGCACTATCTTTT
Source organism: uncultured Spirochaetaceae bacterium (assembly GCA_964582905.1). Lineage (GTDB taxonomy): Bacteria > Spirochaetota > Spirochaetia > Sphaerochaetales > Sphaerochaetaceae > Ornithospirochaeta. The sequence goes on along the minus strand of CAZOTY010000002.1, from coordinate 4,749 downwards.
TTACGATAAGGATAAAGCAGAAGAAGAAAGAGCAGTCGAGAGAGTTGTGCAGTTTCTAAAGGACTAGGCCTTTATTGTACTTTAATGTAAAAAAAATTAAACTTGAATCAAGTTTCAGGAGACAGAAATGAGTGTTAGAGTACGCTATGCCCCATCGCCGACGGGACTTCAGCATATCGGGGGTGTAAGAACAGCCCTTTTTAATTATTTTTTCGCCAAAAGCCATGGTGGCAAGTTTATTCTCCGTGTTGAGGATACAGATAGGGAAAGATACTCAGATGAATCGCTGAACGACTTATATGAGACTCTTGACTGGCTTGGTATCAAGTGGGATGAGGGACCGGTTGTTGGTGGACCCGTTGGTCCGTACATCCAGTCTGAACGTTTTGACTTATATAAAAAATATGCAGAGCAACTTGTCAAGGAAGGCAAAGCCTATTACTGCTACTGTACTCCTGAGCGCCTTGAGAAGGTCAGAGAGGAGCAGATAAAAAACAAAAGCCCATATCAGGGATATGACAGGCATTGTGCCAATCTTAGTGAAGAAGAAAGGAAGGAACTTGAAGCGCAGGGCATCAAACCTGTAATCAGGTTACGTGTCCCTACCGAAGGAAAGACTACTTTCCATGATGTTCTTATGGGGGATATTACAAGAAAAAACAAGGATATTTCCCCTGATCCTATCCTTTTAAAGTCTGATGGATTTCCAACCTACCATCTGGCAAATGTCATTGATGATCATTTGATGGGAATTACACACGTTATGAGAGCTCAGGAGTGGATTCCCACCGGACCGCTTCACATAATTCTTTATGAGGCATTTGGATGGGAGCCGCCAGTTTACTGCCATCTTCCAATGGTTATGGGAAAAGATGGACAAAAACTTAGTAAAAGGCATGGTTCAACATCTGTACGTGATTTCAGAAGGCAGGGGTATCTTCCGGAAGCCTTATTAAACTATGTGACGCTTGTTGGATGGTCACTTGACGGTGAAACTGAGTTTTTTACAAAAGAAGAACTTGAAAAATGCTTTAATTTGGAGAACATACATAAAGCACCGGGGGTTTTTGATTATAAAAAACTTGAGTGGTTTAACGGACAGTATATAAGAATGAAGAGCAACGAGGACCTTATAGAGCTTGTGAAACCTTATCTTGTGGAAGCAGGCTTTATTTCAGAGGTTCCGACAGATGAAGAAAAAAAACTCATTGCCGCTTTGATTGTTCCTGTTAAGGAAAGGATGAAGGTTCTTTCTGACGTTGTACCCCTTACAAAATTCATTTTCCGTGATGAGCCTGTTACAGATAGAAGTGTTTATATTGCAAAAGGTGTGGACGAAGAGAAGACAAGAGCACTTTATAAGAAAGCGAAAAGAATACTGCTTGATGGATTAAAGAGCAATAAAAATCAGGAAAAAATTGAAGAGGAACTCTGTACTCTTGCTACATCAGAAGGCGTAAAGGTAAATGGTGTTTTCCAGCCAATCAGGGTTGCACTCACCAACAGTACCGTATCCCTCCCGCTTTTTGATTCTATTTCACTGTTGGGACTAGAGGAAACAGAAAAGAGACTAGAAAGAGCAGAAAAAATCCTCGAAGGAGATAATTAATATGGCAGATGTTGTAACAATGGATAAGATAGTTTCCCTTTGCAGAAGAAGAGGCTTTATTTTTCAGTCATCGGAGATTTACGGTGGTTTAAACGGGGCTTATGACTACGGTCCGATGGGTGTAGAGCTGAAGAACAATATCCGTGATTTCTGGTGGAAAGAGATGACTCAGATGCACGACAATATAGTTGGTTTGGACGCTTCAATTCTGATGCATCCACGTGTATGGGAAGCCAGCGGTCATGTATCGAATTTCTCCGATCCGATGGTTGACTGCAAGGTATGTAAAAGTCGTTTCAGGGCTGATCAGATTGATTTGAATGCCCCCTGTCCTGTTTGTGGAAATAAGAATTCGTTTACTGAGCCAAGAAACTTCAATTTGATGTTTGAATCCCATATCGGTGCAAATAAAGATGCATCCAGCGTTGTATATCTCCGACCTGAAACTGCACAGGGAATCTATGTCGATTTCAAGAATGTTGTTCAGTCCTCACGTGTTAAGATTCCTTTCGGAATTGCCCAGATTGGTAAGTCTTTCAGAAACGAGATAACAACAAAAAACTTTATTTTCAGAAGTTGCGAGTTTGAGCAGATGGAGATGCAGTTCTTCTGTAAGCCAGGAACGGATGAGAAGTGGTTCCCATACTGGAGAGAGCAGAGAATGGAGTTCTACAAGAAGATGGGAATAAGACCCGATCACCTCAGATGGCACCAGCACGGCCCAGATGAACTTGCCTTCTATGCAAAGGATGCCTATGATATCCAGTTCCTGTTCCCGATGGGATGGCAGGAACTTGAGGGTGTTCACTCAAGGACTGACTATGATCTTGGACAGCATACAAAGTTCAGTGGCAAGGATTTGACATATCTGGATCCCGATACAAATGAGCGTTACATCCCTTATGTTGTTGAAACTTCGGCAGGACTTACAAGGAATGTACTGATGGCGTTAAGCGATGCATATGATGAGGAGAAGACTCCCGAAGGAGATATCAGAACTGTTCTGCATTTCCATCCTGTCATTGCTCCGACTAAGGTAGCTGTCCTTCCACTGGTAAAAAAAGATGGACTTGCAGAGTATGCTCAGAAACTTGAACATTCATTAAGGGAGAATTTCACTACCTTCTATGATCAGTCAGGGGCTGTGGGTCGCCGATACAGAAGACAGGATGAGGTAGGAACACCATATTGTGTAACAGTGGATTACCAGACACTTGATGATCATTCAGTAACAGTCAGGTTCCGTGACTCCATGAAGCAGGAAAGAGTAGCAACTGATCAGCTTGTTTCATTTATACAGAAAGCTATGAAGGACTATAAGAGAGTATGAACAAGGCATTAGAAGTATTACAGGAAAGAGGTTTTATCAACTCATGTACAGACCTTGAGGGACTTTCAAAACTTTTGGATGAGGGTCCTGTGACATTCTACTGCGGTGTTGATCCTACCGCTGCTTCCCTTCATATCGGACATATTGTTCCTTTCTTTGCAATGCATCACTTGCAGGAGTATGGAAATAATCCAATTGCTCTTGTTGGCGGTGGAACGGGTATGATTGGTGACCCATCAGGAAAGACTGAAATGAGGAAAATCCTTTCAAAGGAAGAAATCAATGAGAACGCAAAGAAGATTGCAAAGCAACTGTCAAAAGTTGTGAATTTTTCAGACGATGTTCCTCCTGGGTATGGAAAGGCAAAAATAAGGAACAATGCTGACTGGCTTATAGGTCTGAATTATATTGATTTCCTCCGTGACGTTGGAGTCTATTTTTCTGTAAACAGAATGCTTACATTTGAGGGAGTACAGCAACGTCTTGAGAGAGGTTTGAGTTTCATTGAGTTCAACTATCAGCTTCTGCAGTCATATGACTTCCATATGCTTAATGTATTAGAAGGAGACAGACTCCAAATCGGAGGGGCCGATCAGTGGGGAAATATTGTTGCTGGAATTGATTTGATTCACAGGATGAATGGACCGCAGTGCTATGGTCTTACTTTTAATCTGATTACACGTTCAGATGGTAAAAAGATGGGAAAAAGTGAAAAAGGTGCTGTATTCCTTGATCCGGAGATTTACTCCCCATATGATTTTTATCAGTACTTCAGGAATGTAAATGATGCTGATGTTACCAAGTTTATGAAGATTTTTACATTCATGAGTCTTGATGAGATTGCCAAGTACGATGATCCGAAGATAAACATCAATGAGGGCAAGGAACGCCTGGCATTTGAAGTGACGAAAATCATTCACGGTGAAGAAGAAGCAAAGAAAGCTGTTGAAGCATCAAAAGCTCTGTTCTCTTCATCTGCAAACGGAAACCGTGAGGGAATGCCGACTGTTGAGATTAAGAAAGAAGACCTTGAAAAAGGCATCGGAGTATTGGATCTTTATACAAGAAGCGGATTGACTCCTTCTAACGGGGAAGCACGCCGCTTGGTAATGCAAGGTGGAGCTGAGCTTAATGGAGAAAAGGTAACTGATATCAAGACCGTTATTAATCTATCTTCGTTGGATAATGAGGGGGAAATCATACTCAAGGCCGGTAAAAAGAGATTTGCCAGAGTGGTAATTGTTGATTAATAGATTTGTCGCTAATGGAATTCCTTCTTATATTCTGGATGGAGGAAATCTATTATGAAAGATAAGAATAAAAGGTCAGTTCTACCATTCGGAGAAGATGATTTTTATAGAGATGGGGAAGAAGGTTTTGGCCTTGACTCCGAATTAGTCGAGATGACAAATGTCAAAGAAGAGCTTGAGGAGGCCCTGACTCCTGAAGAAGCGCGGGATGTTGAATAATTGGACTTTTCTTGGAAAACTGCCGACTGGCAGTTTTTTTATTTCAATTGTTTAATGGGTTTTCCTATAAAAAGCTAACAAAAATACACTTAAAAGCTTTTGTTGCAATCATCCGTTCATTTTTACTAGAAACTTTTTATTGTCTCAATTATTCCAAATCCAGCTATCCAATAATTATATCCAGTAAATATAAAGAATAAACGCAGACTACATACTTCTATCATTGGTCTATGTTTCCATTTATCTCAATGATTATGCCTAACTGTTTTAATGTTACAAAACCCATCAAAAAGCGAAGTTAATACAATCCATAACACCCGGTAAACAAGAAAAATCGTCAA
>CAZOTY010000001.1:0-158273 GCA_964582905.1 uncultured Spirochaetaceae bacterium | reverse complement strand
ATCAGGTATTTTTTAACAGCCAAGACCAATCCTATTACATTACGCGCATTCTCCCATTTTTACTTACCCGGCACTTTTTGTCATAAAAAATCAAAACAAAGATATGAACATGAAATAATAACACAATTCTTTAATCTATTTATTTCTTGTTCATTTATATCTTCTTGTTTAACACACCAAATAATTTTTACTGGTTCTTAATACAAGAAAAAATAACCCAAATACATCTCGGAATAACTAACACCAAAATAATCAATTATTGTTATGTCAAATAATTTAAGTGAAGTTTTGGGAGAAATACAACTGCAAAAATAGTACTGCCCAGAACATATTGATTGAAAAATTAATCATGCTAAACACAAGATCAGTAATGGTGTTGTTGAGGGTACTAATAACATGATTAAAACTCTAAGGAGAAAAGCTTATGGATTTAGGAATACAGAGTATTTCTTTCTTAAGATTAAAATGAATTCTTTGAAGCAGATTGAACCTTTCAAATATAATAGAGTTAAGTTTTCCAACCAAAATTTGTATATAGCATAAAAACTAATTCTAAAAATTCTTTTGTTTTATGATTAACTTATTAAACAATTCTACATAACACTTGGTATTCCGCTCCCAAGAAAACTGAAGTGCTAGTTCTTTTGCTCTCTTTGCAATTTTTTCAGTCATTTCTAGATTATTTTCACACCAAAGGATACGATTAGCGATTGATAAAAAGTCTCCTTTTTCGACTAAAAATCCATTAACTCCATCCGTAATAATATCTTCAATACCCTCTCCTCTAGTACCGAAAACTATACAACCAGTACTCATAGCCTCTAAATAAACAATTCCAAATCCTTCTCCCTCGCTAAGCATAACAAAATATCGTGAGTTATTCATTAAAGATATAGCTTTTTTATTATCTACTTGGCCAAAGAAAATTACTGATTTTTCTACAGATAACTTGCTACATAAATTAACCAAATCCTCTCGTTGCGGCCCGTCTCCTACAATAAGTAACTTAGCTGTTGGTATCGCTTTAAGAACTTCAACAAAAGCTTTAATTGTTATATCAACATTCTTTTGCTTTATTAGGCTACCAGTTTGATTAATTAATAGTCTATTATTTCGAAAACTTTTTTCTTCTGTTTTAATTAATTGATTAAAACCATTATGAATAACTATGCATGGAATATCCGTTAAACATTCGATTGTTTTTTTCAATTTCATACTTACACAAACAATACAATCTGCTTGAACTACTGATTTTTTTATCCAAGAAATTTTGTTTTTTTTGAGAGGTATAAAAGTATCACTACCATGTGTTGTAACAACTAAAGGACAGTCAACTTTGCTACTTATCCACGCTCCAATGTTACTATCCAAACCTATTGTATGAGCATGAACTATAGCAGGAATAAAATCTTTGAAAATTTGTTTAAAATATATCTTCATCGAAATAATTGCATTGAAATGATTTAGCCAATATACTCCGAAATTTGATGCTGAAAAATAACGAATAAATACATAATGCACCCCTTCAATTACTTTTTTCTCGATAATAGGAGTAAAACGAGTTCGATTAATACCTACTTTTCCAACAGGAATTGGCACGAGAACACGAACATCAAGTCCATTTTCACAAAAAGCTTTTACTTGAGCATGAATAAAACTTGCACAAGGAGAACCATCATTTTGATAATGAGCAACAACTAATACGTTCATAACACTATTTACTTATCTAACTATTTTTCTCAAAACAATTGAAAGCTTATCTATTCTATAATCTTCATGCGCATGAGTTGGTGCTACCATGATTTTTTCAAACTCATCATCTGTAATACAAAGTCTATTTTTAATTATTCTTATGTATTCAGACATCTTTTCTTCATCATAAACAGGTTTAGATAATTCTTTCATTGCTTCTTCTCTTGTTATTTGACCTGAAACAATCATACTGGAAAGATGCGAATATCGCTTGTCAACACCAAATTTACAAGGGAACCAATATAACTGAGCAAAAGCAGTAAACATATTTTCTAAATGTTTCCCACCATAATATTCAAAGCCACAAAACTCTTTTAATTCTTGAATTGCGGTGTCTCTATCATAATTTATATAGTTCAAGGGCCGTATCGTAACGGCTATTCCCCGTTTAATATTGAGATACTTTTCATATGAAGAAATAAACTTTAGCTTATCAATCTTTTTTGTACCAAAATGTTTGTGAATATCTTTAATATTAACTGTATCCATTGCGTTCCAAGTGTTTCCTTGCTGGAGAATCGACTCAAGAGCAAAATTTCCTCCAGAAAGAAAATACTTTATCTTTTCTTTCTTTACAGTGCTATATAAGAAAGCAAATAAAATATTGTCTTGTGGCACAGCGATATTTGGGACTCCTGCTTTCATATATGCCAAGCTTAAATCATTAAATTGATCTGCATCGGGAGTGATTGTCCTTAGTTCTATATTTGCAGTATTACATAGCTTTGTGATATTTCTTTTTGAAATTTCAGTATCATATCCATCATCAATATGTATTGCTAAAATTCGCAATCCCCATTTAAACCCAAGGTACGCTAAATAAGCTGAGTCCAATCCCCCAGATATCCCCATGATACAGTCAAAAGCTTTATCCTTATTCTCTTCTTTAATTTTAGAAATCATCGCTTCAAGCTTCTTTTTTCCTATATCATTTGGAAAATAGACTGTAGTATTAATTTCTGATAAAGCTTTTGTGCAATAGTTGCAATATCCATTTTCATCGAAACTTATAGTTGGGTCAGAAGCATCATTCATGACGCAACGTTTACAATAATGAATAGTTTCCATAAATATCTCCCTCTTACAAATTGAACATTATAAATGGAATCAACTCAATATCCCCCCACTTAAGCATTTTGGTTCACCGACCTCAAGTAATAACATTTAATCATTGATAGATAAATAACATTCGTTATAAATAATAAAATTATCTTGCAACAGTTTCTGGAGAACATTCAACATTTTAGATTTTCAAGAAAATCACGATGTTGAAAACAAAAATATTCCTAAATATCTTTAGATGCTACCTTTGAATAATAAATAAATATTAAAGCTATAATTGCCAAAAATAGAGAGAGCTTTTCCACTCAGTTAAAAAATTAAATCCTTTTTCTTTCGATCTTAAAGATTATTTGCATAAATAATCAGTAAGCACCTAGGGAGTGATGGAACTATTATTCAAATTATTTACAAAAAGTAGAGCTGATGACGAAATAAGGCAGTTAAACAGAGAATTCAATAATTTTAGTTCAGTGAATAAACTATTCTAAAGTTCCCATTGAATACCTATTTATAAACTGTTTTTAAACTACTAAGATGTTTAACTTAGATGATAAAAACTAATTACACCGCCTTAAAAACAAAGCTTTCTATAAAATTCAAGGAGTTTGAATTCTTCATTTCGCCAATTATACTTCTCTTCAATCAACTTTTTTCCTCTAAGCCCCATTTGTTTAGCTTCCTCCTTGTCTTCAATAATTTTTTTAATTGCACCATTAATCATCAACTCATCATAAGGATCAACACAAAAACCACATTTAAACCCTTCAATAAATTCTTTCCAATATTCAAAATCCGTACAAATTACGGGTAACCCCACCATCATTTGTTCAAAAATTTTGGTGTTTCCCATAGTTCCTTTTTTTCCATTAGTATTCAAACCTGGAGATAATAATGCTATTCCTCCAATACATCTACTCATAATCTGTTGAACTTCATCATGTGAGACTTTTCCTTTAAACTCAACTTGTTCTCCACAAGGGAGTGCTCGAATTTCTTTTACAAAAGAATCATCAGCTTCGCCCAATACCAAGAATTTTGCATCTGGAATATCCCACAGAGCTCTAACAAAACAGTCTAAATTCCATTGCCGTGCAACATTACCAGCAAAAACAAAATCATTAGATATAAACTGTGGGGAGGTAGAATTTTTAAAAAATGGAAAATTTGAAACTGTTACTGTATTCTGGTTAATCTTTTCAAAGTACTTTTTCAAATCATCAGATACCACAATAACACCGTCGATTCGGTGGCATATATATCTCTCAAACATTCCATATATCTTTGAAATCAAAGTGGCAATGGGTTTATTTAAATAAGTCTTTTCTTGTATACAACCTGTATAATTTTCGTGTGAATCAAAAATTACTTTCTTTTTTTTCTTTTTTAGTTTCAAAGCAAATAGGAGTAGTTCTGGATCGTGTAAGTGATAAATATCTGCATCCACTTTAATAGCTTCTTGATATGCTTTTTTAGAGGTAAAAAAAATCCTCTTAAATCTATTCTTTTCTTTTTCCCCAAAACCTACACAATGTACTCCAAGTTTCTCAAAGCTATTTCCTTCTTGCACTAAATAAACCTCATACCCATTATGTGCCAATGAGCTGCATTCTTTGGAGAGTATTCGTATATCATTGGCATTGTGTACACTTGTTATATGACAAACCTTCATCGATACCTCATAATAATCAAACAAAAAATAGTATATGGTCCACTGTGTTTTATTAAATCAAATAAAAGAAAAATAAGAAACCAAGAAAAAAATATAATGAGATAACTCTAAAAGAAAAAGTATTTACCCATCCAATTCTTCTGTTCTAAATAAAACTTCGCAAAGAATCATAAAGAGTTTACATTCAATGAGACAAAGCTTTGTCTTAACTATTCAGCAAAATTCCAATCATAGATGCAATTGTTAACTTTGGTGAATGGTCGAGTAAATCGTTGATGATTTAAAGCTTTAAAAGCGAGAATTTCATTTTTCATCCTAAATCTGTATAGAATCTTACTATTGATCAAAAACTTAATCTTTTATTATTCTATTCAAAGCGTTTTATCTTATTTTCAAATCTAATTGGTATTCTCTCTAGAACTGTGAACGAAATGCCTTGGTAATTAATGCAAAGTGCCCAAAATAACCATAGCCATTCAAAATTCATATTTGAGCTTGAACTAATTAAGGCAATTATTAATCCTATTAATGCCGCACAAAGTATTCTTGATAATATCATTTCAGTATGATTCTTTGAGCACTTCATTGTTTGATAATTGTCAAACAAAAGGTTGAAGTAAAAAACTAGATAGCCAATAAAAACAACAATACCAAATGAAGTGAGAATTTCCATCCACCAATTATGCATATTAGTAATATTGCCAACATAATAACTAGCTCCTTCTGACATCCAAGATTCTATCTGCCCGGTACCAATACCTATTCCATAGGTATCTACAAGGAATGACAATCCAGACTTAATTAAACCCATTCTAATTCCATCTGATCCGAGACCTAGAAAATTAAAACTAAAGAGTTTCTCAAAAAAGGGAAAGATAAAAGGATAAAAGGTAAATAAAATAAAAACACTGCTAAAAATTATAATCATTCTTCTTTTACTCGTGATACATAGAACTATCAAGAAAAGAAAAATCGCAATTTCATTTGCTCTAGATGATGTCAAAAATATTAATGTTATACAATTAAGAGCCACTATAATTCCCAGTATTTTTTTAATCTTCTCTCTCTTCGCAAAAACAAAAAAACACGAAATTATTAACCCCAAAAACATCAATGTAGCAAAATCATTTGGGTTTCCCATCATTGCAATGGGTGGATGAGTTGTGGATATTACATAAATAATAGTTTCAGTAAGTTCTAGGAATCTGTAATCTCTGGTGAAAACTTCGTACCAACCTATCATTGATTGAAATAATATTCCATACTCAAACCATAATAAAACCAACTGCAATTCAGCAATATTAAAAACTACATTTTCAATATTAATTATGAGCAACATTCCAACAAATAGAAAAAAAAGAACTCTGATATAATTAGAATAATCTCTAACCCAAATTATTGTTATTAAAGCATATACAAGCCAACTAACCATGAAAAGAACAGAATATTTATTTCTTTCTCTGTAAATAACAAAACTTCCTTTATTTCCGAAGATTGTAAGTATGGTTAGTATTCCAAGACCTAACCTGAATAATGAAAGTTTAACTCCGCCTATAGGGATAGACAAAAACTGCGCTCCCAAAGGAGCGACAAAGGAAATAAAGCATACTAGAAATAAGCTAACTCTCTTCATACCTTTCTTAGATCTTTTATAGTTTTCTTATAAGAATTCTCGTTCTTTCGTTTTTTTCAGCATTTTTCCTAAGTCATGGAAAGAGACGTCTTCTACTTTCTTGTGAAATTATGTGTGTTACGCTTTAATTATTCAAGCACCAATCAATTACGTTACATATTTCAAAAATAAAATCAGTTTGCTAAAAAACATTTTCTTTATTAAGAATAATATCAGCAATCCATTCATTTAGCGTTCCAATTACAATGCATTGTGAAGCCATTGCTTTTAAAGAAGCTATACCAAGCACTTTATTCACGCTTGCATTATAAAAAAATGTGCGTTCTTCATATCTAAAACTAAGTCGCAACTAGACAATTGTCCTTTGACGCTCACGGAAATGGCAATATTCAATTGCTTAGCAAAATTATCAAGATTCTTTCTCTGTGGTTCATTTCCAACGATTATGGGGTTTGTCTTCTTATACGTCTTTTTTATTTCAGCAAAAGCTTTAATTGTAATATTTACCCTTTTACATTCAATAAGGTTAACTGTTTGATTTATTTTTTTAAATTCCTATTTTGAAAAAGACTAGGGAAACCATCAAATTTATTTTCTTTAATAAAATGAAGCTAAAACCATTATTTATTATCCTTACTATCTTAGACTAAACTTAACAAGTACGTTTTTCTGCAGTTTTTAATAACCTCTCGTTTTAATGTTAATTATACACTTGTAATGTTGCGTACATTAAAGCTTGCAAATTTACAAAACAAATCTAATAATTATAACTCTTACGGTGACATAGGTATTAAAAAGACTTTAGCCACTTAAGCACAGAGTAGAACTTAACTATTCATGAATGTATTAATAGCATAAAAGACTTAGAAAAATGAAAACTTATTGGAGTTGCTAGAAGTACTGTAGAGTGTGCTGAAAAAGGGTCTGAAATATAAATGTAAGGAACTTGTTATAATAACTATAACAGATTAAAAACCATTACTATTAGGTATTGTTGTTAGTTTTGTGTAAATTTCCTTAAAAGTAATAGAAAGAAGAATTATTATTTGTGGCTGAGCCAAAAACTTCACTCTATATTCAGTCATTTAAAGTTTAATTATGAGAACGAGCCAAGGCTTTGCCCCAAAATCTTGTTTTTTTAAATTTTTCGTTTTTAAGGGAAAGTTTAAAAATCTTTTTCAGAAATTTGCTCTAGTAATTATCACCATTGGATTAATTTGAAGTATGAACATAACTTGAAAAAATATGGTATTTTCTATCCTAATTAGTAGTACTAATACTTAATAATATCCCAAGCAATTCATCGGTAAGAACAGAAAACTCATATTCTTTTGAAGCATTTAGTGCATTTTCACAAATTTCTTGATACTCCTTAAAACTAATTTTAACAATTTCTTCTATTTTTTCTGCAATACTTCTTGGAGAACTCTCTTTAACATCGAATCCACATTTTGATAAAGTTACGGGGTTATATTTGCACGGGACATCGCATAGAATTGGTTTCCCTGCGGCCATGTAATCAAAAATCTTGTTGCCACTAACTCCAAATCTGAATAATGAGTTTGGATTATAATGAACAAAATTTAAATCAGCACAACTCACAATATAAGGAATATATTTCTTTTCAACTTGACCTTTGAAGACTACATTATGTATATTCTCATCTGAGAGTCGTTTTTTTAACATAGGTAGTTCATCCCCATCACCCCAAACAAGAAATTTTATTTTTGGGTCCTTAATAAGCTTAGCAATATCCAATAGTAATCCAATATTATTTGCTTTTCTTATTGACCCAGTATAAACTACTTTAAAACAATCAGATTCGACCAAATCAACATCGTGAACTTGAAAATGCTCTTTGTCGTAGTTGAATTGTTGCAAGTCAACTCCGTTGTTTATGTAATGAACTTTGCTTTGAGGTATTTCCTTCTCCCAATGTTTTTCTTTTATATAATCGTATCCTCCCGCAAAAGAGAAAATGATTTCGGAAGCATACTTATACATTCTTTTTTCTTTTTGGTACAAGTATTGTATTATTGGGTTACTATTATTCATATGTAAGAATTCAACTATTGAAAGTGGCCATAAATCTCTTACATCAACAACAAAAGGGATTTTATTTTTTTTACAAAAGCTATAAATCGGAGAATATACAGGACAATACACATCCGAAATAATCACATCTGGTAATGGGAAATTTTTTGCATATTTTTTAAAACGATGAGAAAATTGCTCCATATTATTTATACGTTTCAATCCGTTCCCTGAATAATTTGAACAACGAATATGAACATAATGCAAATCCTCATATTGCTGCACAATATAAGGAGAATTATCTGATATCAGATTAATATTCGTGTTATGTATGGTGCTAGCAGTGAATATCAAACATTCAATACCTTTTCGCTGAAGAATCCTAGCATACATCAGTGTTTTAATCCGCATTTCGTATTGTGGTGGCATTGAATACGGGCTAACAAACCAAATTCTTTTAATCTTCAATTGTTTTATAAATCCTTAACCTATTATTAAGTTGTTATACCTTTCCTAAAGATAAAAAGTCAAGAAACAACAAAAGCATTCTTTTTAGCAGAATGGCCTAAATATAAGAGCTAAAAAATGATCTTTTTTACAACCTTTTATTTTTGTTAATTGAATAGTTAATGCTCACTTGTAATGTAGCGTGCAATAAAGTTTGCAAATTTAAAAAACCTAATAATTAAAACTCTCACAGGAAGGGCAAAAAGAATTAACTAATGAGTAAAACTTTAGTCACTTAAACGCAGGATAAAACAAGTGGTTCTAGAAGACAACATAAGAAAAGAAAGTCTTCTATGGAAAAACTTGGAAAGTCGATAAGAAGTGTTTAGAATGACGAAGATTTGAAGACTTAAATAGTGATAAACGCTTTAAAGAAATTGTTCCTGTACAAATGGACAGTGTTCTAGGTAACAAAGAAAACAGCTGATGTTTATTAACACTACACTTCCCTGATAGTAAGTTCATACTTGCCTTTTTAAAGGCAAGAAATAATACAAAAAGTGTAGAAGAAACATTTAATCACTTAGAAGCATTAGTTTTAGTGAGCTATTTTTAGACTAGTCTCAGTTTGGAAGAAAATTCTCTTCATTATAAGCAACAATGCCAATAGACAGTTTCTTACACATATTAATCTTTCCATTTATCAGTATAGTCTTTTCCCAAAACAGCGAATACAGTCCTAACCATAGTCTTAACATCACCACAGAAGCTAAATTTTTCTACTGATTCAAGATTAATCTTCATTTTTTGGGGAAGGATTTCATTAATATAAACACTATCAACATCAACAGCTTCTTTTAGAAGTTTTGCTTCATCTTTGTATCTAATGCTAGCTTCACTTGTTATTCCTGCTGGAAGAAGCAATGTTGCATTGTATTCCGGTCTGTAGCTTTCAACATACTTCAATACTTCGGGTCTAGTTCCTACAAAACTCACATTACCAATTAGCAAATCAAAAACTTGGGGAAGTTCATCTAATCTACTACTTCGCAGTTTTGCTCCAATCTTTGTTATACGTGAATCTTTATCAATCGTCACTGAAGAACCAACTTGATCGGCATTTTGAATCATCGTCCTGAACTTATGTATTTTAAAACGTTTTCCATAAGTTGTTACTCTTTCCTGTAGATAAAAAACAGGACCAGGAGAATCTATTTTAATTAAGATTGAAATGATAAGCATTGGGATGGCCAAGACTATTAATAAAACTACCCCTCCCATAATATCTAGCAATCTTTTCATGAATAAACTTATTTGTTTTTTCTTTAATGCATTGTAATAGGGTCTTACTGCCTCTATACGTATGAAGTCAGGTAGTTTTTCCCAATTTTTAAGCATGAGATTTTACCCTCCCGTTATAAATACTCACAAACAACACTTTTATACTTATCGATTACATATAATACATCTTCATCGCTCAATTTAGTATGAAGCGGTAAAGTTATCAGATTATGATAGTAATTATATGCATTAGGAAAATCTTTAATATCCCACCCCATAGAGTGATATGCATTCATCATAGGGAGCGGTTTGTAATGTACATTACAATTAACTCCTAATTCTGCCAACTTTATAATAATTTCCCTTCTTTCAGAATCAGTCACGTTCGGAACTCTAGTTAAATAGAGATGTCCTGAGGATTCGGAGTTCTCTGTATAATGAATAAGGTGTTTGACACCCAGTTCATCACACATTGTATCATACATTCTAATTATTTCTTTTCTCCTTTTTAAAAGCTCAGGATAGCGATCTAATTGTCTTAATCCGATTGCCGCCATAATATCTGTAATGTTGCATTTATACCAAGGTCCAATAATATCATACTCCCATGCCCCAACTTTGGTCTTAGCAAGCGCATCCTTATTTTGACCATGTAGAGAATATAACTGAAATTGATGGTATATTTCTTCATCATCAATACCTGGAATACTTCTCCATACAGAAGCTCCTCCTTCTGCTGTAGTAAAGTTCTTAACCGCATGAAAAGAAAAACTGGTAAAATCAGCAATTTCTCCAGCCATTTTTCCTTCTTTACTTGCACCTAAAGAATGGGCACTATCAGCAAATATAAGAATTCTTCCTAGAGTTTTTTGAATCTTTCTTCCCAACTCCGTATTTCCTCTGGGAATGAATTGAGTTGATTTCCTCTCTGCAATTTCAAAAAGTTTATTATAATCTGCGACTACACCTCCCAAATCTACACCTACAATTGCTTTAGTCCTTGGAGTAATTGCTTCTTCAACTTTTTTATAATCCATTTCAGGACAATCGTTCTGAGAATCTATAAAAACTACTTTTGCACCACAATGAATTACAGCAGAAGCTGTTGCAGTGTATGTGTATGCAGGAACAATAACTTCATCCCCTTCCCCAATACCACAAATTCTTAAGTTTAACTCTTCAGCAGCAGTAGCAGAATTGAGACATACGCATTTCGGTGTGTGCACATAAGAAGCTATTCTTCTTTCAAGCTCCTTTGTTCGCGGACCTGTTGTAATCCATCCACTTTTCAAGGTCTCTACAACTTCGTTGATTTCAAGTTCTGATATATCTGGCGGTGAAAATGGTATTACTCTTTTTTCCATTCTAGTTTAAGAACCTAGTATATAATTACCAGCTCTTTCGCTCCTTTTCAAATAAAGAATTTGTAAATGAAATAATTGATATAGTTATTATATCCATTTTAGAAACTTTAGAATTATAAATGTGAATTATTAAACCTTTTATTTTCGCAACATTTCTTTTCACTTAAATGACTAACATTTTAAAAACTCTTTTTCTATCCCAAAAAATTCCTAATACAGTTCTAAGCCATCTAAAAAATGCAACAAGTAGCAATATTGAATAAAAAGCTTTGATTTATACAAATTGCATTTGGGCGATATTGAACCAACTGAATCAAAATAATCTTTTAAACTCAGGAGTTTTTTTCAATTGTGATAAGAAATATTTGCAACTTCGGGTTTGATATATGTCGGTACAACTTCATGTAAAGCATCACGGGCCATTTCATCAGAGTTGCTTTTAAAACATACCTTTTTTAGGTATTCTAGTTTTTCTGAAATACTCTCTTTTGTTTCAGGTAAGTCTCTCTCGATAAAAATTAATTCGTTTTCAGTCTTATTGAGTTCCTCTGTCTTAACAAGAAGTTCCTCATATAGTTTCTCTCCTGGACGAAGCCCTATTTCTGTTATTTGAATATTCTTTGCACCCGTTAGTCGAATCATGTTTTCTGCTAAGGTTAATATTTTGACAGGCTTCCCCATATCTAGCACAAATAATTCTCCATTCTTTGCCATTGCACCGCTTTGTAAAACTAACTGAGATGCTTCAGAAATGGTCATAAAGTACCTAATGATTCGTTTATCAGTTATTGTTACAGGTCCTCCCATTTCAATCTGTCGTTTGAATAATGGAATAACAGAACCAGCCGAGCCAAGAACATTGCCAAAACGAGTACAAGAATAAACAGCTTTACCATATTTTGCAGCTGAAAGGACCATCATTTCACACATTCGCTTGGTTGCGCCCATAACATTGGTTGGATTAACAGCCTTATCGGTTGAGACCATCATAAATCTTTCACAGTTATACTTTTCAGTTAAATCTAAAAGGTTTTTACATCCGAATATGTTATTCTCAATTGCTTCTATGCAATTATGTTCCATAAGCGGAACATGCTTATGCGCAGCAGCATTTATTACAATATTTGGGTGATAAGTATCAAATACTTTTTCTAAAGCTTTTAAATTAGTAATAGAACAAATCTCAACACGAATATTTATATCATTCCCATATTTGATCTTCATTTCTTGTTGAATGTCATATGCCGTGTTTTCATAGATATCCAATACAATAATTGTCTTAGGATTCATTTTTGCTAATTGCCGGCAAAGTTCAGATCCTATCGATCCTCCCCCGCCAGTAAGCAGAATTGTTTTTCCCTTGTAATACGAACAAGTTTTTTCATCAAGAACAACTATTTGTTTTCTAAACAAGAGATCTTCAATATCAAATTCTTTTAATACGGCTTTTTCATCAGCATCTTGAACATGAGGTACATCATAGTTTTTAGATTTAAGACCAAGCTTTGAAAAAGCTTCATACATTTTTTGCTTTTTTTCTTGGTTTAAATCGTGAATAGCAAAAAATACTTCTTGAATCTTTGACTCTTGAATGAACTCATGAGAAGAAGCCATTTCTTCTGAAATAACTTTAATTCCTTCAATGAACCTTCCAACTTTAGTTTTATCCGCATCCACAAAACAATAAACATGAAAAGATGATTGCTTATTCTGTCTAATATCATTTAAGAGAGCTAACCCTAAGTTTCCCGCCCCGTAAATAGCAACATTTATCTTTCTAGATTCTTCATTATGGTTTTCTTTTATTCCCCCAAATACCTTTAAAAGAAAAAGTAAGAAACGACCTCTCGGTGTTGTAGTATCTTCATATTTATATGCATATCGATAGACCATTCGCATACTTAAAGTGCAAACAAGATTAACAGAAAAAACTGCTAACATACCGATGCTGCTTATATGAAACGTGGGGAAGGTTTTGGTTATAACAAAATAAATAAAATAAGCTACGATATCCGATAAAATCAACTTAATATAGTTTTGGATACCACCGTAACGCCATATTTGACTATAAATTTTAAAAACAAACCTACAACCAATGATACATATTAATGATAAGATTGTATTTAAAATACAACTTTGAATAGTTAAATTATCAAAAATTCCTGAAACATATAATAAAGCCACTTCAATTATTAAAAGTGCAACTAAATCGTATACAAAAAGTGTCCATTTCACACGGGTATTAGAATTTTTTTCTTTCATTACTTATCTTCCAAAACTTCATAGCGCATAATTAACACTAACTGAAAGCTAATAGAAGTATACCATATAAAGTAATTCAAATATTTAGATTTATCATATTAAGAAGTATGACCTAATAAAAAATCAAATGAAAAACTTTTTTGTGTACTTATTTTCACACATACTTTGTTCCCCAATTAGAGTAAACATTTTAATATATTTTAGTCCTTGAAAATTTGAAGCAAAAATATGGAAAAAACGTTTAAAGAGAAAGCCATAAAAAATACTTGTACTAATATTATATTTCAAGTCTTAATTGTTGCTTTTACTTTCCTAGCAAGAATGGTTTTCATTAGACGTCTTAACGCTGAGTATCTTGGCGCAAATAGTTTCTTTTCTAACGTCTTAACTGTTCTCTCTATAATTGATGCCGGGATTGCTCCTTCCCTATCATTTTACCTCTATAAGCCATTAATGGAGAAAAACTATAATGAATCAATTACTTATATAGAATTCTGCAAAAAAATATTTTATATAATCGGGTCTTTAATTCTTGTTTTAGGACTCATTTCTGTTCTTTTTTATAAAAAACTAATGTCTTCAGTTCCTGAAATTCCAAATTTGAACTTTATATATGTTGTTTTTGTAATAAATATGGCTTTCCCCTATTTTTTTACCTCGTATCAAATATTAATAAATGCTGATCAAAAAAATTATATAATCATAATAATTTCAGGAATATCAAAAATATCTCTTGATTTAGTCCAAATTTTTATAATGATTTTTTATCAGAATTATACCTTTTATGTTATTGCTATGTTGTTATCTACAATAATCACAAATCTAGTTGTATATTATGTATCAAAAAAGGAGTTCCCGTTTCTTTCTAAAAATACACGTGAAAAACTTTCAAATGAGAAAAAGAATGATCTATTAAAGTATTCTTTTTCTGTTATTCCTAATAAAATTGGAAATACCATAATCGGTGTAACCGATAACCTTCTATTATCAAAATTCATCGGTATAATTGCTGTTGGAATATATGGAAACTATATTCTAATTAAGAATGCTTTAAACATGCTAACAAACATGGTATTAACATCTGTAACATCTAGTATCGGCTCCTTTAACAGTATAAAAACAGATGAAACTTCATTAAGACGACTATATTATCGTATTCTTTTTCTAGCTTTTTTTGTTTCTTCAATACTTACAACTTGTTTTATTTCACTTAGCCAAGAATTTATAACTATATTTTTTGGGAATTTTTATCTTCTTCCTTTTACTGCTGTCTTATTGTTTTGTATAAGCTTTTTCCTAGAATGCCTAAGACAAGCTGCTGAAATATTCCAAAATGCAAATGGCTTATATAAGTATTTGAAGTTTAGACCTATTGCTGGATGTTTGGTAAATCTAATTGCATCACTTATATTACTTAAAACATATGGTGTTTCAGGAATAATAATGGGAACTATCATTAGTCAGGTATTTGTTTTGATGCCATTCGAGATTTATGTTGTTACTAAATACAATATAAAAGAACTGTTCTTTAAATGTGTTATTAAATATGTAGGGTACTTTTTACTATTTTCTGTTATCTCACTTATTGAATACTTCATTCTTTCATTTTGGAATATAAATTCATATTTAGGGTTTTTCTTAAAAGGATTTACTTCTGTTATTTTAGCATTCAGTTTATATTCAATAGTTTTATTTAAAACAGATAATTATAAATACTATATGAATATTTGTTTTTCATTGTTGAAAAAACTAATTGGAATAATCTTAAATAGGCCTAATTCTTTAGTTAAAGAATAAATCCACCAGCTATAAACAATGAAATATCAAAGCCAGTTGTATCTTTTTGAATAATGGCTTTTGAGAAGTTAAATCCCCATTTGAAGTACCAGTTTTTATATCTGGCAAGTGCTCCGATATCAGCATAAATTGATGGTTCAGTATAAACAAGTGTTGAGTATTCTTCCTTTGAGTTTTTAAGATATTCCAAAGCTAATCGATACCAAGAATACTGAAATGCAATATCAGTAAATATTCCCATACTTGATCCAAATGGTAAATCAAGTGCCAAGCCCCCCCTGAGTCCGTTTTTAAAATCTTTAAAAGTATTGCTGATTCTCGCTCCATCAGTTCCTGTAATAAAATCAAACTTCATCGCTCCGTATAAACCAAGTCGTAATTTTGTTGAAGGGAAAAAACTTATTTCCAAAGATGGCCCAAGCATGTTGAAAGCAGTGAAGGATCCTTTTTTGAATTGGTCCGTCCCAGATTCAACAATCTGTGTTTTCAAAGCTGCAGAAGGTCTATCATGAACAGCATCCACAGTTATGCCTATCCAAGTTTCTGTTTTTGCAAATATGAAAGTTGAAAGAAAAAGAAAACATAAAACCAAAAACAAGAATTTCTTTGTTTTAATCATTCTCCCCTCCCTCCAAAGCAGTAACCTAGTCCAGCCCTAGCACCCAATGTGTACATCATGTAGTGATCGTCATATATTTTCTTCGGATCATTAATATAGAGCCTGATAAAGTGTCCGTCATAAACTACACCATATTTGAAATACCAGTTGTTATCAAAAAACAGGCTCATGTTCAAACCTGCCTGAAAACCCATGACAACTGCTTCAATAAAGTAATTATAAGTACCAATTGAGAGTCTAGCATCAATACCAAAATCTATTATTCCGAGCCTACACCTGAATGCTGGTCCGAAAGAAAAGAACAACCTGTCCTTCTGCTCTTTTAAGGAATTGTATTCAACATAGTCCCAGTTTGAACTAAAGTCACCTTCAGGCTTGTAACTTACCGATGAAAACGGTTTTCCCCAGTCAACAGCTACAGAAAGACCAGTCCTTCCTTTCTTACTGAAAAAAGTACTATTAGTTATGGAAAAGCCATTGCTCAGTTTTCTTTCAAATGGGGTTGTAGATCTGTATTCAAGCCAAGAAGATCCTGCATTCTGAACCAGAGGTATGGAGGTAATATTACTGTCAAAAGTAAAAAAATATGAAACATCAAAATAATTCGCTACCTCTGCTGCAAAAATAGGAGATATAAATATGATAATCATTATAGATACCCAAAGCATTCTTTTTTTCATCTTTATATCCCCAAAGTAAATCCAAATTTAATTTTAACAGGATTCAATTCGTTTTTAATTAGTGGATTTGCATATGTATACCCCTGCTCATAATAAAGAGAACAGACATTCCATAAGTTCCATTCCAAATGCCAGCCAAAACTACCAAAATATTCATTATAAGATTTATCCAATGTTGTATTTAAAAGCTTTCCCAGAGAGAATGCAGCATCATGGAAAAATGAAAAATACGGATAGCAATCTTCATTATGGACTTGTGGGCCATAAAGCGTTATGTAAGTCCTATTTGTTACCAGATGCTCTGTATTAACTGCTCTGATATCTCCATAAATACTTCCACCCTCTATGTAATATGGCACTTTATCACCTTTAATAAACCTGTAAACCAAATCATTTCCTATTGTAAAACTTATCCAAGACAGGTTTTGATTCTTTTTTTGCTTTATTCTAAATGGAGTGTAAGCAAGCTTCAGTCTATTCCATGAAAGAATAAAATTTGCAGATCCATCATTTAATGGAACCCAATCTTCTCCAAGTCGTAGCCAGCTTTCAAGTCTGATTCCATTTTTACTTGTTCCTAAATCGTTCAACATATCAAGGGCAACACCAAAAGTGAAAAAAGCCTGTACAACATTTTTTCCACCCTTCAGTTCTGGTACACCTATCCAAGCATTTCCCGGGTACCTTTCAACGCCAGGTTCCTTCCAGAAAAGCCCGCTGGTATTATTGGCATTACTCATCCAGTTCCAGCGTTCAAAAGCTTTTTCGAAACGCCCACCGTAAGAAATATGAACTCTGAGTAAATCTTTTTTCGAATTGAATCTACCAAAAAATCCTTGCTCTACTATCAAATCGAATTCATCAAACTGCGAAGTGTAATCCCGTGAATTAGATGTGGAAAACCCGCTTTCAAGTTCCTTATTTCCATCAATCCAAGCCCCATCTGTAGGATTCTGATATAACCTTCTGAAATCCACACCATTATCGAGACGGAAAGCTAACTCACTTGAATTACCTTTAATAAAGTCAGGAACAGGTAATCTGAATTGATAAATAACTGATGTCGGAAAAATGCCTGCACCAAAATCCATATTGGTTTTTATTTCAAAAACATTATAACCAAAGCCAATTGAAAACAGTTGGCCTATCAAAGAAGAAATTAGAATAAGAAACAGAAATGCTTTCTTTCTCATAGCTATAAAGTTACGCTGAACGTAACCTGTCCTCCTTGATACCATGATGGATATCCCCCAGAAATTCCTGTTGAAAAATTGAATCCAGCTGAATATTCAAATTTGATAAAACCGAACATTCTTAAATGCAAATATAAACTGAAACTAGAATTATAACTGAGAGGATTAGAATCATTACTGCTTTCATAAACAACATGACCAAAATACAAATTATTATTTATTGCCAATTCTGCATATGTATAACAATCTGATGTTAAAAATTGGGGGCCATTAATTCTAAGCCATAATCTATCGGAAGCGCTTCCTCTAAGACGATAACCGGGAATCCAGTTTTGGGGAACAGCCTCTCCATCTATATATGAGAAAGAATTTGAATGTCCCATTACAAAGTTTAACCAGTTCCAGCCATTTTCCTGCTTTGTTTCAAGAAGGGTGAAAGTTTCTTCCAAATAGAAATAAAACCTTTGGAAATCAGAGAGCACTATTCTGGTTCCCTGCATGTAATTAAAAAACCATTTTGGTCCAGCAGTAAGACATATTTCCATATATGCACCATCATAGGCATTATGGGCTTTCCATTTTCTGAAATTCCAATAACTATTCAAATAGAAATAGTTAACCCAGTTAATTCTGCTATCACTTAACCAAGGATACGCAGAAATAAATGATCCAGGTCCATATGGTGATTTAGAATCACCATTATTATCAACAAAAAGGAATCCGGTTCCTGAATATGAACAAGCTAATGCTTCCATAGCATAACGCACTGATGTGTTAATTCCAAATCGTAAATCAACTAAGCTCCCAGACTTAGAGACTGGATTAGTACCAATTGGTTGTTGCAAATAAGCATAGACTTCTGCAGTCGGGCTAAAATAACGACCACCCAGAAATCTCATTTCAGACCTTTCATATGGTTTTTTTATCCAAGAAGGAGTACCTGTTACATAATCATATGAACTATCAATCCATATATCGCTGAGCCAAAAACCAGTGCCCAAATAAACTAGCGCCTCATGCTTATAGTTTTTAAACAGATGGAAATAATCTTTATAACCAAAAGTAGTAGCAACTGGGAATAATCCCCAGCCAAAATCTCCATACCCATTTGAAACACTATTGATTTGCGTTGAGAATGTTGGAGAATCAGCGAACACTACCATAGGTATAAAAAGAAATAATGAAAAAAGAAGTAAAAAAACAAAAATCTTTTTCATTTCTTACAAAGTTCTCTTTGTTGAGTATACTTTCTAACGAGATGTTTTTCTACCAGACTCTTCTTTGGCACAATAAGAGACCTTCACTACTAATGATGGTAATTAAAAAAAACGGCAGTAAAACTTAGCGCATAGACACGTTGCAATAAAATAGCGCCAGAAGGCGAATTATGCAAATGGAATTTTCCAAAGGACCAATACATAGCATTATAAATAGCATACAAATCATTAACTGCTATTTTTACATGATACACCTGCTAATTTAATTTGAGCTATAAGAAACTATGATACCTAATCCCACTGTTTCATATGGAATAGTATCGTTTTTCTAACAATTTTAAAGTATTAGTATTCTCCCAATAAAACATCAAAGATGTTGTTCTTTATATAGAGAATATCCCATAATGGAACATGGAACTACTAGCTTGCTATACTTTTGTATCACTCCCCTTGAAGGATATTAATCGTATGCTTGATACCTGTTTCTACAGAAAATACACTACACCATCCCAATGCTTCAATCTTTTTGCTACTCAAGACCTGTTTCGCGAATGGTGTATTATTCATGGTACCAATGGTAGAGGATTCTGAAAAAACTACTTTTTTATTCACCACGGTTGCAATAAGTTCTGCTAATTGCGCTATAGTTATACGAATATTTGAATTAGCAATGTTATAGGCTTCTCCCGACTTACCATTAATTAAAACTGTAAGAATACCAGATGCACAATCTGCAGTATAAATATAGCTTCTTATCTGAGATCCGGAACTTTTCATAACTATATCTTCGTTGTTTAAGGCATCATGAATAAACTGAGCATTAGCGCGGTTATCATTTGGAGTAATATTCGGTCCATATGTGTGACAAGGTCTCACAATAACTGTCTCCAACCTATATTGGTTACTAAATGCGACGCATAAATTTTCAGCAGTACGTTTACTCTGTGGATAACAAAATCTAGGAGACAAAATTTCAATACGACCTGAATAATCTTCAGAGAACTCTTCTAAAGACAAATCTCCTTGACCATAAACCTCTCCCGACGATACGTACAACAGCCTTTTGCCCCTGTGTTTATTTGTATACTGTAAAAGGTTGTATGTGCTATTAATGTTTCCCATTATAGTTCCTACAGGATCACCATTAAATGCAGCAGGATGAGCATTTCCAGCTATATGAATCACATAATCTATATCGCAAGTAAATGTAATCGGTTTTAAAATATCATATTGCAATAAATATAGATTGGGATCATTCCAAGCTATAAACTGTTGATAAATATTATCTAGATTACGACCCGCTACAAAAACTTTGATATCAGCATTTTGGACTTGATTATATCGTAGTAACATATCCACAACAAAGGACCCAATAGTACCTGTGGCACCAGTAATCAATATAGAAGAACCTATAAGTTTTTCTATATGAACTGTATTATTTATAGCAATGTCCAAATCTCTTATATAAGTTTTACTATTTTGTAAAATCATAATAAAAATTCACTTTAACCAATCAGACCGCTTAGCCATAAGAAGAGCTTTAAAAATATCAAGATCTTCAACAGTTGTTAATTTGATGTTTTTTTCTGATCCCATAGAAAAATACACCTGTTCCCCCATTTCTATCTTTAATGTACAAGAAGCAACTGAATCAGTAATACCCGCTTTAATTGCTCTTCTATGAAGGCTACAAATATCTCCGAGATGAAAGCCTTGTGGAGTTTGAGTTCTTTTTAGTCTACTACGAGGATATGATCCAATTGAAACAAGCCCATCATCTGTTTGCATCATAGCTTCAGCGCAGGGAATTACAGCAACAGCATTTCCATTCTCTCTAGTGACTCTAATACAGTCAGAAATTATTTCCGCTGAAACCATAGGTCGAATTGCATCATGAATAAGCACAATATCGTCTGAAGCATAGTTTTTTTCAAGTTCTATAACTCCATTTCGAATAGAAGCCTGTCCATTCCTACCACCGGAAATAATATGCTGTAGCTTTGTAATATTAAACTGTTTGGCATAGGCCTCGAGAACTGATTGCCAACCATCAATGCAAACCACTGCTATAACTTCTATTTCCGGGTGTTTCTGGAATGCTTCAAGGGTGTAAATTATAACTGGCTTTTCATTCACTGTAAGAAATTGCTTGGGAATAGTTTGTCCCATCCTGTTTCCAGAACCGCCGGCAATTAATAGTGCAATGTTTTTCATAATAAGCTAGCTCCCAAGTGATTCTTAACTACGATATTAATATTAATCTACCGTTTTCTAATGACAGGCAATATTAATAAAACTTTTTGCGCAAGTTGAAATAATTTTGGATTTCCAATGGTAATAGGATAAACCTTCATATTGCAACTACAAAAGTTAGTGAACATGTCTCATTACGGTAACTATAAAAGAAATTCTTTTAATTATTAACATCATGTTTTTATAATTCTATCATTAGCTTTGGACAAAAAGAAACAACTGTAATTTAGCCAACAAACCTAACATTCCAAACCTACATATCCTGACATCTTCATAGCTATTGGTCTTTTTAACGATTCTTGAACACAAGGAATATAAATTGTGATGAGCTTTAATGACTAATAAACAAGAAAAAAGTACAATCCTTTAATCTATTTTCAGAAACTGGCAAATCCTTTACATATCATGAATGACGCTGCCGATTTTATGAATTAGGGGGCAGATATCATCAAAATTATGTATAATATAAAGCACATTATTATCAATTTTATTTGTCCTTCACGCCAAAACCCTTTAACAAATAACCGTAATATGTCTCTTTCCCATCTATTTCAGTAATATTCGTATCATGACGAGCAAGTTTAAATAACCATGTATTTTTTGTAAGATTCCTGAAATGCTCATCATCATACGGTTTACTAAGTATTCTCCTTAGTCCATAGCAGTTTCTGCAAGAGATTGGAATACTATCAACCTCTTTTTTTACAAAATCGAATTCTTCATAGGCAATCATCCAAAGATAATCAATCATAAAGTAATCAATAAGATATTTTTCATCTTTCCAATAAGCAAGCATCATATCACGAGCAAACAGATAAAACAGATTATTCTTATACTTTGAATATATAAAAAATGAAGTCCACATTCTTTTATTTGGAAGATAGCTGAGTTTCGATTCATTTTCCCTTATGCCAAAAATATTATATTCTTCAAGTCTATTTGTTATAGGAGGTACAAAGAAAACCGTGACATCACACCAAATTCCTCCATAATTTGCCATCAGTATCAATCTACAAATATCTGCGAGTTCAGTTGTAGTAATATTACCTTTGTCATGTTTGCTTAAGACATAGTCCGGTAACTCAAAAAAGTGTCGGTAATTGTCTTTCGTAATTAGGATGAATTTATAATCGGAGAAAGCCTTTTTTGAAGATTCAATACACATTTTCATCAAAGGTGATATATCTTCTTCTCCCTGCCACCAGAAATGCCAGACAATCTTCTCTGCTTCAACTAATTCTTCCGAATTATAGTTTCTGTATTTTTCAATTATAGCATTGTACTTTTTACGTAAATATTTTTTTACTGCATTATCTTTATAAACAATTCCTTTATACTTCCAGCTTTCAGTATTGTTTCTGTCATAATAAAGGGGTAATCCCAGTAGATTACCAAAAGCTGCATTTGGAGACACATAAAATACTTTTGCCCACTCTTTTACTATAGACATTTTGCTTCCTCAACTAGAAAACCATAATTGGTCAGTCTTTTATCTATTTCTTTCTTATGTTCTATTCTTCTGTTGAATTTTGAAACCCAATTTAACTTCAAAACACTATCAAGCTTTTTTTTCTCATATTCATTGTCTAACTCTGAATTTAACCGATCCAGCATTTCGCAGCTTCTGGGTACTTTAGAAAATGCTTCTTTGACTTCGGGAAAATTGTTATATGCAGTCCATACTAAATAATCAACATAAAAGTATTCGGGAAGATAATCATACTTTCTGAATAAATCAAAAAAACACTCTTTAATCAAAGAATACAATCTATTCTTCTTAAAACCAGAATATAGAAAATAAATATTCCATCTCCCTTTATTCGGCCAGTAAAGGACATCTTCATTCATTTCCCTAACAGTATAAAGGTCTTTACCTGCGAGATCGCATTCGTACCCCGAATTTGAGAAAAACAATGTTGAGTCTAACCATAGACCTCCATATTTCTCGAGTAAAGAGGCACGAATTATATCAGAGAAAGTAGTTATTGAAATAATCTTTTTATCAACTTTTTCCAAAATAAACTTAGGAACTTCAATGTATGAAGAATAGTTATCCTTATCAATAATCTTAATCTCAAAATCAGGAAATTGCTTTTTTACTGAATTAATACAAAGTTTCACAATCTCTGGAGCTTTATCCAGACCTTGCCACCAAAGGATCCAAACGACTTTCTCACCCTTCTCATCCCCATGCGATTTTTCTTTCTTTAGTTTTTCAATTATTTCTTTATGGTTTTTCTCGATAAAAGAGAGAACTTCTTTATCCTTTTTTTCTACTCCTTTATATGTAAACTGATTTCTTAGTTTTGGAAAAAAATACAATATTGTTAATAAATCTGCAAAAGCAATTTTTTTAGATGTGCTAAAAACCTTTCTCCATTCTTTAACCAAAGACATAAACTAAACCTCCCATGCTTTCATCTTATGGTTAATCTGTTTTTCTTTTGGAGGAATTTTCATAAAGTCCCCGTAAATCTGGGTTAAATATTCCTCTGGATTAGAAAAAGCCATAAACTTTTTCCCTTCAAAATCTAAATATCTTCCGTTTGAAATGTATTCAAATGGAAAAGCTTCATTTTCCTTTTCCAAGCAAAATGTAGTACACCCGACGTAGTTCTTCCCTTTCCCTTCAAACTTTTTTGAATTTCTGATAATCCATTTCTGAAGTCTGTCAATGCCTATTCTTCTATATAAACTTCCCCAAAATGAATTCCACTTTCCCATAAGACCTTTTGTTCTTGATTCTGAATTCGGGTTGGTAATAGCCATACAAAATATTGTAAATAAGAAAACACTCCACTTAAGATGTAGTTTTCTAAAAACTTTTGAGTTAGGAACTTCATCCAACGGAAAGATATCAATCCACAGTTTCTTTGGTTCAGTAATGTAAGCAGATGGTCTATCAATCAAAGTATTAAGATCTACTATTTTTGCAAAAGTATAATACTTTGAGCCCTCAACATAAGGTTCAAGACGGAAAGTTGAATCATTTCCAACTACATTATTAAACTCAAGGATCAGTAACTCGTAGTCTTTCCTCGGCACATAAACATCCACATCGTCATCCCAAGGAATAAAACCTTTATGCCTAACTGCTCCTAAGAGAGTCCCATAAGCCAAGTAGTAATGTATACCTAGTTTTCTGCAAACTTCATCAAACTTTGTAAGAATATCCAGTTCCTTTAGTTGAATCTCTCTTAGTGTCAGCTCTTTCATATTTTAAGTTATTATAGCACGTGAGTTTTAAAATAATTAAAAGGTTAGTTATAATAACACATAAATTATGAGCAAAGAAACAGAGCAATTCTCTCAAAAGAGTTTAAGACGTATACAAAAATCAAAGATTAACACTACTGTTGCATTTGTAACGTCTATCATAATGGGTATTTTCAGTTTCATTGAAAGAACTACTTTCAACCAGTTTTTCATTTCAGATTACCTTGGTTTATACAGCTTCAACTATAACATCATATATACACTGGCCTATGTTGAACTTGGTCTAGGGACATCTATTGCATATGCATTATACAAACCACTAGAGGAAAACAATAAGGGCCAAATCGTTGCTATAATCCGTTTTTTTAGACTGGCTTATATAGCAGTTGGATGTTTCCTAATTGTTTCTGGTATAGCTATTCTTCCATTCCTGAAGTATTTAATTAAAACTACTGTTCCTATAAGAAATGTACAAGTATATTTTGTTCTTTTTCTTCTTGGTAACGCGTCAGGCTATATTCTTACATACAAAAACGTTTTGTTTAACGCAAACCAAGAAAGCTACAAAGTAACCTTTATCGCTAATTCCACATGGACAATAATTTATATCGTTGAAATACTTATTGCTTACAGGAGTCAGAACTTCCTTCATTATTCTATGGCAATTTTCTTAGGACACCTTGGAAAGAACATTGTCATGAGAATAATGGCAAATAGAGAATTTAAGTATCTGAAGAAAGTTCCTAAAGAAAAGATTGATGCTTCAATCATGTCGAGAATTAAAAAGAATACAGTCGGAATGATTTCCAATAGAATTGGTCAGGTAATGGTAAGTAGTACTGACTCAATGCTGATTTCAGCAATGGTAGGTACTGCTATATTAGGTAAATATTCCAACTATCAGATGCTAAACTCTGGGCTGCTCTCCCTTTCTGTATTAATCCCACAGGCTATCACAGCCAGCGTTGGAAATGCAGCAGTCTCCCTTTCAAAGCGTAGTCTAACAAAAGGATTCTATTCAATTGAACTGGGAACATATTTCGTATCCTCAGTTCTAACTCTTATTTTATTCAATGTTTCGAATCCGATTATTTCATCATTTTTCGGTAGCGACAAAGTACTGCCTCTTTCAACATTAAGCCTTATTTGCTTAAGCTTCTATTTTTCCAGCATTAGGGAACTACTATTAACTTATAAATCTTCCTTAGGTCTGTATTGGGAAGACAAAATTAGACCAATAGCAGAAGGTCTCGTAAATTTAGTGTTTTCACTTCTTCTTGGACACTACATTGGGCTGAATGGAATCATCATCGGAACTATTATTAGCCAAGTATTTGTAAACTTTATCATTGAACCAAGGATTATTTTCCATAGAGGTCTGATGCATTCAACAATAAAATTCTATTTTTCAAATATTATTAGACTTCTTTTGACTGTCGCACTATGCATTCTAACAAGTTTCATTCTGTCTAAAGTGAATGTCTTGGATTCATTTAACTTTAATATAAATATCAAAGGTTTAGTTATTCCTGTTCAGGGAATAGTGCAAATTGTAATAAACTTCCTCATCACGATTACAATTACTCTTTTAGTTTTTCTACTGATTTATAGAAAATCTCCATATGCAAAGGAAATAATAAAAACTCTCAAAGTGGCATTCTCATCCAAAACAAGGAAAAAAGCGGAAAAGAAAATTGAAGAGGAAGTCACCAACATTGAACATGAGGTTCCTCCAGATGCCCTAAGCTAGTTTTCAGCCCAAGCTCTGAAGCTATGACATAATCTTTTATCCTCTGGGGGTAGTTCCATAAAATCACTTCCATAGTGAAACGCTAAAAAAACCTCTGGATCTGAAATTGAGAAGAATTTATGCCCTTCAAACTCAAGCTGAATCATATTTTCAAAAGCAAATGCTTTTACAAGATCATTTGGACCAACCACCCAGTCATAGCTACAAAGATTATCTCTACCTATATTTTTCTTGTTGTACTTTCTACCAAGATTATCTAAATGTTTTGATATTCTGCCAGTACCAATTAATCTGTAGATGGAAACAAACAATTTATTTATAGTATTCAAAAATCCTTTCTTATCTTTCCAGTCAGTATTCCCCATTGCTATCCAGGAAATATACATCTTAGCTTTAAATATTTGGAAGTTTCTTATCACTTTGTTATCAGTAATATAATCAAGAGGAAAAATGTCTATCCACAAATGTCCTTCTTTTTTATAGTCCCCATTAGAACAATCAGTTTTTGAAGACAGATCTAAAATCTTAGCAAAAGGGATATTTAACTGATACTCAGAGCTTTCATAATTTGATAGAAAATAATAGTCTTTTCCTTTTTCCTGATTGTAAAGACTGATTAGTTTTTCATAGTCTTTCCTTGGCATCCAGACATCAACATCATCATCCCACGGAATAAAACCTTTATGTCTAACAGCACCCAACAACGTTCCATATGCAAGTGAGTATTTTAATTTATACTTATCACAGACATGAGCAAAGTCTTCTAGGATACTTAATTCTGTAAGTTGTAGTTCTCTAAGATTTAATTCTCTCATCTTCTTCATTTTAGTTCCGTATATATCTTATCTATTATTTTTGAATCTATATTTTCATCAAATTTTCTCGCAAAAAGCATACCAGAACTCATCAAAGTATCATGATCATCTTCCCGCCATGTATATGGATCGCCCCTTTCCCAATCAATATAACGCATATTAGCTCTCATATCACCGTCAAATGTTTTTAGATAAAGATTGTTTCTATATTTTGAATTGTGAACAAATAACGGAACAAAAGATTCATCAGCTGCTCTTGTTCTTTTATATCGTTTAAGTAATTCATCTCTATTCTCAACCAAGTCCGATGCTAATGATGAAGTAATATCAAACCAGTTAGATCCTCTTGCCCACTCCTCACCTTTTTTTAATCTGTTAACTCTGAATAACCACTGGAAAAATATAAGGAAATACTCTAAGCCTACAAAAATATTGTTTAGCAATTTGTTTTTTCCTCTCCAATGCTTAGAGAAAAAATGATAGTACTTAATCCTTTCCCGATAAGGTTTTGATATAAATTTTCCATCAATCTGATACTCAATAAATTCCTTTCCGGAGTTTTCATCATAAAATGCAAGAATCTCATCTTGTTTTTTCAATGGGAGATCTACCCCAGAAATCATATGCAGAAATTCATACTCTTTGTTTTCACTGACTGCTTTTGACAACAAGAACAGTTCAACTTCAGCAAGAGAAACATCTGACCAAAATACTTCAATTTCTTTATATTTCTTTGTTATTCCACCGTTTTTG
Source organism: uncultured Spirochaetaceae bacterium (assembly GCA_964582905.1). Lineage (GTDB taxonomy): Bacteria > Spirochaetota > Spirochaetia > Sphaerochaetales > Sphaerochaetaceae > Ornithospirochaeta. Next base: position 130,476 of record CAZOTY010000001.1, on the reverse strand, counting down.
AATTCTCTAATATCATCCAAACTAATGCTTGATTTTTTATCCAAGTGAATAAATAAATCATTTCTTTGATGATCCAGTAGCTCAATAAGTTTATTAAGCTGGTTTAAATTATTATGCGCAACTATCAAATAGGCATGGCGTTTTTCTTCATTCATTTCTAAAAGTATTTTATATTTCTTTTCTCAATGTAGTAAATTAAAAAGGGAATCCAAAAACCTTTACTTTATTGCGAGTAGCAATTCTTTGTACTAATATGGGTTTATGCGTTTTAAACCTGGAAAAATTCTGAAGCGTATAATGGATTTAATAATCCAGTTCAATTATCTAATAATAATATTAGTCATAGCAATGACCGCGGTTTTTGCTTACTACTTAAAAGATTTAAGAATTAACACCAATGTCTTTGGATTTTTATCTGATGTGCCACCGGCTCCCATAGTAGGAACTCCAGCAGAAGCCCCTAAAGAAAAGCTTAAATTCAAAAATTTAAACACTGAAATACAAGAAATAAAAAAAGGTGAGGTCATAGAAGTTCCAATTAGAGAAAACAGTTTTTTAGCCGAAGAATTTAGTAATTCTAAACCATATGAGTATGTTGAACCTATTTTAAACCCATTTGAAGGTACAAAAGACTCATGGGGTTATAATGATGGTTATGTAATAATTTTCTCGTCAGAACGTATGTTCGATCCAGATGTGCTGAATACTATAGAAGATGTCAGAAGAAACTTGGAGAACCGCTATGAAATCGGATCATGTTTCTCCCCTTTTGATTATGTAACTGTAGAAAAAAAAGGTATGAGGCTCTCAATAACACCGATTTCTCCAGTTTCAGACGGTGAAAAGTGGACAGAAGAAACAGCTGAGGTATTTAAAAACAGACTTTTAGGCGATTCAATCGCACGAAACTATCTATATTCAAATAATGGCACAACAATAATGATTTACTATAGTGCCAAAGGATTGAATGCCCGTAGTATTGCTGAACTTGATACTATCGTGAACCCATTGAGAGAATATGGACGAGTTGCACTCAATGGAGGCGGATTAATTACCAATGCGGTAACCAATTATATAAACAGGGATTTGATACTTTTAGTATCTTTGTGTTTTCTTGTTATCCTCATTGTCTTCTTTTTATCATTCCATTCAATAAAGGCTTCAATTATACCCGCAGCAGTATCGCTTTTGGGCTTGATTTGGACACTCGGAACAATGGCAATGATGGGTTACGATTTGACTATTGTTACAATTCTTACGCCATGCCTAGTATTGACTCTTGGGTCTTCTTATTCAATACACATGGTCAATGAATATTATAAGGCCTATTTGGATGAACAACATCCTGATTTACCTTCTCATTATGCCAAGATTTCAAAAACTATATTTTTTGCAATGCTAACAACAGTCGGTGGCTTCCTATCTTTATTGATATGCAGAGTTTCATTATTTAAGGAATTAGGAATAACAATATCAATCGGGATATTTTATTGTTGGATTCTATCCCTGACTCTCATTCCAGCACTCCTTTCACTAACTAAAAAGCCGACAGAGAAACATATTGATACTCTCTCAAATGGGAGATTTGCACGCATAATTAGTAAAACCGGTCAATTTGTCGTCACACGATATTACATTTTCCTGATAATTCTTATTGCTGCTCTAATTTCTTTTATATTCTTGAAGAACCAAATTGGATTTGATTCCAATTACATGTCCTATTTTCCTAACTCATCTGAAATTGCAATTGATTCAAAATACTTTGCAAAGACACTTGGTGGGACAGACCCTTATTATATTACGATAAAGGCTCCGGAAGGATCAAAAAACTTCTTTTTGGATAAGGATAATTTGAAAGATGTTTATGCTTATGAAGCAGCTATCCAGTACGCATGTCCTGATATCGTTCAAGTCCTTTCTTTCAGTCAGTATGTCAGTTTTCTAAATGAAGTTTACAACAGTGAGAAAGGCATTCCAGATAATAACGGATTGATACTACTCCTATCCAGAACATTGAAACAGATGAAGGCCATGATTGATTCCAATGTGATTGATTCGCTCATTTCTGATGATGGAAATACTATCAGACTCTCGATGAGGAATTATGATTCAGTCGAACAGGATTTACAGACAACAGCTAGTCTTAGAAGGCTTAATGATACACTCAATTATTATTTGTATATGTTACCAGAAGGAACAACAAGTCAGATTTCAAGTATGGCATCAGAAAACCTCAGAGGCAGCAACATAATAATTGAAGATCAATCTAAATCGCTTTATTTGTCCCTCTTTATAACATTTGTAATAGCCTCTATCTCCTGTGCCTCAGTTTTCTATGGATTTACTACTCTTATTCCTGTTTTCTTCGGAGTCATTTCGAATTATGTTTTCATGAAAATAATTGGAATGAACTTTGATATAGTTACCATTGGTTTTTCTTCAATTGCAATCGGCTGCGGAGTCGATGATGCTATTCATTTCCTACTGCGTCTAAAAGATAATAAAAAACGTTTTAAAAATAAAAGTTATAAAGATATTGTTTATAAAACTATCACAGAAACTGGGCGCCCGATTATACTGACAACATTGAGTATTGATGCTGGGTTATTTGTTTTGTTATTTGCATCATTCAAACCAGTCAGATACTTTGGTCTTCTAATGTGTGTCGCTCTGACATCAGCGATGTTAGCAACAATTACTATTCTTCCAGCAGTTTTTATCTTCTTGGATTATATAAAAACCAAGCTTATAAGGAAAAAAGAGATAAAAAAATAGCATGGAAAAATTACGAGAAAACTACAAACTTGGGACTATACTTTATTCTATTGGTGTAATTTACCTATCTCTTTACAGAATTGAAACATACACAATGCTTTCTGAATTAAACATTCCTTCCATTTTTATAGAAGGACTTCCCTATTTGGCATTCTATTCTCTTATTCTTTTTAAAATTTTCTTTATAGACAGATACTCAAAAAAACAAATTATTTTCTTTTCTATTTTAGTGGTCTATTCTGTCACCAATTATTTTATATGCGGACTATTTACAGAGCCTTTGGTTATACCCCTACTTATAATCGGTGCACAAAATATTAACTTTAGGAAACTAATTGTTTATTACTTAGTCGTACATGTCCTTTTCGTACTCTTAATAATTTTGCTTAATATCCTTTCTATAATTCCTTCTCCACAATATACAAAGCATGGTCGAAAAATTTTTACATTGGGCTTTTCTAATCAAAATCATTTGGCGAGCGTTATTTTTTGTCTATTTCTTCTGATTACTTTAATTTTAAGAAATCATAAATCAATATATGCCTTGTTTGGTATGGGCCTCACCGCTTTGGTTTTTTGGGCAACTGGTTGCAGAACAAGTTGCATCCTCATTGTTTTAACAACTTTACTATTTGAAGTTTTTTCAAATATCAAGTTTTTACAGTCAAATTCAATTATTCTGAAAATACTGAACTTTTCCTTCATTATTGTATGCATAATCTCTTTCGTTTTGGTTTTGACCTATTCCAATGAAAATCGAATATCCACCACTATTGATAACTTTGTGACTGGGAGAAATCATATAGCAAGTAATAGACTTAAAACTATCAAACCTAGCTTTTGGGGAAATAGCCAGGAGACATATGGTCATATCACTATATTGCGTGGAGAAGCCCAAGAATTTACGCAAGTAGATATTTCTTATGTCTATCTTTTCTTTAGATTTGGAGCAATTGCGCTAATACTGTTCCTTCTAGGTTATTTTCTGATAGGACTTGAAGCAATTAAAGAAGGGCTTTGGTATTACCCTGTAACATTTTTTATATTGTCATTATTCTATTATTCAGAATCATTTATCATAGATATCGGATATTCCCCAATGATAGTAATAATCGGTTTTTTATTTTCCCGTCCAAAAGGCCGTGGCCTAAATCTTTTTGTTAATTCTGAGCCTAAAGACTAATATTTATTCTTCTATCCATGCCTTGTAATTGTGTCTTTTTCTTTTATTCTCTGGTGGTAATTCCATATATGAGTCGCCATACAACCCTCTAAGGTATGTATCATAGCACGACATGGTTTTATATTCTTTTCCGTTAAATGTCACAGTTACAGGTTTATCATATTCATCTTTTTTCATTGCTTCATTTTTGCCATGGAGAGCCCAGGTAACACATCCCACAAACTTTTTATCCTTATTTTTGTATTTAGTAGCATGCTTGATTTGTCTTAACAGAAGCTTTTTTGCTCCTATTGCCTTAAATATCTTTCCACCAATTGAATTAACCAATCTCAGGATTCCCCTACCTTCCGGTACTTCTGTTTTTGCCAATCCAATCCAACTAATATTCATATCTGAAAACAAATAAAAAATACTACGGCTAAACTTATTATTAGGAAGTTCTTCCACTGGGAAAACATCAATCCATAAATTTTCAGGTTCGTCTTCAAGGGCAGAAGGTCTTTCAATTGATATTTTTCTGTTCAAAACTTTTGCAAAAAGGAAGATCCCATTTTTCTCGTCAAATGGGGTAATCTCATACTGGTGATTTTTATCAAGATATTTGAAGTTAGTTATTAACCTGTCAAACTCAGATCTTTTTAAATATACATCGATGTCATCATCCCATGGAATAAAACCTTTGTGTCTTATAGCTCCTAAAAGGGTTCCTGCACAAAGATATGGGTGGAAGTCATTTTTATCGCAAAAGGCAATAAAGACATCAAGAATGTTCTGGAGTTCAACAAAAACTTCTGAATTTGTAAGTAACCTTTTACCCATCTTACTTTCCATAGATTAATTGATATGCCACTTTATCGCAACTTGTCCTTAATCCGAAAACAGAACACCATAGTTGGTAATTTCCCCACCCTTCTCTTTTTTGTATTTAAGGTATCTATTTAGTTTGGAAAAAAGGTTTTCATCTAATACCTTTTCAAGTTCACCTTTGTTATATCTCTCATTTAATATCTCAACCAATCGATACATTGTCTCAGACGTATTAGGGAGTGAGTCAATTACTTTCCTTACATCACTGAGATTGTAATAGGCAAGCATTAGAGAATAATCCAGAAGATAATAGTCAATAATTACCTCATGGGTTTTCCAGTACTCATTCAGGAAGTCCTTCTCATACTCGAGTATCTTGGAGCCAGGAACTCCGGCCATTATAAAGCAATGCATTCTATTATTCTGAACAAAAGGAGTTTTCTCCTCCTTGGTATGGGGTGTCCAAAATGCAAACTTAAAGATATCAGAAGGTATCGGTTTACTGCACCATATTGTTGCATCTAACCAAAGGCCTCCATTTCGGGATAGTAAATTCACTCTCATGATATCGGATAACTGTGCAAATGAAATAATCCCCTTTTTATGCTTCTCAATAATGTATGACGGCAAAGAAACATATTGGGAATAATTATTTTTATCAATAACAATTACTTCCGCCCCAACAGAATTATTTCTGATTGACTCAATACATTTCCTTATCAACTCAGGTGCATTTTCTTGTCCCTGCCACCACATAATCCATATGTAGCGTTTTTCTGGAGTCTGGATTAAATTCTCAGTCATTGGAACGCTTTCCCATCTGTCAAGAACATATTGATAATTTGTTTTTAAATAGTTCAGTACATATTCATGTTTTTTTCTGACAATCCTAAATACCCACTCTTTTTTAAAAGGTTTCTGAAAATACAACAGAGTTCCAAGCTCATAAAATGAGAGTTTCCATGATATCTTGTTTCCTACTCTAAACCATGTTTTAACAAACTCACCATAACCCATCTGCGAACTCCTTATGTCTATGCTAAGATAATAAAGCTTTTATCAGCAAGAACAAGTTACTAACTTTCAAGTGATAATCAAAAAACTGAAAATTGCAGACTATAGATATTTTGTAATTCAATAATGATGTATGTTAGTATTCTAGAAGGAAGAAATAATGCGAATAGCTTTTGGTTTTGATATTTTCTATCCCGAGACTAACGGAGTCATTACAGCTTCGATTAATCTGGCAAGAAACCTGATAGATTTAGGACATCAGGTGTGGTTCTTTGTCCCTGATAATAAAGGATTCTCAGATGATGTAATAGAAAATGGTATTAAGATTATCAGAGCCAGTTCTTCATCTTCCTTTATTTATAAGGGAATGAGCCTTATGCCAATCTATGGTTGGTACTTGATGCCATATTTATGGAAAAATAAAATTGATATTATCCATAATACTTCCCCTTGGCTTATGGGTATGGCATTAAACCATGCAGCACGTCGCCTTCATATACCGACAATAGCAACACATCATACCCTAATTGATAACCCTATTTACATAAAGTATGCATTAAAAAGCAATCACCTTTCCTATGCAGCTCAGGATGCCATATGGTCAGTTGTCTTTAATCCTTTCTATCGCCTGACATGGATGGCCACAGCTCCTAACAGATCCACATGCCGCCAGGTTGCGGAAAAGTATCCGGCGCTCGATGTCCGCTATATTTCAAATGGTATTGATATTGAAAAATTTGAGGACAGTAATCCGGAGCTTCCTCTGCCTTATCCTATCACAGAAGATTGGATTGGGCCTAAGACTTTGGTATATGTTGGCCGCCTTGGGTATGAAAAATCAATTGATGTAACTTTCGAGGCATTCTCCATTTGTCTGAAGCGGAATCCAGATGCAAAACTTATAGTCATCGGAAGTGGACCGGCAGAAGAATCATTAAAGCGCCAGATTATCGGGCTAAAAATAGAAAAAAATGTTTTGATGACAGGACTCATAAAGAATTCAGACCTAATTGGTTCAAGACTATTAAAAAAAGTCTGTGCTTTCGTTACTGCATCATTATCAGAGAACCAGTCAATTACGATTATTGAAGCACTTTGTTCAGGTGCACCTATAATTTGTGCCGACGTAGAAAATATGACAAATCTTGTTTCTCCTCAGCAAGGATGGTTCTTCCGGGGCGGAGATATAAGGGATCTTGCAAGAAAAATGGGACAGGCAATCAACAGTCCAAATGAAAGGGATAAAAAAGCTGCAGAAGCTTTGAAGTCCAGACGGCTTTTTGATGGCAGGGTCGTTGCAAAGCGTTTTGAAAAATCATATAACGATCTTTTACAGATGAAAGCAGACGGCTTCTTTGTTGAAAAAGGCCGGGAACGGGCCGGAAAATTCACAGATGAACTATCTGGGGTTCCAATCCATGAGCCACCGAAAGATCAGCTTGAAATGATTCTGAATGCCAGAAAGGCGATGCATAAAATCGGATTAAAAAAAGCAAAAGGCAGAAATAAGCACTCTGCTTAAAAGACTATATCAATACCTGCACCAACCTTGAAATTTCCACCTATATAGTCAGAGTTCGGAGATGCATAAATGTACTCGTATCCAACGTTTGCCTGAACATACCCAAGAATATTCATTTTAACATTCACACCTACTCCGCCATATAAATCAGTTCTGTCATTAACAATCTTTGTATTTACGACCTGTCCAACCCCGATTCCATTAGAGCCGTAAACTGTCAATGATGGGAATGTTCCTTTTGCTAAGAACTCTGGTCCGGTAAGAACCAATTTATAATTTATTTCCCCATAAAAGGATCGCGGATATATCGGAGAAGAAAAGAAAGTGTCCTTTTTTATGCAATCCGGGATAGCACTTCCCATCAAAAAATAGGAATCAATATCCACAGATGAATATAATGCAACTTTATTAAATCCATTTCTTTTATTTTTAATATCCAGCATTGTTAAATCATACGATGATTTGGCCTCTATTTTATATGCATCGGTCTTTGCCCCGTCTAGAAACGGAAGTTCGTTGAAAAACCAATATGGTGCTAAAATTACCGACAACTCCCCGTCCAACCCATTTGAAGTCAGATAGTTCTTGTCTTTTAAATCCAGTATTAGTGAAATTCCGATTTCACTGATTACATCATATAATTCCCCAGATAACTCAGGTGTACCAATAAGGTACTCATCACTGTCTTGCGGAAAAAGACTTGGATTATCAAAAATTCCACCGAAATCCTTTTTCCTGATTTCAGAGAATGTTGCAAATGCCTGTTCCCATCTGACTCTGCCGAAAACAGAAAGAGTAAGCATATCCTTATTGTCTTTTTCGTACGGACTCTGGATTAAACCTTGGTTAAAGAAAACGCTCAAATCAGAAAATGCTACTGAATACTTATAGTCATGTCCCTGACCAATCAGTTTTCCGGTCATTGGCTCCTGTATTAGTCTTCTTTCAGTTATTCCACCTTCCACTCTGGCAAAGACTTTTGTGTTTCTTGCTTCCAAAAGTTCCATCCCATCGATTCCGAAGTCAGCCCAGAGTGCCAGAGGGAACATACCATAAGCAAAGTCTGAAAGGTAATTTGCCTGTATTACTGACTGATAATATGACTTATCAGCAAAAAGGCTGAAAATACATAAAAGACCTATACTCAGAGTGGACAAGATTTTTTTCATAGCATTTCCTAGCCAGAAAATAATTGCAATTGACGTTAAAACAAAATTTTTAAATTAGAAATCGCACTAAGTTGCCCCTCAATATCCTAAACAGAACTTAAACAGTTATTTCTGTACTTCTTATAGACCTTGCCTTCTATAGCATGTAAAATCTATTTGTTTCTAAAAGGAATATAAAATGGAAAACAAGGTCCCGGAAAACCCTTCAAAAAACCGGATTGGTGGATTCTCACCTCTCGTGAGTATATCTGCAATTCTGGTAACACTTTATTTATGTGCCAATATCATGGCAGTTAAAGTAATAACCATATTTGGCTACTCACTCTTTGATGCAGGTACAATAACATTCCCATTTGCCTACATGCTTGGTGATGTACTTGCGGAAATCTGGGGATATAAAACTGCAAAGAAAGTAATTCTTCTGACTTTCTTTTGCAATGTCCTATTAGTGGCATTCACTTACACAGGAATTTTCCTTCCCTATCCAGAATATATGGAAGAAGTACAGACTGGATACAAAACTATATTTTCATATGTTCCAAGAATAGTTATTGCTTCCCTGATTTCATTTTTATTAGGGGAACTGAGCAATGCAAAGGTTCTTGTTTGGATGAAGGAAAAAACAAAAGATGGCAGGCACCTCTGGCTTAGAACTATATTCTCCTCAATGGTAGGATACCTATTTGATACTGTTTTCTTTGTATTACTGGCCTTTTACAAAACAGTCCCGATAAGTGATTTATTATCAATGATTGTTATCCAGTATCTGGCAAAACTGATAATTGAAATAATTGCAGGCACCCCACTCGCTTATGCCTTGATTGGATCACTGAAAAAGAGGTTCTCCCTTGTCTGATTTATCCCGTTACTCACTTATTGAAAATGGACCACTTCCCCGCGAGTTATGTCTTTTGCAAGGCAAAGGATGCAAATGGGGAAAATGCACATTCTGCGATTATTATCTGGATGTCTCCCCAGCCCCTTTTGAAGTCAATAAAAAAGCTTTGAGCATGGTTACAGGAAAAACCGGATGTCTGGATTTAATCAATTCCGGATCATGTTTTGAATTGGATAGAGAAACAATCAGGCTGGTTCAAAATCTTGTGAAAGAAAGGAATATAGAATCCCTGTGGTTTGAAGCGCACTGGATGTACAAGGACAAGCTTAAAGAATTTTCAGAACTATTTGACTGTGATGTTCACTTCCGCTTCGGTGTAGAAACATTTAATCCAAACCTTAGGACCTCATGGAATAAAGGTATCGGTCAGAACATTGAAGCACCTGAAATAGCAAAATATTTTGATGGAGTGTGTCTATTAGTCGGTATCCGGGGACAGACAATTGAAGATATATACTATTCAATTGATTTGGCTGAAAAACATTTTTCTTACTATAATGTCAATGTATTCTGCCCAAATTCAACAAAAACAGAAAAGGATGATTTGCTGATAGAACAGTTCAAAAAAGAACTCATCCCTGTATTAAGACACAGTAATAAATGTGAAGTCCTAGTTGAAAACACATCTTTAGGAGTAGGATAAGACTTAAGGATAGAAAAAAGATGCAAGCTGTGATACTCGCTGCCGGAATGGGCAACAGATTAAAAGATTTAACAAAAAACAATACAAAATGTATGTTGGCAATCAACGGCAAAAGGCTGATAGACAGAGCACTTGAAGCATTAGACACGCTAAAACTCAATAAGATAATAATTGTTGTCGGTTACCAGAAAGATAATCTAATTGAACACATTGAAAACCTATCCAATATAAGAACGCCCATTCAGTTCATCAATAACAAGGATTATGCAACGACCAACAATATCTATTCTCTCTATCTGGCTCGTAATGAACTAAAAAATGACTCAACAATTCTTTTGGAGTCCGATGTAATATTTGATCCGGAGATGTTAGCTGATCTTGTAAAAGATCCGAGGGAAAACTTAGCTTTGGTTGCCCCATTTGAAAGCTGGATGGATGGAACTGTTGTAACTCTCAGCGACACAAATTCTATAACGAACATCCTTGATAAGAAAAAATACAGTTTTTCTGATGATTTGTCTAAGTATTATAAAACAGTAAACATATATAAGTTCAGCAAAAGTTTTTTAAATACTGAATACCTACCTTTCTTGGAGGCCTACTCTGTCGCACTTGGGAGAAATTCTTACTATGAACAAGTGTTAAAAGTAATCCTCATGCTTGAAACATCATCTTTAAAAGGTCTGATCACAAATAAGAAATGGTACGAAATAGATGATGAACAGGATAAGGATCTTGCTGAAATCCTTTTTGAAGATTCAATTGAAAAAAAGTATAAGCTGATTGCAAAACGATACGGTGGTTTCTGGCGTTTCCCGGGGCTTTTGGATTATTGCTATTTAGTGAACCCGTATTTCCCTTCTTCAAATCTAATGGAAGAACTTGAATACATGTTTCCACGTTTGCTGACTGAATATCCTTCCGGACAAGACGTAAATTCATTCTTGGCCGGGAAAATATTCGGTTTGAAGAAGAACTACATAGCTTCCGGAAATGGAGCTGCTGAATTGATTAAAAGTATTATTTCTAAAAGCCACTCATCAAAGATAGGTATAATTGAGCCATCCTTTGAAGAGTATAGGAATCGTATCAAAAACGATAGAATTATCACTTTCAGAAGTAATAAACCTGACTTCAGCTTTTGTGCTGAAGATCTGATAGAACATTTTTCAGAAAAAGATCTTGATGCTTTGGTTATCGTCAATCCAGATAATCCAACAGGAACTTTTATAACAAAAGATGGGATTTTTAAACTCCTTGCATGGACAAAAAAGAATAATATAACTCTCATTTTTGATGAGTCTTTCATTGATTTCGCTGAAGACTCATATACCCTATTGGAAAACTCCGTTCTAGAAGAATATAAAAATCTCATAGTAATAAAATCTATTTCCAAGTCATACGGAGTTCCTGGTCTCCGTTTGGGAGTCATAGCATCTTCTGATGAAGATTTGATTCAGTTTATCAAAAAAGATATTTCAATCTGGAATATCAATTCGTTTGGAGAATACTTTTTACAAATATACGAAAAATACAAATCTGGCTATCTGGAATCTCTTGAATTAATAAAAAATGAAAGGTCGAGGTTCTTTACTGCCCTTAATAAAACAAAGCTTATCAAACCATTTCCTTCAAATGCCAACTACTTTTTGTGCAAAGTAAATGAGATTGATCCAAAAATTCTTTCTTATAAGCTTTTGGACGAATACAACATATTTATTAAAACACTTGAAAACAAAAAAGGAATTGATGGCCCATTTATTCGTATTTCAGTCAGGGATGAAATAGATAACAACAGATTTATAAGTGCAATTAATGAAATAGAGAAAGAACTTTAAAGAATCTTGAAAGTAGCTCCAACATATGCCTGCGGAACAAACTTGAAAAGGTTCTTTACGTGTTCATAGTTCCAGATGCACTTCAAATCCAATGCAAAAAATACATCTATTTTATCTTTGTATGCTTTCCAATTAATATCCCCCATCATTTCAAGCGTATGCTCAGCTATACCTGAAGGAGTTTTTTCCATATGGCTTGTCATTAAATCACCGAGCTCAATTGAACCCTGGATCCTATATTTTATATATGGATTCAGCTTTATTCTGTATTCATACAAGTCAATGTTTGTGCCAAAAGCAAATACTATTGCGTCTGGTCCGTCTTTATAACCTGACCAGGCAATATCTCCCTTAGATTCCCTGTTGTAGTAGCCCAGTGCCCAGTCATAGTTATAGTTCAATTTAATACTGTCACCATCCTGGGTATATTTCTGGTTTAGGTACAATGCTGAGTCCGTAAATACAAATTCTCCCCAGAATCTGACATCCATATTCTTAAAGTTCCTGATGTATGAAAGATTAAGTAAGTAACCCATGGCATTTGGAAGGGAATCCCCTTCCCAAATTGTCTGGAACTGATCAAGTACAAACTGGAAGCCAAGATCCAAGCCCGGAATGATACTCCAATCAAGTTCAAAACCCATAATGTTATTTGCTTCATCCTCTTCAACAAGAAGCATCCCATCCCTGAAATTATACCAGCTGTGAACAAGCATTAGAGGGGTAAAAAGTCTGAAATCTGACAGACTGTCAATGTAAAGCAGAAAGCCCCAGTTAAGTACTGCCCTGACCTTATTGAATAGGTTCACATCAAAACGATGTAATACCCTTAGCTCCTGAAAGCCGGAAAAACGAGGCTCCCTTATAACCCCATTCTCATCCTCTGCATCAAAGTGAGTGATATCCAGATTATAGGTAAGATAATTTGATACTAAAGACAGTTTTAGATACTCCTGGAAAACATATGGATCCCCTACAATAAGGTTCCCAGTAATTCCGTTTCCCGCCTGATGTCTGCTTCTTCCTATTGCAACATTGAACCATCTGTTTCCTATTGCTCCCCTGGATAGATCAGGAAACTCTGTATTTAAACCAACTGGGTTGGACTTTGAAAGAAACGAGAACTTTCCATCTCTGAAATTGAAAAGCCAATCAAATGATGTTGTTGGTATGTAGGAGTTTCCATTATTCAGGTTTATATTATTTCTCAGGGCAGCTCCAAAATCCAGTGAAGCAGTGTGTCCAAAATCCATTTCAACTAGAACGTCCATAAATGGAGGAATTTCATTATATGGAACAAAAAAGCTGTTTCTTGTTGTTCGTTTGTAATCAGCAAGGTTCACTGATGGGGAAATGAATAAGTCAATGTCGTATGAAAAGGAATCTTTTTTATCGATTTTTGCGTATAAAGCCCTATAATCATTCTGATCTTTTTCGCTGAGTTTTTCTTCACTTATCCTATCAAGGGCCAATAACAGTTCATTGCCGGTAACTGGGGTAAAAGTACTTGCTCCTGTCACCCCTGCAATCTGACATAGCTTCTGAACACTCTGATACTCATCACTTTGTGCGTCATATAGTTGCATTGACTGAGAAAAGACCGGAAATGTAAAGCCTAAGAGCAGTACCAGAATAAATATTGATTTTCCTATTCTTTTCAACTGTTAATACCCCATAAGTGAAAGTAAACAATATTTTATATCGTCTGATAGTCACTTTCAATTATTGAACACTTTCATAATGCGCAGAAACTTTCCTCAAAGGCACAATAATTTATTGTTAAGTTCTACCTTTTGGCTTTGTAAAATCCGGTTTGTATTCCATCTGATACTTATGTTATCCACTATTAGTATGGATAAATGCCTTTCGTTGAAACTTTCTCTGTAAAATGGTATTAATTAAGATACTGTTTAAAAACAGGAATTAATTTTGATTCACCACAAAAAGGGGTAAATATATATGGCTTCAAAAGATGAAAATGTCATTGAATTTCCAGGTAAAGGAAACAGCAAACAGGGTAAAGATACAAAGAAGCCCAAAACACCCAAATCCAGAAAAAGCATAACACGTACAATCGGATGGATTGCAGGTGTTGTAATTCTGGTCTTGATCTCTGTTACATTCATTCTGCCGACAACCATCTTCAGTTCATCAAGTGGCTCTTCTTATACATTCGGTAAATATAATGGGGAAAAAATTACACTTGAGTATGGTAACTATTTCTACCTGACAGTTAACAATATCTACAATATGTATGCCCAGATCTTCGGAGGTTCAGTACCTGAAGGCTTGGAATACAGCATCTACTATCAGGCATTCCAGCAGTCAGCAATATATACAGCACTCAATCAGCTGGCAAGCAAGGCAAAAATCAAGCCATCCGCCCAGTCAATTACTGAGGCTGAGATTGCCTCTGGCTACTGGCTTGATGAAGATGGACACTTTGACAGTGCCAGATATAACGAGACATCATCATTCCAGAAACAGCAGATTTCAAATATAATCGCACTTCAGTACCCAGTAACTCTTGTTACAAATGACATTACAGGAGCGAAAGTATCCCAGGCTGAATCTGCTTTCATTGAGAACTTATCAAAGAACGGAAAGTCTTATGACTATCTTGTCATTGATACTACATTGATCAGTGATGAAGATGCCATAAACTATGCCAAAGGTAACCAGATGCCATTCACATCCAGAGAGCTTTCTATGGTCAGCTACAGCACATATGAAGAAGCACTTGATATGCTGGAAAACCTTGAGTCCGGAGCTATCCCATTCATTGATGCAACTGTAAATAGTACAGATAGCTATGCACCACTTGATGGTATTATCGGAGACATGACTTACACAAATCTTGCAAGTCTCCTCTTCAGTGATACACAGGCTGCAGATGAAGTATTCTCATCTTCTACCGGTTCATATTCTGGCCCGTATTCAACAACATATGGCTACTCGATTATAAAAACTGACAGCGAACCAGCTCTCCCTGACTTTGAAAACGATTCAACTATTGCAACACGAGCAAAACAGTATATGGCTACAACAGATAGGGACTCAGCAATTGCTTTACTAACTCCTATTGCTGATGAGGTATACAATGTTGCCAAGTCTGATTTTGAAGGTGCTGAGGATAAGTACGAATTAATGGTAGGAACAGTCAACGGACTTGTCGATAACCCGTCATCATCATCCTATATAAAGAGCAATACTTCAGCTGATTCACTGAGTTATCTTGCAAGTGCAGTCAACTCTGATCAGAACTACATGGCTACATTGAATTCACTCAAAGAAGGAGAAGTCAGTGAGCCAAAGGCAATCAACAACGTCATAATAATTGCAAAAGCTGTTGCTCCATCATCTGGCGAAAGCAATACTTACGGAGATAACTACGCATTAGGTGCCGGCAATGATTCATTAGAGGACTATCAGAACTCAGTTCTTTCCAGCGATAAGTTTGTGGACAACTTTGCTGATGAGTTCATGAAAGCTTTTGGTAGTAATTTCTAATTTTTCTAGTTACTAAAATGATTTATCGGGACCAGTAATACGGTCCCGTTTTTTGTGTTATAGTAATTTTGTGGAAAATGAAATCAAAAAAGAAATAGAACTTTTAAATAATGAGGGGACACTCATTGAAGAAGGTTGGGCACGATATCCTTACTGGAAATATGACAGAAATAAAATCAAGGCTAACAAGCTTAGAATAAAAGAATGGGACTATTATGAGTTTGTAGACACAGAGCACGAGTTTGCAATAATGACAACCTTCTCAGATCTTGGTTACGCCGGTCTTTTTGTCATCGGCTTTGTTGATTATAAAAACCGTAAAACAGTACAAGTCAGTGCTATTAAACCACTTTCCTTTCATAAGACAGGACTGCACTACTCCCCCTCTGAAGATAATGAGATAACTTTTGCCTCAAACAACTTCACCCTTTCAATAGTGAAGAGAGGAGAAAGACGGCACGTACTCTTTACTGCCCCATCTCTTGTTTTACCTTCCGGAGTAAGAGGTTTGCAGGCAGACATAACATTCTTCCAGGAAAAAGATATGGAATCAGTCAATATTGCAACAAGCTGGAAGGAGAACAGAAAATGTTTCTACTACAACAGCAAAGTCAATCCGATGCCAGTCGAGGGCCTTGTATGGCTCGGAACAGAAAAAACAAAGGTCTCGCCATCTTTCTCATTCGGATGCCTTGACTGGGGACGCGGGAGATGGACAAGAAACAATACATGGTATTGGGCTTCCCTCGGGGGCTGGGATAAGGATGGCACCTTATTTGGTTTGAATCTTGGCTACGGCTTTACAGACAGAACACCTGCCAGCGAGAACGCAATCATTTATGACAAAAAGGTACATAAGCTAAAAAAAGTTGTTTTTGACATCCCATCTGATTATATTTCGTCTAAGTGGAAGTTTACCGATGAGGACGGACGAATTGACCTGGAGATGACTCCTGTTGCACTTAGAGAGGAAAAGGACAATATACTCTCAGTTATAAAATCGGATCAGAATCAGGTCTTCGGTCTTTTCAACGGAAGCTTTCAAACTGACGATGGGAAAAGAGTCAAAGTAGAAGAAGCTTACGGATTTGCAGAAAAGGTAATAAACAAATGGTAAACCCCTTCTAATAGATTTTTATCGTTAAAAATAATATTACTAGGGGTGTTATTATGGAAATTTTACCTTCTTTTGCTTCGTTAGGGCTTAACGACGAACTTCAAAAAGCCCTTAAAGAAAAAGGCTTTGAAGAGCCTACTGAAATCCAGAGGGAATGTATTCCCCTTCTTTTGAATGCAGGTACCGAGGTAATCGGGCAGGCTCAGACCGGAACCGGCAAGACTGCCGCGTTTGGTCTTCCTATACTGCAGACTATTAACCCCGCATCCCGGAATGTGGAAGCATTGATTCTAACTCCGACAAGGGAACTTGCGCTTCAGGTATCGGAAGAAATCAATTCATTCAACAAAAACAGAAAAATTGAAATTGCCCCGATATATGGGGGAACCTCAATGGAAAACCAACTGAGAAAGCTCAAAAAAGGTGTCCAGATTGTAGTCGGAACACCTGGTAGAATCCTTGATCACATAAGACGGGGTTCTCTGGATCTTTCCCATCTTGAATTCATGGTACTTGATGAAGCTGATGAGATGCTCGATATGGGTTTTCTAGATGACATCAAGGAAGTATTGAAATCAACTCCTGAAGAAAAAAGGATGCTTCTTTTCAGTGCAACCATGCCAAAAGAAATTCTGAAACTCAGTGAAGCTTTCATGCATAATCCTACAATCATAAGAACACAGAAACAGGATACGCCAGGTGCAAACACCGATCAGATATACTATGAAGTCAGGGAATCAGATAAGCTTGAGGCTCTTACAAGAATTATTGACAAGGATCCCGACTTCTATGGTGTCGTGTTCTGCAGAACAAAGCTGCAGTGCGATGAGATAGCCCGTAAACTTCAGGACAGAGGTTACGATGCAGAGGCACTCCACGGCGATCTTTCCCAAAGAGAAAGAGAAAACATTCTTAATAAACTGAAATCCAGACAGATAAGGATTCTTGTTGCAACTGATGTTGCAGCCAGGGGTCTAGATATAAAAGACCTCACACATGTTATCAACTACTCCCTCCCGGAGGATCCTGAAGTATATATCCACAGGGTTGGAAGAACAGGACGAGCAGGAAGGACCGGAACTGCAATTACATTTATCACTCCCTCTGAAGCGCGACGCTTCTCTTTTATAAAAAGAGCAAGCAAGTCAGAAATCAGAAAGGAAGAAGTCCCAAGTCCTTCTGAAATTGTTGAATCAAAACGCAACAAAATCAGAAATGAGCTTGAAGAGG
Source organism: uncultured Spirochaetaceae bacterium (assembly GCA_964582905.1). Taxonomy (GTDB): domain Bacteria; phylum Spirochaetota; class Spirochaetia; order Sphaerochaetales; family Sphaerochaetaceae; genus Ornithospirochaeta. The sequence goes on along the minus strand of CAZOTY010000001.1, from coordinate 112,770 downwards.
CCCTTAAAAAGGAAGCTAACGCCAAGTACCTTGAACTTGCTGAGGATATAACCGAGAACAGAGATCCTGTTGAAGCTATTGCGTCCCTTCTTTCCTACATCTATAAAAACGAGCTGGATGAGACACAATACAAAAAGATTGAATCTTTCTCATCCAAAGGATTAAAACGCGATAGCGCCTCAAGAAAAGCATCCAGAGACAAAAATAGACCATATGATAAGCAAAAGGAACCTAATCTGGATGAAAAAGGAGAGACCAGGGTATTTATTGCCAAGGGAAGCAAAGACGGCTTCACAAAGCGGGATCTTGCCAAAATTATAATAAATCAGACAGGGGCAAGTAACAGCGAGCTTAATGATATTCAGGTATTTTCTGACTTCTCTTTTGTAACAGCTCCTTTTGATATTGCAGAAAAGATTCTTAAATTCTTCAATAAGCGTTCAGAGCGCCCGGTTGCCAGCAAAGCAAAATTTGCTCCCTCAGAAAAAGGCAAAACGGCTCCTTCCAAATCAAAAATGGACAAGAAAGATAACCCGTCCTATGATTTAGATGAACTGAAAAATGATGAAGATTTTGCTTTTGCTTCAAGAAAGAAAGGTAAAGCATCTTCCAAGGCAAAAAGCAAAGCTAAGAAAATAACACCTAAGAGCAAGACTCGGAGGGGAAGAAAAGGATAGTTTATGAAAGACCATTATGACTTTTTGGTTGTGGGATCCGGCTTATTCGGGTCAGTCTTTGCCCATGAAGAGATAAAAAAGGGTAAATCGGTTCTGGTACTTGAAAAAAGAAGTCATATTGGTGGCAATGTATACACTGAGAAAAAAGACGGAATAACAATCCATAAATACGGGGCACATATTTTTCATACTTCCAACAAGGAAATTTGGGATTATGTAAACCGTATTACCCCATTTAACAACTTTATTAACTCCCCCATCGCCTCCTATAAGGATAAGATTTATAACCTCCCTTTCAATATGAATACATTTTCCAAAATGTGGGGAATCAAGACGCCCCAGGAAGCTTTCTCTATAATTGAAGCCCAAAGAAGGGAAATTAAGGGAGTACCAAAGAATCTCGAAGAACAGGCAATATCCCTTGTCGGCCGTGACATCTATGAAGCTCTGATCAAAGGATACACGGAAAAACAATGGGGAAGAGACTGCAAAGAGCTTCCTCCCTCAATAATCAAGCGTGTTCCTGTACGTTTTACCTATGACAACAACTACTTCAATGACTTTTATCAGGGAATCCCTTTTTCAGGCTATACCAAGCTGATAGAGACTCTTTTGGAAGGATGTGATGTCCTATTGAATACTGATTTCAACCTAAAAAGGGATTACTGGGAGGCCTTAGCCGATAAGACTTTGTATACCGGGGCCCTCGACGCCTACTTTGACTATGATGAAGGAAAACTTGAATACCGCTCTGAAGTCTTTGAAGAAGAACGAATTGAAGATGAAAACTACCAGGGTGTTGCTGTCGTGAATTACACATCCCGATCTATCCCTTACACCCGTATAATTGAGCATAAGCATTTTGAAAAAGCAGTATCTCCTGTCACATGGATAAGTAAAGAATATCCGGTTGATTATGCCGAAACTGGTGAGCCTTACTATCCTATCAATGACGAGAGAAACATTTCCCTTCACAAAAAATATTTAGAAAAGGCAGGCAAAAAAGAAAACCTTATTATCGGGGGACGCCTTGCATTATACGCATACTTTGATATGGATAAAACTATCCTGAAAGCATTGGAAACAGTAAAAGAAACACTTTAAAGGTGTGTATGGTCATCATACTTTTCATTTAAAAGCTTTTTAATATACCCACTTGGCTTTTTGAGCATCTTGGAGCCCCTTGTAATCCTGCATAGGCTCATATTCCTTCTCTGGGCAATATCCCTCTGACTCTTTCCCTGATAAATATCCCTCATAATAAGGAATCTGTTGATTATATCAACTTTTTCCTTATCAGTTAAAAGGTCATCAATCAAAGCTCTCACTTCTTCTTTGTCATCCAAAGCAGAAACGATAGAAAGAAGTTCTTCTCTTACCTCTTCCTGCTCTCTGCTTATATCATCAATTTCATTGTTCTTTGCCATATCTTTCTAATTATAGTAACAATTCCAAACTTTGGTTAACTATTATTTTTCATATAGATTCATACCAATTGCCTGTATTACCTGAGTTTCAGCGCCAGATATGAAAAAAGTTTTATAGTAAAATATATTGCATGATATACTATAAGTTTATGCTTATATAAAATTCCTATTTCGGAACTTTTTTATATTTTTTTCTTTTATTTCTCCTGTTTACATGGGATGATATTACTAGGGAATATATTCGGGAGGTAAAAATGGCAAAGAAAAAAATAAAAGGAAATCTTGAAGAAAATGGAACCGGTATTGAAGAAGGTGGAAAAAACAGAAACCAGGAAAATGCAGTTCTTCATATTCCAGACTCCGATATGGAAGATGATTCTTTGATTACTTTCTCAGGTATATCCTCAAAACTTGATTCTCTGAAGGATGAAATCAGCTTTATAAAAACACAAACAGAGATTCTAAGACGCAAAATGGATTCACTAAACGAATCTGAAAACATATTACAAAAGGAGATAAAGAGAATGGAAAGGAAAGGAAGATTCTTTAATTCGTTTGTTTCAGTTTTATTGCTAGCATTAATAGCGCTAGCAATATCTGCCCTGGCTGTTTCCTGTGATGTCAAGGATGCATTGAAGAATATTGATGAGGAAAGTATTACAAATACTATTCTTGAAAACCTGGGGGCCGGAAGTAAGGTGCCAAGCAACTTTGAACTTGATGAAGGGGTCACACTGGATTTTAACTCCGACTACAAAAAACTTGCCGACTATACTATTTCGGTTAAGAGAAACGGAACTATTACTGTAAAAGGCCCTGCTCTTCCAGAAGAAGGGGTAAGCCTCTTTGAAGCAGATCCTGAGTATGAAAATATCAAGGCTATTTACACAAAAAACGGAAAAACAATAGTCAGTGTTGAACTGCAAATAGGACAAAACACCCTCAGATTCAGTTTTGTATAAACCTCAGAGTGCAGGGCTGAAAATCTTGAAAACAGTCTGGAGGAGCTTTGTATACCATGGAAGGCTTTTAAGTTCCTCAAGGCTCTGTTTTTTTGAAAGATTCAAAGTATGTATGAAATCTTCTTTGACATCTTTTATTATTGACGAATAATAGAACATCACTGAAAGTTCGTAATGAAGATAGAATGATCTGTAGTCAATATTTGTTGTTCCAAGACAACATACTTCGTCATCGCAAATGAAAGTCTTTGAATGAATGAACCCCGGATAGAACTCATAGATTTGTACACCTGCTTTAATAAGATCAAAATAATTGGACCTAGTAACTTCAAAGACAGATTTTTTATCTGCATAATGGGGTGTAATTATTTTTACATCAATTCCTGACTGGGCAGCAACAATAAGTGCCTCCTTTGTTGCATCATCGGGAATAAGGTATGGAGAAATAATCCAGATATACTTTTTTGCATTATTTATCATCTGAATAAAAGCATTCTCTGTAATAGTCTGATTATCTATGGGATTATCTCCAAAAGGCTGTACAAAACCATCACTCTCTGCTTTTATTCTTGGAGTGAATTTATTGAAGTCATCAACAACTCCCGTCAGTCCACCCCATAGAATCAAAAACATTTCTGTCAGGTTCCATACTGCACTTCCCTCAAGTTTTATAGCATCATCCTTCCAGTAACCAAAGCGCACTTTTTCATTTGCATATTCATCTGCAAGATTCAGTCCTCCGGTATAACAGATATTTCCATCTATTGAAAGGATTTTGCGGTGATCACGGAAATTAAGACGGGGATTTGCATGGAGCCTGACTTTATTGAAAACAATGGTTCTAATACCAAAGCTTCTAAGCTTTTTAGGGTATGAAAGGGGCAGAGAGTTAATTGATCCAAAGTCATCATAAATTACACGGACATCCACACCGCTTTTTACTTTCTCTCTCAGAATCTCAAGAATTTTATTCCACCAAACGCCATCATCTATTATGAAATACTCAATGAAAATAAAGCGTTCTGCTTTTTTGAGTTCACTCACGAGATCAGTGAAAAAGTCTATGCCATACCCGAAATAACGGCACTGGGTATTCTTCCAAACATGAAAACCTGTACTTTTTATTATATATCCTGCTTCACGCCTAAAAGTGCTGCTCTTTTCATAAAGCTCTTCGTCCGCATTATCTGGAAGTTTGTACTCAAGACGCTCAACATCCTTTAAATATTTATTTAGTTTCTTCCTTCCATGAATCCCTATTTTTTTATGGGCGAAGAGAATATAGAAGACACCTCCAAAGAATGGGAATACAACCAGCATGAACATCCAGATAAGTTTATAGGGTGCTTTTTCGTTACGTGTGATAATAACAATTGCAATGATAATGGAAAGGACAGTGAAAAACACATAAAGTCCCTTATTCAAGGATGACCAGAATACAATGTAAGCAATCAAGGCAAGCTGAAGGGCAAACAGTACAACTATCAAAAACAACCTGCTTGTTAATATATTCCTGACTTTACTCATGTTTTGAAAACTCACATCCGCAGTAATTCTGCCTGTATAAATTCAGTTTTTTTGCAATCTGTACAGATTTATTAAAACCGTCTTTCTTTTTAAAGTCAAATTCCCTGAACCCCTCAAGGTCCCTGCCTTCATTGAATATACGTGTGCTGTTTTTGAAGCGGGAAACAGTCAGCGTCGTACAGAAACTATCAAAACCGATTTCCTTTGCTTTTTTTTCTGTTTTTATCAGGTTATAGCGGAAACACAAAGAGCAACGCTCTCCATGCTCCTTATCTTTTTCATGACCTTTTATCCACTTAAGCCATAGTTCATGATTATAACTATCCTTAATAATCTCAAGGCCATAATGCTTACTTACAATAATGGCATTTTCAAATCTTTTTTCATACTCTTCTTTTGTATCTATATTGTCATCTGAATAAAACAGTACCGGCTCATAACCAGATTGCAACAATGTTTCAATTGAAGAAGTTGCACACGGTCCGCAACATACATGAAGAAGAATTTTGCTCATATCAGTTTTTTTATACTATAGTAAAATATATCTGAAACAAATCTACCACTTGGAGAAAAAATGAGAAAGTATAAGTCTGTTTTAGCTATAGTATTCTTTGCCATAGGTGGCGTCTTGGTTCTTATTCCACAAGTTCCAAAATTCTATGGAGTTATCTCGCTTTGTATAGGATTGGTCTTCACTGCCTTTGCCAGTGCTGGAACTTTTACATTTACAAGGGCAAGCAAGACATATATGACAAAACAGACTGATGAAGGGAGAGAAAAGGCACTCCTTTTATTTGAAAAGGCATACAATCTCGGACTTCCCGATGAATATGCAATCTCAGCAGGCTCCATCATTCTTCAATGGGGAAGCATTGAAAAAGGCAGGCAGATACTGGAGTCCCTTTTAAAAAGCAAGGACAAGAAAACGCAATATAATGCCTATGTATCTCTTTCCATGTATTACTGGATTACAAAGAATACAAAAAAAGCAATTGAACTTTGTGAAAGGGCTGAAAACTTTGGCATACAGGAACAGAATCTTTTTATTAACATGGGAACATATACTTTAGCTGAAGGAGATATAAAGAAATTCAAAAAAACACTTTCTGATTGCTACAAAGCAAAGAAGGTAACAAATGCTACAATGGACCTTGAAGCAACAGAGGCCATTTTGGAGTCGGACTTTGAAAGGGCCGGTAACCAACTTACAACTATGATGGATCTGATAAAACCAAATTACCAGGACCCATACATACACCTTGCTATGGTTTATGCCCACTATGGAGAATTCAAAAAGGCAGCGGACATACTGAGTGACTATTCTGAAAGCGCAACATATTCTAATACGACGCTTTTTAAAAATGATGAGATTGATAAATTCATTTCAGTTCTAGAGAATCCGGACTTGGCTCCATCATTTAAAAAGGCAGTAGACGACAAACCGTTACTTTTCATAAACGGCATCCTACCTGAATTTACACCTGGGGTAAAGTATGAATCATACCCTGCTCTTCCCAGATTCAAGAAAGTAAAATTCAAAGCCAAGGATGTAGTTCTAGAAGAAAAAGGGCCTAACACCGATTTGACTGATGAAGACGAAGAGTGGCTTAAAAAGCATAATCACAATTAAAATGTCTTTGTAAGAAGTATGGAACCTGCAAAGGCGCTCTTACCATCTAAGGTGTATTCGTAGCCAAGGCGGAATCGAAACGGTACTTTTGAAAGTCCAATAAGTGTCATGACTGTGCCGAAGTCAATTCCTGTTGAAAAACCGAACCGTACATCTTCCATTATTGCATCAAAGTAAAGGCCTATATCTGCGCCTTCAAAAGTAACAATCTCACCGATTGAAAGTGAGTTTCTTACTTGGTATCCCAAATTTACTCCAAGAATTGAAAGATGTGTTCTAGCTTGAGTATCCATGCATTCGCTTCCGAATCCCAGTGAAGAAGTTGTATATCCATCAGACACATAAAGTGGAATATGAAGATTGCTTTCTCCTAGCTTGATTCTTGTTGAACCTTTTCCCCCAACAAAGAAACCAGCATTTTTTATTGGAAAGAAACGTAATTCCACACTTGCATTCAATAGGTTAATCATTTCTTTAAAAAGAATACTGTTTCCAAGAAGCTGGTAACCGAGGCTCCCTTTGACTTCGCCGAAGAAAAATTTGTATTTCACATCTGCCTGAATGTTAAAAAGAGCTGCAACATTATAATTATCCTTACCGAAGTCATCAAAATACTCAAAGCTTTCAATGAACATAAGACGTGTTTTTTCCTCGTTAGGAAGTGGAACATAATCCATACTTTCCCTCAAATAGAGGCTTGGAAGGAAACCTGAACCTTTTCTTCCTACGTCCAGCTGTGCTTCTCCTGTGATTCTCAGCTGATTAGCAGGATAGTAGGCACCGCAAAGGTTGTTATACCAGAAAAAGTCTGCATCTGAAAGATTGAAAAGTCCAAGCCCCAGGCCCGAAGATGCTGTTGCATCAAAAGCTGTACTTACATAATTGAAACTGAGCTTCAGTGCTGATGAATTATATAAATAATACGGTGTGTCATTAAATGTGTATTGCGCTAAATCAACAATTAAATTTGTAGATGGCCTGGAGGGTGTTGTCCTTCCGAAATAGCTGATATTCTTTTTCAGCCTCTCAATCTTAGGTTCCTGAGATGCCCTAAGCTCAAGAAATTTATCACTGATTCCATGCTTGTAAAGTTTTGAGAGAGCTTCACTTTGCTTTTTTGCACTATTGTACCCTTTCTCAGCCATTTCCAGAGCTTTGTCAAAAGCCATGAATGAATAGTCTTCAACTTCACACCTGATCCAGATAAAGGAGTCATATTCTTTCATCTCGCGGGCAGCATTCTGCCTTTTCCCTATATCGAATGAGACATTGATTATTGTTATCGGATTAATCAGGTTCATTTCCTGGGCATCGTAGAAAGTGGTCGAAAGAATAATAGTATCAGAGTATTCATATGCTGCAGCAATCGGAGCAAGTGATATAACTCCTCCGTCCACCAGCAGATGTCCTTTATATTCATATGGGTCAAAATAAGCCGGGAGTGCAAAAGCACCGATTAGAGTATCAGTAAAGTTTCCTACAGTAATTCTCACTTCCCTTTTTGTAACCAAGTCATCATCAACAACCATTACAGGAATTGGCGTATTTTCCATTTGGAAGTCAGACCCTACGATCTCGTTTAGGAGAGCTCTAAAACCAACCGGATTCAGAAGTCCACCTCTAAGCGGAATAGTCAGATCAAACAAATTGGATAACTCTATCCCTGCAAGAAGCTCCTCAATCTGGGTTGGAGATACTCCTGCAGCATAAAGCATACCTATAATTGATCCCATTGAGTTTGTAACGATAAAATCCGGGATAATATCATTTTCTTCAAGATACTGGAGAACACCTATGTGGGCACATGCCCTTGCCGACCCACCTGTCAGCACAAGCCCTATCGGATCTCTTTCCCCTTTGGTTCTTTCGAGTATTCTCTCCCTGAAAAGATCTTCTCCGTAAGTAATTGGTACATCTGAAAGTAAGATTTCCTCGAAAAATGCATTTCGCTCTTCAGCAAAGGCAGAAAAAGGCAGGAATAAAGCAAACAGCACAAAAAGACAAAATGCAATGCTTTTCTTCTTTCCCATCACTTTATCCAAGTTTTATTACTGGCAGAGAGAATCGAACTCTCAAGGGATCGCTCCCGGCAGATTTTGAGTCTACTGCGTCTACCAATTTCGCCATGCCAGCCTACTAGAAAAGATTAAATTATTTGTCATTAAAAAACAACATTTGTATTCAATGAAGTCACATCAATATTTTTTTGGTATTTTTACCCATCCTAAAAATATCTAAACTGTAATCATGAAGAAAGATAAAACATTGAATACCAATGCCACACGTATTTTGGTTAAGGAAGGTATTCCGTTTGATATCGTTACATACGAATTTGACGAGGAGCATCTGGATGCAGTACATGCCTCCAAAAGCGCAGGACTTGATATAACAAGCGTATTCAAAACAATCGTATTAAAAGGTGCTTCAAACAATCTTTACGTATTCTGTCTTCCTGGAAAAGAAGAGATATCGCTGAAAAAAGCAAGACTCATTACAGGTGAAAAGGAAATAAACCTACTGAAAACAGACCTGCTGTTAAAATACACTGGATACGTGCGTGGAGGTTGCTCACCTATAGGAATGATAAAAAAGTATAAAACATACATTTCAGATGCAGCTATGAAAAAAGACAAGATTTATGTTTCGGCAGGAAAGCGCGGAGAACAAATAGAAATAAATCCAGAAGACCTGATAAAAGTTACAGATGCTGAAGTAACAGAGTTTACCTAGGTTGAAAAAAAGTCGGGATAGTGGAATTCGAATCCACGGCCTCTTGGTCCCGAACCAAGCGCGCTAGCCCCTGCGCTATATCCCGATACAGAAATATTGCCCTCTATTGAAAGAAAAGTCAAATTTCAATTTGCTTTTTATTATTCTATACTCTAGTCATGATTGAGTTTCTCTTAACTGGAAAAGTCAGGAAAGTTGCCAGAGATTACCTTTCTTTGATGAAGGAAAAAAACTCCTATGCACCGCTTTCTCCAGATAGTAAAAAATATCCACTATCCCATTTGAGGGAAACTCAGGTTTTCGGAGTTCTTCTTTTCAGAACACCATCCGGTGAAGATGGTAAACTTTTTTCCTATTCCGGTTCTATTAACGGCAGCTATGAAATTCCCGGTTATGTCCCTCCATGTTTTTCCCTCAACGAATTCAAAAAAACTGTAGATATAAATGATAAAAGAATTCATGAACTGACCTCTCTTATAGAAAACGGGGATACAGCACTCAAGGAAGAACGGGCAAGACTCAGTAATGAGACTCTTGAAAGACTCCACCAGATTTATACTTTTTATACATGGGAAGGGAAAAAGATCCATGGTCTTCCACCATCATGCCCGACTGGAACCGGGGAGTGCGCAGGTTTGAAACTTATCAACTGGGCACTAAAAAAAGGATACGAGATCAAGGGTCTTGCTGAATTCCGCCTTTCAGGGGAATTCTATACTCCATGCAAAGAACGATGTGCTCTGCTTCTTCCAAGAATGCTTGGCTTAGATATACTGTATGCAGATGAAGATATAGCGCTAATAAATAAACCGTCAGGACTTTTATCTGTTCCAGGACGTGGAGAGGATAAGATTGACTCCGTTTCTTACCGCTTCCATAAACTTTTTCCTTCATCTCCGAAAGAATGCTTTGTACATCGCTTGGATATGGATACTTCAGGTTTGATTATTATGGCATTCAACGAGAAGGCCAAGAAAAACTTGAATCTGCAGTTTGAAAATAGGACTGTAAAAAAAACATACATAGCCCTTCTTGAAGGTAAACTAAGCGATGATAAAGGAATTATAGATCTTCCTCATCGCCTTGACGTAGATAACCGACCGTATCAGGTAGTGGATTATATAAATGGGAAGAAAGCAATAACATACTGGGAAAAACTTGGTTTAATATACATCGATAAAAAACCCTATACCAAGGTACATTTTTTTCCATTAACGGGAAGGACTCATCAGTTAAGGGTCCACGCTGCATTTGCTTTGATGCATCCAATTAAAGGTGATAGACTTTACGGAAAAAATGAAGATGGAGAACGCCTTTATTTGCACGCTGAGAGTATTTGTTTTATCCATCCTGGAACAAATCTTCCTATGGTATTCTGCGTATCATCTCCATTTTGACTTGAGATAAGAAACCGAATTGTGTCATTCCTAGATGATATTTTCTAATCTTAGGATTGCTATCTGGAAAACTACATTTCTGTTTTCCAAACTATATATCATTTTGCGGGGACAATAGAAATTCTGAAGCCTAAAGCTCTGACTATTTTATCCAGAGTCCTAAAACTTGGATTCCCTTTCTCTGAGAGTGCTTTGTATAACCCTTCTCTGGTAATTCCTGCATCTTCTGCAGTCCTGGTCATCCCTCGCGCTCTAGCAATATCAGAGAGTGCCCTAAGAATTTCTTCGTCTGTCCCATCTTCCAAAAATGATTCCAAATAAGCTTGTTGCTGTTTATTAGTTTTTAAATAATCTATGACTTCAAATTCTGTGTATTTAGTTTTCATTTTCATACTCCACCATCATCGTTCTAGCCAAGTCAATATCTTTTTTCTGACTACCTTTATTGCCCCCTAAGACCAGAATAACTAAATCTTTATCATGTTCAAAAAAATAAACTCTGTACCCTGGCCCAATATCAATTCTCAATTCAAGAAGACCTCCGCCCAATATCTTATAATCTCCATAATTCCCGTATGAAAGACGTGATATTCTTTTAGCTATTTGAGCTTGTGCTTTGATATCCTTTAACTTATTAAACCATTTCCTAAATCTGCTTGAAGCGATTATTCTTTTCACACCTAAACTTAACTCATTTTCTATAATTCGTAAACTAAAATTCACAATAAAATGTTTTCCTCGTCTCCAAAAAGAGCTCGGTTTTGATGTTTAATATCTAAGATACTGTTTTATTTGCTTAAACCTTAAAATATGCATAGAAACAAAAGACACAAGCGAAGACCATTACCAAATCAAGAATTTTTCTTTATAAAGAAGAAGATAAAACTTTCTCAGGTCGTTAGTATTACCTCCATTTTGATTTGAGATAAATCCTGATTCAATGGTAGAATTTGCCTGGTATAAATAAGTATGAAAGCATTATGCATTTATGTTGATGGGGGCAAAGGACACTATGTTCCCTGTAAAGCAATAGAGAAAGAACTTAATAAACTGGGCGTTGAGACTTACTTTGAAGAGTTTTTCGATTACCTGGACATCGAATGGATGGGAACCATCAATAAGAAGTGGTGGCGCTATATGCTAAAGCACCCACACCTGGAGCAAAGAATGTCACGTCACAATGATGCAGAGAGCAACGGAATGGAATGGGCAGTAAGCTTTGCAAAAAAACACCTGGTGAGGACATTAAAATCAAATATGGAAGAATCTCCATTTGATTTTGTAGTTGCGACTCATCCATATGCTTCAACAATTCTTTCTGAACTTTTTACTTTTATCGGAAGCAATATTCCTGTTTTCTACTATGCAACTGATGTATTCAATGCTCCTGTTGCTTCAATTTCCAATAAGCTCAAAGCATTTTTCATTCCCACTGAAGAGGGAAAAGAAAAAGTGATAGCCCTAGGAGAAGATGAAAGCCTGGTACGCCTCTCAGCATTTCCTCTCCAGCAGGAAATCAAGGAAAGGACAAATCTCAGCAAAACAGAAGCCAGGGAAAAATTGGACCTTGATAAAAATCTTTTTACCATACAGCTTAATCTGGGTGGTGAAGGGATTGGTTCAATTAAACTTATCAGCAAATTGAATGAGCTTAATCTCCCTTGCCAGATTGTGATTCTTGGTGGCATGTCTACAAAAGCAAAAAAGAAAATGGAAAAACTCAAAAACAGGCTTTCCTCAAACATAAAACTGGAAGTAAGGGGATTTGTCAACAATGTCGGGGATTACCTTGATGCCTCTGACGTAGTTGTCGGAAGAGCCGGAATAAATACGATAGTTGAAGCAATCTATGCAAAAAGACCCTTTATGATAACAGAACTCGTTTACACCGTTATTCCCTCTGCCGATTATGTTGAAAAATACAAAGTCGGCTGGAATGTCACTGACGATGATAATAAAGCTATTGCCATACTGGAAGACCTTATCAGAAATCCAAACAAGCTTGACGAAATAGAAAAGAATTTTTCATCTGTACCGATTGTTTTCTCCTCAGAAAAACTGGCTAGAAATATCCTTGATGAAATTGAGAAATAGCTTTTTTTCTTCTTTGTTGACTATTAATGAAGTAAATTTTAACCTCTAAATGTTAGAAAACTCAAAACCCCGAGAGGGCGTGTAGGAGAATTATTGAAAATGGAAAAGAACGACTTTTCTGACAATTCTATATTGTTGGAATCCAAAATCAGGGAACTTAATACAGAGCTTGAAAGTGCATCCAACCCTGAAGAAATTGAAAAACTGAGCTCTTTAATCAAAAAGAATGTCCCATTCTTTCGCAGGAAGTATTTTGCAGCCTTTTTATTACAGGAACTTTTGAAGAAAGACAGTAACAAACGTAATGTCCAGACAAAAGACAGAAAGGACTTCAAGCCCACTGGCAAAAAGCCTGAGAATCCTGCAGCAAAGGCTCCGCAGGCTCAGAAAGAACAGAAAAAGAAAGAGTTTGAAGTTCCTGAGGGTGCCAAGACTTTGTATCTTAATATCGGGAAAATGAGACGCCTTTACGGAAAAGATCTCTCCATATTACTTCAGAAGGAACTAGGCATTACAAGAGAGGATATTTATGTCCTGCGTGTCCATGATAAATATACCTTCATAACAATGAGCGAGGAGAATTGCAATAAGGCAATTGAAAAGCTCAACGGCAAAGAAATCAACGGCAGAATTGCTGAACTTAATTTTTCAAACAGAAGCTAATGCTGAAGGTCTATACTTCACCAAGTGAAGCAAATTCCTACTTGTATACAACTGAAAACCCTGAGGGCATCTATCTTATTGATGCTCCAGGGCCTTTTACTGTAAATAGGATTATTGCTGACTTAGATAAAAATGGGCTTTCCCCTGATTGTATCCTTCTTACTCATGCTCACTATGATCATGTCCTTGGTCTTGGTAAGCTGCTTGAAGCATATCCAGATACAAAAGTTTTTATTTCCAAAGATGAAGTGTCTATCCTGGAAAATGGCAGCTATTTCAATAGAATGATCCTAGGAAACAGACTCACTACGGATTACGAAGATGCTTTCTCCTCTTTTCCAGTTCTCAGCCGCTTCTCATTCTATGAAAATGAAATCGGTCCTTTCCAGGTTTTAAGAACACCCGGGCATACAACAGGAAGTGTTGTTCTCTATGATAAAAAAGCCAATATTGCATTTACCGGGGATACCCTTTTCAAAGCTTCAATAGGAAGAACGGATATCGGAGGTAATGACTGCGATATGGCTTCCTCTCTTGAGACAATCAGTATGCTTCCAAAATCCACTATCATTCTTCCCGGCCATGGTCCATACACGGATTTAAAAACCGAGATTGAAGAAAACCCTTATCTGAGAAGATAAAAAAAAAGAGGACAACCAATGTCCTCATTAAGAATCAGCCCATCATCCTTTCATTCTCGGTCTTGCACTCAATACATAAAACAGCTTCGGGAATCGCCCTGAGCCGTCCCTCCGGAATTTTCTTTCCACACTGGAGACAATAACCGTACTTGCCTTCCTTAATGCGCTTAAGTGCACCTTCAATGCTCTTCAGTTTTTTTGCGTCCATCTGATTAAGTGCTTCCATTTTTCTGTAAGCACCCTCATCGTTAGCTAAATCCATACTATCCCCTCTACCTGAAGAAACCATTGCTTCCTCTCTGAAGGAGTCACTCTCCTGATTGAGTTTATTTAAGAGTTCATTTCTTGCCTTTGTTAAAGCTTCAAACATTTCCTGGGTAAAAGCGTCCATCTATTCTTTTCTCCGCACGTTTTTTATACCGTTGAATATCATATTTTTTATAAGGTCTTGTCAACACGTTTTTATTAATTTTTAGTCACTTTGTGGGACTTTTTTTCATTAATATATCTCTTCCATGTATTTATCTATTTATCAGATTTGGAATTATAAGAGATACCTTCAGTTTTGATATATGACCTGTTTTATATGGCCAATAAAAAGAGAAGGCACTTATCCTAAGTTATAAAAAATCTTAGAAGAAGTGCCTTAATAATAGAGGGGCTATCTGAGTATTTCCTTTAATGTTCTCTTCAGCTCGTCTATATCTATTGGCTTTGCAACGTATCCGTTCATTCCGGAGTCCAAAGCTTCCTTTCTGTCCTCTTCAAAGGCGTTTGCTGTCATTGCAACAATCGGAATAGAAGCTTTGTCAGGATCATCCAGGTCCCTGATTGCCCTTGTTGCATCATATCCGTTCATTATAGGCATCTGGACATCCATAAGTATTAGGCTATATGTACCAGCAGGCATATCCTTCATTTTCTTTACAGCAATACTTCCATCATCTACTGTATCAATTGTGAACCCTGCACCCTCAAGAACAGTTTCGGCAATCTCCTGGTTAAGAAGATTATCCTCAGCAAGGAGTATTCTCTTACCAGCAAAGACTTCATCTATTTCATCAACATCCTCTTCCTCCTCCTGGATATAATGAGGATGCTCCAGAATTCTTCTGATTTCAGAGAGGAATATGGGCTTAGGACAGAAAGCTGTTACACCTGCATCCTTTGCCTCATCTTCAATATCTGACCAGTCATATGCAGTAAGAATAAATAGCGCTGTATCCGGATTCTTGATTTCCTCCTTTATCTGTCGGATAACTTCTATACCGTTTATTCCAGGCATCAGATAGTCAATGACATAGACGCTATAAGGATCATTTCTGTCAGAAGCAGATCTGGCAAGGAAAACCGAATCCTCACCCTTTGTTGTACTTTCTGCCCTCAGTCCGAGATGAGAAAGCATTCTTCTGACACTGTTGCAATTGTTTGATGACTCATCGACAACAAGTGCTCTCTGGTTGATATAGTCTTTGAGTGGTTCCATTACATTTTTGTTATCAGCAACCTTAAGACGCAAAACCACAATAAACTCTGAGCCCCTGCCCATTTCACTTTCAACAGTAATCTGACCCCCCATAAGATCAACAATATTTTTTGTAATCGCAAGTCCGAGTCCTGTACCCTGAATTCCGCTTACAGTAGATGTCTGTTCCCTTTCAAAAGGCTCAAATACATGCTTTAAGAACTCCTGGCTCATACCAATTCCGGTATCTCTTACCCTGAACTCATAAGAAGCATATCCATCCTTTGCTTGACTGGTCTGTATGATACTGAAGCCTACTTTTCCACCTGGCTTAGTGTATTTGACAGCATTACTGAGAATATTGAGAAGAACCTGATTAAGACGTAGCTTATCACATATGATTATCTCATTTTCAACATCCAGGGTATCCATATGTAAATCAAGGAATTTGCTTCTGACATCTGCCTGAACAATTGTCTTCAAATCCCTCATGATTTCAGGAATGCTTGTTTCTTTCTCCTCTATTTTCACCTTTCCGCTCTCAATTCTGCTCATATCGAGAACATCATTGATAAGGCTTAACAGATGATTGCCTGCTGTCATAATCTTTCCAAGATAACTCTTAATCTGTTCCTTGTTTCCTAAATGGCTCATTGCAAGCTGGGTAAAGCCGATAATGGCATTCATAGGAGTCCTGATGTCATGTGACATGTTGTTCAAGAAGGTTGTCTTGGACTTATTTGCATACTGAGCCTGCTTGAGGGCTTCAGAGAGAATATTCTTCTGTTCCTGCTCCCTCTGGATCAGTTCATCAATATTTCTGAATCCTGCAAGAATAAAGCTATCACCGTCAGAACCGTCACCATGGTTGATTTTGAGATAAGTATACTGGAAGTAATGGACAACACCATTATCTATGATACGATAGCTTCCTCTGTACTCACCATTCTTCTCAAGGTGCTCCTTTATAACATCAAGTGAGATATCCTCAGCCAGGAATTCCCTGTCTTCAGGATGAACCCTCCCCTCAATATAACGCTGGACTATTTTGCCGTAATCATTCTCTTCATCATGAGTCTTATCAAGGCCCTCCGGGACAAAGCCCTCAAGCTTGATTATACGCACAGTCCCAAGTTCCTCATTGATAGCATATACATTTGAATAGTCACGGCTGAGCCCTTCAACAATTGCAAGCTGCTCTCCCATGGCTTTGTTTGCTGCCTCTGTAGTATGAAGGAGCTTTCTGCTCCAAAGTCCCCTGAGAAAAAGAACAATAATAACAACTATGATTACAACGATAATGAAGAATATCAGAAGCATAATCACAGGATTTGCCTTCAGGTACTGGATTATGCTCATATCACCTATTGTATATGCGGTGTACTGAGATACTAGCTGGTTGAGTGTATCTGACGAAATCTGCTTGATACACTTATCAAGGATTGTAACAAGTTCATGATCCGTATCCTCACTGACATACATATAAAATTCATTACTTATACCGTTGACGATACTGTAATAAAGGGAATTTGTCGGATCATGGTTTATAAACAGCTGTGCGGCGTACGGATACACATAAGCTACATCAGCCTTTCCGTCAAGGACTGCACGCATAGCTTCATCTGCATTCGGATATGTTTCAACTGTGTAACCTTGCAGAAACTCCGGTACAACAAGGTCTTTGCTTAAAGCATCAGAGAGGGCAACAACCTTAACACTTCCTTTATGATCATCCCTTATTACCCTTGCAAGACTGGTAGAAAGATAGCTTTGGGTATTGAAACCACGGTACTCATCATTAAGGTTGATACCATCAATTCCAACACTGTCCAGAATGACGTTAACACCATTTGTAGAAAGAATTTCAAAATAGGCCTCACTGTCCTCAGGAACGATAACTTCATACGGAAGGTCAGCAACTTCCATGACTTTTGCAAAATAGTCAGGAATAATACCGACAAGTTCGCCGTTTTCAATATATGAGTATGGCGCCCTGCCCCCGAATGCTGTGACAGTTATATTCTTCTTACCGTCCTGAACACTTCTTATGTATTCCTTTTCACGCTCAGAAAATGAAAGTGCAGAAGAGTATACCGGGCCATAGTACTTGTAAAAAAGTACATTCTTCCAGTCACCTTCATTGATATCCATCTGCTCAATTGCATAGTTTACTTCGCTAATAAGATCAGTATCATCATGTCTGACAATTGCATATATATCTGCTTCCTGGATAATATCAAGTGTCTTTTCATTTTCAGCCTTTCTCATGTTGCTCGATAGGATCGCATCAATTTCACCTTTTTGAAGTGCAGAAGAGAGTTCATCGGATTGCTTATACTCTTTCACTTTATAATTGAAACCATTTTCCTCAGCAAATTCTTTCAGTGCCTGATTCTGGCTACTTCCGGAGAGCACTCCAATTGTCATTCCATCATAACTTCTGTAGTTACCTCGATGGAAACGATTCTCATCAACCCTGGTTGAAAGAATCGTATCGTTACGACCGATAGGAAGGGAAAAAGTAAAAAGTTCAGCTCTTTCAGGGGTCATACGGGCAGATGTAACAAGGTCAATCTCCCCATTCTCAAGCATATCCAGCATCTCACCCCAGGCTCTTTCGTATCCAAGATAATCAAAGTTTATGTGTGAATACTTGGAGACAAGATTAAGAAACTCAATGCCGTATCCATCAAGGTTTCCGTCTTCATCCATATTGTGATATCCTTCGAAGCTGAAAATTCCAGCTTTCACAGGCATGTTACTGCCAGATTCTCCATCTGCCATAACTGGATTAAGACACAAAACTAAGAATATCAAAATTGCTGCAATAGCTATAATTCGTCTCAGAAAAATCAAATGTATACGGTTATCAGAATGCACCATTTTACAAAACCTCCCCGATTTATGTCGGAAAATACCGCTTTAAGTCCCAAATTGCGCCCCTAAATAGGCTGTTGCATAGAATGCCAATAGGACACAACTTGTTTTAAACCGAAGCCTCTCCCATTCTTAGGTTCAAGTATCCCCTTTATTATATTATATTTACGGATGTTGGGCGATTACCCAGTGACAATAATTGGCAAAATTGAATGGAGAAACCATATAACCAATCAGCGTACAAAGCTCAGCGATGCTTTACCTGTTATACTCTCGATTCTCATACGGAGGATAACAAAACTACTGATTGACTGATCTATTATCCTTGTAACCTGGTCCTCACTTAAAGAGGGAGAATACTTATTTGAAATACTTTTTATCAATACCCTTTTTTCTGTATCATTCCCGATTATTTCAATCCTTCCTGTAACACTCACGCTCTCATACAGAGTTGTTGTCCTCTCAGGCTGTACTTCGTCTTTTCCAATTACCAGAAATGACGATCTGTTATCTTTTTTTATTAGGTCTATCTTCTTACCTTCTAATGCAGAATGAAATATAAGTGAATCATCAAAGTAAGAATAACTTAATGGGACCTGCTATGGGCAGGAGTTATCTTCATTCAGTGAAAGTACACCACTGGTCATTGTTTTTAGAATCTCTATGCACCTTTCTCTGCTAAGGCGCTGTTTACTTCTTCTCATAAACCGTTTTCTCGACCTTCAGATTATCCAAATACCTCAAATAGAATATTTCAAAGCTTTCGACATCTTCTTTCTTTGGAGAATACAGCTTTTCTTTGGAAAACCTGAAAATCTTATCATCTAGGTAAGAAGAAAGTGTATCTTCTCCACGGTTAACCATGTAAGACGCAAGTATTGCCATTCCCCACGGTCCCCCTTCCCCTGCACTCTCAAGAAGTGCAACATCTGTTTTAAGTGCGGAGGAAAGAGCCATCAGACCCGGTTCTTCATCTTTGAAAAAACCTCCGTGTCCGATTACTTTTTCAAGGGTCACACCCTCTTTTTCAGTAAGGATATCGACTCCAACTCTGATTGTTGCAAGGGCAGAAAAAAGCTGTGTGCGCATGAAGTTTTTCAGTGTAAATCCTGAATTGCCAAGCCTCATGAACAGTGGAGCACCTTCACTGATTTTAGTAATCGACTCACCAGATATGTAGTTATACGAAACAAGGTTTCCTGTGTCTTTATCTGCTATAAGTGCTTGGTTAAGCACCTTACCATACAAATCCTTTTTGCTTACATTAACGTCAAAAAGTGCAAGGACCTCGCCGAAAAGACTGATCCATTTATCGTAGTCTCCGGTACAGTTATTGGCATGGACCATAGCACAGCTCTCCCCGTCCGGAGTCATAACAATGTCTATTAATCCCGGATAACTATGAGAAAGCTTCTTTTCGAGAACAGCCATAAGGAAAACTGAAGTTCCTGCAGAAATATTACCGCTTCTTTTTTTGACACTGTTTGTTGCAACCATTCCGGTTCCGGCGTCCCCTTCAGGTGGGCAGAACAGTATTCCTTCTTCAAGGTCTCCATCAGGATCCAGAAGGATACTTCCTTCTTTTGTCAAACATCCTGCCCTCTCTCCTGCAAGAAGAATCTTAGGAAACAGGGTTTTCACCTCCCTAGCAAAGCCTTCCTTTTTTAAAACGGAGCCAAGCTTATCAAGCATCTTCAAGTCATAGTCCTTGCTTTCAGGATTGACAGGGAACATACCTGAAGCATCCCCTATCCCAATTAGTATTTCCCCTGTAAGCAAATAATGAACATAGCTGCTGAGTGTCATTATTTTATAAATTGAACTAACATGTTCTTCCTTGTTTATAACTGCATGATGAAGGTGTGAAACAGACCAGCGCTCAGGAACAGGAAAATCAAATTCCTCTGACAAAGTGGTGCTGGAAAAAGATGTGAAAGTATTTCGCCAGGTTCTGAAAGGAACAAGAAGATTCATACTCTTATCAAAGGCCAGATACCCATGCATCATTGCACTTACTCCCATCGCCTTTATTTTCTTCAGCCTTATACCGAATTTCCTATTCACATCTTTTTTCAGTTCTCGATACGAACTTTGAAGGGCATCAATTATTTCATCCTGGCTGTAAGTCCAGACTTTTCCAACATACTTATTCTCCCAGTCATGGAAACCTGTTGCCAGAATATTACCGCTTTTATCTATCAGAACACATTTGACTCTTGTTGAGCCAAATTCAAGTCCAAGATAAGTCTCTCCGGTTTCTATCAATTCTCTATCTGTCATTTTTCTGTCCATATGTAGCGCCTTTGCCGTGTTTTCTGAAATAATGCCTGTCAAGAAGAAATGATGGCACCCTCTCTGCATCCTTATTCAATGTCAGTGCATGATAATTCATGAAGGCAATTTCCTCCAAAACGGCTGCATTGAATGCTGCATCAATTGCGTTTTTTCCCCATGTAAATGGACCATGGTTCCTAACAAGAACCCCTGGGGTGGCATCTGGTTTCATGTTTTTAAAAGTTTCAATAATCACCCGACCGGTATTATATTCATAATCCCCTTCAATCTCGCTCTTACTTAGAGACCTAGAAACGGGAACTGACGTATAAAAATAATCAGCATGGGTTGTCCCCAATGGCTCGATTTCAAGGCCGGCCTCCGCAAAGGATGTTGCATACCTTGAATGGGTATGTACAACTCCTCCGATTTCAGAAAAAGCTTTATATAGCTCAAGGTGTGTAGGCAAATCAACAGACGGTCTTAGTTCTCCTTCGATGATATTCCCTTCCATGTCCACAACAACCAGATCCTCAAGTTTCATCCTGTCATAAGGAACACCCGATGGCTTTATAACAACAAGACCATTCTTTCTATCCAGACCTGACGCATTTCCCCATGTGAATGTTACAAGGTTGTATTTTTCAAGAAGCAAATTTGCTTCCAGAACTTCTTTTTTCAGTTCCTCTAGCATAAAATCCCCTATTTAAGTTTAAACCAAAACGCAGACTTTGCATTTTTATTTTTCCTCGCATGAAGAAGTATCTGTTTTACTCTTGCTGAGACTATCAAGGAAACGGCTTGATGTCTTAACCAGGAATGAGATTATGAAAAGATAAAGAATGAATACAAGACCTTTAACCCAAACAGGTCCTGCATAGACTAAGGAAAGAAGGACAAAACCTAAAGTCATCCCCAGAATTAGGATGACTACCCCGGCTATAAAACTTCTCTTTCTTTTTTCTGCAGTTTTTTTGTTCTCTACCTTATTTACCTTCATCGATAAAGCTTTCTATCTCCTTATAGAACTCATCGTATGTTCTGCAAAGTTTTATATCTTTCTCTTCCTTGATAATGTTCTCCGGAGCCCTGAAAAGAACACCCTTATCGGCCCTTTTTATCATAGTAAGATCATTATAGCTGTCTCCGGATGCAAATGTCCTGAAATTAAGACTTCTGAAAGCATCAATTGCCTTTCTCTTTCCATCTTCAATTCTCATTTTTATTCCGACAATCATGTTTCTGTCATCAACAACAAGGCTGTTGCAGAGTATTGTGGGCCATCCGAGCTGTTCCATTAATGGGGATGCAAACTCACTGAAAGTGTCTGAAAGAATAACCACCTGAGTTTTGCTTCTGACTTTATCAAGAAATTCCTTTGCGCCCTCAAGAGGCTTAATCTTTCTGATAACGGCCTGTATATCCTTTAAAGTCAGGTGATGCTCTTCAAGTATATTCATCCTGAATTTCATCAGTTTATCATAGTCAGGTTCTTCACGCGTTGTGCGCCTGAGCTCTTTGATTCCGGTCTCTTCAGAAAATGCAATCCATATTTCAGGGACTAATACTCCCTCCAAATCCAAACAAACTATCTCCATATCAATCCTTCTTATTTTTTCTATGTCGTTTTTCTTTTTTTATTGCCTCTTCCTTATATCCACTTCCGGTAGATAAAAGGATAGCTATTGGTTTAAGTGAATCGGTGCTTGCACATATTATCTGGAGTATACTGGTAAGGGGAACGGCAAGGAACATTCCGACAACGCCCCAGATGTATCCCCAAATAGCAAGGGATATAAGTATGATAAGCGGTGAGATATTCAGTTTCACTCCCTGCAGCCTGGGATCTATAACATTTCCAAGTATTGTCTGGATTGCAATAAGGGAAAACCCTATAACAGCAACCTTGTTCCAGTCAGGCAAAAACTGAACTATAGCAATGAAAATTGCACCTGCGGTGACAATAATTGAGCCAATTGTCGGAATGAAATTTAAAAGGAATGCAAGAATTCCCCAAACCAGGGGGAAATCCAGACCCGAGAAAACCGCAGTCACGTAAAAAAGGACACCTGTTAATGCACTGATTAAAAGCTTCAATTCAAGGTACTTACTTGTAAGCTTGTTTGAACGCCCGATAAGCTCAGAAAGTTTCCTTCCTTTATCAGCAGGGAGTGCAACAATGAGCTTGGGAAAAATTGTGAAGCGCTCCAGAATGATGAAAAGGAAATACAGGTAAATTAAAACACAGTCTCCCAGAATACTTATGAATTTTGAGCTCAGAGATGTAAGGGTTGATGTTATAAAGCCGAACCAGTCAATGTTTAGCCTGGAAAGAATAGAAAATGATTGCCCCTCGGGAACCCCCATCACGTTTCTCAGGCTGTTTGAAATCATCATATCCAGGGCATTTACCTTTGATACATATGCAGGCAGCTTCCTCATCAGGGCATCTACCATTGCAAAAAGGGTATATATGAAAAAGACAAATACGACAAAAACAAGGAGCATTGCAATAAGCATCGACAGAAAGCGCGGAAAGCGCATCTTGTCCATTTTGTTCAGAAGCGGATTAACAAAAATGAAAAGAAAGAATGCAATGACAATCGGAATGACGAATGAACTCGTGCTTTTCAGGACAAACACACCCAAAACGAGAGCACCGAACACAAGAGTGTAGGTTCTTATTCTGCTATGTGTGTTATCTTTCACTTCATCCATAGAAAAATTATATTCTCAGCTCGTTTAATCTTCAATTAATGAACTTTTACCTTTTTATCATTTTTTCCTCTCTATGTATTTTTATTTCATTTGGAGTAAACTTTGCTTATGGAAAAACTGGATGGCATAAATATTGTTCTGGTTGAGCCGCAGGACGGTGCAAATATCGGAAGTGTATGCCGTGCCATGAAAACCATGGGGCTTTCATCCCTATCTATTGTCGGCAAAAGGGAAAACTATGATGATAACCGTGTAAGGACCCTGGCTCTGCATGCAGCCGACCTATGGGAAAATGCCACTTTCTTCTCTTCGCTGAAAGATGCCCTGAAAGACAGCGTTTTCACCTCCGGTGCCACAAGAAGGCGCGGAAAATTCAGAAAAATGTCCTTTTTCTCCCCAGAACAACTTGTAGAGAAGGTTTTTTCCTATCCATACGGAAGTAAAGTATCTATTGTTTTCGGGCGTGAGTCAGACGGACTTAAAGACAGTGAAGTAAACGAATGTTCCTCAATAGTTACAATTCCCACAAGTGATGACTTTCCCTCCCTGAATCTCTCGCAGGCAGTACAGATTATTTCCTATAAGATATTCACTTCCTCCTTAAAGTACAGGGAGGGACTCGTTCCGGTCAACAAAGAAAGAATTGACAACTCTGTCACTCTTATCTCCTCAAAGCTATCCTCCCTTGGATACTACAAATGGGATGAGGAGGAAAAATGGACCAAACAGCTCCTTCGGGACATAATAGAACGTGCTTCTTTAAGTGAAAGCGAACTCAGGCGTTTTGAGAAGATATTCAAAAAAAGTGAAACAATAACAAAATACAAAGGGGATAAACAATGAAGTTCAAATCATTTTTAGATCCGCTTCCCCGCACGGTTGCACACCGCGGAGACAGCAAGAATTATCCTGAGAATACACTTGAGGCATTCCTCTCGGCCGCCAGAATGGGAGTGGACGTAATTGAAACCGATGTGCATCTTACAAAGGACGGAAACCTTGTTATCTGGCATGACCCGACACTTGAAAGAAATACTGACGGCACCGGACGCATAGAAGATCACACACTTGAGGAACTCAAGAAACTAGATGCAGGATACACATTCACTCCTGACGGGGGAAAAACATTTCCTTACAGGGGAAAAGGGGTGAAACTATGCACCCTTGATGAAGCGCTAATGGCACTTCCTGAGCAACGCTTCAATGTGGACCTTAAAAGCGAAGAGGAAAACATTGCTGATGTATTTATCTCGGTTTTAAAGAAAAACAATGCGGAAAACCGGGTATGTGCAGCATCATTCCACTTAAACAACCTCAAAAACGTAAGGAAAAAAGACAAGAACATACTGACATCCATTACAACACTTGAGGTCATCCCCAAAGTCATCTTTCGTTCTTTCTATTCAAAGAATAGAACCACGCCCCCTGTTGTTTTCCAGATTCCGGAAAAGGCCGGAGTCTTAAAAATCGTCACACCACCATTTATAAAAAAATGGAAAGAAAAAGGGGCCGTTATCATGGTCTGGACAATAAACGAGAAGGCAGACATGATAAGGCTATTTGAAATGGGAGTTGACTCGGTAATGACTGATGACCCTAAAACCCTTCTTGAGGTTGTAAAAGAATTAAAGCTTGATTGATGCAGGGTCTATATTGTCTCTTTCAATATCCTTGAAGTACTTATATGTATCGACCTTTAATTCCCCACATGAACTTTCATCACAAACGATAGTTGAGCAGGGGTGCATCTGAAGTGCCGAGCATGTCCATGCCTGACTCACCGAGCCCTCAATTGTTGCAGCAAGGGCCCTGGCTTTTGAGTGTCCGTTCACAATTACAATAACCTCCCTGCTGTCCATTACAGTCCCTACTCCTACAGTCAAAGCTTGGGAAGGAACAAGGGAAACATCATTATTGAAAAAACGTGAATTCATAACCTTGGTATCGTATGTCAGACTCTTGACTCTCGTTCTGCTTGTCAAAGATGAAAATGGCTCATTGAAGGCTATGTGACCATCAGCTCCAATACCACCCAGAAACAAATCAATTCCACCGCATGCCCTGATTTTCTTTTCGTACTCAGCGCACTCCTTTTTTAGGTCCTCAGCATTGCCGTCAAGGATATTTATATTCCCACGTGGTATATCAATATGGTCAAAGAAGTTTCTGTACATGAATGTGTGATAACTCTGCTCGTGGTTCTCAGCAAGACCTACATACTCATCCATATTGAAAGTAATTACATTTTTAAAAGACAAAAGTCCTTTCTTATAAAACTCAATCAGATACTTATATGTCCCAATCGGAGAGCTACCCGTAGGAAGCCCCAAAACAAACGGACGATCCTCTTTATGTTCAATTATTCTTTTTGCTATTGTCCTTGCACTCCACGCTGATAAAGCATCATAATCCTTTTCAATAATTACTCTCATACTCCCCTCTCAGTCTATTATAGCCGATGCTATGACCCTTTCCTTATCATATATTACACTAAGCTGACCCGGCGCGGGACTTTTTAGAACATCAAGAAAATCAATTTTTATTTTTCCGTTACCGCTTGGGCTGACTTTTGCCGGAACACCGGGGGAAGCAGAGCGTACCTTTACCTGATAGACTCTCTCTGGGGAGAAAGCAGTCTCAGAAATATAGTTTATATTTGAGGATGTTATACTTTCTCTGATGGTACTTTCTTCCACTCCGACATATACAGTGTTACTCTCTTTATCAAGTTCAAGTACATATAACGGCTCGGGGTAACTGACTTTAAGCCCTTTTCGCTGTCCTATTGTATAATTCCAGAATCCCATGTGTTCACCAAGCTTTTTTCCATTCTCCTTTAGTATGATGTCCCCTTTCCTTTCCTTCTGGTTCAAAAGAAGTGCATACTCTCCGCTGTAGAAATCCTGTGACTCACTCTGTCCTTTTTTATGAAAGCCCAGCTTTTCATCAATGGCTCTTACCTCATCCTTTGTTTTATCCCCAAGTGGAAAAAGGATACCGCCAAGCTGGCTCTGCGTGAGACGCGATAGAAAATAACTCTGGTCTTTTTTTACATCCTTCCCTTTTTTTAGCTCATAGCGGGAACTCTTTTCATTTTTTTCTATTCTTGCGTAATGACCTGTTGCAAAATAATCAAAGTCAAAATGTTTTTTTGCCTCATCAAGCATTGCACCGAATTTGATCTGGCTGTTACAGAAAACGCAAGGATTCGGGGTTCTCCCGTTAAGGTATTCGCTTTTGAAATTTCCCAGGACTTCTTTCTCAAACTGGGATGATAAATCAACTGTATGGTGCTTTATGCCAAGTTCTTTCGAAAGCCTTTCTAAAGCTTCAACTTCTTCCTCTGTTATCGGATGAAAACAGCTGTTCTTCTCCTTAGGCACCGGATAAGGCGAAGACTCGGGCCAGATTCTCATAGTGATGGCTTCAACTTCATATCCCTGGCTTTTTAGAATGTAGGATACAACAGCACTGTCTATACCACCGGAAAGACCTACCATTACTTTTTTTCTCATTTTTCCATTCTAGATTTATTTGCCACCTAAGAAAAGGACAGATGTATTTCTAGGAAGTTCAGGAAGATCTATTTCACCCTCCTTCCTGTCAATAATGATGCTAAGAATGGGGGTCTCTGAAAAGGCATCCTTACCTATCTTTTCTATGCTATGGGGAAGATGTATTGTCTGAAGGTTAGTATTATAGAATGCCCTTTCCCCGATTTCTTCCAGCTGGGTATCAGAAGTTTCAACAATAAGATACAAAGCAGAACCAGAAAAAGCACCCTCCCCTATTTTCCTCAGCGTTTTTGGAACATTGAATTTTTTTATTCTAGTTCCCGCAAAAGCTCCGCTTTTAATCTCAGTAAGGTGAGTATTTTCTGAAGCCTCAACGCTCTCAAGTGGTGTTCCAAGAAATGCATTCTCCCCAATAGTCTCAAGGTTAACCGGAAGTGTTATACTCTCCAGCCCGGTGCCTTCAAACGCACTTCTTCCAATGTAAGTCAGCATTCCTCCGGGGGGAATGATAACAGTCTTGAGGCTCTTCATATCCTTGAAGGATGAATCCTCAATGTATCTCAATGATGGTGGAAGAATAACCGTATCAAGGTTAAGTCCCTCAGAAAAACCAGGGCGGTATACACTTAAAACTGAATCTTCGGGGAATATCATCATCTTTAAAGCCAGGCATCCGTCAAAAGCTCCTTTTTCTATGAATGTCACAGAAGACGGAACTTCAAAACACTCAATTGCAGTTGAGGAGAACATCCCTTTTCTTATACGGCTCAAAGCTGAACCTTCCTCAAAGTTTATATATCTGAGCTTCTGATTATCGGAAAACACATTGCGGCCTAAAGAAACTAGGCTTTTCGGAAGTAAGATCTCTTCAAAGGCAGTACCGAAAAATGCCCTGTCCTCTATGGTTTTCAGCTTTGACGGGGTTCCGAAAGTAACACTTTCCAGTAATGAGCAACCTTTGAATGCGTCTGTCTCAATTCTTTCAATACTTCCGGGAAGGGCTATACTTTTAATGTCAGTATTCTCAAAAATTCCTCCAGAGAGGGTTTTGAGCTCGCTTTCGGGGCTAAACTCAATTGATGAAAGCGTATCTTTTTTCATGTGCCCTGAGAGCTTGACAACACTCTTAGGAACTACAAGAAGATTTATCCTCGAGCCATTGAAGGTTGTGGCATCAATAATCTTGATTTGGACGTTATCATCAAAGTCAACTTTATCCAAGGTATACACCTTATCGAAAATGCCACGTCCGAGCACCTGGATGCTCTTAGGAAAATGAAAAGATTTAAGCTTGGTGTTTTCAAAAGCGTGGTAACCGATCTTAGTGAGCCTTGAATTCTCGGGAAGCACAACAGTTTCAAGATTCTCATTTTTGAAAGCTTCAAAAAGAAATGCAATACAAGTCTCCGGAAGACTCAGGTACCTTATTTTTCCACTGTATTCCTTTTTTACTCCAAGTATTGAGAAATCACTTCCTGCCCCTATGTTTACGTAAAATACATCACTGGCCTTACGGACGATGGGATAAACAAGTAAATCTTCATCACCTTTGTTTGTAACCGGAAACTCTACAAAGTCCTTTCCTTCTCTGTCATATGTGCAACCAAGAAGTACAAGTGTAGTTGGTTTATTCCCGCTTTCCTCTTTCAGATACTCAAGTGTATCAAAGTCCTTTGTTTCACCGGGTTTTATGACAAAAAAAGGAACAACCTCCTTTTTTTCACTCTTTACTCCTCCAAGAGAGAAGAAAAGAATGAGAATGATTAAAAGGGGAATAAATACAGAAAGTGCGATGTTTACCTTCTTCTTTCTGTCCAATTTTTATTTTCCGTCATTTTCTTCTTTGCTTGTTTTACCAAGCATGATTTCAGTCAGGTAGAACACTCCCAGAAAAACTATTACTTCCAAAAGCAGCATCACAGTTTCGGCAAAACCAGAAAGGGCCTGGATAGTCCCCAAGTACCACAGTACCCCTATAACAACGATAAACATCAAAAATCCCAGGCCTGACATAACCTTTCCGAAAAAAAGATTTGCCTTGATCCATGTTTGGTTGTCTTTCCTTGCCTTTTTGGACCTGTACGAAATAAGCATTGAAGACTTGTTATTGAGAGCACTGTACCAGCTGCTAAGCCCATAAATAAGCATCACCGACGGGATTATCAGCATAAGAATATATAATAAAACTGTACTAAGCATTATTTACCTCCACCAGAATATAATACTATTTTTCTTTGGCGTCATTTACGCTTTTTATCCATCCTTTTCTAAGCCACCTTGTTATGCTTGTGGGAATCCAGTGTCCACGTACTGAGGCAGAGAGTGCATAAAGCCTGAATAAAAGATAAGAAGAGGCTTTACTCTTGCCATTGTTCTTTAAAAGAAGTTTGGAAAGATTAAGTACCTTATGACTGATTTTTGCCTTATCTTTATCGCTGAGGTTCTTTTCTTCCATTCCCTGATAATTCAGCGAAAGCTTATATGTGAGTTTTATTCCCCAGGCTATGAAGTCTGAATAAATCTCTTTATGCCAAAGGGATGCACGTCTTGAAGAGTCTGAGCTTACAAGAACGGCCTGTTTATATAAATCCTTTCTCACATCCAGGTGATAGCAAAGAAAGTACGAATCAAGAAAAGCCTTTATGGAACCGATTTCTGTTTCTGAATAATCGGGTATTGCAACGATGATTACTTCTGTTTCATCAAGAAGTGAAAAAAGTTCCTCTTTTTCCTCATTAGTTCTGAACACTATATCTTCCGGCAGATTATATTCTCCAGCTTTCTCATCAGGGGATATATACTTTACAAACTCCCTGGCTATATATAAAGGAATGGATTTACCCTTCTGGGCATTGATAATTACAACCTTCATAGTCAAAATATACTTACGGTTTTCAATAAAGCCGAAAAAATGTGGTAAAGTTTTGGAATACACTTTAGTATTTGTCTGGTATTGGAGGTCATATGGTTTCTTTGATTGTTATTCTGGCAGTTGTTCTTATTCTTTTGATCCTGGTCTTCTGGGCTGTTGGTGCTTATAACTCAATGGTTAAGATGAAAAACAAGGCTGAAGAGGCTGAGTCCGATTTAGAAGCCTATATGAAAAAAAGATTTGATCTGGTTCCTAATCTTGTTGAAACGGTTAAAGGGTATGCAAAACATGAAAGCGCAACCTTTGAAAACGTTACGAAAGCAAGAAACATGGGCCTTTCTTCAAACAACATTGAAGATATGGATAAGGCAAACAACATGCTCACAGGTGCCCTCAAGACCTTGTTTGCCGTAAGTGAAAGCTATCCTGAACTCAAGGCAAATACAGGTTTTCTAAATCTTCAAAGCGAGCTTTCTTCCCTTGAGGAGCAGATACTGAAGTCAAGAAAGTATTATAACGGCGTAGCAAGGACTTTCAACGACAAGATTCTTACATTTCCATCAAATTTGATTGCATCTGCTTTCCATTTCACAAAGCTTAGTTATGTTGAAATCAATGCAGAAAGCAAGGAAACACCCCAGGTCAAATTCTGATGAAAAAGGTACTTCTTTTACTCCTTGTTCTCTTTCTTTTATCCCCGCTTTTTGCCGAAAACTTTTATATTGAGCAGTACAATGTTAACCTCAATATACAGGAAGACGGGACATACGAAGTTGATGAAATACTAAACGTTGTCTTTACACAACCCTCACATGGGATTTACAGAGATATACAGACATCGTTTAGAAACATTGACGGGAACATCTGGGATGAAAGGAGTGCCGAAGTTTCCAACGTTGTTGCCACTGAGCTTTCCTCTATCCTGGAAAGCGATGAATTTATTTCGCTCCGCCTTGGGGATCCGAGGACTGTAATCAAGGATAACAAGACATACTTCATACATTACAGGTATAAACTCGATGCGGATAAAACATCCAAGTTTGACGAATTCTACTATAACATTGTCTCATCTGCATGGGATTGCCCGATACTCACTGTAAACTGGAGTGTCACTTTTCCTAAACCGATTGAAAGAAGCAGAATCAGCGTAACGACAGGTTCCTACGGAGACACAGAACGTTCTTCCTATACACTTTTAGAGGATAATATGACCCTCTTGGGACGTGAGACAAATCTCAATCCCCTTGAGGCACTTACTGTAAGGGTTGAACTTGAAGAAGGTTACTTTAATTATCCAAAGCGTCTTTCAGATAAACTTTATACGTTACTTGCCTATCTGCCAGTTCTCTTAGGTATTATGCTTTTAACCTATATAATCCTTTCATGGATGAAATACGGAAAGGATGATCAGCTGATTGTAACACCTGAATTCAATCCTCCAGAGCGTTTTACCCCAATGGATGTAAGCTATGTCCTTGACGGAAAGATTGAGGTAGATAGAGACCTTGCTGCCATGCTCTTTTATTGGGCAGATATGGGTCTTATTTCAATAACAGAAGAAAAGAAAGATGATTTTATCTTTACTAAACTGAATGAAATTCCGGAGACAGAGAAAAAAGCTGACAAGCTGATTTTCAATGCAATGTTCTCCTCTTCAAATACAGTTTCCACTTCCATGCTTGGAAAAGAACGGTTTGCTTACTATGTGGAAAACAGGGCATTACCTGCCGAGCGTTCGTACTTCAAAAAGAA
This sequence comes from uncultured Spirochaetaceae bacterium, assembly GCA_964582905.1. Lineage (GTDB taxonomy): Bacteria > Spirochaetota > Spirochaetia > Sphaerochaetales > Sphaerochaetaceae > Ornithospirochaeta. The sequence continues at coordinate 81,549 of CAZOTY010000001.1, read as the reverse complement.
CAATGCGCTTAAAGATGAGAAAAGTAACAATAAGAAAGTGAGTGATATAGCGTTTACATTTATTTTCATCATTGTTTCCTCAGTTCTATCCTCTCTCAGGTATTTCGGTGCACTCACTGTATTCCTTCTTTTTACCGAGATTGTTGTTTTCCTTCTTGGTCTGGTTGTATCAAGAAACATTGAGCGCTCGTATAAAATAAGCAGGGCAAATTATACTGTTTCCGTTGTACTTCTGACCCTTCTATTTGTTATTCCCACAACATTGCTTGTTCTCTTCGGTATCCTCAACAGGGTAATCGCTCTCTCTCCATTATGGATAATGCTGAACATTGGAATTCTTCTGACTTCTGCCCTTTTTTCCTCACTTACAGAGAAAAGAAGTGATTATGGGAAGTCAGTCCTTGAAGGAATTCTTGGTTTCAGGGATTTTATCGAATATGCAGAGATTGACCAGCTTAAAGCATTGATCGACGAAGATCCGTCGTATTACTACAAAACCCTCTCCTATGCAATTGCACTGAATTTGGAAAATGAATGGGCAAAGAAATTCAAGAATATTTTTATTTCTCCTCCTTCATGGTACTACTCGGCATCGCTGGACCTTGTTGATGTCTACTACCTTACACGTTTTTCAAGACGTTTCAGCCATTCTTATCAGAGTGTCATAAGGCCACAGTCTTTCCCAAGAAGTACCACATCAGGTGGCTCACATTTCGGAGGTGGTGGCTTTTCCGGCGGTGGCTTCTCAGGTGGGGGTGGCCGCTCATGGTAAACTTCAGATAGCTGAAGAGAAGCACGGGTCTGATCCCTTATTCTCCACTGCCTGTTTTTATGTTAGAATTTTCCTATGTTGAATATTCTCTCTTTTCAGTTACCTGTAATACTTTTTCTGCAGAAGTTAAGTAACCCGGTTTTGAATGTAATAGCCCAGATTATTACATTTTTAGGCGAAGCCCCCATTCCTTTTCTGATTATACTTTTCGTTTTCTGGTGTCTTGATAAGAAAAAAGGGATTCTCCTTGCCTCATCGCTGACCCTTGCAACTTCTTTAATGCAGGTAATAAAGGCAATATTCCGCGTACCTCGTCCGTTCATGGCATTTCCCGAAAGAGTCGAAGGAATGAGGGTAAGCACATCTACAGGCTTTTCATTCCCATCAGGCCATTCAACAACAACTGCATCTTTTTACGGAGCATTCTGCCGTCTTTTCAAAAAGACATGGATAAAGGTCATATGTATACTTTTAATTGTTTTTGTACCACTCTCCCGCCTTTATCTGGGAGCGCATTGGCCTTTGGATGTGATTTCAGGTGTTATTTTGGGACTGCTGGCAGCATTTTATGTTGTTGACTATATTTCGGGCATTTACGATGACGATAAAAAGTTCATGACATTTTCCTTGATTGTATTTTCTCTAACTACTGCAATTGCACTTGCTTTCTGCATAGTCTTGGAAACTCTGGGCAAAAAGGATCCAGATCTTTTCAGGAGAATCTTCCATGATGGGGAGACTAACATGGCAATCACCGGCGGTCTTTTCCTCGGACTGTTTCTGGATCGTAAATACCTGAATTTCCAGATTCCATCAACAATCAGGCACAGAACACTTACTTACCTCTTGGGGCTTCTTTCTGTGATAGTCGCCTTTATGCTCTTCTCCCTGATTCCTGCCAAATATGTTGCTGACTTTTTTGCATATTTTGCTGCAGGGCTAATTGCCACTTACCTGTTTCCTCTGGTAATGGTAAAAATCAAATTCATGAGTAATTAGAAGAAAGCACATATGAAATCTCGTCCTCAGAGTTTACCAGTCTTCTCGGGTACCCTCTGGGGTCATTTTTGTATACTTTCTTAAAAAACTTCTTCATGAGATCCTCTTCGAAGAGATTCGAACCGCAAAGCTTGGAGAAAATCTTTCCGCAGATCAAAGCGTCCTCCCTGGCGTTATGCGCATGGTAATACCATCCAAAGTCAGCAGCAAGGCTTGTAAGCTTATAGCTTTCTTTTCCCTTCCATAGTTTCCTTGAAAGGGAAAGGGTATCATAATATTCATAGCGCGGAGCTCGGATGCCAAAGCTATTAAGACTCCCGGCAAGCACAGCAATGTCAAAACCGGCATTATGAGCAACTAAAGGAGATGAGCCGATGAAGGAATTTATATCATTATAAAGCTCCTTTATGGTTGGAGAGGATGCGATATCCAGAGGGTCAAGACCATGCACTGCACTGCAAAGAGGATCAAATTCAAGCTTTCTTGGACGGATTAGGGAATAGTATGAAGTCAAAGGGTTCCCTTCATCATCAAAACGCACAAGACCTATCGCACAGGCTGATTCATTTGTTTTGTTTGCTGTCTCAAAATCTATAGCTACGTATTCCATCAAAGCACCACTGCCTGAAACAATTCTCCATCGATGTTTATATTATACTCACCAAGGTCCGCAGGAATAAGCGCACACTCCCCCATTTCTAGCATAATTTTTTCCCCTTTATATGAGAATTGAGCGCTTCCTTCGGTAACAAGAACGATAGACAGACGCTTTTCATCAATTGAGAAAATTCCACTTTTTAGCTCTTTAAGCTCAAAGTTTGATGACTCTGTTTCAAATGAAATACGCCCAAAAATATCCTTTCTGCCAGAAATTATACGAACATCATAAGGGGCAAAAACCATTATTCTGGATAGTTCCTTCCTATCTATTCTTTTACTTGTAAGACCTAAGCGCAGAACATTGTCTGAGCTATCCATAAGTTCAATACCGTTTCCTCTGATATAAGCGTGAAGAATATCAGGCTTGAGGTAAATTCCTTCTCCCTTTTTCAGGGAAACAACATTCATAAGAAAAGGAAAAAGTATCCCTATATCGTCTTTATACTTTGAAAGGGCAAATGAAGCTATTTCATCCTCATCCATATTTCCCGCGTCATAATCACTTTTCACATACTCCAGGTATTTTTCCGCTTCCTCAAGAATCTCCTTCTTTTCCCTTCCATCAAGATCAAGCAGGTACAAAACAAGTTCCCTGATAGAATTGGAATGTAAAGAAACATACTTGGAAAATGTCTGTGGAATAATCTTTTCCAGTTTTTCAATAGATCTCTCCAAGCTTCTGAAACCACAAAGCACAGATAAAGGAGAAAGGGCCACGATAAGCTCTGCCTTTGAGTTATCATCCTGATATGAAATATCCCCACTCCCGTCTTTCCTATTCTGCTCTTCTCGTTTCCACCCTTCTTCAGCCTGTTTTTTATCAGGGTGGCACTGCAAGGACAATGGTGAATCGATAGATAGTACCTTAAATAGTAGGGGAAGTGATTTTTTGTCTCCGTTCAATGCTCCGCTCTGTCGCATGATGTAAGATGAGAGCTTCTCCCCATCTGCCGTTACAGCTTCCCCCGCAGGATGAACACCCATCCAGTATTCAGCAATTCGTTCTTTTTTTTCTTTTTTCAACAGGGAGGAAATGAAACCAGAGTTACCCCAGTGATAATCTTTTTCAACTCCTTTGATCTTTACTATTTCCATATTCATAACCCTAAAAGACAAATCAAGGCAAAAAAATAAGCGGACGGCGGGAATCGAACCCGTATGTAAAGCTTGGGAAGCTTCCATAATAACCACTATATGACGTCCGCATCTACACTAAGGATAACCAAATGAACAAAAACCTTCAACTTATTATCAGAATGCCTTTCTGTGATGAGCATTGCTGCTCTGAAAGTATCATCTGATGAAAATTCAATAGTGCGGAGGTATTTTTGGATTTAATAACTGCAGAAAAACTTTTTTTCTCCTATTTTTAGGTCTCAACAAAGAAGTGGCATAGTTGACCTACCTTTAAGGGAAAAATAATATATTTACATAGAAATAAACAAAATAAGGCATTTTGCTTAAAGGATGTATTGTGGATAATCCCCTCAGGGAATTACAAAAAAACAGTTTGAAAGACCAGGACCCTCCTAGTAGCAGGGTCAGCTTCTTAAAAAGGACCAGGTAATGAATGCAACGTTTACTATAGTCCTCCAGATAATTCTTATACTTATCAACGCTTTTTTTGCCGGAACTGAAATAGCCGTTGTGTCGCTTAATATTGCCAGACTGAAAAAGGAAGCAGAGGAAGGAGATAAAAAGTCAAAACGTCTTCTGAAGATGGTTGAAAATCCGTCAGATTTTCTTTCTGCTATCCAGATTAGCATAACCCTGGCGGGTTTTCTTGGTGCAGCATTTTCTGCTGATGTTCTTTCTGAAGGGCTGGTTGAGCTTTTCCAGAAGTGGGGCTGGAATGCAAACTACGGCGTTCAGAATACTATCGCAGTTATAATCATCACGATAATAATATCATTTTTTACCCTTATTTTCGGAGAGCTTGTTCCAAAGCGTATTGCACAGCAGAAACCAATAAAATGGGCAAGAATGGCTGCTGGGATTGTGAATGCTGTATCTATATTCTTCAAACCATTTGTATGGCTTTTATCATTTTGCACCAACCTGGTGCTTAAGATACTCCATCTGAAGACTTCCGGTGGAGAGGAAGAAGTCACAGAAGAAGACATCCGGCTAATGGTTGAAACATCAGGGGAATCCGGGAAAATCGAGGAAGATGAACAGGAATGGATTCAGAATGTATTTGACTTCAATGATGCTACAGTCGAGTCTGTTATGACCAGGACTGCAGATGTTACAGCAATTCAGGAGGATATGCCAGAAAACGAGATTCTTGAAATCATCAGGGAAACAGGATACTCCCGCTTTCCTGTCTATGGCGATGACTTCAATGATATCAAGGGTATACTTATATCAAGGGAAATTCTCTTAAACTCCCTGGATGGAGAAAACAAGCAGCCGATTAAGAACCTTATAAGGAGTCCTTATATTGTTCCTGAGTCAGTTCACGCAGATAAGCTCTTTTCCGATATGCAAGCAAAGAAAATACACTTTGCCATTGTATTTGACGAGTATGGATCTTTTGCAGGAATCATCACCCTTGAAGATCTTATTGAGGAAATTGTCGGAAATATATACGACGAATTTGATGAGGCAGAAGAAGAGGAAGTTGTTGAACTTGAAAAAAACCAGTGGTCAGTAAGCGGGGACACTGCAATTGAAGACTTCAATGAAGAAACCCACCAGCATATTCCGCTCAATGATGATTATGATACAATCGGCGGTCTTGTATTATCTACCTGTTCTACATTCCCTGATGATGGAGAGGTTATTGACGCTGAACAGAACGGTTACTCTTTCCATGTAGACAACATCCATGACAGAAAAATTGAGAATGTAATCGTAAAAAAACTCCCGCCTCAGAAGGAAAAAAACACTTTGGCTAAGGAAGAAGAGAAAAAGGACAATAAAGGAGGAAAGTAATCCTCCTTTTTTATTCAACGGTCTGAAGCACCAATCCTTTTATGAGAAGCCTTACTCGTTCCTCGATATTCTCAATTTTATCGTCATAAAGAAAGAGATATAAGATTGCCTCATAGGCATCCGAAAAAGCTTTGATATCTTTTTTATTATCTATGTAGAAGTAGGAAAACAGTTTGTTCAAAAGCTCCTCTTTCAATATAAAAGGCCTTTTGCTCTCTCCACTTTCCAGTTTTCTTGTCACAAGGCTCAGTTCGCTGTCATCCAGAAACTTATACACTCCACTCTGGTAAAACTTGGAAGCTATAGCGAAAAATACATTGGTCAGGGATGTTACAATCTTGTTTTCATCAAGTTCCTGAAGCATCGACAAATACATACTCTCCACTTCATCTGAGAAATTGTCTATCAGGTCAAGAAACAGGTCTTCCTTGCTGTTATAGAACAAATAGAATGTTCCCTTTGGAATATTGACTCTTTCGACTATCTCATCAACAGTAGTCTTTTTTACCCCATATGATTTTAAAAATGATGAGGCAGTCTTCCTCAAATTTCTTTTTATATTGTCTTTCTCCAAAGGAGAATATGTTTTTGGCATATCCTATTTTGACTAAATATGTATAAATAGTCAACAAAACAGCCTTTTTTGCTCTTTTTTACCCTTTTTTGGTCTAAATAAGTTTTTACTTCTGTTCTTTCAGCCCTTAAACTGTATATGTACAAAATTTAAGGAGAAACAGATGGCAGAAGTAAAACTAATTAATATCTGCAAAATCTACGATGGTGGTGTTAAGGCTGTAGATAACGTTAACATTGATATCGAAGATAAGGAATTTGTTGTTCTCGTTGGTCCTTCTGGTTGCGGAAAATCCACAACACTCAGAATGGTTGCCGGTCTTGAAGATATCTCATCAGGAGAGCTGTATATTGACGGTAAACTAATGAACGACATTCCACCTAAAGATAGAGACATCGCAATGGTATTCCAGAACTATGCTCTTTATCCTCACATGACTGTCTATGATAACATGGCATTCGGACTTAAGATCAGAAAGCAGCCAAAGGCAGAAATCGACAGAAGAGTTAAGGAAGCAGCTAAGCTTCTTGATATTGAAATGCTTCTCGACAGAAAACCAAAGGCACTCTCCGGTGGCCAGAGACAGAGGGTTGCTGTAGGAAGAGCAATCGTCAGAAATCCAAAGGTATTCTTGTTCGATGAACCTCTTTCAAACCTGGATGCAAAGCTCAGAGTCCAGATGAGAGCAGAAATTTCAGGCTTACACAACAGACTTCAGGCAACAATGATCTATGTTACTCACGACCAGGTTGAAGCTTTGACAATGGCCGATAAGATTGTTGTTATGAAGCTTGGTGTTATCCAGCAGATTGGTGGCCCAATGGAGCTTTACAATGAGCCTGATAATAAGTTTGTTGCTGGATTTATCGGATCTCCTCCGATGAACTTCATGGTTGTAGATGTAGTTGACGAGAATGGTATAAAGCTCAAATCAAAGTCATTCTCACTGGATGTTACATCAGAACAGGCAAAGTTCCTTGCTCCTTATATCGGAAAACAGGTTACATTCGGTATCAGACCAGAGGATGTTGAATACTCACATGATGCACAGCCTGGAAAGACTATCAACGGTTCAGTTTCAGTTGTAGAACCACTCGGTTCAGAAACTCAGGTTTATATATCAACTGACAACGCTAATATCGTTGGAAAGATTGATCCAACTGTTATTCCTGCAGTCGGAGAACAGGTTGCTCTTATTGTAAACATGGAAAAAGCACGATTCTTCGATATTGATACAGAGTTAAGAATCAGATAATTTCTTGTTAATAAACAAAATGGGTGCATATGCACCCATTTTTTATGCCTAAAAACAACTCTTAATTCATATAGCTCATATCCTGTACCCTATCAGCATCATCAACAACCAATGCAAGCCCCTTAATCTGGTTGTTTCCGTTATTGGATATTGTCACTGCTCCTGAATATCTATCATTATATGTGGGATAATAGTTTATGGAAACCGAATAAGGCTTACTGTTGGAGCGGAAAGACGGATTGACCTGATTATAACTTCTTATTGTATTGAGTACAGTTGCCATATTGAAGCCCTCCGCCTTAATTGATGCGCTTGAAGCAGATCCATTGAACTGAGGTATATTATACTTAGGATCCTGTGTAAGTCCGGTCCCTGTAAGCAGCATCATTGCAACAAACTCTTCATACAAAGTTGAGAAAGATTCGTGCATAATCTCTTCAATATCCCTTACATCGGCATAGTCACTTGCGTATATCTGCTTAATAAAACTGTCCGATACTCCGGTTTCGGCCGCCCTGAGAGTCAAATACCTGACAAAAAGAAAGCTATGTCCATAGCTTGCAATTGTAGATGAGTTGGTTGTTGCGTTCCATTCAACAAGTGAACTGTTCTTGGTTTGCAGAAATGTTTGAACGAACTTATTGAACATTCTTGCCTGACCGTTTCCCATCATGGCCTCACATGCCATACTAAGCCCTTCCTGAAGCCATGTATGCAAAGAGTCACTTACATTTGTTTTTCCGTTTAGCTTCCTGTATCCGTTAAAAAGAAGATGCTGGAACTCATGGAACAGAACTGAAAGGTTTGCCTTGAATGTCGAACTTGCTGTTGAAAGCCTACCCTTCGTAATAGTGCTCACAGGGATATAAAGTATTTCTCCCTCATTGGAAATATATCTCTTGTTGTATGCAGGAAGCTCCTTTGCAAGATCATATAAATCAAGAGAGAAGAAGTAACCAGCAACACTTGAACCCGAGGGGAAGGCATCATGGAACACAAAAATTATATGACCATTATTATCCAAATCTGATGGCTCTGCAAAAAGCTTCACCATCTGCTCATAACCTTTCCCGAATTCTTCACCCAGAATTTTAAGGTTATCTGCGACATACTGATTACTGAAGTATGACTCATCAACGAAGAACTGTACGTACTGATTTTCATAAGCAAGTATCATGTTCTTCAGATACTTACTCGTAGCAGTCCCTTCCATCTGATGGCCGACATAGACATTTCTCCACTTGGTTGTACCGACCTGACCCAAGCCTGCTGTTGGCTGTCCAGTGCCGATTGCAAAGTTCGGATATGGCTCAATGGCACTATCCCAAACATCCCTTTCAATCTTTAAGGATACCTGGTTCTGGCCATGCGAATGGAAATTTGAAGAACCACAGTAAGAAACATCCTCAAGCTCACTTGCTACAATATAACTGGGGGAAGCAACCAGAAAATCTGGAGAAACCATATCTACCATACTGGATGCACTTATTGAAAGTTCTTCAATAGATATCTGGAATGACCCTTCCCCTTCTGAAAGATCCCTTCTTACCACCTCAAATTGATTTGTATTCTGATGATAGATACCCGCAAGGTAATCTGTCGAATCATCTGGGACATTATATAAAGCGGTATACTTAATCTTTTTCCCGTCAGGATAGTTTGTACCATTGGTATTAAGCCTCAGAAGAGGTGTACTGAAACTCATTGAATCGTAATAATATCGGGATTGTCTAAGTGTGAGATATCCTGACTCATTCTTGCAAGATGAGAAATTAAGTATTGAAAGGATAACTATTATTGATACGGCCAAAAGTCTCTTTAGTCTCACGGCAATCCACTCTCATTGAGATTGTACCATATAAAAAGTTACAGTTTGAATAAGATGGGGAGGAAAAAACTTCACAAAACGGTTTATCCTCCCGTATATATTCTATCTAATTACCGCATCGTAAGATGTTATTACAGCCTCATCCTTCTCGTCTTCTTTGATTGCAAAAAGGCAAGCAGTGTCACTTGCGCCGAAATTCACACTTTCAACAGTTATTCCCTTTGCACTAAGTGCGCCAAGGGCTTTTACAAAGTCCATATTCTTATCCATATCTGGACCTATTAGTCCAAGCATGGCAAAACCACGCTCAACGCTGATTGAATCAAGTTCATACTCACTCTTGATTCTCTCACACATTGAGGCACAGACACTGTCAGAAGCCATTTTGGAGTCAAAATACCATATAATCGAATCTATTCCAAAAAGTGAGTAACAAGGTCGTATCCCGAAAATATGGAGCATCGTCAAAAGTGCGTGTCTCATTCCGCTTTTCTTAAAAAGCATCAGTTTTCTAAGTGATATCTTTGAAAGACCGCCTTTTGCAGAAACTCCCTGGATTCCGCTTCCTTCGGTGTTTTTATCTATAAGCGTTCCTTCCTCATCAGGTTTATTGGTATTTTTGATTCTGATTGGAATCCCGACCTCAACGACAGGAGCAATTGCTTCCTCATGAAAAACAGAGGCGCCTACTTCGCTAAGCTCCCTGACTTCCTTGTATGAAAGATGTTTTATGACTTTTGCATCCTCAATTAGATTTGGATTTGCAGCAAATACACCACTGACATCTGTCCAGTTTTCATAAAGTTCTGCGCTTATTGACCTTGCTACAATCGAACCTGTGATATCAGAGCCCCCTCTGGAGAATGTTTTTACCTCTCCCCTTTCCGTTTCCCCGTAGAATCCTGGAACGATATACTTCTTTCCAGGCTCAATGATTTGCGACAAATTAGCATAGGAGACTGGATTAACTGTCCCGTCAGAATTAATGACAATACATGTTGCCGCATCAATGAATTCCCATTTGAGATATCGGGAGATCAAAAATGCTGAAAGGAATTCACCGCGGGATGCCGCATAGTCTGCTCCTCGCCCGGCATCAATAAGGCGCCTGACCTCATCAAGCTTCATGACAATTTCACTTTTATCGATACCAAGCTCATCTGCAATCTCCAGAAAGCGGTTACTTATCACCTTGAAAACTTCTCGGCAGCTTCTGCCCTGTTGCACTAAGCTGTTGCATTTATATAAAAGATCAGTTACTTTCTCATCTTCCTTGTTTCTCTTACCTGGAGCTGAAACAACTGCAATACTTCTTCTTTCATCACTTTCAAGGATGGCTTTTACTTTTTTTATCTGGGTGCTGGATGCGACACTGCTTCCACCGAACTTGCAAACTATCATCTTCTTTCTCCTCCACTATCATAAAAAAAACTATGATTTTCAATCAATAGATTAGAAGTAAAGTTGGATTTTAAATAATGTTTTTCTTTTGGTAATATGGAATTAATTTTGATTTCTTAAAATTTATTGACACAAATATCCATATTTGCTAAAAGCCTATTTGTGAAAAACACCAATAAAGTTAATCCTATGGCTTATAAGCCTATTCCAAAGCTCGTTTTAAGTATATCCATACCACTCATGCTTAGCATGCTTGTACAGGCTTTATATAACGTTGTTGACTCAATCTTCGTTGCCAAAGTCAGTGAAAATGCCCTGACAGCTGTATCTCTTGCCTTTCCGCTCCAGAACCTTCTTATAGCTTTTTCCGTTGGAACTGCAGTCGGTGTCAACTCATTTCTGGCAAGAAAGCTTGGAGAAGGAAAACCAGAAGAGGCTGAAAAAGCTGCAGAAAACGGTCTTTTTCTGTCTATTGCAACATGGATTGTTTTTGCTCTTATAGGGATATTTGGCGCCCGCCCATTTCTGAGGCTTTATACAGATGACCCTGAAATTTTATCAATGGCCAATTCTTATGCCCTAATAGTCATGGTATTTTCGTTTGGACTTTTTGTAGATATCACCGTTGAAAGGATACTGCAAGCAACAGGAGACTCAATTCATCCGATGATTACCCAGCTATCAGGAGCAATAACCAATATTATTTTGGATCCGGTTTTTATATTCGTGTTTGGTCTCGGAGTACAGGGAGCTGCTATTGCTACGGTCATCGGACAGTTTGTCGGAATGTTTTTTGCCATATACTTTGTCAGGAAAAACCAGTATATAAAGGTCAAAATAAAAAGGATAAAACCGGACAAGTTAATTATAAAGGGTATATATGCAGTAGGGTTGCCCACAATTATAACAAACTCAATAGGCACTGTAATGGTTTCTGCAATGAATATGATTCTCATGCTTGTCGGTGGGCTTTCAGGGAACACTGCAGTTGCAGTCTTTGGAGTGTATTTCAAACTCCAGAGCTTTGTTTTTATGCCTATTTTCGGGCTTAATTCAGGCATGATTCCTATTATTGCTTTCAACTTCGGTGCCAAGTGCAAAAAGCGTCTGGTCCAGACTCTCAAGTTCGGAGCAATCATTGCTTTCGCTCTTGTTACTTCCGGAGCACTCCTATTTACCATTTTCCCCACCGTGCTTCTTTCTCTCTTCAGCGCAAGCCCTGAGATGCTTGAAATCGGTGTTCCTGCTCTGCGAATCATTGCCTTGCACTTCCCGATTGCGGCCTTCTGTATTGTCCTGATGTCTTCATTCCAAGCATTAGGTCGTGGTTTTGCATGTATGATTGTATCTTTTACCCGTCAGCTTATTGCCTTGATTCCATCGGCCTATATCCTCGGAAGATTGTTCGGACTTAATGCACTGTGGTTTTCATACCCAATTGCTGAAGTGGTATCCCTCCTGATTTCGGGCCTTTTCTTTATCAATGTTTATAAGACAACAATCAAGCCACTTGAAAAAGAAACACCGCTCTATGCGGATTTACTCAAAAATGCATAAATATGCAAAATTAATAAAAGCTGGTCCGAATATCAATATTCTGACTTATTTTATTTATATATAATAAATTAGTCGATTTATTGAATTCAATTACGAAATTTATATATTAAAAAATTTACATATTTCTGCATATTTTTTGCAAATTTATGCAAAAAATATATTGACCATAATTACTACTTCATTCAATATTAGAGCATCAAATAAGGGGATGAAAATATGAAGAAACTTTTAGTTGTTTTTTTGGCAATAGCAATGTTAGTACTTCCACTTGCTGCTAACGGCAATAAGGAAGCAAAGAATAAGAGTGTTTATACAGTTGCAGCAAACTGTGAATGGCCACCTTTTGAGTATGTTGATGAAAAAGGAAACATAACAGGTTTTGAGATGGATTTGGTAAAGGAAATTGCCGCTGATCAGGGCTTTGAGGTCAATATCCTTAATGTTGCATGGGATGGTATCTTTGCCGGTTTGCAGACAGGTATGTATGATGCAGTTGCCTCAGGTGTTACAATCACTGAAGAAAGAAAGGAAAGCCTTGATTTTACAAGTCCATTTGTAACACTCAAACAGGCTATCCTCGTTAAGGCAGATGGTCCTCATTCTAAAAACGAGAAAGATTTGGTGAACAAGACTGTAGGTGTTCAGAATGGAACAACAGGTCACTTTGCTTGTGATGATAATGGGATTAAGAACCTGAAGAAGTTTGATGCTATCCCTGAAGCAGTTCTGGATTTGACAAACGGAAACATCGATGCTGTTGTTGTTGACTCTGTTGTTGCATCCGATTATGTAATGGCAAATTCATCACTCGGTTCAAAGCTCGTAATCTCTGGTTACATTGAAAATGCAGAGAATGAAGACATCGCAATGTGTACTAAGAAGGGAAATGACTTTATCAAAAAGCTTGAAGCTGGGTACCAGAACCTTGTTAAGAGCGGTAAAGTTAATGAACTTAAGAAAAAGTATAACATAGCTATTGACTAATAATTAATTAAAACACAGGGGCAGAACATACGTCCTGCCCTTTTCTTTATTTTGGTGAAAAAGTATGGATGATAATAAAAAGGACATCCTCGAAGAGGATATAAAAAGACAGATAGCAAAGAAGAAGGTTGTTTCAAAATCGCACGATCCTGAAGAAAGCTCTTCAAAGACTATTACAATGACTGACGGGGTCCTTATTCCGAATAAGAAGAATAAGCATATAGTTTCCAGCTGGAGAATAACCTTTTTTGGTGCAGTTATTCTTCTTGTATGCCTTTGTGCATTTATTACAAAAACAAACAGCAAAGGTGTTACAACTCATCCATACTGGGAAATTTTCAAATTCACAATCAAAGGTGCTCCAACTACTTTTGAATGTACAATTTTCGCAATTTTCGGCGCAGTTATAATAGGAACACTAACAGGTCTTGGCTCAGTTTCCAAAAACAGGCTCATAAATGGAATTTGTGGAGTGTACGTTGAACTGATTAGGGGTATTCCCCTACTTGTCCAGCTGATGTTCCTTTATTTTGCTCTCGGCTCACTTATTCACCTAGAAGGGATTATTGCCGCAATAATTGCTTTATCCATCTGTTTTGGTGCGTATATGGGTGAGATTATCAGAGCCGGAATCCAGGCAATTCCTAAAGGCCAGATTGAAGCAGCAAAGGCACTCGGGTTATCTAAAGGGCAGATTTTCTTCCATGTCACACTTCCTCAGACAATCAAAATTGTCCTTCCCGCAATAGGAAATGAATTCATATCAATGCTCAAGGATTCATCGCTCGTTTCGGTTCTGGCCCTTTCAGATATTCTCAAGCGTGGAAGAGAGTATATTTCAAGGACCTTTGAGTCTCTGCAGACTATGCTTGTTGTCGCACTTATTTACCTGATTTTTACATTGATTCTCTCCCGTCTGGTTGGATTAATGGAAGAGAGGTTACATAAAAATGGCTAAAATTGAAATAAAGAACCTTTATAAGGATTATGAAAATAATGACGGCTCTATCCTTCACGCTGTCAAGGATGCTTCCTTAACAGTAAACGATGGAGAAGTCGTTGTTATTATTGGACCATCTGGAAGTGGTAAGTCTACCCTACTAAGGTGCGTGAATGGGCTGGAAAAAGCCCAGAAAGGGCACATTATAATCGATGGACTTGATGTTATGGATAAGAACACTGACATCAGGCAAATAAGGGAGGAAGTCGGCATGGTATTCCAGAGCTTCAACCTCTTTCCTCACCTGACTGTCCTGGATAATATAACACTCGCTCCGATTAAAGTAAAAAAGATGAAAAAAGCAGAAGCAGAGGAACTCGCCATGTCTCTTCTGAAGCGTGTTGGTCTTGAAGATAAGGCAAACCAGAAGCCTTCACAACTCTCAGGCGGACAGCAACAGCGCGTTGCTATTGCAAGATCTCTTGCAATGAAGCCAAAGGCCATGCTTTTTGATGAACCAACCTCAGCTTTAGATCCTGAAATGATTAAGGAAGTTCTAGATGTAATGGTTGAACTTGCAGAAGAAGGGATGACAATGCTTCTTGTCACACATGAAATGGGATTTGCCAGAGCAGCTGCAGATAAGGTGGTTTTTATGGACAATGGAGAAATCATTGAGATCCAGGCCCCAGAAGATATGTTTACTTCCCCAAAGAATCAAAGGACAAAAGATTTCTTGAATCACATCCTGTAGTGAATTACTACATAGATTTTTACATGGATAAGAAAGTGAGGCGTTCCCTCACTTTTTATTTTATTTCTATTATTCCAAACTATTAAAAATGAATCTGTCTACACAACTCTTAATCTGTCCGCTAAGCATAATGTCAATTTTTGCTATAAGCTTTTTCGGGCTTTCCATCATGTATGAGTCAAGCCAGTCAAGAATTATCCCCACTACCGCATGTTTATAAAAATCTACAATAAACTTTTTATCTGCCTCATTCAGTTCACTGCCCTCATCAAATTTATCAACAAACTTTACAAGGAAACTGGATGCTAGTTCATTAAATAGCCTATAAAGCACATTGCTGCTTGGAGAATGGATAATTATCAGTATATATTTGCTATTCTCTTTTGCAAATTCCAGAAGGGAAAGGAAACTGTCTTCCCAACTAGCATGAAGGCTGTGCCGTTTTATAAGCTGATCTGCCTTTTCTGAAAAATAATAGCTTATAAGATCATCTATATTCTTGAAATGGTAATAAAATGTATGTCTGTTGACATCAGCCCTGTCAGTAATATCCGTAATTGTTATCTTTGAAATCGGCTTCTCATCCAAAAGAGAAAGCAGAGCGTCACTCAAAGTTTTCTTAGTAAGTTTAGACAAATTTATTCCCCTTTTTTATCTATAGCTAATATTCTTAACCATTAATCAAAAAGTGGCAATTTCAAATTTATACTTTACTTAGTATAAAACCTTGAATTCCAAGAAGTTACTACCGGAATGTTCTTCTCAGCAAATAGACAAGTTCATCAATATCAACCGGTTTTGATAAAAACCCATCCATTCCAACTTCTTTTGCTTTTCTTCTGTCTTCGTTGTAATCAGAGCCTGAACATGCAAAAATTTTGACAGTCTTCCCATCTGGTCTTTCCATGTTTCTGATTCTTCTGGTCGTTTCCCATCCGTTAAGCTTTGGCATATTAATGTCCATCAATATTGCACTGTAGGTGCCTTCCTCGCTTTCAGAGAACATCTTAATCACCTGCTCTCCATCTAAAGCAATGTCAGACTGACACCCTTCAAGTCTTAAAATTTCGGATAGGATTCTTGAGTTTAAGTCATTGTCATCAGCAATGAGAATTTTATTAATTCTTCCTGGTAGCATATTTCTCCTCGAAATATACCTTACTTGCAATATGGAAACAAGCGCACTCTCACCTACACCTGTATCGACAATTTCATTCTACCACCAGAGGAACTCTCATTAAAGTAGTTTTTTGAAAAAAATAAAAAATCATATGTTTTATCTATGTCATACGAAATAAGACTATTTCTGATAATTGTCAAAATAATAAAAAAAGCCGGCTTCCTGCCGGCATATCATCCTTAAAGTTTTTTAAGCTTGAACTGGACTCTCTGATGAAGTTTCAGCACTCACTGTCACTTCTGGTACAGCTTCTTCAGATTTTGTTTCCTCACTGTTAACAGCCTCAGCTTTCTTTTCTTCTGCCTTTTCCTCAAAGGCTTCTCCTTTGAATAAGGAAGCCCTTACTTTTACAACAACCTTTCTATAAGTCTTTGACTCATCAAGTGTGATTCCGGGGCGGTGAATATCATTGGGAAATACAACAATGACATCCCCCTTTTCTGCCTTTATCAAAGATTCATCTTCACTTGTTACACAGTAATACAGATCTTTTTCCTCATAGGAAGATATGATCTGAGGTTCACTTTTCTTGGTTGTAACTCCAAAATACTCGCTTCCACTTACCCAATACTGGAAATCGACATATTCTTTATGGAATTCCTGCTTGGTTTCATTAATGGGTTTACTAACTGCGTCAAAAACCTGTGCATAAATATCTTTTCCTGCAAGTTCATAAATTCCCGGTTCAACTTCTTCAAAATCATTCTTCTTTAAATAGGAGAATACTCTCTCGACTAGTTTTGAGTAACCAGCGCCTTCCCAATTATTGTTGATGTTAGAGTAGATCATATTTAATCCTTTTACTGTAATTATTTATTTAATAATTTATATGTTAAACTTTGCACTTTTATAGGTCAATTATGTACAAAGACAATATGTTTATGTTTTAATCATAGGAAAATGAATTTGTCTCTTGCTTTCATTATTAATAGCATGCTTTTGGGGATTGCCCTTGCGATGGATGCTTTTTCAGTGTCAATTGCAGATGGCCTGAGATACCAGAATGTAAAAGGATCTTTAAGGTTTGTTATACCCTTTGTTTTTTCATTTTTCCAGTTTTTAATGCCATTTCTTGGTTGGGTTTTCATTACGTTCATGACTTCAGTCTTTGAAGTCCTGAATAAGATAATCCCGTATATAGCTTTTATTACACTCCTGTTTCTCGGAATAAAAATGATTGCTGATGGAATCAGGGAAGGAAAAAAAGCCGAAAACAGCACTACAGTAATTACAGAGGCAAAACTTTCTTTTGGTATACTGCTCGTTCAGGGCATTGCCACCAGCATTGATGCGCTCTCGGTTGGACTTACCCTCTCTGGATATGACATAAGTTCAACATTAATCTGCTGTCTGATTATTGCAGTAGTCACCTATTTCATATGCACGCTTGGAATACTGCTCGGCAAATCACTAGGAAAAAAGTTCTCACCGTATGCTCCGTATATTGGCGGGATAATCCTTATCCTTATTGGATTGGAAATCCTTATAACAAGTTTCTAATTGTAGTGCAACAAACTGATTGCTACTGGCGTTCGCTTATCAGAAATAATTGTAAAGCCTTCATTTGATGAATCATAGGCATCATAAACCGTCTTACTTCCATCAGAATTTGTCAAAGTGAAAGCTTCGTCTGTCCAGCATGTGAAAATGAGACTCATAGGTTCTGCATATATAGGTTGATTTAGACTAAATACTTTCTGGATATTTGTCAGATAACCATTTTTTGCATTGTTCTTTGCATTGATTGTCGCATTCCACGATGTATATTGCAAACATTCTGCCAGGCTGATTTCCTCTCCATTGAATGCTGCCACATTGTATTTAGATTCATTATTCGAAATTATACCTGTCCTGATAAGCATAGTCGCAAAATCTGCATACAACTCTCTTATACTCAATCCTGTTATATACTCAATTTGCCTGACATCATCCCACTGGATATTTAAATCTCCCTGCAAATAGTTGATGTCATACAAACCTTTAATAATCTTTTGTTCTCCGAATCTGGACATCAGATAACGGATGAAAAGGTAAGCCTGTCCGTATGGGGCAGATTCTCCCTGTGGCCATACCCCAAGCAGGGAATACCTATTTGAATCAAGCAAATAAGTTATTACATAATCCCCAAGACCGCTAATCTCGCTATACCCCATTAGAGATTCTGCACACATAGATAAGCCTTCGGTAATCCATGTAACATATGAAGTACTGAAATATCCAAAATTATTTTTTATCTGATAACATGTGTGCAATAAATGCTGGAATTCATGGACCATGGTTCCAACATACGTATCTAAAACAGCATAATAATATGCATTGCTGTATTTCAAACTATCTGACGCCTCAAAAAACAAATCAAATGGATAATATAGGAATTCACCTTCATTTGAAATCCCTTCAGTCTCACTGCCGGTGAACCAAAGATCAAATGGAACAAAATATCCCAATACACCCTCACTTACATAACTATGGAAAACAAAATTGATTGCATTATTTCCGTCTCTGTCTAAAGGAGACGTGAATGTTTCTGTCATTGGTCCATAATTACTAACGAAACGTGATATAGTATCTCTAAGTACTTGGTCTATGAAGGTCCTCGCATTTTTTTGTATATCCAGCCATTCCTTTTCCATAAAAACCTTTATTGTGACCCCGTCTACTGTATATTCATTAAACAATTCAACTTCTACAGTATCGGGATAGACACTTATTCCTGAATGGTTGACATAACAGTCAAAGGTTTCACCAACCTTTAAATTTTTATGGGATACTCCGAACGGGAGAGTTGTATTTGAGCTTGAAGCCCTGGTATTCGAAATAGGTGTAAATCCTTCATAATCATATACTCTGCATTTTGCGCTGAGCACCGAACTTGACGGATACAGTTGCGTATCATTTGACTCAACAAGCTCAGCCACAGGAAGAACAGCTTTCGATTCTTTTTCAGAAGATTTATAGTCCAAGAAGTTCTTCATTTCATCATCATATTTTCTTATCGCAAAGTTTGTGTAACCTGGTATGTCCCTTGAAACATAACGAACTTGGTCTTTTACATATGATGAAAGTCTATAAGTGGCATCTGGGAGAAATGCAAAACTTGCATACTTCAAATTATTCGGTTCTGCGACCACTGTATGTTTGTATTCAGAGAAGTTTATATTATTCAACCAGTCATTTTTGTCTGATAGTGAGGGTTGCTCTTCTGTTTCCTGATCTTGATTTTGATTCTGATCTTGCCCTTGGTTGTTTATCTTGTCTTCAACTTTCGCAAGAAGATACTCTATATCACAAGAAGTGATGGAAATTAGTATCAATAATACAGATAAACAAAAAAGTACCTTCTTGAACATGCTCATATTCTATACTTTTTGCCTCTGAAAATTAATAGCTGGAGGAGTGATATCTGTGAAATTATTCATCGTTATTTGTCATTAGTTATATTTAATTTCTTCCATCAAAATAAGTTATAGAAACTTTAAAACCAAAAATCCTCTCCTCTATGCTATTAAAACGGCAATTGATTTTTACTCCTTACAGGTTGTTGACTTTTTGAACCAATTGATTTAAGTTTAGTTTCGTCACCGTAGGGTAGAGCAGTTGGCAGCTCGTCGGGCTCATAACCCGGAGGTCGTAGGTTCGAGTCCTACCCCTGCTATAAACCAGCATTGCTGGTTTTTTTTATTGTAAAAATTCATTTCTACCAATCAATACCATCTAATCCTTTTCCTACTAGGTATTCATTACATGTTCTGAAATGGTTGTTTCCGAAGAACCCACGGTATGCACTTAATGGACTGGGATGTGGGGACTCAAGTACAAGATGTCTGGGATTTTTAATCAGTACCTTTTTGCTTCTGGCAAAACTACCCCATAAAATGAAGACAACAGGCTTTTCTCTCTGTCCAAGCTCCGCTATTACTCTATCAGTAAATATCTCCCATCCTTTATTAAAATGTGATCCTGCCCTATGAGCCTCAACTGTCAGTGTGCTGTTAATAAGAAGAACCCCTTGTCTACTCCATCTTGACAAATCAGAACTCCAAGATGATGTATCAAAGCCTTCTCTTCTGAGCTCTTCTTTAATATTTTTCAAAGAAGGTGGCTCCTCAATTCCATCACGCACAGCGAAAGAGAGTCCCATAGCTTGTCCAGCTTCATGATAAGGATCCTGTCCAACGATAACTACTTTGACGTCATCAAAGCTAGTTAAAGTAAATGCCGTAAATATTTCGTGCATCGGCGGATAAATAATTTTCGTGGAATACTCTTTTTTGAGAAACTGACGAAGCTCCAAATAATATGGTTTGTTCTGTTCTTCGTCAAATATTTCCTGCCATCCATTTCCTACATTGATCATATATCTAAAATTATAGCCGAAGCTTTTTAGAGTTCAATCATTTATTATTAATAATATTTAAATCCTATTTCGGAATTTATTATTTATAATGTATATGATAGAAATACGCAATTCAGCTAAAATTTTGCGGTTTTTCGTTTTTTTTGAACATTACCGATAAAGAAAGTTGCCTTAATGAACTACCACTTTGATTTGTCAGTACTCCGTATATTCTTTATTACATAAATTCGCCAGCAGAGCCAGATGTTTGTGTTGTGCAATATATGGATTATCACTGTTGCCTTCTTCAAATGTCAGGAAAAACGCTAATAATAATTTGAAAGCGCTCTATATCATTAACCAATATTTAAGATTAGACCTGCAGGTCTAACATAAAAATATCTAACGAATGCTTTTAAAAATGAAGGATCATTCCGAAATACTGTAATCCGCCTTCATCATTCTGTACTATCCCAGCATACAAATAATAGCTTATCTCTAAATATAACCGGCCTTGAAAACAAAATAAGCGAATAGAATCATACGCTCAATAATCAGAGATATATTAATTTACTAATCCTTAGAATATATACGCGTACGCGCGAGGAGATTTTTTGATAAACCCATATCCATGACTGAAGCCCTGAAATGCGATATATAGTATATTCGGATTAAAATTGAAAAGATGGTTTTAAGATACAAAAATCATTAAAAGTTCTGTAACTTTGCAAAAAAAAATTTTTTACTGCATCTTCAAGCTTTAAACAATCAATTTTTTTAAATTTTTCAAAAATTTAAGAAAATATAAGACTAAGTCTTTTTGATTTTTTTTAGTTCTTTTTATATCTTCCTTCGCTAAGTTTTTTATTTATAAGAATTTAATCTATCAAAATTTTATTAGTCGTATTATGTAACTGTAAAATTTCTTTCTGGATTTCTGTCAGTTTTAAAGTTTTATGTATTGTGAAAACATAATTTACCAATCTAAATTTCTTAGGCTTTCAACAAAATTTTTATCGATTTTTTATGTATTCCTAAGAAAATTAAAAAATATTTAAGAATAAATAATTTACTACCACTAATAAAATTTTCGGTTTACAATAGGTTAGAGTATGAATTTATAATTTCATACCATAACAACACTATAAAGGAGACGGTACTCATGAAAAAATCAGTTTTTCTTGTTGTATTAATACTTACTTTAATTGCTCTCCCTGCACAGGTTTTTGCAACTGTTTCAGGAGCTCCAATTAAAACTTATGACTGCCCATTCCTACTTACTTCAGCAGGACAGGGCCCAGGATCAAAGCAGTTAAGACTTTTAATCAATATGTCTAAGGCTTTCAAACTTGGAACAGACTTCTTCCTTGAAGATGAACCAGCTGAAAGACTTGATGAGATCAATAGTGGCAAATACAAAGTATTAGTTGCTGTTATCGGAACCACAGATAAGGGCTTAGGTGCTTCTGGTATCACTATCGAAGATGAAATTAACAACCTCAAGAAGGTTATTGATGCTGCTAAAAAGCAGGGCATGCCTATCGTTGCAGTTCACATCGAACAGGATAAGAGAGCTCCAAAGCTTCCTACAAACGGAAACGAAAGAATTATTGATTTAATCTGCCCTGTTTCTGACTGGATGGTTGTCTTAAAGGCTTCTAACCCAGATGGAAGATTTGACAAGATTAGCCAGCAGTATGGTATTCCTCTAACAACTGTTGACTCAGCTCTTGAATTCTCAAATCTCTGCAAGCAGATTTTCATTAAATAGTAATTTTTTATAACAAAAATATAAAGGAATTTCCTCATGTCGATGACAATGCTAACTTTGATACTCTTAATCGTTATGCTTATTGCATTTACATTAAGCAGTATCTTCTTAAAGTCCCCCGACATTTCAATGGTTGTTGCTGCTGTAGTACTGGCTATTGCTGGCGTTATAGCAGTACCTGCCTTGGGTAGCCCGGTCAGGTACCTAGTCGAAGGACTGTTCGTTAACTTGGATTTAGCAATGCTCTTCATTGCTGCATCAATTTTCGTAAACATCTATTCACATAGTGGTGCTGTTTCTACAATCACACGTGGACTTGTTTCCAAAATAGGAAACAAATGGTTGTTAATGACAATCATGGGCATTTTGATGCTTATTCCTGGTGCTTTAACTGGTGCAGGTTCAGTATCATTGTTCGTTCTTGGTGGATTAACAAATACAGTATTAAGCCACTTAGGTGTTAGCCAGAAGAAGAGAACAGTTTTCGTATTCTTCTTTGCTATCCTCTCTGCTGCAGCTCCTCCAATTAACCTTTGGACTATGCTTATGACAGCTCAGGCAAATATGCCTTATGTAGGATTTACTTGGCTCTTATTAATCCCAATCGTAATCGCTGGTGCTATTTGTATCATCTGGTGTGGTTGGGGTGCTAAACCAGAAAGCAGAGAATCTGCTCTTGCTGCTCTTCCTCCAAAAACAGAAGGAATGACTTGGTGGAGAATGTTAATCCCAGCATTAGCAATCGTAGTTCTTTTCTTATTAGGATTATATGCACCATGGTCAATGCCAGTAATTGGTCTTCCATTAATGTTCATCATTGCAGCTATCGTTGCTATTCTCTGTAATCCAAAGAAGATTTCTTTTAAGGAATACATCAACATCTTCGATAACACAATGGAACAGGTTTTCCCACTCGTAGCTAACGTTTTGTCAATTGGTGTTCTTCAGAGTGCCATGGCGGCTACAGGTGTCAGGGGTCTCATCGGATCAACGTGTTTAAGCTTACCACTTGTATTAATTTACGCATCAATCTTAATTATAGGACCATTCATGCAGGGATGCTTCAACTATGGTGTATCTGTTGTTATCGGTGGACCACTTATCTTTATGTTCAACACATTAGGTATGGACGTAACAGTTATTTGTGCTGCACTTTCACTCATCTTCCCACTTGGTGACTGTCTGCCACCATCAAGAATCGTTGGAAGACTTGCTTGTGAAGAAACAGGTTATGGAAAGAATTATTGGAAATTCTTCGCTTCAGCACTCGTTCCTATGCTAGCTCTTGGTATCATGGCAGTTATCATGATGATCTGGCCAGCAAAGTTCGCGTTCTTGTATTAAGAGGAGGATGTTATGGTATTTTTAGAAAATTTAGTTAGAGCTATATACTTTTTGATGGCAGCTCTTATTGGCTTAAGTCTGATTAAGAGCTTCTGGAAAAGAAAGACTCACCTTGGTGTTGTAAATGACATCATGTATGCATACTGCATTATCCCTTTCTTACTAAGGGTTCTGTACATAAAGTAAAAGGGGTAATAGCGTGGCAAAAAAAGAAAAGAAAGCACCTAGTGCAAAAGCTATATTAATTGAAAAGATTATCGTTCTTGTAATAGCACTTATCATTGCTGGTATTGCAGGATACGAATTCTGGACACTCAGACACTTCAAGGAAGTTATCGTCTTAAGTGAAGACTGTACAGAAATCAAATGGTTTAGTGATTATGTTCCATCCTTAAAGGGAACTTGGATGGATACACCTGTATTTATCTTCGACAGTGGTGTTGAAGGAGGTACAGTATTCATCAATGGTGGTCCTCATGCATACGAGCCAGCTTCCACAATGGCAGCATACCTCATGCTTGAGAATATTAAGGTAGATAAGGGTAAAGTAATCATTGTTCCAAGAGCGAACTATTCAGGTTCAACTGAAGGTATGTTAGGTGACGCTTATCCTATGTTCTTCCATACAGATTCTGACTGGGGAACAAGCAAATGGCGTATTGGAGATAGATATGCAAATCCACTTGATCAGTGGCCAGATCCATTCACATATGTTAACTATCCATCTGGACAAAATCTTGCATATCAAGATATAAGAAACCTTAACAGAACCTACCCTGGAAGAAAGAATGGTACCTTAACAGAGAGAGCTGCATATGCTGTTATGGAAATCATCAGACAGGAAGATGTTGATATTGCTATAGATATGCACGAAGCTGAAATTCTCTATCCTGTTACTTCAACATACGTTGCACCAGCAAAAATCTTGAAGCAGGAAATCAGAGATAGAATCCTTGCTGGAGAGAATATTCCTTATGAGAAATGGGAATATGTCGAACCAGAAGTTGAAGGAAAGAACAGTAGCTTGGATATTGCATTCTTGGCAAGTATGGCCTTGGCAGATCAGTTTTTGATGAAGAGTGAATCAAGTCCTAACACATTGCATGGTCTATCACACCGTGAATGGGCAGACTGGTCAGATTCTTTAACCTTTCTGATGGAAACACCTCAAATTTTTATCGATAAAGTTACCGGACCAAGAACCGAGGCTTTGATGACTGAAGGTAAAGATGAATTCTTACAGAAAGTAACTGACAAGGGTCTCACCTACTTCCCATACGACATGGAGTTCGGTACTCCAATGTGGTACAGAGTCGGCAGACACTTAAGTGGAACTCAGCAGATTATTGATTGGGCTAGTGCGTACTACCCAGAACTTGAGATAATTTGTAGCTTCCCAACATACCTCGAAATGAAGGAAATCGAGGAATCTGGAAAGGATAGTGTAGGAGCATTCTTACTCGATCCAAGCGCACCGGAGAATTCCGATCGTGCATTCGTTGTATACCACAAACCTGTAGAGGTTAAATAATTTCTGAGGAGAAAGATATGAAAAAACTTTTAGTTGCAGTATTAGTTGCTCTTATTGCAGTTAATAGCATCTTCGCTTGTACAATCTTCGCCGTTGGAAAGAATGCAACTGTGGATGGCTCAACAATGGCCAGCCACACTTGCGATAGTACAAGTGACGATTTAAGACTTTGGATTATTCCATCCATGGAGGTTGGAACAGTTAGAGATATCGTCTTAAGTTCAAGAGCTGGAGCTGATTATTCAAACTTCCCAGCTGAGAAGAACTATGGACCAACTTCTCTTGTTCTTGGTGAAATCACAGTTGACAAGCCAACTAACCAGTACATCCATGGCATGTATTCATTCTTGAATGACAAAGGTCTTTCAATAAGTGAATCAACATGCTGGTATTCAGGAAACAATGAGCAGACAAAAAAACTTAATGAAATTTTCACACGCGATGAAGGTATCATTGATGCTTATATGCTTCAGGACTTAGCATTAGAGAACTGTTCTACTGCAAGAGAAGCTGTCCTTTACATGGGCGATATCGTTGAAACATATGGTTGGAACGGTGCAAACTCAGCAGAATGCTTCACAATCTGTGATGGTAACGAAGCTTGGGCAATGGAATTCTATGGTGGAAACGTATGGGTTGCTGTAAGAGTTCCAGATGATTCTATTTTCGTATGTGCTAACCGCTCTAGAATCAACAAGTTTGACTTCAACGATTCTAAGAACTACCTCTGCACAACAAACCTAAGACAGTGGACAATCGACAACGGTCTTTGGGATGGTAAAGGTGCATTCGTTCCTTGCAGAATCTTCTGTCCAAACCCAGGTTCAACATATTCAACAAACAGAGAATGGATGGCTATGAAGCTTTTGAATCCAGATCTCAAGATTGACCGCTTAGATCCTAACCACGACTATAACTGGCCAATGTTTGTTAAGCCAAAGCAGAAAGTTTCTGTTCAGACAATCTATGACATCTGCTGCAACTACTATCAGGGTACAGAACTTGATCTTAGAAATTCTTATGCAGCTGGTCCTTATGGAAACCCACTCTATCCAGGTTTGACAAGATCAATCAACTGTTACAGATGTACATATCTCTGGATTAGCAGCATCAACGCAAAGTATCCAGCAGAAGTAAGATGTTTGGCATATTTTGGATGGGGTTCACCTGATTCAACTTACTTAACACCTATTTTCGGATCCCAGACTTCTCTTCCTTCATTCTTTGAGACTGGAACAAGAGCTCAGTATGATCCTAACTCAGGATTCTGGGCATCTGCAGAAGTTCAGATTATGGCTTCCCAGAACTACATGAATGCTATTGAAGATATCAGAGCATTGAGAAACCCAATCATGACAGAACAGTTCAAGACAACTGCAGCTATCCAGGATATGGCTTCTTCAATGGTCAAATCAGGAAATAGTGCTGGTGCTATCTCTCTCTTGACAATGTATGCTAACCAGACAGCAACTGACTGGTTCAATACTTGGAAAGACCTCAGCAGAACTCTCAAAGCTAAGTACCTCTTCGGTAATATCAATACAGATGGCAAAAACAATAGAGTTCCGCAGGCTTCTGACTGGTGGAAGGAAAACGTAACTGGTAAGAATTTACAGTAGTAATTTGTATTAAAGTTTAGGAAAATTTATTTATGAAAATGAGAAAGGTTTTAATTATCGGCTTAATCTGCCTCTTAGCAGCACAGTCAGTAATGGCATGTACAATCTTCGCTATTGGTAAGAAAGCTACTATTGATGGCTCAACAATGACTAGCCACACTTGTGACTCAACAAGTGACGATTTAAGACTCTGGATCATCCCATCAATGCCAGCAGGAACAGTCAGAGACATTGTTCTTGATGGCAGAGCTGGTGCTGATTATTCACAGTTCCCTGAAGTCAAAAACTATGGTACAAACGGTTTAGCACTTGCTCAGATTACATATGACAAGCCAACCAACCAGTATATCCATGGTATGTATTCATTCATCAACGACAAAGGTCTGGCAATGGGTGAATCAACTTGTTCATACAACAGAAACAGCGAACAGGGACAGAAATTAAAGAAAGTTTATGATGCAAACGAAGGTATTATCGACTGCTACATGCTTCAGGATTATGCTTTAGAGACTTGCTCAACAGCTAGAGAAGCTGTTCAGGCAATGACAGCACTTGTTGAAGAATTTGGCTGGAACGGTACACCTGAATGTATCAACATCTGTGATGGAAACGAAGCTTGGGTCGTAGAGTTCTACGGCGGACATATTTATGTTGGCTTCAGAGTACCAGATGATGAAATTTTCGTATGTGCTAACCGCGCTAGAATCAACCACATCGATTGGGATGATACAGAAAACTGGGTATACCCAGCTGACATCAAAGACTTCGCTATTGAGAACGATCTTTGGGATGGAAAGGGTGAATTCGTTCCTTGCAGAATCTTCGCTCCATACCCACAGAGACCATACTCAACAAGAAGAGAATGGAGAGCAATGACTCTCTTAAATCCAAGCCTTGACATCAAGGAAGATGATCCTGATCACGACTACAACTGGCCTTTGACATTCAAGCCAGCTAAGCCGGTATCTGTTGAAGATATCAGACAGGTTTGTTCAGACTACTATGTAGGAACAGAGTTCGACCTTACTCAGAAGTATGCTTCTGGTCCTTATGGAAACCCACTCTATCCTAACCTCGACAGATCTATCAACTGTTACAGATGCACATATATTTGGATCAGCAATATCAAGTCATGGCTCCCTGACGATGCTAAGTGTTTGGCATACTTCGGATGGGCTGCACCAGATTCAACTTATATGACACCGATTTTCGCTTCACAGACTTCTCTTCCTTCATTCTTCGGAACAGGAACAAGAGCTGAGTATGATGAGAATTCAGGATTCTGGGTATCTGCAGATGTTCAGATTATGGCTTCTCAGAACTATATGAATGCTATTGAAGATATCAGAGCTTTAAGAGATCCTCTCATGGCTGCTCAGTATGAAACAACATTCATCATGCAGAATATCGCTGCTAAGATGATTAGAGAAGGAAATACTGAAGGCGCAGTTGCTCTCTTGACAGCATATGCTAACCAGACAGCAACCAGCTGGTTCAATACTTGGAAAGATCTCAGCAGAGTTCTCGAAGCTAAGTATCTCTTCGGTAATATTAATCAGGATGGTTCAAACAACAGAGTTCCACAGGCTTCTGCTTGGTGGAAGGAAAATGTAACTGGTAAGGGACTTCAGTAAAGTCTAGCCACCTAAAAACAAAAGGGGTGTTTGTTTTATGAAAACAACAAGAAAAGTTTTATTAATTAGTTTGGCTGTGATGTTAATCGCAGCCCAGACTATTGCTGCTTGTACCATCTTAGCAGTTGGTAACAAGGCAACAGTTGACGGCTCAACAATGACTAGCCACACCTGTGACTCAACAGGTGATGACATCAGGCTTTGGCTTATCCCATCAATTCCTGCAGGTTCTGTTCAGGATATCGTTCTTGATGGAAGAGCTGGTGCAGACTTCGGAAAATATCCAGAAGTTGTAGACTATGGTCTAAGAGGTATGAAACTAGGTGAATTCAAGATTGAAAAAGCAACAAATCAGTATGTTCACGCTATGTATTCATTCTTGAACGACAAAGGTCTTGCAATGGGTGAATCAACTTGTTCAAGAGATAGAAGATCTGAACAGGGACAGAAACTCAATACAG
This sequence comes from uncultured Spirochaetaceae bacterium, assembly GCA_964582905.1. Classification (GTDB taxonomy): domain Bacteria; phylum Spirochaetota; class Spirochaetia; order Sphaerochaetales; family Sphaerochaetaceae; genus Ornithospirochaeta. Next base: position 53,012 of record CAZOTY010000001.1, on the reverse strand, counting down.
CTTTTGGTGCAACAGAAGGTATTCTTGATTGCTACATGCTTCAGGACTTAGCTCTTGAGACATGTTCAACAGCTCGTGAAGCAGTTGACTTCATGGGTAAGATGATTGAGGAATACGGGTGGAACGGCGCTTGCGAATGTATCAATATTTGTGATGGAAACGAAGCTTGGGTATTGGAAGCTTATGGTGGTCCAGTTTGGGTTGCTATCAGAGTTCCAGACAATCAGGTTTTCGTAGCTGCTAACCGTGCAAGAATCAACGTCTTAATCGAGAATGATCCAAATAATTACAGATACTACAAAGATATCAAGAATTATGCTCTGCAGTACGACTTATGGGATGGAAAGAGTGCTTTCCAGCCTAACCAGATTTTTGCACCATATTCATCAATCCTCTGCTCTTTAAGAGAATGGAGAGTTATGAATATTTTGGATCCATCTCTCAATTTGAAGAGTCCAGTTGATAGTAGCGATATAAAGAACTTGAAAGACAATGGTGCTGCCCTCGATTATCCTTTGTTTGTCACTCCAAAAGAGAAAATCAGTGTACAGACAGTCAAGGATATCTGTTCAGATTACTATCAGGGAACAGAGTATGATGTTTCCAAGACAGTTATCTCCGGACCATTCGGTAATCCGTTAAACACAAACTATGTTTATCGTCCAATCAATGTTCCTCAGGCAACATATGTTCAGATTTCAAACATCAGACCAGATCTTCCAGATGAGATTAAGTGTTTGGCATGGGTTGGCTTTGGCTCAGCTTTAACTAACTACTTAACACCAATATGGGGAAGCCAGAAATCATTCCCAGCTATCTTCAATTCAAGAACAAGAACTGACAGATATGGTACAGATTCTGCTTGGTGGGTTACCCTTGGTGTACAGCAGGAGGCACAGGTCAACTATGACTCAGCTATTCAGGACATAAGAGCAGTCAGAGATGCAAAGCAGGAAGCTCTGTATGCACAGACAGCTTTAGTTCAGGATGTAGCAGCTTCTATGGTTAACTCAGGTATGGAATCAGCAGCAATCAACTATATCACTAACTATGCTAATAATGTAGCTAATGATTGGAATGAAACTTATATTGAGCTTGATAACCTCCTTAGAAGCAAGTACATGCTTGGAAATGTTAACATGAGAAAGCAGGCTCTTGGTGATTGGTACAACGACATTGTTCTTGAAAACGTTGTCGATAATCTAAGACCATCAAAGTAAATTTTCATCTTAAAATGATAAAGGAGACCCGATGGGTCTCCTTTTTAAAAGAAGGTACTATGGTTTTTGTTTTAGTTTTATTTCTTACCCTTATAGTCCTGGGAATTATTGAAAACTATATACATCAGAAAAGGCTTAAAAGAATAAAACTCAGAATTCTTGTAAATGGAACTAGGGGAAAAACCAGTATAGTAAGAATACTTACCAAAGCTCTCAATAGCCACGGAATAAAAACAGTTGGAAGAACCACCGGAAGTGAAGCCCAGATTCTGCTCCCGGATGGGAAAATTGAACCTGTCGTAAGAAAAAGAAAAGCCCGCATAACTGAATTGATTAGATTTGTAAAGAAAGCGGTTGGGCAGGAAGCAGAAGCTATTGTTGTTGAATGTATGGCACTGGGTAGAGAAAACCAGAGAACTGTTGCCAATAAGCTGATAAAACCTGACTATGTTATTATCTGCAATTCCTATGTGGATCACATTCCAGAAATTGGAGAAACACGTGAAGAGACTATCTACTCACTTGCACAGAGCATCCCAAAAGGATCAACTGTATACTCATTTGACAAAGAATATGGGAGCATCAAAGACATAAATTTCCATCTGGTTGATAAAAAAGACTTCCCGTCGTTTAACCTTTCTACTCACGAGGATAATATAGCTATCTGCTCTGCTCTTTTAGCAAACTTCGGAATAACTGAAAGTGATGTTATAGATGCAAGCAGAGAAATAATTCCAGACATTGGTCTCCATCAGAAAATGATACTTCCTCAAGGCGCAGAATTCCGCCCATATTTTTCTATAAATGATTTGGATACGATGGCATTGGAAATAGAAAAAGCATCTTCAAGTGGAAAGGCTGTTAAAGTAATATTCAATAACCGTGGAGACAGGGAATTCAGAATCTTTACTTTTGTTTCTGCCCTTGGAAAACAAAACGTTGATGTAATTGTAATTGGTGAGTACAAAAAAAAGGTAAAAGCCTATATCAGGTTAAAGACAAAACTAAGCGTCAGGGAAATGAAGGCAGATGCTCTGATTGGAGAAATGAAGTCTTCTGACAGTGGTAATCTTTACCTGGGACTTGGAAACATAAAAGGAGACGGAGAAAAGGTTGTCAGGGCCTTCATAAAGGAGAATTAAATGTTACATACTGCTGTTGCTTTATCAATAGTTTTCGGCTTTATTGCCAGCGAGTTTCTTGGCTTGTTTGCCGGAGGTTTAATAAGTGGAGGGTATTTGGCTTTTTACCTTACACAACCGCTGAGAATAGTTTCAACTCTTGTTATATCACTTGTAACGTATCTTTGCATAAAGATATTGAGCCATTTCATGATTCTATTCGGGAGAAGAAGGTTCGCTTTGTGTGTTCTTCTGGGATTGCTTCTATCCTCCCTTTACAGCGCCAACTACTATTTTTTGACAAATATTCCCTACGATATGAGGGCAATCGGATATATTATTCCCGGCCTCATTGCCAACGATATGGAAAAACAGGGAATAATAAAAACGTTATTAATGGTTATTCTTATTACCCTATTGACCTGGGTATGCTTACATATGGTGGGATAAAATGAAAGAAAAATCCAAAATAAACCTGCTATTCATTTTAATTGCTATTGTTATCCTTATCGTTGGAATTGTTGCAACCTTTCTTACTCAGCACATCGAAGAAAGGGAATACAGAGATTTGCAACTTGAAGCAGCCGAACTGATGGCAGAAGCTGAAAGCGCAATAAAGGCCAAAATGCTTGAAGAAGGCGTTGAAATTGATTTTGAGGACGTAAACGAGACAGGTCTTATGGGACCCGAGTTTACTGAACTCACTACAACACCAGGAAATCCTGATGCAAAACGGACCAGCCTGAATCCCAATTTTGCTGCTGCAATGATCAGGTATTATAAGGAAGCAGGTCTGAAAAAAGGAGACAATATAGCAGTTGGATCTTCTGGCTCATTTCCCGGACTTTTGATTGCAACTCTTACAGCTGCCAAGGTTTACGGTCTTAATGTCAAACTTATTTGTTCTTTGGGCTCATCTATGCATGGTGCAACACGCCCGGAATTCAATATTTTTGATTATATTCAGGTCCTTTTTGATGGTGGGTATTCGGACGCTGAACTTTTAGCAGTATCTCCCGGAGGAGTAAATGACCAAGGGGGAGCAACTCTTGAAGGAGTGATATTCTTTGGAACAAAGGAGCTTGCACTGGAGCTTTGTAAAAAAGTTGGTGTTGAAGTAATAACAATTGAAGATCTGGCTGAGAATATCCAGTACCGTCTGAAACTGTACGGGGATGATATAAAGCTTTTTGTGAACGTAGGTGGAGCATCAGTAAACAATGGAGCATCCTCCTACACACTAGATTTTCCCAATGGGCTAACAATAGAACCCCCTATGATCCCATCAACACCTTATCGTGGTCTAATTTATGAATATGCTGCCAGAGGTGTTCCTGTGATAAATATGCTTAACGTCAGAGGTCTTGCAGAGGAAAATGGGATTGCATTTGATCCAAAACCACTTGAAAAACCAGGAGAAAGCGGAGTTTACTACGAGATACGAATTAAAGCCTGGATTCCTGTCTTGACCTTTATAATTGCAATCAGTGTCCTAGTCGGCGGTTTCATATATGGAAAGAAAAAAGAGAAAAAGCATAATAGTTAAAACAGTTATTCTTGCTCTCACATTTGCCTTTGCCTCTTCGGCCTCAGTTTCTTTTGTCAAGGCAAGACACACTTATGACATGGTTTATCCATCGCCTGCTTTAACAGAAATAAGGCGTCTTTCAGACTATAACAAGAATTTAAAAAATTCCTATCTGGACACGCCAATATTTGTTTTTGATTCAGGCATCCCGGGGCCTACTGTGTTATACATAGGCGGAACACACCCTAATGAAGTAGCATCAATTCTCTCCGCCTACATAATAATTGAGAATCTGGAACTTGAAAATGGCAGAGTCCTTGTAATTCCTGTAATTAATAAAAGCGGTAACAGCTCCCCCACTTTGGGCTATAGCTATCCGGAAAAATATACCGTAGGAGACAGATCCTTTAAAGTCGGAGGAAGACTTATTTCCCCCCTTGATTCATGGCCAGATCCTGCACTTTATGTGCACTACCCTTCTTATCTTCATCTGAGTTCTGATGAGATAAGAAATGTCAACAGAATTTATCCAGGCAGGGAAAACGGATCTCCTGGTGAAATGCTGGGCTATGCAGTAATGAACTTGCTTGATAAAGAAAAAGTTGATATTGCCTTTGATATTCATGAGGCTTCAGTTACTTATCCGGTAAACCGTAATATTGTTACAAACGAAGCGTCTTCAGATATAGCTTTTCTTTCAAGTATGATGCTTGAAGAAGAAGGAATAACCATGGCAGTGGAATTGTCCCTGCCTAGTAATTATGGCTATTCACATCAGGAATGGGGAAAAATTGGGAATGTTCATCCATTTCTTATTGAGGTTCCGACTCCATTTATAGATAGAATAACAGGAGCTATGACAGAGTCCTTGATTCAGGGTCAAGATACTTTCCTTCCGAAAGTCAGCGCAAAAGGCTTCAGTAAAATAAACTATACAGAGGAAGGAATAAGCCTTGAAGAGCGAGTCGGTACTCAGCTCAGTACTGCTAAAATGATTATTGATGTAGCGGGAATGATGGATGAAAAGCTGTGGATTTCACTCAGTTTCCCCACCCTATCATCTTTCAAGGAAAATGGTTTAGCCTATTATCTAGATAGGAAAGAACAGGAAGCTGTTCTTGTAAAGTAGGTAAAAAATGGACTTTTCTACAATCAGGAAAAATCTGGAAAATCATGGATTTTCTGTTTCTGTATTTGACCATAGTGATGAAGCAGTAAAGTACCTTGAAGAAGAAATCCAAAATACAACTGTGGGATTCGGTGGCTCAATGACACTAAGGGAGTTGGGTCTCTATCAGATTCTTTCCAGAAAAAACAGCGTTTACTGGCACCATGAGAAAACTGAAGGCAAAACTAATGCAGAAATAATCGCTCTTGCTAACAGTGCTGAGGTTTACCTCTCATCAGTTAACGGAATTGCCGAAAGCGGTGAAATCGTGAATATTGATGGGAACTGCAACAGAATTTCATCAGTATTATGGGGGCACAAAAAGGTTTATTTCGTTGTTGGAAAAAACAAGGTAGAGCGTGATTATGAGAGTGCCTTGTACAGAGCAAGAAATATTGCCTCCCCACTTAATGCAAAACGTATAGGAGTTAAAACTCCTTGTGCCATTAAAGCAGATAAGTGTTATGACTGCAAAAGCCCTGAAAGAATCTGCAGGGGACTTTCTGTACTATGGGAAGTCCCGATGACCGGGTCCTTTGAAGTAGTCTTAATCAATGAAGATCTGGGATACTAAAAATCAGGCTGTAAACAACACAAAAACTCAAGAACAGGAAAAGTATCAGTTTATGTTATAAAACACGTCAGAAGCCCATTTTTGGCATTCAGGCATCAATAAGGACATAAAAAAAGAACCTCAGTAGAGGTTCCTTTTTTTATTACGTTGAAATTAATAGATTACGTCGTAGGCCTTCTTGTTGATTTCTTCAACAAACTTGTCAAACTGATCTTTTGTCAAAGTCTTCTTCAAGTTGAAAGTGAACTGGCCTGGGCTTGAAATTCCATAAGAAGTTACACCAGGTAATAATGCAGCCATGTTTGCACCTGCCTGTGCCAATTCTGCATCAGAAAGAACATTCAAGAATCCGAATGTAAGAGCATTATCATATGCTCTGTAGAGAAGTTTATATCCTACGATTTCATAAGATGCTTCATAAACAGGTGTTCCAGTAGGAGCTACAACTCCTGTACTTACAGATGACGCAGATGCTGTTTTAGTGGCTTTTGTTGAAGAACATCCAGCTAATACAAGCACAATAAGAATCAAAGCACAAGCAACAAATCCTTTTTTCATAAGTTTCATATTTCCTTCCTAAAGTTTCTCTGCCTTTTGCGAGCCTAAGCTTACAAGTGCATACAAGTTTTTCCTAAGCAACTAGGTGTTGTCATTATTCTAAATCACCTATTCTTGTTTTACAAACATTTTTGATACTTACAAAAGAAAAAATATTAATTTTTGTGTTTTCCGTTAATTTTCACAAAAATATTAAAGTATCCATAAAAATAGCCCACCTTAACCCCTGTTTAAATAAACTTTTCATTATAAGAACGAGGAGCCAAGGTGGAAAAATATATGTTTTATTCTAACCGAACTGTTCAAGAATCTTATAAAGTTTATCAAGCTCGATAGGCTTCCCAACATGATTGTTCATTCCAGATGCTCTAGCCTTGTCGATATCTTCCTTGAATGTATCAGCACTCATTGCAACAATAGGAATTTTCTTTAGATCCATTCTTTCCTCTGCTCGGATCTTCACAGTTGCCTCATAACCATTCATTATAGGCATCTGGATATCCATAAGAACCAAATTATATGTATCTACCGGACTTTCAACCAGCATTCTGTGGGCTTCTTTTCCATTTTCAGCCCGGTCAACTATAAAGCCGACACTTGTCAAAAGCTCAATTGCTATTTCGGCATTCAAGTCGTTATCTTCAGCTAGAAGAATCCTGTGCCCTACGAAATTGGTATTGGTTTTTTCAAAGTTCTCAACTCTTTTAAGTTGGATTCCCGGGATTTCGACATTTTCATCGCGCAGTGCAGTTTTCATTGCACCGAGGAATCTGGACTTAAAGAGCGGCTTTGAAATGAAGGCATTGATTCCGGCCTTTCTTGCATCAGCTTCAATTTCTGCCCAATCGTATGTGGTAAGGAAAATAATCGGAAGCTCATGACCAACCTGCTCTCTTATCTGACGTGCAGTCTCAATGCCGTCTTGACCAGGCATCAGCCAGTCGAGAACGACTACAGAAAAGTCCTTGTTTTCATTATGGCGCTCTACAACACGGCGCACAGCTTCCCTTCCGTCAAGTACATACTCTCCGACCATACCAACTGAATCAAGTAATTCCATCTCGTATTCGCATGTATCCTTATCATCATCAACAATAAGCACAGAAAGGCTTACAAGGGATGTATAGTCAATCGGGGCAACAGCCTCAGGGATTTTCAATATTACCTGAATAGTAAACTCACTTCCTTTACCCAGAACTGACTTTATTTTGATATCTCCTCCCATCATTTTTGCAAGATTATATGCAATTGACAGCCCCAGCCCGGTACCTTCGATTCTTCTTACTCCCGTGGATGACTCTTCCCTCTTGAAAGGCTCAAATGCAACTTTTATGAAATCCTCGCTCATGCCGATTCCGGTATCAGCAATAATAAAGTCATACTCAGAGTATCCTGGCTGTCTTGTAGGTTTTTCCTTTATATCAAGCGTGATAGTCCCGTCTACAGGTGTGAACTTGATGGCATTGCCAAGAATATTGACCAATATCTGCTGGAGTCTTACCGGATCACCTATAGCATCTTCATGCTCAATCTTTACAAGGTTTGTATGCATAAGTATGTTTTTCTTCTTCATTTCCCCACGGAAAATTGAAAGAAGCGCCTCAATTTCAGAAGGAATATTCATTTCTTCCTGATTGAGGACAACCTTACCTGACTCAATCTTGGACATGTCTAGAACTTCGTTAATGAGGTTCAACAAATGTCTTGATGAAATTGTAATTTTATTCAGACAGTCTTTGACCCTTTCCTTATCATCAATGTGCATTGTGGCAATTGTAGTCATGCCTGTAATTGCATTCATCGGTGTCCTGATATCATGTGACATTGAAGAAAGGAACTTGGTCTTGGCAGCACTTTCAGCCTCTGCCCTTTCAAGTGCACTTTTGATAAATTGGCGCTGTGCAATTTCCTTTTTCATAATATCATCAATTGATCTGACAGACATAACCAGATTAACAGGAATGCCGTTTTCATCACGCTTTACACAGGTTACTGCTGAAAGGCACCATTCAATATTGCCACTTCCTTCTATGACTCTTCTGTATCTGAATTCAACAGAATCCCTGTCCTTCAGAAAATCAAGGAGGCTATCAAGCTGGAGGTTTTTAATCAGCTCCTCCTTATCCTGTTCAGCAGATGCAATCATAATTGAGTTCTCAACCTTATTTCTTACCGCTTCATTAAAGCTCCCTTCCTCTTTATCGTCTCCATCTTCAGGGTAGACCATAACATAATGGTTTTCAGGAACCCGTATGTAGTAAATTGCAACATAAGAGCGCGCAACTCCATTAAGACAGGTTGAGTATAATTCACTTATTGCACTGACCTCTTCAGCTTCGATTACTGCAACTTCCTTTTCCTTTCTCAGCTTTTTGTTTGTCTGGTTATAACTGATTACCAGATACAGACAATACAAAAGGAATACCCCCACCAGGATTATTTCAAGATTCCTGCCAGCACTGTTGGCATGTGCAATCATAGACTTTGCAACCTCTGGAGGGAAAACCTGAATTAACAAAAGATTATCAAATTCTGTAGGAAGCATTGAAAGCGCAAACGGATCACCACCGAGGCCCTCTGATTTAAAAACGTATGGGTGGTCATTCTCAGCTGCATTTTTGAGGTCTTCAATATCTGCCTTTTTAATATAACCGGACTGTTCCAGATACCTGAAATAATTTGAGTCCTCATTTTTATGGTTTGTGGAAACAAGGATTTCACCCTGGTCATTTATCAATGTAGTTATTGCAGAGTAGCCGAATAACTCTGAAGCAATCAGTTTTTCAAGTTCATCCTCTCCAGTTACACCAACAAGAACACCAACAATTTTATCCTCTACATAAACAGGGGTATAGAAATCCAACGCACTGCCAGGGCTGAGTCTTGATTCGATTACTGCAACAGCACCCGAGTGTCCTTTCATGCCGTCAATGAAGAAAAATCTGTCACTTACATCAATTTCCTGCGAGCCATCTATTGATTTGGTCACTCCTTTTGAATTAACAGAATAAACATTTAAAAACGGGACGTGGTCAAAAAGGTCCAATACGTCATTGGTATCTAACTCATCATACTCCAAGCTTCTTCCGTAAATAAAAGAAATTGTTTCAAGACTATCTAATGTTGAATTAAGTAAATCATTTATCCTTGCAACTGATTTCTCATTTGTCCCACTAATATAGTCTGCGTTCTGAGAAACGATTCTTGCTTTATTCTGCACAAAGAACATTAATATAGCAGCAACTATAGCCCCTATAAGGATGATACTTGCAATTATTTTACTTACTAATTTCTGACGTCCCATACTACTTCCTTTCTTTCAGTATATTCCTCTTTATGTTTTTTTTCTTCCTGTAGTGAGTTTTTCATAAAACAAATATACACGCCACTTCAATTCAAAGAACTTTCCATTTGTTTTATAATCGTAACAAGGAGATAAAGAATTGCGTAAAAAACTTATTATGGTTTTTCTATTACTTTCGCTTTTATCCCCTCTGTTTGCCAGCTATCTTTGTATAGCAACAGATACTTCCTATTTTTTTAAACAAGGTTTTTTCTTAAGAGAAAAAATCGGAGGAGATTTTACAACAGGTTCTTTATATACCCCGTCTCTTTCTTTTTCTTTCGGATTATATGAAGCAAACATCAAAAATCCTCAGGGAATAAAACAGAGAATACAATACAGCGCTATCTTCGCCTCAATCGGTTTTGACAATCAGTTTCAGATTACAGAAAAACAAATTATTTCACTGGGACTTTCGGCTTATCTGACAGTGGGAGGCAAATATGGAATTACTACCTCAGGAAGCACAGGATGTTGGGCCAATCTGCACTATGGATATGAGTTTTTTCCAAACCTCGTAATGTATATAGGACCTTCATTGGTTTACACTTTTGCAGGGGATTACCATGGCTTTGATTCAGCATTGGATCTGAGTCTTAAGTGGAGGGTATGATGATTAAGAAAAAAGCTAAATTGATTTTAATACTTCTCCTTTTACCTCTGCTCTTCTCCTGTAAGTATACTCCTGACATTTCCTCACATTACACCATCACTGAAAACTGGATGGCCCTCCTTCCTGATAATACCCCACTAAGATCAATTACTATACCTGGTACTCATGATACCTGCGCACTGATGGATTTTATGCTTAATGATACTTCAAATAATCAGGTTGCAAATCTTCCCCAGCAGCTTGATATGGGAGTCAGATTCATAGATTTGCGTCTACATAAAAATAACGATGGGACTGTTGGGCTGTATCATGGAATAAAGTACATGTATATAAACTTTGACAACGTAATGGAGTTTTTAAAAGCTTTCCTTGATAAAAACCCCACAGAGACAATTATATGCATGGTAAAGGAGGAAGTATTCCTTTCTTCCGGGGATGGGCTTTCATTTGTCAAAGACATCGATTCCCTTATTTCAAGTTCCAGATATAAAGACTACTTCTATATTTCCTCTGATAATAAGTTTCCTGAAACACTTGGGGAGACCCGTGGAAAAATAATCTTGATGAGAAACTATGCTGGCACTGTATTTCCTGAAATCGGAATTGATATGTACAGAAAAAATATTTCAGATCAGTTCGTAAATCTGACATCTGGTTACTATGTACCATATCATGATGAAAGGACGGGAGTCTCAATTGAAACTCCGGAAGACAAACTTGAATGGGCAGAAAAAGAGGTAGATTACCTCGTAGCAAATCCCCCTAGCGTAATTACAATGCTTAATCTGAATGCCTATAAGCAGGGACCGTTCGGACTTCCGGATATCGGAGCAGTTGCCAGGGTTGTCAACGCAGGACTGAAAAGAAAACTGAACGAATACATAAACAAGGGAGAAAAGCATCAGCTCGGGATTTTCTATATCGACAAAATAGATCCTGATTTTGCCTATGCCTTGATTCGCATGAATGAAGGTATAAACTAATAATCTTTTCCTTGCTTGTAATGACCTGCATGTATTCCTATGTGCCCTACTGCAAGAACCAGGGTAAAAACAATAAGAACCAAATTCTTCCCGTAAACTCCCAGAAAAAGAAATGCTAAAACAGGAAGTACTGCTCCCGGAAGTGGAACAAACAGGAAACTTTTATAAAAATCCTTTATTTTCTTTTCACTCCTGAAGTATCTGATCCACCATAACTCATAAAGTAGCATCAGAAAAAATGCCGCAATAAGCCACCATGACCAGGCTGTATACCTCCTGATATTGAAGTCCTTGAAACAGAGGCATGTAAAAGTGACTCCAACCTGTCCAATTTTTTCAAAAGCGGAAAGAACCCTGTTTTCACTATCTGGAGAATAGGAGTCAGGCTTATTCTTGATCCAGATTATGTTCGGAACAAAAAGCATCAAAAGAAAAATCAAACCAACATATGAAAAGCCAAAATCCATAATTCTTCCTCTCTTTACGGTAAAACAAAATTGAAAAAAAGACACGGCGTGTTTTATTCTTAAATTGGAAAAACAAATGACAGAAAAAGAAAAGATGCTTTCAGGGTTGTTATATGATTCGACAGATATTCTCCTCACAAAAGAGAGGAACAGGGCAAAAGATTTATGCTATGCCCTGAATTCCATGCGCCCTTCAGACGAGGAAAAACGAAATCAGATAATAAAAGAACTCATTGGTAAAACAGGAAAAAACTTTATGCTCCTCAGCCCTTTCCTATGCGACTATGGCTCAAACATATTTATCGGAGAAAACTTTTTCGCAAACTACAACCTTGTAATTCTAGACTGTGCCAAAGTTATTATCGGGGATAACGTAAAAATAGGTCCGAACTGTGCTCTATATACAGCAACTCATCCTTTAAGCCCTTCTTTGCGCTTTTCAGAAAAAGAATATGCACTTCCTATCACAATAGGAAATGATGTGTGGCTCGGAGGTGGGGTAAGTGTTCTGCCTGGAGTGACCATCGGAGATGGCGCAGTAATCGGAGCCGGTAGCGTTGTCACAAAGGATATACCATCTTATTCTGTTGCAGCAGGTAATCCGTGCAGGGTAATTAAAAGTATAGAAACAGATAATACCTAATTATTTGAAAATCGGTTCAAGTGCCATAACATATTTTTTCCATGTGTCGTAGAACTTAAGGTATGTTCTGTTATTTTCTTTGTCAGGACTGACTGCCTTCTTCTGATCAAAGCTGACATTTTCATAGGCCACTTCAGCAATGCTTTTATCCTCCTTTACAGCAAGGGCCTGCAAAGCTGCTCCGAAAGCAGCTGCTTCACTTACAAGGGGAACCCTTACCTCTGTATTGGTCATATCGGCAATCAGCTTTCTCCAGAACGGACTATTAGCTCCGCCGCCTGTCAAAGAGATATATTTGATATCAACTCCATTCTTTTTCAGGGCTTCCAGCCCCAGAAGAAATTCAAAACTTACTCCCTCAAGGGCAGAGCGGCATATATTCTGTCTTTTCAGGTTTGTCATATCTATTCCTGCAAGAACACCCTTACCATTTGGATAGTTGGGAACTCTTTCACCATTGAAGAACGGAAGCATGAGAAGTCCCTCACTTCCAATGGGTGCCTTTTCTGCAAGGGCATCAAAATCCTTGGTACTTAAACCAAGTTCTTTTCTCCATATTTCAGAAGACACAGTGCAATTCATTGTACATAGGAGGGGCAAATATGTGTTATGTGAAGAACAGAATGTGGCAAGATACCCATCTTTATCAATTATTGCTTTCTCTGTTGAAGTAAAAAGGGTTCCAGAAGTTCCAAGACTCATTGTCACGTCCCCGTCTTTGACACATCCAGTTCCAATTGCCGCCATCATATTGTCTCCTCCACCAGGGGAGACAATTACTTCCTCACTAAGGCCCAGACTTGAAGCAACTTCCTTTCGTATCTTTCCAAGAGCTTTGTCAAAGCCAATTATCGGCGGAAGCTTATTTATAAGATCATCATCTATAAGTGAAGTGATTTTGCTGTTCCATACTCCCTTTCTAATATCTAAAAGAGCTGTTCCTGATGCATCACCTTTTTCAGTTGAAAGCCTTCCAGTCAAATAATAGTTGACGTAGTCATGTGGAAGTAAAATTGTTTTTGTTTTTTCATAGATATCATTCTCATTTTTTTTAAGCTGAAGTATTTTTCCAGCAGTATACCCGGGAAGAATCAGAATTCCGAGTTCCTCAAGAAGACGGTTTTCCCCTCCGAAAGCTTCAGTCAGTTCCTCGCATTCCTTACTTGAAGATGTATCGCACCAAAGCTTAACATTTTTCAGGACATTGGATTTATCATCCAATAGCACAAGACCGTGTTGCTGCCCAGAGACCCCGATTGCCTCAATTTTCTCTTTCGTTTTTCCGTCGATCTCTGAAAGACACTTTACAATTGCATCAATATACCAGGAGACCTTCTGTTCCCTTATCCCTCCCTCTTTACTTATCAAAGGAAGCTTTTCGCTGACAGTTGTGACTACTTTCTTGCATTTGCTGTCATAAACTATAGCTTTTACTGACTGTGTTCCGATATCTAAGCCCAGTGTGTACATCAATCCTCCATATTTGCTTTGGTCTTTATTACAAGGTTGGCAAGGTAGTTTTCAGGCTTCTCTTTATTAATCAGATATTTAAACATCCTAGTAACTCCTTCTTTTCCCTGCATATACGGGTTTTGCGAAATAGTCCATTTTACTATTTCCTTTTCAAGCAGTGATTTCACTTCTTCAGTATCATCAGAGGTGAATATAAGTAAATCCTTATTCAGCTCAAGATTCTCCAGAGAACCTATGCCAGAAGTAGAAATAAAGACTGTATTTATCTTTGGATTCTTCATTACTTCCCTTTCTATAATCCTTACAGTCTCTTCATTTCTGTCATTATTCTGGAATATACCTTCCACAGTAAAAGGAAACCTGTTTTTCTCCAATTCGCTGATAAAAGAAGAGATAACTTCACCGTGTCCTTTCATCCGGTTTGATCCCTGAAGGAGAAGAATATGTGGTTCATCTTTACTTACAAGTGTCAATAAAGATGCATGCATTCTCCCTTTCTTCACGTAATCTGATCCGGAATAGAATAGTGTTTTTTCTGCAGAAAGGTCCGAATTCAAGGTGGCAAATGGGATTTCCAGCTTTTCAAGATAGTCCGCTATGCTACTCTCATCAGGAACATTTACAAGAAGCGCATCAGATTCCATTTTTACAGCATTCTGAACTGCTTTAAGGTTTGCTTCTTCACCAAAGCCCTTCACCTCAGTAATGGTAATGGATAGTCCATACTCCTTATAAAGCCGGGCTCCGTTTTCCAGTCCTTCAATAAGCGAAGAGAAAAACGGATTATCCCTGCTCTGAACCACAGCACCTATTCTATGTTCCTTTTTTGAATGGGAAAGCATCTGGGCAGACGGGTTAGGTTTATAGCCAGCCTCATCTATAACAGCTTGGATTCTTCTCTTTGTCTCCTTATCGACATGTCCCCTGTTATTTATTACCCTGTCAACCGTACCTCTGGAGTAACCACTTTTTTCAGCTATCTCCTTGATGGTAGCCATTAAAACGGGCCTTCACCATCATAGAGCGAAGACTTAGGTTTATTGTAGGAAACATCATTAATGCCCAGATAATCAAAGAGTGCAAAAAGTGCATTCCCTACATGGCTGAAAGCTACAGCCCCATGGTGTGGGAACTCTTTTCTTATAAGTACATAGCGGTAGAATCTTCCCATTTCCTTAATTGCAAAGATACCGATTCCTCCAAATGAATTTGTTTTGACAGGAAGTACCTCTCCTTCTGCAACATAGGCCTTGAGTTTTGTGTCTGCACCAGACTGAAGACGGAAGAATGTCACTTCTCCTGCCTTTATATCCCCCTCTAAAGTACCGCGGGTAAATGTAGGTTCCTTTCCATTCTCCAGAAGTCTGTTTTGAATAATCTGATAGTTTACTTCTCCGCATGAAAGGCATGAAAGAGGAGTATTACCACAGTGGAAACCCATAAAAGTATCAGTAAGGGTATAATCATACTTCCCTTTTATTTCCTTCTCATACATGGAAGCAGGAACTGTGTTATTTATATCCAGAAGAGTCACCGGAGAAGAAGTAAGACATGTTCCGATATACTCAGATAATGCTCCGTAAATATCGACCTCACAGGCAACCGGAATACCGCGACTTGCAAGACGGCTATTCACATAACAAGGCTCAAACCCGAATGCCTCAGGGAAAGCAGGCCAGCACTTATTTGCAAAGACCACATATTTTCTGGCACCTTTATGGTTCTCAGCCCAATCCAGAAGGGTCAGTTCAAACTGGGCAAGGCGGGGAAGAAGGTCAGGGTACTTGTTTCCTTTCACTCCAAGTTCATCTGCCATTTCCTTTACTACACTGTCAATTCTCTTATCCCCTGCATGAGCTTTGAATGAAACAAGTAAATCCAGTTCACTGTTCTCCTCAATTTCAACTCCAAGATCATACAATCCCTTAATAGGAGCATTACATGCAAAGAAATCCTGGGGCCTTGGTCCGAAAGAAATAATTTTAAGGCCCTTGAGTCCGATTATGGTTCTTGCAACGGGAATAAACTCCTTGACCATTGATGCAACCTCTTCAGGGGTTCCCACAGGATAAGGTGGAATATATGCCTTGATTTTTCTTAACCCCAGATTATATGAACAGTTGAGCATACCACAGTATGCGTCTCCCCTCCCGTTAATAAGGTTATCTTCCTCACTGGAAGCAGCATACATCACAGGCCCATTAAAACGCTGGGCAATAAGGGTTTCAGGAGTTTCAGGACCGAAGTTTCCCAAATATACCAAAAGTGCATTGCACCCGTTTTTTTCAACATCTTCCAATGCCTTCAATGCATCTTTCTCACTCTCAACGATAACTGAGCTTAAATATGAGTCAATGCCAAGTTTTTTTAAGCATTCATATACTCTTTTACTTCTTGAATCTGAAAGTGAAATAACAAAACAATCACGAGAAACTGCAATTAGTCCTAGTTTTACTTCTGGAATGTTGGATATCATAAAACCTCCTTGTGTCCGCGCACATAGTAAAATTATCGTATCTGCAAAGAACGCTGTCAAATAAAACACAATCACTGATTAAGCACAAACTCAGCTTTAATTATAAGTTTTTATCATGCCTGATTAATTTTTATTGACAATTTTTTAAAATTTGTCAAAATAAAGTCATTATGATTACTACTATTCCTGAGTTATTTTTAGCTCGTTCACAAGAAAACCCTTCTTCAGTCATTCAGTACAGTAAGGATGCTGACGGAAAATTTCATCCTACTACATACGGGAAACTGAGAATTGAAGTGGAAAAAGCAGTAGAAATTCTTTCTCAGTTCGGTGTCGGTAAAGGTGATAAAGTCCTTCTTCTTTCTGACAACAGAAAAGAATGGCTCATTGCAGATCTTGCAATCCTTTTTTTGGGAGCTGCAGATGTCCCACGTGGTAGGGATGCAACTGAAGGTGAAATTGAATATATATACAAGACAGTCAAGCCTAAGGTAGTTATCGTTGAGAATGAAATGTTGTATCAGAAACTGGTAAATACAGGACTCAAAGACGATATAAAAACACTTATAATGTTTGACGAGCCGACTGAAGACGGGGTTATAAGTTTCAATAAGAAGCTTGATGAAATCAAGGAAACCAAGGAACTGGAAAACCCATCAATTGATGCAAACGATGTCGCAACAATAATATTCACAAGCGGAACAACGGGAAATCCGAAAGGAGTAATGCTTACACATAACAGCCTTATATTCCAGGTAAAGAGGATTCATAGCGTCGCACCTTTTCAGAAAGACCAGATATGGCTCTCAGTTTTACCCGTATGGCATGCCTTCGAGCGTATACTCCAATACCAGGCAATTTTTGAAACTACTGCAATCGCATACTCAAAGCCTATTGGCAAAATCATGCTCACTGATATTACCAGAATAAACCCGCACTATCTGGGATCTGTTCCAAGAATCTGGGAAACAATAAAAGAAGGCGTTGATCAAACTTTAAAAAACAAAAGCAAATTGACAAGGTCCCTTTTTAACGGAACCCTGTACCTTTCAAAGAGATACTGTTTCTACAGAAGAATAATAAGGGGACTTGTGCCAAATTATACAGGAAAAAAGCAACCCAAGCTTTTCGCATATCTTCCCTACTTTCTCCTAAAACCATTTTATGCCTTCGGGCAGAAGGTTGTTTTCAAGCAGGTGAAAACAAAGCTTGGAAAGAACTATGTCGGAGGCGTTTCAGGTGGTGGTTCTTTATCTAAGGATATTGATGAGTACTTTGAGGCACTTGGCATCGTTCTTATCAACGGATATGGTCTTACAGAAACTGGTCCAGTTATAGGAACCGGTCTCTTCCAGGGCTCGGTAAAGAACAATATGCTTCCTCTTAGTAATACAGAAATCAAGATTGTTGACGATGATGGAAAAGAGCTTCCTCCGGGAGTAAAGGGTGAATTATTAATAAGGGGTGAACAGATAATGCTTGGTTACTATGAGAACGAAGAGATGACTAAGGCAATTATCGATAAAGACGGCTTTTTGCATACAGGAGATCTTGCAACCAGAACTTATGATAACTGGTTCCAGATTGTCGGCAGGAAAAAAGATACTATCGTTCTCAAAGGTGGTGAAAACATTGAACCAACACCTATTGAGAACAAGCTTATCCTTTCTGAGTATATACAAAGCGCTGTTGTTGTCGGTCAGGATCAGAAATATCTTTCAGCACTTATTGTTCCGAACTATAAAAATGTGGAACTCTATTTGAAGAATAACGGTATATCGTATATGTCCCGTGATTCAATTCATCAAATGAGGGAAGTAAAAGCTCTTATTGTCAGAGAAGTTTCATCCCTTGTAAACAGCAAGGAAGGGTTCAAAAGTTTTGAGCAGATAATCAATATTGCAATACTGAAAAATCCTTTCGAGGTCGGACGGGAGCTTTCTGCCAAACAGGAAGTGAAGAGAGCTGAAATCAATAAAATTTACGAACAGGAGATTAAATCTCTATTCTAGGTCTAAACTTCATATATTTTTTTCTTTCCCCGGTTTGCCGGGGATTTTTTTCTTGGTGTCGGATTCCTTTTTTATTATTACCTTCTGGTTAAAGGGAACAAAAACAACAATGAAAAACCATTTTATTTTCGGTGCTTTATCAATAATTCTTATTGCACTAGTTTCATGTGCTCCTGTTAAACAGGACTCAACATCGGATAACACAGATAGTCAGGCAATGACTCATGTGGGTTTCACAGTCGAGGATGGCAAACTTTATGAAGAGCTGAAAATCGACAGCTCTGGTGTAATCAAGGAAAAATTCATCTCCAGTGATGTAGTAGTTGCAACCCCTGATACAATCGGGGAAGTTATTAACTCAGTAAACTCAGGCTACGTATTTCTAAGCCCTGGAACTTACAGCAGCTTTGAAATCGGACAAAGCAAAAAGGTATCAAGCGCAACTATAAACGGAGAGAGTGCAGATATATCCACTTTTGACGAGAACACAACCGGCACTATTGCATACAAAAGAGAAATTGAAGATCTAACAGTTGTCGGCTCAGAAGATGCTGTTATTGATGGAACTATATCCCTGGTATCGAGTCATGCATACGGCACATCATCATCTCCCTGTACAGATCCTGTAAGGAACATAACCTCAACAACTGTATCTTACAATGAAATGCTGGAAATAGATGGACTGACTTTTGACGGTCTAAAATTTGAGAACGGCGGGAAAGTAAGATTTGCATTCTATCTTGGGCAAAACATGGGATTTGCAAAAAATCTTACATTCAAGGATTTGAGTTTTTCTGGAACAAAAAGTTCTGACTCCAATAACGCAGCATTCTCAATTGCAACCGATTCACCCGGAGTATTTTCCAACCTGGTTTTTGATAACGTTTCAATCGATGGGTACTTCCAGGGTGTATTTGTACAGAATCCTGAAAACTTCACTATCACAAACTCAAGCATAAACAATACAGCACATAATGCAATTGCAATCCAAAGTAGCGGAAATGGTACTTTCGCAGGTAACATCGTTATCAGTGAAAACAGTATTTCCAATGCTGATGACAGAGCAATAAGATTCGGGGTTGGCTCAGATGCAACAATCAAAATTACAGACAATATATTTATAAATGCTGCTGACTCTGATGGGGAACTTCTAAAAACCCAGGCCATCACAAATGTAACTTATGCTTTTGATAACAATACAGTAAACGGTGTTCTAAAAGAGAATATCGAAGGAGACAGTTCTCCATGGATAGTCACAATTGCAGAGTAACCAAATAGAACAAAACAAACAGAAAAGGCCGCTCAGAAAAGGGCGGCCAAGCTTTTTCCCAATCATTAATTAGGCATTCAAACCATACTCATAATACTCCAGGCTTTTCCTTTTCAATCTCCTGTACTTTTCTTTCATTTCATAGCTATAGGCTTTTGTCTTTCTATACTCCCTGTTTATCCTGAAAAAATAACTGTTCAGATCCTCATTCTGTTTTCTCACTATTTCTTCAAGTGTTACCTCCCTCCTCTTTTGCGAGCAAGAATTCTTTCTCTTCTTCAGCTCGTCACAGATTGTAAGCACAGAGTAGATTATCCTGTTTGACTCAAGTTCTTCAGATAATTTTGATTTTGTCAGTACAAAGGAAGGACTGATTCTGTTTATCCTTCTGAGTATTGTCTTCAATGCCTTTGAAAGATTCCCGTTCTGGGCATTCAGACGCTCATCATCATAATAAATAACTTTGTTTACAGGAGGAATCTTATGCTTTCCGAATATGGTCAGAACAACATTTCTTTCAGTAATGGATGTTTTGTCCTTTGTTATGGCAGCAAGCATCAGCACATCCTCCTCCCCGTACCTGTCAAGAAAATCATAAACACAGATAAGGGTATCTTCCTTCTGCCCCTGGAAAACCACAATCGGGTCTCCGATTTCTTCAGAAGTCCTTATTATAAGGTTCTTGTCTATTGTGTCCCGATGTCCACTTTGCTGTGTTCCATCAAGCAAAAGTCCCTTTAAAAGTTTTTTTACAGGAATAACAATTTTCCCGTCATTCAGTCCAAGACGGCGCAGAACGGCCGATGTAGTAAATGAAAGTGTCAGATAGTTTCCTTCATACTCATCCTTCAATATTGCCTCCAGATTCTCACTGAGGTACTTGGGTCTCAAGCTTTTATTCTCAATCATTATTTCAATCTCCTTAGATAGAGTGTAAAATCGTATATGTGGGCACCAGACCACATATATTGTTTTTCAAGGATTTTTTGATAGTGAAGCTGAGTTACATAGAAAACTTCCAACGGACGCTTGAAATAATAAAGCTTATGGCACGGGATGAAGGAGCAACTTTAACGGAAATTTCGAATAAAACCGGCATCGACAGGTGGACAGTACACGATATGATTGACCGCCTTGATGAGCTTTCACCTGACGGAAAAGGCCTTAGAATAGAGGAATACAAAAGCCTGGAAGACAGAAGAAAGACAATATACAGGATTCCTAAGGATAATCTCTGGACCCTAACTCTTCCCGGAATGAACCTCAGTGATGAGGAAGGTCTTCTTCTTGCATTGATGTTCAACCAAAGTAACATTGCACCAAATATGAAAAATGCTTCAGAGAGTCTTAAAAAGAAACTGAACATGTTCAAGAATATGCATGACTATCAGATTATGAGTGTCTTTGAAGCAAAGAAAATAACAACGAAAAAGACCCAGAAAATAATAATATCCATTCTGGATGCCATAAAGAACAATGAATGTATCAGCTTAGAATACAAACCTGTCAGAAGAAAGGAAACAGAATACTTTCTGTTGCCACTTGGAGTTTTCAAATACGAGGAAGGTTACTATCTTGCTGCCCAGAAGCTTCCAGATGGAGAATACAGGACATTTGGTCTTGAAAGAGCCCTTAATAAACCCAGGATCTATACTCCAACTGCTCCTCTTCCAGACAGGGTCGATTATAAGAAATTCTTTGATGATCCTTTTGGTCCTTTCGGTCATGGCGCTGAGTTTGAGGCAGAACTGAAGTTTGATTCTTTTCAGGGCTTTTTTGCCCTGGAACGAAACTGGCCTGAAACCGTTTCCATAACAGAGGAAGATGATGAGACTGTAACTATGAAAGTCAAAACCCACACGGTCTCAGGAATAAAGAAATGGATTTTATCTTTTGGTAGTAGCGTCGCCGTAATTTCCCCCACTTGGCTAAGAGATGAGATAAAAGAGGAGCATATTGAGGCAATACAAAAAATGGCAGAAACAAAGTCTGCCACTTTGCCAGAATAGTTTAATTAACTATAAACCAATAGAGGATATCCATGAATCTATTTCACTTTGTGAAGAACCTGAAGAGAAACGTTTTCCTTTCTTCCATGTTGCGCCTTTTGCCGACTGGGCAAGATGCACATCACTCTGCCCTATACCGCTGCTTGAAGAAGTACAGAACGGAATAATTGTCTTTCCTGAAAAATCTCCGCTCTCCAAAAAGGTTCTCATAATTCTCGGGGCCTCACCCCACCAAATAGGATAACCGAGGAAAATAACATCATAATCGTCTATATTTTTTAATGTGGAAGACATTTCTGGTCTTGCACTTTCGTCATTCATCTCAAGTGTTGTTCTGCTGCTACTGTCATGCCAGTCCAAATCTGAATTTGTATAAGGAACTTTGGCATTTATTTCAAATATTTCACATCCTATTGCTTTACTAATTTTTTCAGCAATTTTTTCGGTATTGTTTGTTGCTGAGAAATAAACAACCAGGGTCCGCTCGGGATTGAAACCTCCTGTTTTACCCACGCTATTTACCTCATTGGCTCCCTTAGATGAAATAAAAGAGCAAAATGCTATGGCGATAACCAATGTCAGTACAGTTTTTTTCATAT
Organism: uncultured Spirochaetaceae bacterium; assembly: GCA_964582905.1. Classification (GTDB taxonomy): domain Bacteria; phylum Spirochaetota; class Spirochaetia; order Sphaerochaetales; family Sphaerochaetaceae; genus Ornithospirochaeta. The sequence continues at coordinate 30,955 of CAZOTY010000001.1, read as the reverse complement.
TTTCTCCAACTTTCTAAAGAATTCTACCAGAACATATTCCAGCTACTCTACTTCTACAGGAATAAAAGTAAACTTTGTTACATCAAACAGGCCAGAATCAGTTATTTTCAGATCAGGAATAACAGGAAGTGCCATAAAAGAAAGTGTCATAAAAGGGTCGACTTTACGGCTCACTCCCAGTTCTTCATAAGCAATCTTCTTCATTTCCTTGATGCAGGATGCAACTTCATCACCAGTGGAATCAGTCATCAAGCCACCAAGCTCCAGAACATGAGACATCAAAACCTTACCATCCTTGACAATTGTTATTCCTCCGCCAATCCTTTTGATTTCCTCAACAGCAGCAATAATATCCTTATCATTGTTTCCAACAACAATAACATTATGTGAGTCATGGGCAATAGTTGTTGCCACTGCTCCTGTTTTCAAGCCATACCCTTTTATCAGGGCACTTGAAACATATCCTGTATTATGGTGTCGTTCAAGTACAGATAACTTCAGAACATCCTCTCCCTGTGTATAAACCCAAAAGCCCTCCTCATCTCTTCTAACTTTTGCTTTCCCTTTTCTGGTAATTACCTCACCCGGTACGATTTCTATAACATTTACGTTATCACTTTTGAGGCGCAGGCGGAGCTTCTCCTCATATCCATCCTTAATGGAGATGGACTTAGTAAGGGAAAGTGAGGATTTTTTATGTGATGAAGATAGTATTCTCTTATCTTCTGCTACGAGTTTTCCCCCGGAAAATACCCTGGTAGCTTCGATTTTATCAAGACTTTTTGAGAAGAAGAAATCGGCACGGCGTCCAGGGGAAATTGCACCCCTGTCATCAAGATTAAAAAGCACTGACGCGTTTAGGGTAGCCATTGAAATTGCAATAATGGGATCCACTCCTTCCTTTATTGCAATATTGACACCATGATTCAAATGTCCGTCCTCTTTTATAGTCTCCGGCTGTCTGTCATCAGTACAGAATACACAGCGTGAATAATTTTTATCATCAACTCCTTTTATAAGTGTTTTAACGTTTCTGCATACTGTCCCCTGACGGAGCATTACATACATACCACGTCTGATCTTTTCTCTCATTTCCTCAACAGTTGCACACTCATGGTCGGCGATTGTCTTTGCTGCAATGTATGCATCCAAAGCCTCACCCTTAAGGCCAGGGGCATGTCCGTCACATACTTTCTTTTCCCTGTAAATAAGCTCCAGCTTATCAAGGATACTCTCATCTCCGTTTATGACTCCGACAGCATTCATAAGTTCTCCAAGACCCAGAACATTCTCTTTTTTGATGTACGGCTCAAAATCCTTGGCAAGGAGAGTTGCACCAGCATGCTCAAAAGGAGTAGCAGGTACACAGGATGGAAGCATAAGGAATATACTCAGCGGAAGATCTTTACTTCCTTCAATCAGATAATCCAGACCCTTTGTCCCGCTTACGTTACAAATCTCATGAGGATCGGCAATAACAGTTGTGGTGCCGAAAGGAACAATAGTGTCTGAAAAAGCTGATGGGGACAGGTGGGAAGACTCAATATGGCAATGTGCATCAATGAAGCCTGGAATCATATATTCACCATTGGCATCAAATATTTTCTCTGCTTCAATTTTATCTGAGAAAGAAACAATAAAGCCATTATCAATGACAACCGAAGAGGAGAAAACCTCCTTGTTGAAAACGTCTATGACTTTTGCATTTTCGATTTTGAGTTCTGCTTTTCTTTTCCCGGTTGCGACTTCAATAAGTCTCTTTACATCTTCCTTTTTTGTCATTTTCATCCTCCCTTAAAAAGAAAAAAATTCATCCCTTCTGGAAGGGATGCAAGCTGTCTATTTTATCTGTTCATTGTTTTTGAGGATAACATCATGTGCTCCGCCCTCAACTATACTTGTTGAAGATACAACGGTGAGCTTTGCCTTCTCCCTGAATTCTTCAAGGCTCAGGGATCCGCAGTTACACATCGTACTCTTTATTTTCATGCAGGAAAGAGCAACGTTATCTTTTAGGGGTCCTGCGTATGGCACGTAGGAATCGACTCCCTCCACAAAGGATAGTTTCTTATCTCCTCCCATGTCATAGCGCTGCCAGTTTCTTGCCCTTGCAGAGCCCTCTCCCCAGTACTCTTTAAGGTAGTTTCCATTGATATTTACCTTTGCAGATGGAGACTCATCAAAGCGGGCAAAATATCTTCCAAGCATCAGGAAGTCTGCTCCCATAGCCAGAGCCAGCGTCATATGATAGTCATAAACTATACCACCATCTGAACAAATAGGAATATAGACCCCGGTTTCCTTAAAGTATTTATCACGCTCGGCAGCAACTTCAATTACTGCACTTGCCTGACCGCGTCCTATACCTTTTGTTTCTCGGGTTATACAGATCGAACCACCACCTATACCGATTTTGATAAAGTCAGCTCCCTTATCGGCAAGGAAACGGAAACCTTCCTTATCAACTATATTTCCAGCTCCGACCTTTACCTTATCCCCATAGTTGGCCCTAATCCATGAAAGAGTTCTTGCCTGCCACTCAGAAAAGCCTTCTGAGGAATCAATACAAAGAACATCCACACCAGCTTCAATAAGAGCCGGTACCCTCTCTTCATAGTCTCTGGTGTTTATTCCTGCCCCAACTATATACCTTTTATGCCCATCAAGAAGTTCACATGGATTTTCCTTATGGGATGAATAGTCTTTTCTGAATACAAAAGAAGAAAGGCGTCCGTCTTTTGTGATTATAGGGAGCTGGTTTATCTTATGTTCCCAAATAATGTCATTTGCTTCAGAGAGTGTTGTATCCTCATAAGCATAAATGAGCTTATCAAGCGGAGTCATAAAAGTTTCAACCTTCTCGTCCCCCTTCATGCGGGAAACCCTGTAATCTCGGCTGGTAACCACACCCAATAACTTTCCATTTTTAGTCCCGTCATCGGTAACTGCTACAGTTGAATGTCCTGTCTTCTTGGTTACTTCAAGTACATCTTTCAGGGTGTCAGTGGGTTTTACATTTGAGTCTGAGACAACAAAGCCTGCTTTGCTGGCTTTTACAGTCCTGACCTTCTCAGCTTCATCTTCAATTGACTGACTTCCGTATATAAATGCAACGCCCCCTTCCTTGGCAAGTGCAATCCCCATATTAACTCCGGAAACTGACTGCATGATTGCAGAAACCATCGGAATATTGAGCGTTAAGGGACACTCCTCTTCCCCTTTTCTGTACTTGACTAGGGGGGTTTTCAAACTTACGTTTGATACCAAACATTCACTGGATGAGTAACCGGGAATCAAAAGATACTCACTGAAAGTCCTGCTGAGATCTTCAAAGTAATAGGCCATTTAGATAACTCCTTAATCAATGTTACTGAATTTATCAAAATGAGTTAATTGACTTTTGGAAATTTAACGTCAAATTTGAGTTTTGCTGCCTTTACTTAATTCATTAAAACTTATTTATGCTATACTTTTTATGTGAAGAAAAACGAGAGAATCATTTCTGACATTACAAATAAAATCAATTCGGGTATCTGGGAAATGGGTCAGCTCATGCCCACTGAATCTGAACTGTGCTCAGCATATTCTGTGAGCAGGATCACTGTCCGTAAAGCTCTTGATATACTTGAGGCGGAGGGAAAAATATACCGCATACAGGGAAAGGGAACATTCGTTGGAAAAAGCAAAAGCAGGAGTGATTTCTCCCCTAATGGTTTTAAAAGGAATTTGGAGCTGCAAGGAATAAAGGTAACATCCCGCCTGATTGAAAAGAAGATTGTAAAACCGACACCATTCATATCAAAAGCCCTTAATATCGGGGAAAAAGAAGATGTCTATTTATTCAGAAGACTGCGTTTTGCAGACGATTATCCTATTGCTATCATGAATACTTATGTGAAGAAGGATTATGGCGAGAGAATGCTCCGTTTTGACTTGGAGTCCATGTCTTTTTATGACATATTCTACAAACTCACAGGACAGGAAGTAAGCAACACGGTCGGAACAATAAGGGCCCTTACAGGTTCAGACGAGGAGTGCTCCCTTTTGAGCCTTCCTCTAAAAGCCCCGCTTTTATGGTTCAGAAGCATAAGCTACTCTGAAAGCGGAATCCCTTTTCAGACAGATTATTCAGTTTTCAATCCGGAAAAATATGAGTTCTCTACCAATATGAAAAATACCGTGCTTGGTATATCGCTAGACTAACTGATATGGTGCCTCATATGGCTCGAAAGTATCAAAATAGGCGAAGACTTCCTCAATAGTATTAAAACTCTTTATATCGTCCCTTGTTTCCTTTTTCAGAAATCCAAGCTCCACCATCTTATCAAACTGCTCTAAAAGCGGGTCATAGTATCCTTTAAAATTCAATAAGACAATTGGTTTTGAAGAGAAACCGATTTGTTTCCAAGTTGCTGTTTCTGCATATTCATCTATTGTTCCCAACCCTCCAGGAAATGTGATAAAAGCATCAGCTTCATCGAACATTCTCCTCTTTCTCTGATGCATATTGTCTACGATAATATACTCATCCAGAGGGAAAGGATTGTCCTTGCCTTTTGAAAACCTCTTGGGGGATACCCCAATTACATAGGATCCGTTTTCCTTTGCACTTCTGGCTATTTCCCCCATGAGACCACGGCTCCCACCTCCATAGACAAGACGGTAGCCACGACGTGCAATCTCTTTGCCAAGTTTTATAGCTTCATCCAGATAATCAGGATCTGACGGAAAACTTGAGCCTGTATATACACAAATACTATTTACCTTCATATTCACTCCTTATCCATATAGGATTTGATAAGAGTCTCATGCTCTCCGGACTTCTGTATGCCATTGCGAAGAAGCGGGATTTTTCAAGATCCTCATGGAACTCAAACCTTATAAAACTCTCTTTGTTCTTCATAAAAGCCAGCTCTTTTTCTCCAAGGCTGAACTCTGTTTTATAATCTTTTTTATCGACGTAGAACACATCGTCAATCTGCTTTCCCAAGTATATGAAAACATTTCCGGTCGGATTATCCCATATAGAAATGCTGAAAGTTATTTTCCCTCCATCAAAGAAAACAGTCTCCCCCATATCGTACTGCCGTCCCTTATAACTGGCAGTAAAACTCATCTTTGATTCTCCGAGGGCCACATAGCACTTTCCATCTTTCAAACCTTTGATGATCGCCTTTTCAGATAGTTCCTCTGCTTTTACATAATTTCGGATTTGTCCTAATTCCCAGGGACCCTTCTTTCTTGGATGATGACTATCAGATGAACCAACTGCTGTCAGGTGATAGCCGTCACTCAGGTATGAAGCCCAAAGCGTAGGATACAAAAATGTGACTTTATTCTCAGCAAGACACCAGGCTTCAAACAAATCAGCATTACTGAAGTCAAAATCATGGTGTCGCCAACCAACAAGACCGCTTTCTGCATGGTTTATAGAAATAAGACCACCTTTTGAGTGAATATACTGAGAAAGACTGGTCATTGATGGCTTTTCAGCAAGACCAAGCTTTTCCTCTAAAAACTCACTCTCATCAACCAGGGGGTTAATAAAATCTCTCACTCCATGAAGATTCGCATGTCCCCTGTCTGAGGAAATCTCTACCGAAGCAAATAGAAGGATTTTATACTTATCTTCCAAAGCAGAGAGTTTTGCCAGATGAGAGAGTGTAAAGTGATCAGTTAGTGCGATAAAGTCATATCCGACTTCTGAGGCTTTTTTTACAACTTCCTCAACACTTGTACGTCCGGTACTCTGATCTGAATGTGTATGAAGCTCTCCAGAATACCAGCCCGGACTGCTATTTACCACCCTGTCCTGGAAAGCGAAAATATCCTTTTGAGGCCTTTCAGTCTTTCCCTCAGTAACTGAAATTTCAAACTCAAGGTCGATATCCTCTGAAAACCTTCTTTTATATATTACAAGATACCACCTGCCACCCTGGATCTCATCGTCAATAACCCCGTCAGAACTTTCTTTATCAGATATTATGTATTCTTCCTTATATTCCCCCTTAGCTCCCTCACTGGCTTTTAAAAGACGGGGGACTTTGGCATTGTCAAAAACAATAATCGGAAGCTGTGTTTCGTATAAAGTTACCCTTTTGATGTCCAGCTTTATAGCTTTTGTATTTTCAGGAACATCAAAAGGGTAAACATAATAGAATATGGACTGGCAGGAATCTTCCTTCTTATATAAAAGCCTGATTTTTTCCTTAGCTATTATTTTCTGCATAAGACTCCTGCCATATTTTTTTTTAATAGATGAATTCTCCTAAAGCCTTTTCTTCATCAAACTCATCTTGGAATAATTTCTGATATTCGTTAAGTACTTTTTCAGGACTTTCGTTGTTTAAAATTATTCTGCTGATCATATCGTTGACACGATTAAATACGTCACGGATATTCTTTGTGGTTGATGGAGCAGCCTTTCCATAAGCAAGCTGATCAATCATGGCCTGGTAAGCTGGGTTATTAGCAAGGAAAGCCTTAACGTCAGCATCATTCATAGCACTCATTCTTACAGGAAGGTTACCTGTATTCATGAAGAAGTCCTTAACAATATCATTGCTTGACATATATTCAAGGAACTTGACAGCAGCATTTGTCTGGGCTTTTGTCAGATCTGAACAAATTGCAAAGTTTCCACCTCCGATTGTGACTGCATTTCCACCATCTCCGGCTGGTACGAACTCAAATGACCACTCGTATGGTAAGAGGGATTCAGCTGTAGGAATGAATGAGGTTGTCTGGAATACTGTTGCAACTTTTCCATCAAGGAATGCACCGTTCTGCTCTTCAAAACCACCAACGAGAACAGGCTGCATCAAAAGAAGATCCTCATTGAACAGGTTCTGGAAATAAGTAAACATCTTGATCATTTCAGGTGTATTCAATTTGACCTGGCCATCAGGTGTACTTATCTCTGCACCCCATGTGTAAGCAATAGCATCAAACAGGAACTGGTGGAAGAATGCATAACCGAAGTAATAGTCATTTCCAAGTGCCTTTATCTTTCTGCAGTCCTCTTCGAACTCTGCCCAAGTCTTTGGAGCCTCTTTGATTCCTGCTTTTGCCATCAGTTCATCGTTTACGAAGAAACCCTGAGTACTTCTGTTATATGGTATACCATAAAGCTGACCATTATATGTAAGGTCTGCAAGCATTGCAGGATAGTAATCGCTTAGTAATGAAGCTGGTAAAAGCTTATCAAGTGGCTGCAGAAGTCCGAGCTGTGCATACCATGCAACGTCCAGGTAGTCTACAACTAAAAGAGCTGGCATTGTATGAGCATTAGCTGCAGCTGCAACTTTCTGTCTCAGAATTGAGTATCCACCCTGGTGAATAACGTTTACCTTTACTTCATTCTGGCTGTTGTTATAAGCCTCGACCTGTGCATCAAAGGTTTTTGCCTTTGATCCGCTGAGGCTACTCCATAGCTCAATCTCAACAGGTCCGGTTGCCTTGGCTTCTTTTGTACCGTTGGCAAAAGCAAAGCTCAGCGCAAGAAGCAAACAAAGTGTTAATCCCAATAATTTCTTCATTTTGTCCTCCAATTAAGAAATTTATCCTTTTACTCCACCTTTCATGTAATCATTGGTGAAGTATTTTTGCATACATAAATAAAGGATGATAATAGGAAGAAGAACAAAAATTGTCGCAGCCATAAGAAGGTGCCACTGTGTTCCCCCATCGTTAACTTCCTTCATCATTACAATTCCAACAGGGAGTGTTCTTCTGTACTTACTGTTGGACATAATCAATACCCAGAAATAATCATTCCATCTCCACTTGAAAGCAAGAATTGCATAAGCAATCAGGCTCGGACGGGCAAGAGCTCCCAGGATGGAAAAAGCAATTTTAAAATGACTTGCTCCTTCAATACGGGCAGCCTCATAGAAATCCTTCGGAACTGAGTCAAATGCCTGCTTTACCAGAAAAATCCCATACGCATCCACTGCGAACGGAATAATAAGTCCTGTCAGTGTATCCAGAAGATGGAAAGATGACATAATCTGGTACAAAGGAATGATTGCAACCTGAGTCGGCATCATCAGAACTGCGAGAATCAGAATAAAACATATGTTCTTCCCCGGAAAATGGAGGTAGGAAAAGGCATAGGCTGCAAGTATTGCTGTAACAAGTTGCAACACTGTTGCTCCAACTGATACAAGGATACTGTTAATAGCATATATTCCAAATGGTTCAGCATGCCATGCTTTTATAAAGTTTGAAAAGGCAGGTGGCCACGGAAAATGGAAAGGCCTTGTTAACACTGCGGCAGAAGATGGCTGCAATGAAGTTGCTATCATCCACAAAAACGGAGTTACGATAAGCACAGTCATAATAATCAGGAAGATTATCTCAACAACGTTGAGTATTCTCTCTCCAAGTCTTTTATGCACCATAGTCCCCTCCGTTATTGCTGAATTTTCTCTGCACGATTGTACAGATAAGGAGGATCAAGAACAGGATTACAGACAAAGCTGATGCATATCCTGCCCTGTTTCGGGCAAATGCCATCTGATAAATATACAAGTTGATTACATTTGTGCTGTTATATGGGCCACCACCGGTCATAACTGAAACGATATCAAATACCTGCATTGCCTGGATAAATGATGTAAGTAGCAAAAAGTAAGTGGTAGGAGCTAAAAGCGGAAGTGTAATTTTAAATATCTGTTGCACCTCGCTTGCCCCGTCGATTCTGGCAGCCTCATATATATCGTCACTTATTCCAGAAAGGCCTGATGAATATATAAGCATTACATAACCGACGTTTCTCCAGACAGCAAGTGAAATGATAATCCACATAGCATACCCCGGTGTCAAAAGCCACCTGGGGCTCCGAGCTCCAAAAAGGTTGAAGAGTTGACCCATCAGACCAAAATCCGGATCAAAAATCCAGATCCAGAGAATTGCAACAGCGCTCGCTGTTGTAACATTCGGGACAAAAAACAGTGTCCTTAAAACCTTGCTGACCTTACCTTTCCTCTTAAAAAGAGAGACCGAAACCAAAAAACCTAAAGCTAGCGAAATTATTGTGGAAAATATTGTATAGAAAAATGTATTTCCTAATATTTGCCAGAAAAGCTTGGAGGTGAAAATAGCTTTATAGTTATTCAGTCCGACAAAAGGCTTTACCTTATTAAACAAATTCCAGCTGGTTAAGCTTATATAGAAGTTGTCAATAATAGGTATATATTTAAAGATCGCGAAAATCGTAAAGGTCGGAAGCAGAAATAAAACAGCAGTAAGAACTTCTTCCCGTTTATATTTCTTCCTGGTCTTTAGGGTCGTTCCTCTTTCCTTTTTCATATTTATTTTTCCTCCTCCTTCTTAAGTCTGGAGAAGATTTTGTTAAGTATTGCATGGCTTGAGGCATATGTTGCGTCAACTCCATCAAGAGCAAGGGAAGAATCAAGTTTCCTTGTACCGAGCGGGTTATCCGAAACATAATGAATAATCCCTAAGTCAAATGAAGAACTCTCAAGTGTAATCATCTGATTTTCAGGATATCGTTTTGGATACATCATCTCATAAACTGCACTCAAATAAGGTCCTGCCTCCATTTCAAGTTCTGTTACACCGACTTGCAGGAAGGACTCAAACATTTGCCTGTTCTGTAACAATGTACCCAAAACTGTAACAGCCATCTGATTATCATAAACACCATGCCTGTCATTCTCGATAAACGGAATAACATCCTTTGCATCAATGTCGTTATTGAAAAAATACTGATTGCCAGTGTGCTGATCAAATATTGTCGATGGAATCAAGATATCCCCCCGGTCTGCAAAAAGGGATGCGGCCTTTCCTATTACGTAAACACCGTCAATCCTTTTTGCATGCTCTGCTATTTTAGTAAGGATAAAATATGCAGTTCGACCCAGTGGATAATCTATGTTGAGAATAAGGCTGTCCTTATTCTCCAAAAATGAAGGAAGATCAACCCCAAGTTTTTTATTCCTGGTTTTATCCTTCAGTTTTTTCAAATCAATAATCTGGGTTGGGACATCAAGGCTCTTAGTACTACTCACCCTCAGAATTCCAACCTCTTTCTCATATTCAAGTCTTCTCTTTATCATAGCCTCCCTGTCAGGAGCCTTCATTTCATATTCACGAAGGAGATAATAGAGAAGATAGCCGCTGTCTTTCCCGCTAGCCTTGAGTTTTTCATAACGCTCTGTAATGGAAGCAAGTTTCTTATCATTTTTGCAAAAGGCTATGATACTTTCTTCATTTTCCTCAGCAAAACCTGAAACTATATTGATAAGGCTATGACTATTGGATGAAACAAAGAAAATAGGTCTTTTTTCAATTTCAGAAAATGAGGAGGAAATGTGTTCCCACCATGTTTCCGTTTCTTTTCTGTAACGGGCAAAGGACGCTTCATGATTTTTTATAAACAGGTCTGGATAAACTTTTGTAAGTTTCTCCAAAGCATGGGGATAATCTTGAAAAAAGCCCTTGAACTCCTTCAGCTCCCTGTCATCAAGCTTCAGAACCTCTTTGACATTAGTATCTGTCAGTTCCTCAATATTAAAACCACTTTTCTTAAAAAGATTATATATTTTCTTCCACTCAATCTGAAAAAGGATCAAAGACGGAAGGACATCATCCAAATCCGACTTTGAAGAAATAAGCATCAGAAGTGTTCCGTTATTGTCAAAGAGACTTCTTCTTCGACGGGATTTAGTTGACACTTCCTTCCATGAATCAAGCTTATATCCGGCTTCCTCCAAAATGGATTCACTTTGTCCGACGAGAATCGTTTTGGTATCGATAATGCATTCAGGAAGGCGATTGACTACATACTTGAATGCGCTGAAGTCAAAATCTTCACTTTCTGCCTTTTCATGGATTGCACTCTTCATCTTTGTATAAATTTCTTCTAAGCGCTCAACAGGAACTTTCTGTGAGGATAAAAGTGTTCTGTAAGTCAGAATAATGAACTTATTTATATCGCTGTTGTTTTCCAAAAAGAGTGCGCTATTATCCATTATTTTTCTTCTTTTCTGATTCTATCTCTCAATTCCATCAAAAGGATGCCGAGCATGCTTTTTCCACTTCCGTCGGCTCCGATTCCCCAGTAGTAGTCCCTTTCACTATCTTCAACAAGGACTTTATCTCCACTATCAAGAAGATATTGTTTCAAATCCTCATGCTGCGAGAACTTAGCATCCAGAGCCTTTCTCATAGCTATAATTTTCCATGTATCCCAGTCCGGGCGGACAACACAATCCGGGCTGTTTCCTAACTTTTTAGCATCATCACTTGTTGGTGCTGTTCTTATTTTCTCTGCATAGTCTTCGTCCAGTGTCTTCTGTGCCTGATAGTAGTGTTCACTGCTCGGCCACTTCTTTCCGTCCACCTCTATTTCACATGGCCAGTAATTTGAAAAATATCCGAACGGATCTGTTTCGTGGTAAAACTTTAAATACTCCATAACTATCCTGTTTTAATACATATTTGTTATGTTTTTATTCTCTCAATTACCGCCATGCCTGTCAACATAATTTATGACAAATTTATCATATTTACTCTGGCATACAGGTTTTTAACCAAATATATTCTTTTGTCGAAAAGAATAAAAAAAATCTTTTTTTTGATTGTAAAAGAATTCTAAGAAACCTGAATTAGTGATATCTTTCATATATGAAAGGGGTGAAAAACCAGTCGCGTCCGAATAACTTTTCGACGTCTCTTTGCATTCTTTTTATGACTGCATCCTGCCTTGTCGGCTTATTGATAGGGCCAGAGTGTACGGCCCTTGCACAAAAGTTATCAAAGCCAGAATCTTCCCTTTCCGACCTTATCTATTACTTTATCAAGAATCTGCCTTTTATCATTTGCTTTCTGATTCTTCTCATTTGTTCAAACTTGTTTCTGAAGACAACTTTCCGCCAGATTCTTGCAGGTACAAAACTCAGGTACAGAAACGGCTACGCACTTGTTGTAGGTTGCTCATACTTTGGTCTTTTGTGTCTTCTGACTCTTACAGATTTAAATCATATAAAAATCAATCCCACCCCTTTGCTTTCAAGGCTAATATTCTTTGTTCCGATTCTTGCTGTCGTTCTTGCAGTCTCAATTTCTGAGGAGATATTCTTCAGGGCACTTCCCGCAAGAATCTTATTCAAGAATAAACTGCCATCTACATGGGGAAAAATAATTGTAGCATCTCTAATTTCTGGCATCATGTATGCCTTTTATTATTTTTCATATCTCAAAATGAATAATCAGGCATATAGCATCGGTCTTGTTTTCTGTTCATTTTTATGGTCATTCCTTGCTATGTCCCTCGGCTTATATACAAATGGATTCGAAGCACCTTTGACAATGAATATCGTCAAGGATTTTTATTTAGCATTTATTATCAACAAAGGGCCTGAGGCCCTGAGTTCTGAAGCAATATTCCTTAACACTTCGTCGCTGACTCCCATAGTTGTAGCAGGGGAAATCCTGTTTCTATTTGGTGGAATGTACCTTCTTTCTTTCACTTTAAAGAAGATGCACGGGAATGTTATTCCCGGTAAAGAAGCGACAAAGAAAGCTAAGGTTATTGCTTGAATAGATAATTAAAGAATTTGACTATGGCAAAAAAAGCTTTTTTGTCATAGTAGTTTTGTACAACCTCAGCATTCTATATTTATTTTAGGTATTACTAAATTTTTTAATAAAAAACTATCTATTTTATTAACTTTTATTAAAAAAATTGAAAAATATTGAACTTTTTTCCTTAAAACGAATGCCTTAATTTCTGAAATTATGTAACATAAAGCATAAGGAGAATTTTAAATGGGAAAAAACGGAAATTTTCAGGAAAGGAAAAATGATTTCTTCCTACTGAAACAGAGAGGTACAAACGTAAAGACTGAAATCATTGCGGGTGTTACAACATTTTTAGCAATGGCTTACATTCTGATTGTAAACCCAAGCATTTTGAGTGCTGCCGGAATGAACGTAGGTTCTGTATTTACAGCTACTGCGCTCTCTGCAGGAGTTGCCACCCTCATTATGGCACTTCTTGCTAACCTTCCATTTGCATTGGCGCCTGGAATGGGTTTGAACGCTTTCCTCGCTTACACTGTTGTTCTTGGTCTTGGCTACTCTTGGCAGCTTGCACTTACTGCTGTATTTGTTGAAGGTATAATCTTCATCATTTTAACAGTATTTAACGTAAGGGAAGCTATCATAAACTCCATTCCTTCCAACTTAAAGAAAGCCATAAGCGTAGGTATCGGACTATTCATCGCTTTCATTGGTTTGCAGAATGCAGGAATCATTGTCGGAGGCGCGACACTTGTTGAGCTTGGAGACATTCTTTCACTCCACGGAAGTGCTCCAGGCGTTTCACCGCTTTTGACAATTATCGGTCTTCTGGTAACTGCTATTCTTCTTGCATACAAGGTTAAAGGTGCACTGATTATCGGCATGGCAGTTGTAACATTACTTGGTATTCCTTTTGGAATTACAACTTACTATGGCGGTTCATACCTTCCTCCATCAGTTGCTCCTACTTTCTGGAAGTTTGACTGGGCAACAATCTTCTCTAATGGTGCCAACTTCTTTAACTTCGTCGTTATCTGTTTTACATTTCTCTTTGTTGATATGTTCGATACAGTAGGGACTTTAATCGGATGTGCAACAAAAGCAAAGATGGTTCAGGCTGACGGTTCAATTCCAAACTGTAAAGAAGCATTATTTGCTGACAGTATCGGAACTGCAGTTGGTGCTGTCTTAGGAACATCGACAGTTACAACATTCGTTGAAAGCTCAACAGGTGTTGCAGAAGGTGGAAGAACAGGACTTACAGCACTTACAACTGCTGTATTATTCCTCCTTTCATTATTCCTTGCTCCAATCTTGCTTTCAGTTCCAACATGCGCAACAGCCCCAGCATTGATTCTTGTAGGATTTTTTATGATGTCACCAGTTACTGAAATTGATTTTGAGGATCCATCTGAGGGCATTCCTGCATTCTTGACAGTGCTGATGATGGTTTGTGCTTACTCAATTTCAGACGGTATCATGTTCGGTGTTATCGCTTATGTTGTTTTAAAGCTTTTAAAGAGGGACTTCAAGGCAATTTCAATTCCTACATACGTTATTGCTGTATTGTTTATAGTTAAGTTCTTAGTTGACCATTTTGTATTTGGTTAAAAATAAAAAACTCTATTTATGAAGGATGGGACTCCCCATCCTTTTTTTGCACTTTATTTATCACTTATTACGTTTCAGTGTCCGTAATTTCATAAATAACACATATTAGATTGAGGATAATGATGAATGCAATGAAATACCTAATAATCTCCCTTATTAATTATTTGTTGCTTTTTTAAACAAATCAAAACCATGCTTGGAAAATATGGTTTATACTGCGAGCATGACCCTTTGATGCATCTGGATATCTTAAGGCATACAGATTTCGCATCGTTCAAGCTCTGTATTAGGTTACCGGCTCATTCTTCGCTCCAGGAGCCTTGTTGCACTATGTCAGCGCTCTCCCCATTCCTGACATTATTGTATTCAGACCAACTGAGCTATAGTACCGTCTGTCCAGAAATGTCTCTAGAACTTGTACCTCAGACTTAAAAGCCACCAATATTACACAAGGGCTCTTCCCCCTCTCCTTCAAGGTACACCATTAGCTGCAACACACCTCAGTTCTTCGGTGTAGGCAATAGACACGAGCATATGTATTGGGGAGAAGGACCTTTCCAAATGATTGCATATGTTACTTTTATAATCATTTTGTATGGCAAGACATATCATTTGTTGGTCATTCTCTGCCTCATTATTGTGAATTGGGCGTGAACAATCCAATTCTATTTTAGGTAAGGTTTTTCGGCTCGCTCTGCCACTACCCCAGAAAGCAGATAGTTTATTCGTGTCCAGTCTTGTGGGTTCACCGGCTTTAGAGCCATAAAAAAGAGGCATCAAAGAGTAGTTCTTAGACGCCTCATTCAAAGTACCAGATAAATTTTTCTATCCTTGCTGTCCTAAATAACCAATTTCTATTGTAAATGACCATTTTAAGCCACTAACGTTACTGAATTTTTCATCATCTGCATCACCATCACGCCCATAACTACTCAATGCCCCATGGTAGTTCTTATTTAAACAATCACCTTGAACTACGAGACATTTCAATTCTGGATTATGATGAGCCATAAAATATCCCATTGAAAGACGACATCCAACTCCCTTGTCTTCCGGACAGAAAACTGAAATTCGGCTACTATTGTATGGTCTCCTTACTACAACTAATGGACAACTATCATTGTCTCCATAGATTCCGCCTGCAAACAGACTACTATCATAGGCATTGTTTTCTGCATGAAGTGTTATGATTCCGTAACTAGCACAGTTAAGTACAGTCATGTAGAAAGAACCCTTATCAGAACCAAGAACTCCACCTGCGGTTAAATTTGCTGAACCTGATAGTTTGATTTCTCCTGAACTAGAACAGCTAAAAATCTCTGTCAGTAAACTAAAACCTTCTTCCTTATCAGTACATCCAATAACGCCTCCAGCTATACCGGAACCCTCGATTTTTACATAGGTGCTAACATCAGAAATTGAAGCTTGGCAGAAACTGTTGGAATATGAAGCACCCGTAAACAGTTCTATATATTCGTCATACCATAACTGCTCAGCATAGTCATATGTCATATTGCCTTCAAAATCATGTTCAAAAGTTGGAAGATAGAATCCAATACCTGCCAACTCATTTTCAGCTTCGTCTGACATGTATTCATAATCTAATCCAAACTGCGACTTGAGTACTGCGAGCTTTAGCTCATCCAAATTTAATTCAACTCCACTAGCTTTATTCGCAGAAATCCTTCCTATAGCTCCTCCGATACAATCAAGACCTTTAATTGAACCAGTTATATAAGTTCCTGACAAATAAACATCGCCATAAGCTTTACCAATTAATGCACCTACTGATGTAGGTTCTTCTGTATTTTCGTTTGATACATCAATATCAACATTCTTTAAAATAATATGATGCATAGTGGAAGTATTGTCAGTTACCCCAAATAAGCCAGCAACTAAATCAGCGCTCAATTCTTTGATAATGACATTTGAAATAGTATGTGTTCCACCATGGACGCCACCTCTAAAAGGATTCTCTTCAGTTCCAATTGGTACCCACAGGTGTGCCCCCAAATCAATATCTTTAGTTATATTGACAGTTTTATTTGCAAAGTCATATGCATCAATAAAAACTTCTTCACCTTCTTCATTTATTATTGACGCTTCTCCATTAACAATTTTTGCTAAGCCTGCCAACATTCCTGCATTAGAAATGTTAATCTCAACGTACGGATCATTTTCAGCAGCTGCAAGATAATCCATATACCAGCTTACATCAGCATATTCAGAATCATTCCAATAACCTGTTGGACCATCAACAATGCTTGGTTTCTCCTCACCAGGTCCCTCATCATCACCGCTTGGATTATTAGCATCGTTTATATCGACTGAATTATCAATTGTAGGATCAATTTTATAAATGTCGCTGGTACATGCTACAAAACTGAACACCATGAAAACTGTCATAAAGATAACTAGGAGTTTTTTCATAATTAACCCATCCTTTTTCTTTCTTCGAAAATAGTTTACGCTTCTGTCCACTTCCGGTCAAGTTTTGCAAAATTTCTAAGCTTTAAATTATAAGCATTTGATATCTCTTTATCCTGTAACAAAAAAAGTAAATCAATTTCTTATGAAACTAAGGTTTACCCCCCCCCCGATAAAACTTGGACAATTTACATACTTTGTCTAAATTTAATACTGTATTAAAAAAACTATTTTAAAAAAACACATTGATTTGTGAAAAATCATAAATTACATCACGTATTTACTTGCTCATATTCCACATGATGGAATCCATTATTTTTCTTTCTATTCTAAAAATGCTGTGCTTATAAAAGATAGAATGTTTAGTATAAAACATATGTTTTTTCAGCCTAAAAATGGAGTTCTTACATATCAAAAAAGCTGTGCATATGTCACATTTTGTATTGCACAGCTTCTGAATGTTTACTTAACTATTATTCTAATCAAACTTTAGATTTGGACAAAAGTTCCTTCAATAGGTTGCAAACCTGACATTTCCGTAAAGTCATCACCATTTATTTCAACCTTACCAAAAAAGAACTCACCAACGGATCCTAAATCTATTATCATATTAAGCACTGAAGACGTTGAGCCACCATACATACTCGTAGCAGCGCACATACAGCGTTCATCACTTGAGGAATCATTCACAGAAAAACCTTCAGGGCAGTTTATTGATATCTTTCCGAAATTATAATGCTGGGTTAGGAACACCAATGGACAACTGTCATTGTGGCCATAAACTCCACCGGCAAACAATCTGTACTCGGACTTGCCATCTTCTTCTTTCAAGTCAATGCAAACATTATTGGTGTTCCAAACATTTTCATAAAAAGTAAAGGCAGAACCATCTTTACCCAATATACCACCAGCTATCAAAGTGTTTGAATCAGCGACATTTACTGCACCATTGTTACTGCAGGAAGACAATCTGAGATATACACTGGATGAGGAACCAACAATTCCACCTGCTATACCTCTACCTGATATACTGGCGTTATTATAGGCGTCCTTAATAATTACACTGCTAGACACATTCTCGGGCATTAGTTCGTTAGCATCATTTTCATATCCAGCTATTCTCTCTTTATAGCCTTCTATCTCATATTCCTCCATGTCCTTAATCTTTCGAGCTACAGCTTCATCAATTCTTTCGTTCATTTCTGCCAAAATATAAGTTGTAGTCATATTATCTTCGCCGGTAGCGGAAACCCTTCCGACAATTCCTCCGACACAATCAAGGCCTTTTATATAACTATCAAGACCAGTAACCCTGATAGCATTTATGTTATTAGAACCATATGCATGTCCAATGAAACCCCCTACTGAAGTTTCAGTGCTACTTTCACAAGAAGAAACATCAATTTTTACACTTTCAAGGGCCACGCCAAACAAATCATCACAGTTATATGTTGCGCCAAACAAACCAGATACAGAATTATATATCTCGGTTATGGTCAAGTTCTTGATTACGTTATTGCACCCATAAAAATCCCCTTGGAAACAATTTTTAAAACCCTCGTTTTCATCGTAGTAGCCTATTGGAGTCCATAAATGTTCCCCTAAATCAATAGAAGCAAAGAGGTAGATCGTCTTTCCAGAAAAATTATCTATTCCGTTGTTTACAAGGTATGCAACTCCTGCAAGCTCTTCTGGTTTTGTTATTTCATAGTAAAAGTAACCATATTCATCTGGTTCTGTGTTATAGTACCAACTGGTATCATAATTCCCTTCATCAAGCCAATTGTCACCGGGAATCTTATTTGATGTCTTGTTCTCATCCTTACCGGGATCTGTACTGTCATTAATATCTACTGAATTGTCAGTTGTAGGATCAATTTTATAAATGTCACTGGTACATGCTACAAAACCGAGCACCATGAAAATTGTCATAAAGATAACTAGGAGTTTTTTCATAATTAACCCATCCTTTTTTCTTTCTTCGAAAATAGTTTAATCTTCTGTCCACTTTCGGTCAAATTTTGCAGAATTTCTAAGCCTTAAATTATAAGCATTTGATATCTCTTTATCCTGTAACGAAAAAAGTAAATTAATTTCTGATGAAACTAAGGTTTACCCCCCCCCTGATAAAACTTGGACAGTTTATATACTTTGTCTAAATTTATTATTTCAATAATTGTCAGGCTCGAAAAAATAACTTTAAAACCACTTATTTATGTTTCATATAGCGTAGTTTTTAAAACTACATGAATAAGAAAAATCTCCCCGCAGGGAGATAAACCGTAAAAAAATCTATTGCCTTTAGTTGTTTTAAATTTTGTCTAAAACTGAGAGTTCATTTCCTTCAATTATCTCAAAATATGTTGAAAACATCAGATTAACAGGGAGGTTAAAATTCTCAACATCATTTCCAGCCCAGTCTCTGAAACCCCTACTCTCTCCGTAATGCGGGATTCTTTCCCTCATGGGGCGGACATCTGACATAAATGCAAGACATTTTAGGCCTTCCCCATAAGCATAACCGGCTTCAAATGAAACATCGCTATTCGGTTCAAGACCATGATAGTCATTCAAATCAGCAACAATATAAGATGAAGAATGAAGCAGGGCCATATTACATTTAAATTCAAGAACAGCAGCCTTATAAGGATCTTCTTTCTCAATTTCATCCATGTTTAAACCATCAAATGGGAAAACTGCATCATATCCTTTCTTTCTGTATTCTTCCCTTATTCTTTCTTTTTCATTCTCAAAACTATCTGAATAACGGTTGCTTGAGGCTATATAGACACGGTTTTTCACTCTGCTTTTTTTATCAAAAGTAACAGTTGTTCTCCTGTTTCCTTTCCTTTCTTCTCTCAGATCCAGAAGATAAAGCTTGAGCGCATCTTTGAAGTCCCCTTCAATGAGTAAGGTCGAAGCGACAATGCTAGGTGCAAACGGAAGATCAGGATAACTGAGTTTATTTCCACTCTGATCAAGAATCACACCATCTTTTAATGTGGCAGCCTGATTCTTCTCCTTCATGGTTCTCATATCCCTTGTATAAGCGTAAAGACGGCCGCCTTTGGAGAATATCCATCCCATTTCAAATACAGTCCCGCCATCTGGCTCACTGCCACGGAAGAATTCCAGGTCTGCAATAATTGCAGTTGTCCTTTTTACCTGATTTATAAGATCATCAAAGATTTCCCTGGCATTATCTTTTAAATCAGCGTGCGTCAGATCCAGTTTTGTTGAAGTCGGAAGTACAACTGGAATTCCATAGTACTCAGCAAGACGCCGGGAGGCCCACCAGAGATCATAACCGTTCTGATAGAAACACTCAGGACCTGCTATATATAAACCTTCATTTTCGTATTTCATATAATCCTACTTAAGAACAAGCTTTTTCAAAAGATTCAGAAAACCCTGATAATCAGCGCTGTATGCAATCTCAATTTCATTTAGCCTTTTCCACTCATGATGGGCTCTTCCATCCCTGACTGTCATACCAAGACATGTTCCGTCCTCAGTTATTACATCAACAAGAGCCTTCCTGAAAGAAACAAGGCATGGTTCTATCACATATGCAACTGCCATACAGTCTATGCATGTGCAGTAAGCACCATAACCGCGCCCTTTAACAAAGTTAATTGCCCTAGCGAGGAATTTTGCTTCACTATTGGCAGAGGAGTCAAACTCTTCAATATCCTCAGAAGTGAAATCAACATTGAAATATGTTGCAACATCAAGTCCTATGGCCTTGAAAGGAATTTTGCTCTCATAGACAACTTTGCTTGCCTCCGGATCAACGTATACATTCCATTCGCTCTGCGGAGTATCTCCTGTAGCATTTAGAAATGAACATTCATTAAGGCCGAAAGCTCCGCTTATTGCAACAATTTCTTTGATAAGTGGCTTGATTTCTGGGGCCATTTTAATAGCAAAGGCAACGTTGGATAAAGGAGCTGTACAAACAAGTGTAACTTCATTCGGAAACTCCTTTACCTTTTCTATGATAAACTCAACTGCATGCTTATTATACAGCGGCATTTTAGGCTCAGGAAGATTAGAGTTTGCAAGGCCATCCTCCCCGTGCGTAAATGGATCAGAAGCAGCCTTTCTGAAAATGGGCTCGCTCATTCCCTTACAAACCGGTATATCTTCCCTTTTTATAAGCTCAAGAATCTTTCTTGCATTCTTGCTTGTCGTCTCTACTGGGTAGTTCCCATTGACAGTTGTTATTCCAAGCAAATCAATGTTATCTGCTTTGCTTGCCATAATTATGGCCATTGAGTCATCCATTCCAGGATCACAGTCTAGAATTATCTTTTTCATTTTTCTCCGAGTGCCTGTACCATGAAACTTCTCTTTCTTGGTCCGTCGAATTCAAGGAAGAAAATGCCCTGGCTGCTACCTAGAACAAGTTTTCCCTCATGGATGATAAAAGTCTCACTTATACCAACAATTGAGCTTTTAACATGACCGGCTGCATCCTGTGGAGTATCATGCTGGTGCTTGAAATCAACTTTGGTTGGAATAAGACGGGAAATCTCATCCTGAATGTCCTCAAAT
Source organism: uncultured Spirochaetaceae bacterium (assembly GCA_964582905.1). GTDB lineage: Bacteria > Spirochaetota > Spirochaetia > Sphaerochaetales > Sphaerochaetaceae > Ornithospirochaeta. The sequence continues at coordinate 9,811 of CAZOTY010000001.1, read as the reverse complement.
CCCATCGGGTCCCAGAATGATGTAACGGTAAGAGAGGCTGTAGTATGGGGATTATACACAATGCAGTACCCTTCCTGTATGCCTGACTCAGCAACCAGGGCTTTGACAGACTCTGTTATATTTATCACATCATTGAATTTTGTTTCTAAAGAAAATTTCTTGTACATTCTTCCTCCTAGATAATTACTATTTCACTCTGGCGGACACATGCTGCATCCTTTGAAATAATCCAAGGCCCTTCACAGCCACGTCCAGCTCTCTCACCCCTCATTTTCATCATATACCCGAAAAGAAGGGACATCGGGGCAAACTGTGTTAATGGCATAGTATACGGATAGTCAGTTTTAGGAACCTTTACATAATCGCAATTAACACCGAAGTCCTTTTCATCCCCGTCAGTTATAACCAGAAGCGGACGTCCAAGCTCATAGGCATACTTAATTGTCTCATTGTTTCTTGAAGCAGCCGGATTTGTTGTATTTGCAACGATGATTGTCGCAATTTCCTTTATGTTCTTCATAAAGAAATTGAGGTGTAGCCACTCCTCGCTGTTTGTAAGGGTTGCGAAGTCTCCAATTGCCTCAAAAACCTTTGCCATACCAAAGAATGCTGTTGCATAGTCAAAACCAGCACCGACAAAGTCAAAGTGATGCATATTCTCCCATTTAACAGCCATTTCAAACATCTTGTTATCCATTTCCGGAAGTAACTTTTCTAGTTCATCGGCTTGTTTGAGTATGTCCTTCCTGTAACTTTTTGCCACATCCATGGTGTAACGTCCTCTGACCTCTCCGATTCTTATTGCAAGCAAAAGAAGTGCAAGTTCGCTGACAAGGTAACTTCTTGTTCCTGGGGCTGAAGGAAACTTAGGAATACTGAGTTTCAATATCCTGTCGCTGTTTTTTCCCACAACACTGTCTTCATTGCTTGTAATAGAAAGCACAAATGCACCATATTTCCTGACTCTCTCAAGTGCTTCCCCAAGACGCGCTACCTTACCACTGTTACTTACAGCTATTACAAGTGGATCATGGGGAGCACCCCCAAGGTTTTTCTTTTCATAGTAGCGTGAAAGCTCGAGGGCATTCATGACCTCAGTCTTCTTGCCTGTCAGAATCTCAAACATATATTTCATACCGAAACAAGCGGCATACGAGTCTCCCAGCCCTACAAGAATAATATGCTGGATATCAAAAATCTCCGGCGTTGAAAGTACATTTCTTGATGCAGGTTCAAGGTAGGCATACTGCTCCCTGATTAATTCAGGAAGAGAAAAAACCTGATCTCGCATTGCATTTGAAAAATCTTCTTTATTCACTTTTTATCCTCTCCTTAAATTCATTGATTCTGTTTACCAAATAAATCCCAACTTCGTAGCTGTATTTTATTGCAGGTGCAACTAGCTCGTCAGGAAGATTCATCGTATGACGGTGCGTCTCAAATGAGAAGTCCCCCTGATAATCATTTTCAGCAAGGGACCAAAGCATCTCATCCACATTCTCAACTCCATTATATGGTAGAACATGATCATACACCTTATCATAGTAGTCTGAAATATGTGTTGCTTTTAGCCTCTTTCCAACATATTTGATTGCTTTTCTGACATCCTGCTTCATTATTGCAGAGTGTTCAAAGTCCCAGCAAATTCCAACCCTGGGACTGTCTATTGTATCCACTAGATCCACTAACTCTTCAGCAAATGAACAGTAGCGGCGCTTCGGGGCAATATTCTCCTCCCATAGGTTCTCAAGCGCTATTCCGACATTGTTCTTCTCAGCAAGCTCAACTATCCCTTTGAAATAAGAAATTGCCTTTTCTTTTGAACTCTTGAACTCAGTTACGCTATCCCAGTCAGTTGCGGCATGGAATACCAGCCATTTTATGTTTAGAATTCCTGCACCGACTATGTCTCTTCTGATCTGTTCGTCCAGGAATTCCTTGTTTTCAATATCTTTCTGGCAGTAGTTATAAAAATGTGAGTGTCCCTGTCCGAAAACAAGTCCGTTCTTCTCTGCCTCATCTTTTACTTCATTTACAAAGCTGAGCCACTCATTGCCCCACATTGGAGTTTTGAACATGGCGCAGTCATGGAAATTCATATCAAGTACTTTATATCCGGCTTCTCTATAGACCTTAAGTGTTCTAGGAATATAAGCCTTTGAACCGTCAGGGCGGTTAAAGTACATACATGTTGAAGTTGATAATCTCATCTTTATGCCTTCAATACGAATTTATTTACGGCTTCCCTTACGCCAGAAAAGCACCTTCCCTCTGTAACGTAATCCGCCTTTGCTTTCGCCTCTTTTGTTCCGTTTGCAACTGCAACACCCACACCTGAGCCCTCAATAAGCTCCAGATCATTCTGATGGTCCCCGCAAAAGAGTACTTCCTCAAGCTTCACCCCGAGGCTGTCAGCCAGGAGTTTCAGCCCTGTGAATTTGTTTGCTCTCTTGTCCACAACTTCAATTGACCTGTCCTGATATCTTGTGTACCCATACTGCTCCGGAAGTTTTTTTACATCCTTCTCGAGCTCTTCTATTGAAGAGTCAATTTTGTCAGTGATTAATGAGAGCTTATCAATTTTTATTTTGTCCCATTCCTCATCGGAGAGCTTTCTCTCCTTATATGAGCGATAGAAATGTTTTCTCTGATCACTTAAATAACTGGTATCCCTCCAGTAATACTCGTGTCCGTCAATTGTATAGATTATGGAAACGCCCAAAGAATCTGCCTTCTCCATAAATGCCTTGAGTGGCTTAACAGGAATTTGAAAGCGCCTTAAATATTCATTTCCATTTACGACTACTGCCCCATTAGTTGCAACATACGGAACAGATAAACCCAATGCCTTTCTGTAAGGCTCCACTAATTCCTCTGTACGCCCTGTCGCAAGTGAGAACATGACACCTTTTTCATCAAGCTCCTTTTTAAGCTTAATAGCATCGACAGGGAGTATTTCATCCCTGTCGATTAAAGTTCCGTCGATGTCACAAACAACGAGCTTTATCATGTTAGCCGTTTGCCCTGTGATATTCAGCAAGCTTAGCGTTACACTCGTTAACAATACCATCATGGCATTCGTCAAGTGTTTCCTTTCCTTCAGCGAATGCAACCATGTGGTTCTTGATGATTGTATCGATTTCCCAGTTGATGATATCAAATGGTTCCTGAACGTTTGGATTTGATGCATGAATTGCATCAACAGCAACCTTATACTGAGGATTTTCAGCAAACCATTCATTGATTCCAGGCTGCTCATAAACCTTCTTGTTTACAGGAATGTATCCTGTATCTTTATGGAACTGGAACTGCATCTCAGGAGATACCATATACTGCAGGAATTCCCATGTTGCTGCAACCTGCTCAGGATCCTTATCAGGATCGAACATGACAACACATGAACCACCTACTGCAACGCCACCTTTGTCATTAGGATCAACTTTCGGGTTTGCTGCAACATTCCACTTGAAGTCATCACCGACTAAGGATGTGATTTTTCCGATTCTGGCAGAGCTCATGTTAACCATTGCATGGATTCCCATAGCAAACTCTTCATTGATATCGTCTTCTGTTGGCTTATAACCACCTGACTTGATGACCTTCTCCCATTCTGTGAGGAACTTCCTCAAGGTACCATCGTCGCCGAATGTAACTCTTGTCATTGGAGCAAGTCTTCCGCCTTCGTTATCCCCGAAGAAATTGTATTCTCCCTGTGAACCAATATAGTTTGAAAGCTGGTATCTTCTTACAGCAACGTTAAGTCCATAGCGTTCAACTTCACCCTTGCTGTTGACAATCTTCAATTTCTCACATGCGTCTGCAAGCTCTGCAATTGTTTCAGGAGCTTTATCGATTCCAGCTTCCTTGAGCATATCTTCGTTATAGTAAAGAAGAAGAGCTGAACATGAAACTGGCATACCAATCTGCTCACCTGCATAGTTGTAGGATCTGAGCATGTTTGGCTCAATGTCTGCAAAATCAATAGTATTGTTTCCTTCGTCAATGAACTTCTGGATTGGTACTAATGACTCATACTCATAAGCTGATGGGATACCTGCACCTGCAATCTGAGCTAGGTCTGGGAAACTCTTAAAGTCTCCTGCCTGTGCAACAGTCTTTAACTTTTCACTGTTGTCATTCCCCTGGAAAACGGACTTTACAACAATTCCCTTTTCCTTACCAATAGTTTCGTTAAAGGAAGTAGCAATCTTATCAATTGCATCTCCGTTAACACCACTCATGGTGTGCCAGAACTCAACGGTTCTCACTGGCTTTGTGCTTGTTGCTTCTTTACTACCTTTAGCAAAGAGTGAGAAGCAGAGAACAAGTACAACTAAAACTGCAACAAATTTTTTCATTTTCTCCTCCAAGAGATTTATTTAATCAGCCTTTGACTGATCCGGTCATGATTCCGCCGACAATCTTCTTCTGGAATACCACAAAGACAAAGAGCGTCGGGAGCAGTATTAATATGGATGCTGCCATAATCGGGCCATATACAACTCCGTCAGGGAAGTTAAGCATTGTAACCCCTACCTGAACAGTCCTCATCAAGTTTTCATTTGTTACCAGCATCGGCCAGAGGTACTGGTTCCAAATACTGATAAATGAAGATATGAATACTGTTGAAATAACTGGTGTAGATAAAGGAAGCAGTATCTGTACAAAGAAACGGAAGTTATTGCACCCGTCAATGACTGCAGCCTCCTTAATAGTCAATGAGAATGATAGAAAATACTGCCGCATCAGGAATATGTTGGTTGCATTGCAGAAGAAGATAATCATCATTCCGAGGTACGTATTGATAAGTCCCATATGCGCAACTGTCTGATAGTTCGTGACAAGCACTACGTCCTGTGGAATCATCATTGTCCCCATAATTATCATAAACAGTATGTTTCTTCCTCTGAACTTATAGAAACTGAATGCATACGCAGCCATTGATGCAGCTACTACCCTAACAATACTTGAAACCACAGCAATGTAAAGGGAGTTAAGCATAAAGCGACCGAGGGGGGTAAGCTTTACTGCCAGTTTATAGTTATCGAAAACTACCGGTTTTGGAATGAACGTCGGTGGTCGTCTGAGTATCTGCTTTGCCGGCATAAGTGAAATTAGAAGGGCATATATAATCGGAAGTATAATAAATATGCCAAGTGCTATGCAGAAAATCTGATAGACAACAGACAGCACTGTATTTCTTGAAAGGCGCTTTTTACTCAATTGTAGAATACCCCCTTCTTTTCAAATCTGAAGCTGATTACCATCAAAACAAAGGTTATTACAAATGCAATAATGGCCGTTGTATAACCATCATTGTAATTAAGGTTATTAACGGCCTGCTTGTACATATATGAAATCATGGTATCCACATCTGCTGTTGTGGCAATTGAACCACTGTTTGTGAAAATAAGGGATAAGGAGGCCATCATCATATCCTTAGCCATCGATGTGATAATCAGGAAGAACACAGTCGGACTAATCAGGGGCAATATGATCTTTGTTGTTTTCCTTACTATCCTTGCTCCGTCAATTGATGCACTCTCAATAAGTGTCGGATCAATACCACGTATTGCAGCCAGAAGGAACAGGAAATTGTAACCGATATTCATCCATACTGAAATCATACTGATTGAAATCATTGCCCATTTATTGTTGTTAAGCCAGTTGATTTTAGTATGCAGTATATAATTGAGGGCACCGATTGTTGGGTTATAAGCAAGTTTGAAAATCATAGCCGCTACAGATACACTCATTGCCATTGTGAGAGCAAACAGTGTTTCGTATAAGCGGCTTGTCCTTGTCGGTTTATTTGCGATGATTGCCAGTATAAGGGATATTAGAATACTCAGAGGAGCAGATAGGATTGTATAAATAATTGTATTCCAGAATACCTTATGGAAACGCGGATCCTTCAGGACATGCACATAGTTGCGAAGCCCTGCGAAACTTTTAAAGCGTCCGAATGAGTCCACTGTAAAAAAGCTTCCGACAACGGTTTTGGCAAACGGATAATAGATAAACAGAATGAAAAAAACTAATGCGGGAAGCAGATATAACAAAGGCTCTATTTTCGAAAAGATCCTCTGCCTCCTCAGTCTCTTTTCATACTCAGCATCAAAGACAATTTCTTTCCTTTTAACCACCTTTTTTTCTGCTTTCATAGTACCTCACTTACAAGCGATTTCTCTCCAAAGCTCCTGCAACGGTGGAATCTGTTCGAGCATCCCCTTTTCTAACAAGCTCCAAATCACTCCCATCTCCGGCTTCGGAAATTCATTTCTTGTCTTTATTAATCTTTCGTTGGTGACAATATAATCGATTGCAGTGTCATATGGCCTTACCTGTACATCACTTTCCATCACCTGACACTCATGCCCGACAGCAAAGACCGGGGTAGTCTTATCGACAAGACCCTTGGTGAAGAACATAGCCCACTCCAGATCAAAGTATCCATGCCCCTTTCCGAATCTTATTCCGCTTGGTGTGATAGCAGATGCTCCTGTAACAAGAGCATCAATTCTATCAAATTCGCTTTTAAGTTCACTAAGGGTTCTGAACTGCCAAAAGCGCTGTACTCCGTCAAGCGTGGATGCCAACTCTTCCTTTCCCTCTGGAACAGAACCAGGATAAACAACGAAAACTCCCCTTTTAATTCCATAGTTAGTCATCAAAAGTGTTTTCTTATCCCTTATTATCTGTTCCCGCAAAGTTTCCAGATTATTATCCGGAGTGACGAAAATTATATTACTATTTTTGTATATGTCTGTAGAAGTAAGGATTTTGGTACAATTTTCACTTCCTTCATAATCTGTAATAAATTCACTGAATTCCCAGCTGAAGCGGGAGTCAGGCTTGGCGACCTTTCTAAGCTTTTCCCAGATGATGAATCGGGCTTCTTTACTGTCCATTATTTTGCGCCTTCCCAATTTTCTGCAATTTCAAAGCAGTCATCTGCATACTGAGGCATGTTGACCTTATTAACATTTTCAATTGTTTCTATCCAGGATGACGGTATTGTTTCAACTCCGCTGTATGCACCGGCAATTGCACCAGCCATAGCTGCATTGGTATCGCAGTCCCCACCGAGATTTACGCAGTACTCATTTACAGCTTTAACATTTCCCTTACCGAGTGCAAAAAGAGCTACTGCAATCGGAATGGAATCAGCAGCCAAATCACCGCCCCCAAAATAATCATATAAATCAGACATAGCCTTTTGTGGATTATCCATATTCTTTTTTATAAGATCATAAGCCCAGAGAATTTTCTTGCTTACCTTTGGGGATGCAATCGGATAACCGTACTTTTCACCTTCATCGGCTGCCTTTGCTGCCTCATGGACTATTTTATCAATGTCTTTTTCTCCACGCAGGGAAACGGCAATTGCCCAGGCTATTGCAGAGGCTGATGCGACACAGACTGTTGTGTTATGAGTAGGTATACATGTTTGATATACATCCTTGACACACTCCTCAAGGCTTGTATCTTTCAGACCATGTATGATTCCAATTGGAGAGATTCTCATAGCAGATCCGTTTGTATTTCCATACCGTCCTGATTTATTGATATCAGCACCGGCCTTAATAGCCTTCAATGCTCTTTCCGTACTTGGTCCAAGCGGACTCTTGTATTTGTCCTTGACCCTTTCTGCCCAAGCAAGAATCTCAGCAACAACATCCTGAGGAACTACTTTTCTGTCTTTTTTGAATGCTTTTATCAATGCCAGGGCCTGTTCTGTATCATCTGTATACTCCCCTGCCTTTAACCCTTCATGGAAGATGTGTCCTTCCTCAGGCGGATAGAAAGTATCAATCCAACCCCAGCCTTCCTTAATCTGATTCTGCGTCAAAAAGGATGAAGGAACTCCTAACGCATCTCCCGTTGCCATTCCATATAGGACACCTAAAACTTTGTTATATTTCTTATCTTTCATAGTTCGTTTTTGCTTGAATACTAAGTTTGGAAACTTGTATTCTTGTATTAAAGTTAATACAACTTTTATTATTACATCAAAGAGTTATTTTATTCATCCCTTTTCAGGAAAATTTTTAATTTTTTTAATAGGGGTGGAGTAAAGGATAAAGATAATTTATTATCGGATAAAAAGTGTGATGCTATGATTGATAGGAATTCTCCATTACCAGTTTATTATCAAGTACAGAATGACCTTGTGGAAAGGATAAACAGGAAAGAATGGAAGATTAATGATCTCCTTCCCTCAGAGAATTCCCTGATTAAGGAGTATGGCGTCAGCCGAGTTACCCTCAGACAGGCACTTGCTGAACTTGAAAAAGATAAGATAATAGAACGTTCACGTGGCAAAAGAGCCCGTATTCTTGGAACAAAGCCAAACCCATTTGTACATAAACTAAACTATAAGCTTGCAACTCTCGACTCTTCTGACGGGAATGAAGTTACTGCAAAGGTTCTTGAAAAAATTGAAGTCTCTCCTGTGTATATAAGCATAAAGAACCTCCTTAAACTCAGTGATGATAATGACAGGGCAATTTTTATAAAGCGGATCTTTTACCTGAATAAACGTCCGATAGCAATCTGCAAAAGCTGGTTGCCTTCCTGTCTGCTCCCAGGTTTTCTGGAAAACGATATGATAAATAACTCTCTTTCAGATACTTTGGAGAAATCATACTCAATAAAAGCAAAAACGGTAGATGATGTATTTGAAGTAGTACGCTCATCCCAGTCTGAAAGCACACTCCTCAAATGCTCCCTGGACGTCCCTCTGCTATTGATAAAAGGATTATCTGCCATGGAGGATGGAACGCCCCTTGAGTATTCTGAGACTGCATGGCTTGGAGATGCAGTAAAATTCCGTTTTCACCTGACAAACTCAGATAAAGGATTTTTCGTTCAGAACGAAATAGAATAAACTCCTGTTAAATTTGACTTTACTCATCTATACAAAGTCTAGTTTTTCGAATACTTTGTCCTTACAATAAGACATCTTAAAAGGAGATTGATCTATGAAAAAACTTTTGCTGGCACTGTTTTTTGTACTTACAAGCGTAACTTTAATTATTTCATGTGATAATAGCACTTCAAATAAGAGCGGATTGGATAACTATGACATTCCATCAAAGTATATAGGAGCTTGGACTGATGCATCAGGAGAAAACACAGTTGTTGTTTCCTCAAATGATATTCTTGTCAATGATGTATCGCTGAGAAATACATATATTGATACTTACAATAAGCTTATTGAAAAAACCAAAGAAGAAGAAACCTATAGCTCTGATAGTTCCAGTGTCTCCTATCCAGAGGCAAACGGAATGAAGGGAATTGCCGCATCATATATCATCTATCAGAAAAATGCAGATGACATTATGTTTAACTGGGAACTTTATATAAGTAAAGATGGAAGAACCCTCAATGTAACTTACTACACTTTCAATAGTGATTTAGTTCCTGATGGTCATACCTTAGAAGGCTTAACAAAATAAGGCTTCCTCAATGCATTTCCCTATTTCAAAAAAACAATCAGCCCATATGTATTCTGATTGGGAAATATAGTATAGCCTACTAATAAAATATAAAAGACTTTTATTACTTAACTAGCTCGTGTAGAAACATGAGCTATTTTTAAAAAACCTCATAGCTTTTTCATTCCAGTAATTAAAGTTCAGAAAATTTGCCGATGGTTAAACTGTAACTAACGCACAAAAAAACAGTAATAATCTATGAGAAAATTTTGTAAAAGACGCTAAATTTTCCTTGTTAACACGTGTGTATACCCCTTATACTCTTCTATACACAATGACCAAACTATCTAAATTTTTGGCAAAAAAGGAGT